>JAJDAJ010000020.1 GCA_029261925.1 Deltaproteobacteria bacterium | reverse complement strand
CGGACCGCCCCGCGGAGCGCTACACGCACATGGAGCTCGGCCCCTACACGCGGCTCTGCGAGTCGCTGCGCGACGCCATCGATGGCAAGGCCGGGCCGGACGCCGACCCCGCGCCGCCCACGTTCCACGACGGCCTGGCCTCGATGCGCGCGCTCGACGCGATCCGCCGGGCGGCGACGCGCGGGACAGGCGTGCGCATCGACGCCGTCTAGCAGGCCACTCGAGAACCCCGGACCGAGGGCCCGTCGCCGGGGATAGAATCGGGCCGCCGTGCACGTCGCGGGAGGGTGAATGGCGGATCCGAGAGTTTTCCTGGTCACCGGCTGCTCGTCGGGAATCGGACGCGCCCTGGCGCGCGAGCTGAGGGAACGCGGCCAGCGCTGCATCCCGACCGCGCGCCGCGAGGCCTCGCTCCAGGAGCTGCGCAACGAGGGCTTCGAGCCGCTGATGCTCGACGTCACCGACGAGGGCTCGATCCGCGGGGCGGTCAGGGACGCGATCGCGCGGGAGGGTCGGATCGACGCGGTCGTGAACAACGCCGGCACGAGCCTGTTCGGGCCGCTCGCCGAGACCCCGCTGGAGGACGTGCGGCGCATGTACGAGACCAACGTCACCGGCCCGCTGGCCGTCACGCAGGCGGTCTTCGCTCACATGGCCGGGCGCGGCTCGGGACTCGTGGTGAACGTGGGCAGCATGGTCGGCGTGGTGCCCACGCCCTGGGTGGGCGCGTACTGCGGCGCGAAGGCCGCGGTCCATACGTGGTCCGACGTGCTGCGCGCCGAGGTGGCGCCGTTCGGGATCGACGTGATGGTGGTGCAGCCGGGGGGCGTGCGCTCCGACGTGGCCGACAAGGCGCCGGTGCACGCCGACACCCCGCACTACGCGCCGGTCCGGGGCCACATCGAGCGGCGCTCGCGGGCCTCGCAGTCGCGCCCGATGGAGGCCGATGCGTTCGCCCGGCGCGTGGTCGACGCGATGCTGGCCCGCCGGCCCCGCCACACCGTGCGCGTGGGCGCCGGTGTGGGGCTGCTCAACGTGCTCGAACGCCTGCCGCGGCGCTGGGTACTCGGCCTGCTCTCACGCGGCTTCGGTGTGACGGAGCTGCGCCGCCCCTGAGGGCGCCCGGGGCGGGTCGCTGCTAGGCTGGTGGGGGGCGATCGACGAGGGTGCACGTGGATCTGACGAGGATGCTCACAGGGATGGGCGAGACCATCCTCTACCACTGGCTGCTGGTCGGCCTGGCCTGTGCGCTGCTCTTCGGCATCGCGCGCCCCTTCTTCCGGCGGCGCAAGCTGCAGCGGGTGCGCTTCGACGGCGGCCTGCTGCGCCACGAGCTGCTGTTCTCGGCGCTCACCCTCGGCGCGTCCGCGGCGACCATCGGCGTGCTCTGGGGCGTGCTCCGGCGCAGCGGCCAGATGAGCTTTGCCGAGGGGCCGGCGGCGTGGTGGATGGTGGTCGGCGAGTTCGCCGTCTATTTCCTCGCCTTCGACCTGTACTTCTACCTGCTGCACCGGCTGATGCACACCGACCTGGTCTTCCGCTGGGTGCACCGCACGCACCATCGCAGCATGGCCCCGAATCCCCTGACGGCCTTCTCGTTCAACCCGCTCGAGGGCATGCTCACCGGCGGCTTCCTCCCGGTCTTTCTCGCCGTCTTCGAGGTGCATCGCGAGTCGCTGGCGCTGATCGGCGGCTTCCAGCCGCTGATGAGCCTGTACGTGCACAGCGGCCACGAGGTCTTCCCGCGCTGGTGGTATCGCTCGCCCTGGACGGGCTGGCTGCAGACCCCGTACTTCCACGACCAGCACCACGCCCGCGTCGGCTGGAACTACGGCGGCTTCACGACCCTGTGGGACCGCGCCTTCGGCACGGTGAGCCCGGGGCTGCTCGAGAGCTTCGAGTCGCGTCCCTGGACCGAGCCCGAGCTGTCGCCGGTGCTCGCCGCTCCGCGGCCGGGCTGAGCGCGACCGGGACCGGGGCCCGCAGCGCCCGATCAGCTCGAGCTTCGCGATCGGGGCTGCACACCGACCGCCGCGCTGAAGCCGCCGTCGACCGCGATCACCTGGCCGTTGACGTAGGCGGCGAGGTCCGACGCCAGGAAGAGGACCACGCCTGCCATGTCGTCGGGCAGGGCGACGCGCCGCATCGGATTGGCCGCCGCGGTCGCCTCGACGCGGTGGCCGACCTGGTCCTGCGCCGCCGGCGTCAGCGTGGTGCCGGGCGCGATCGCGTTGGTGCGGATCCCGTGGGGCCCGAGCTCGATCGCCATGGTCTGCGTCAGGTTGATCACGCCCGCCTTGGCGGCGCCGTACGCGGTCACGCCGCGCACCGCGCGTACGCCGCCCAGCGAGGAGACGTTGACGATGGACCCGCCCGCGCCGCGCTCGACCATCGCGCGGGCCTCGGTCTGGCAGCAGCGGAACAGCGCGCTCAGGTTGAGCTCGATGGCGTCGGTCACGAACCCGGGCGTGACCTCGAGGAAGCGCTTGAGGGGGTGCCCGGCCATGCCCCCGGCGTTGTTCACGCAGACGTCGAGCTCACCCAGCTCGCGCCGGCAGCGCTCCACGGCCGCGGAGAAGCCGTCGGTGTCGCGTACATCGACTCCGAGCGCCAGCGCGCGTCCGCCGTTGCCGGTCACCTCGGCGGCCGTGCGCTCCGCCGCTCCCGCGTCGACGTCGAGCGCCGCCACGGCGCAGCCGGCCGCGGCCAGACGCAGCGTGCAGGCGGCGCCGATCCCGGCACCGGCGCCCGTGACCAGCGCAACCTTGCCGTCGAGCCCCAGCGGATCGTCCATGCCCCGGTGCCTCGCGCGCTCCTGGCTCAGGGGTCGGGCTCGCCGACCAGGTCGGCGACCACCTCGTCGGCGAGCGCCCGGAACGAGCTGCGCCGGCGCTGCTCGAGCAGGTCGCGCGCGAAGTCGAGGTCCTCGCGGTCGATGCGCAGCTGGACCTCGGCCAGATCCTGCATCAGGCCCGACTGCTGCGGGCCCGACAGCGCCCGCAGGTCGATCCGCAGCCGCCGGGCCAGCCCCGGCATGCTGGCGACCAGGTCGGTGACGCCACCGTCGTGGAGCCCGCGCAGGCCGCGTCGGCCGCGGCTCACGTGCACCGAGAGCTGCGGCAGCGAGAGCACGTGCAGCCAGGCGCGGTACGCGTCGCTGCGGTGGTCCCGCAGCAGGCTCTCGTAGCGGCGCACGGCCGCGTCGACGGCGTGGGCGCTAGAGCTCGTGGCGGATCTCCGCGATTCCGCAGCGCCGGTCGTCGCAGGTCTGACCCGGGCAGGTGCCGGGATCGAGACTCACCGGCTGCACGCTGTCGGTGATCCTGCGGCAAGGGTCGCGCCGCAGCAGCGCTGGGCCGGGAAGTCTCACGCGAGCACGTCGGGCTCGGCGGCGACGATCCGCTGGTACCAGGGCTGGAATCCCATCCAGCCGACGACCTCCCGGCCCGCCACGTCGTGGGTCTGCTTGGCGACGTCGTGCGGGATCGGGACGGGGGTGCCCGCAGCCTCGGCGGCGAGCTGCGTCTGGCAGGCACGGTCCAGCGAGATGAACCAGTAGGTGGCGGCGTCGACCGACTGGCCGACCGTCAGCAGGCCGTGGTTGGCCAGGATCACGGCCTTGTGGCTCCCCAGCGCCTTCACGATCGCCGCGCCTTCCTCCGCGTCGAAGACCACGCCGCCGAAGCGCTCGTGCATGCCGTGGTCCTCGTAGAAGGCACAGCTGTCCTGGGTCAGCGGGTCGAGGAGACGCCGCAGCGTGGACCAGGCCTTGCCGTGGACCGAGTGCGAGTGAGCGGCCGCGGTCGCGTCGGGACGGGCGCGGTGGACCGCGGAGTGGATCGCGATGGCGGCCTGGTTCACCTCGTACGCGCCCTCGATCAGGTTCCCCTCGTGGTCGATGCGGACCAGGTCCGAGGCCCGCATGGTGGAGAAGTCCTTGAGAGCCGGGTTGACCCAGTAGTGCTCCGGGTCCTCCGGGTCGCGCACGGTGATGTGCCCGGCCGCACCCTCGTCGTAGCCGAGGCGCGCGAAGATCCGGAAGGCCACCGCCAGGCGCCCCTTGAGGTCGCGGCGCTGATCCTCGGGACGGTCGAACTGCGGGGCCTGTACGTACGCGAGGGACATCACGCCTTCTCCCTGTGCTGGCCGGCGCACCAGCATAACCCCTCGGTGGCGCCGTGAGCGAGAAGGCAGTGCCCGCCGGGGATCGTGGTACGATCGACGTCGGAGGGCCGGTTCGATCAGGAGACGACATCTCGCGCTCGCGCTGCTCCTGCCGTGCCTCGGCTCGTGTGCCGCGCTGGGCGGGACGGCGGCTCGCGCTCCCGACGGCGAGGCCCTCTTCCATCAGGCCTGCGCCACCTGTCACCTGGGTCGCGGCGCGCTGATCGGAGTCGAGCCGTCGCCGCTCCTGCTGAGCGAGCCACTGCGCTACGGGGACACCGAGGAGGCCCTGCGCCGGTCGATCCGCTCGGGCACAGGCGGCGCACTCATGCCCGCGTTCGCCGGTGCCCTGACGGACGCGGAGGTCGACGCGGTCGTGGCGTACGTCCGCGCGCGGCGCGCGCAGGCGGCCGGTCGCGCGCCGGCCTCACGCTGAGCGGGCGAGGCGCGAGCGGGAGGCCGCCGGCTCCCGGAGCTCGCCGCGCACGGGCGCTGGCGCGGTCGGGGCCGTGGTAGCATCGCCCGCATGGCCGATCGCGACCCCCGCTGGAGTTCGAGATACGCGCTCGAGAAGTCCTTCATTCCGAAGGACCGCTACCTGAGTCGCGAGTTCCTCGAGATGGAGCTGGACCGGCTCTGGCCGCGCGTGTGGCAGATCGCCGGCCGGGCGGACCGGGTCGCCCAGCCGGGGGACTACCTGGAGTACACGATCGGCGACCAGTCGATCCTGGTGGTCCACGGCGAGGACGGCCAGCTGCGCGCGTTCCACAACGCCTGCCGGCATCGCGGTACGCGCCTGGCGAGCGGGGCGGGATGCTTCGAGGGGCGGCGCATCCGCTGTCCCTTCCACGGCTGGACCTGGGGACTGGACGGCGCCTCCGAGCGCGTCTACCTGGCCGAGGAGTTCGACCCGGCTGCCCTCGATCCCGAGCGCATTCGCCTGCGCGAGTGCCAGGTCGACACCTGGGGCGGGTTCGTCTTCATCAACATGGATCCCGACGCTCCGCCCCTCGAGCAGGCGATCGGGCCCGCGACGCGCTGGCTCGACCCCGTGCGGCTCGATCAGATGGGCGTGCTCTGGCACAAGCAGATGATCCTGCCCATCAACTGGAAGGCAGCGCTCGAGGCCTTCACCGAGTCCTACCACGTGCCGGCGACGCACCCGGAGTATCCCCGGCTGGGCACCGACATCAGCCGCTTCCTGTACCACATCGACGGCGCTGGGCACTCTCACTACGGCGTGCCCTACTCGCAGGGGATGGAGCCCGAGTCGCCGACGGGCCTCGACGAGAGGGAGCTCCTGCAGAGCTACATCAGCTACACGATCGATGAGATCGGCGCGATGTACGTCGAGCGCGACCGGGAGGCGGCGACGCGCGCCGCGGCGCGACCCCGGCGCGAGGGCGAGGGCGCGATCGACGCGTACATGGACGAGCTCTACACCCACGCGGCAAGCGCGGACATCGCGCTGCCCGCGCCCACGCCCGAGCAGGCCGAGCACATCGGCGGCAACTTCATCTTCCCGCATTTCTTCACCTTGCCCACCGTGGGCAACGCCCTGGCGTACCGCTCGCGGCCCCACGGCCTGAACCCCGACGAGACCCTCTGGGACGTCTGGTCGCTCACGGCCTTCCCGGGCGGAGAGATGCCCGACTACGAGACGCGGCAGGTCGACTGGCGCGATCCCGCGCAGGTCGGTCGCGTGCTGCATCAGGACTTCTCGAACATGCTCGAGGTCTCCGCCGGCATGCGGTCGCGCTCGTATGAAGGGGTGCATCTGAACCTGCGCCAGGAGATGGCGCTCTGGGAGATGCACCGCGAGATCGATCGCTATCTGGGCGTGGACTAGCGTGCGTACCGCCGCCGGGCGGGCCACCACCACGCCACCGCCAGCACGCTCCGCGCCGGCGCGATCGTCCCGCGGCGCGGGCCGCCTGCGTCAGGCGGGCAGCTCTGCCGCCGGGAGGTCGAGCGGGACGCACGGCGCGAGGGCATAGGCGATGGAAGCGACCGAGCCGGCGTCCACGCTGCCGGCGCTGCTGGCCCGCCTGGTCGCCGAGCGCGGCGAGCACGACGCCATCGTAACGGCGAAGGAGACCCTGAGCTACGACGAGCTCGACCGGCGCACGGCCCGGATGGCGCGTGCCTTCCTGGCGGCGGGCGCGGGCAAGGGGGCGCGGATCGCCCTGATGGCGCCTGACGGTGCGCTCTGGATCACGACATTCCTCGCGGGACTGCGGATCGGCGCGCTCGTCACCGCGGTCAGCACGCTGTCCACGCCGTCCGAGCTGGCGCACATCCTGCGCAACAGCGACACGCAGCTCCTCGTCGGCGTGCGCCGCTTCCTGCATCACGACTACGAGGCGACGCTCAGCGCCGCTCTTCCCGGGCTGGCGGACGGCGGCGCCGACGCGCTCCGGGTCACCGCCGCGCCCCACCTGCGGTCCGTCTGGCTGGATGACGCGCAGGGGCTGGCCTGGGCGCGTCCGGTCGCGGAGCTGCTCGCGCGGGCAGAGGCTCCCGACGCGCCCGATGCGACGCTGCTCGCCGCGGCCGAGCGAGAGGTCGCGCCCGGGGACGATGCGGTCATCGTCTACACCTCGGGCAGCACCGCGCTGCCGAAGGCCGTGGTTCACACGCAGTGGAACCTGACGCGGCACCCGCCGGAGCTCGCCAGGCTCTTCCTGCTCCGCAGCAGCGACCGGATGCTGCCCCATCTGCCCGCGTTCTGGCTCGGTGGGATGGCCATGGCGCTCGAGGTGCTGAGCGTGGGCGCCGCGCTCGTCTACCCCGAGTCCCCGGACCTGGATGCCGTGCTCGACACCATCGAGCAGTGCGGGGTCAATCGCGTCAACAGCTGGGGAGACCTGCTGGTGAAGCTGCGCGAGGCCGCGACCGCTCGTGGCATCGACGTCGACAGGATCGTCGGTCTCGGGCCGTTCCGCGACGCGCGTGGGGAGCTGATCCCCGAGCCGCTCCAGTCCAACATGCTCGGCATGAGCGAGACCTTCGCGGTGCACAGCGGGGAGCCGCTCGACGTCCGTCTGCCGGAGGAGAAGGCCGGCGCCTCGGGGCGCGCCATTCACGGGTACGAGCGGCGCGTCGTCGATCCCGAGACCGGCGAGGCGGTGCCGGCAGGAGAGGTCGGCGAGCTCCAGCTTCGCGGCGCTGCCCTGATGTCGGGCTTCTACAAGGTGGATCGGCGCCGGGTGTTCACGCCGGACGGCTTCTATCCGACCGGCGATCTGGTGCGGATCGACGCGGACGGGTACCTCTACTTCGTCGCTCGCCGCGGCGACATGATCAAGACCCGGGCCGCGAACGTGTCCCGCCTCGAGGTCGAGGCAGCGCTGCTCGGGCTGCCGGAGGTCGATCTCGCGGTCGTCGTCGGACTGCCGGATCCCGAGCTGGGCCAGCGCGTCGTCGCGGCCGTCGTCCCGGTCGCGGGGACGGAGCCCGGCGAGGAGGGACTGAAGAAGGCGCTGCGGGACGTTCTTTCCAGCTACAAGGTCCCTCGACAGATCGTCCTCGTCTCCCATGGAGACGTGCCGCGAACCTCGACGGGGAAGCTGAAGCTCTTCGAGATGTCGGCGATGATCGAGGAGCGCCTCGAGCAGAAGGGGAATGCGCATGACTGAGCCCGACGAGCGTCCACCGGCGGAGGAGATCGTCCTGTACGCGAAGGATCCGGAGACGAAGATCGCGACGATCACGCTGAACCGTCCCGAGCGACTCAACGGTCCGACCGCGGCGGCGCGGCAGCGCTTCGCGGATCTCGTCCACAGGGCGAACGTGGACGACGACGTGAAGGTGCTGGTGGTTCGCGGCGCGGGCGAGCATCTCGGCAGCGGTGCCGATCTCGAGGAGCAGGCGGGCATGTACACGGCCGAGGACTACTCGCCCCTGTACGAGTTCGGGATCGGGGACGACGAGGACGTCAAGTATCCGCCGAAGGGTTCCTACCGGTTCCTCGCGTCTCTCACGCAGCTCTACGCCAACTCGAGCTTCGGGCTCCGCAGCCTCCAGGACTTCAAGAAGATCAGCATCGTCGAGGTCAAGGGCTACTGCTACGGGTGGCACTTCTACCAGGTGGCCGACGCCGACCTGGTGATCTCCTCCGACGAGGCCCTGTTCGGGCACTCGGCCTGGCGCTACGTCGGCTGGGCCGCGCGAATGTGGCAGTGGGCCCTGATGATGGGGCTGCGGAAGTTCCAGGAGATGGTGTTCACGGGCCGGCCGTTCACGGCCCGGGAGATGTACGACTGCGGCTTCGTCAACAGCGTCGTGCCGCGGGACCAGCTCGAAGCCGAGGTCCAGAAGTACGCCCTCGCGTGCGCCTCCAACCGCCCGACCGACGCGGTCATGATCCAGAAGACGTTCTTCGAGGTCTTCAAGCAGCACCAGGGCGAGTACATGGGCAGCGTCGTGAGCGGCTGGCTGGAGTCGATGCTTCCCCTGGTGAAGTCCGACGGGGAGCTCGAGCTGACCGACGAGACGTTCGGCAAGGGCCTGAGCAAGGCCGTCAAGGACAATGACAGCCTGTATCCGCCCGAGTGGCGCCTGAGCTATGCGGCGCGCGGGGGTCCGGGGGCGGCCGGCGGCACCAGTGAGGTCGAGCGCCTGCGCGAGGAGGTCGAGTCGTTGCGGCAGCAGCTACAGGCTCTCGAGCGGAGGATCGAGGGGGCCGCGGAAGCGTGACGCGACGCTGATCGCGATCGAGGCTAGGCCGCCCGGCGCTCGCGCCCCGGCGGCAGCCGATCGATCACGACGGAGCCGTCCCGGATGACGACCTTCAGGCTCTGCTCGGGCCTCGCCAGCAGCGAAGGATCCGCGACCGGATCTCCCTCGACGACGATGAGGTCGGCCAGGGCGCCCGGCTCGACCACGCCGGCCCTGGCCGGCGGATCCACGAGCAGCTCTCCCGCGTTCCGGGTACCCCAGCCCAGCACATCCGCGGCGGCGAGCCCGTCGATTCCCGCATAGAACGCGAACTCGCGCCCGTAGCAGCCGACCTCGTGGCCGAGCGGATCGTCCTCGAGGGTGTCACGGAAGACGCCGCTGTAGTCGTCCCCGACCAGGATGCGCACCCCCGAGGCCTGCGCGAGCGGGAGCAGCCTTCTCACGCTCTCGTACTGGCGCTGCAGATCGGCGTCGCCCCAGCCGAGCTCGAGCAGGAGCTTGGTGTAGACCAGGCTCGGTACCCAGAAGGTTCCTGCCGTTGCCATGGCCTCGATGCACGCCTCGTCCATCTCGTCGCCGTGATCGATGATGTCGACCCCCAGCTCGATGCACTCACGGATCATCGCCGCGTCGGAGACGTGGGCCCGTACCCGTGCGGCGCATGCGTGGGCGGTACTCACGACGGCCGCGATCTCGTCGCGGCCCATGTTGCGGACCGTGCGACCGGAGAAGCCGTGTCCGGAGCTGGCGAAGATCTTGATCGTCTCGACCCCGCGCCGGACCTCCTCGCGCACCAGCTTGCGCAGCGCGTCGGGGCCGTCGGCAAACAGATCGGTCCCCGGCGTCTCCGGCCGCCGCCACCACTTCGGACTGTCATTGAGCGAGGCGGTGGTGCCCAGGTGGTGGCCGCAGGCGCGAATGCGGGGCCCCGGGATGAAGCCCTCCGCGATCGCCATCTTGAGCTGGGCGTCGATGTCGTTGCTGCACGAGGCGCCGACGTACCCGGTGAAGCCGCTCTCCAGCAGCACGCGGCAGGTGCGCACGCCGATGGCCATCATGACGCCCGGCGGGAACTCCTTGCCCAGTGGCTCGCCGGACAGGCCCTCCTCGAGGCTGAACCTGTAGAAGTCGGGATGGAGGTGGCAGGTGATCAGCCCGGGCATCAGGGTCAGGCCGTCCACGTCGATGGCATCGACCGGGGCGGTTGCCGGGTCGCCCACCGTCGCGATGAGGTTTCCCTCGAGGCTCACGCTGTGCCGGCCGGGCAGCATCTCCCGGCCGTCGAACACCCGGGCGTTGGTCAGGGTCGGCATGAGCGTCTCCTCTCGTGTCTCAGCGCGCGGTCCACCCGCCGTCGATCGCGATTGCCTGGCCGGTGACGAAGCCGTTGGCGTCGTCGAAGAGCCAGAGCACCGCGGACGCGACCTCCGAGGGTGCGGCGAACCGGCCCATCGGACTCTCGGAGAGCATCATCTCGGAGATTTCCGGGTCCATGAACGCGCGCGACATCGGCGTATCGATCATTGCCGGACAGATCGCGTTCACGCGGAGGCCCTGACGCCCGTACTCGAGGGCGGCGCTCCGGGTCAGGCCGACGACGCCGTGCTTGGCCGCCACGTAGGCCGACAGCAGGGGCGCTCCCACCAGCCCTGCGACCGACGAGCAGTTGACGATCGATCCGCCGCCGGCCCTGAGCATCTCGGGGATCTGGTGGCGCATGCAGGACCAGACCCCGGTGAGGTTGAGGGTGATCACCCGGTTCCAGTTCTCGATGCTCGAGTCGGCGACGGCCTTGCCCTTCTCGCCGTCGGCGCCCGCCGCGTTGAACGCCGAGTCGAGCCGTCCATATGTCTGCACGGTCCGCGCGACGGCCCGCTGTACATCCTCGTCGTCGGTCACGTCACAGCGGATGAAGATGCACTCGCCCGACTTCCGGAGCTCCGCCTCGACACGGGAGCCCCCCTCGTCGTCCCGGTCCACGAGCGCGACGGCGCAGCCCCGCTCAACCAGCGCCTCCGCCGCGGCGCGGCCGATCCCGGACGCCGCACCGGTCACGAATGCCACCCTGGTTGCCATGGCCGTTGTTCCTCCCCCGGAGGAGATCCCGGGGCGCTCGCTCGACGCCGGACGCTTCCCTTCCGCTGCGGCCAGGGTGCACCTCGCGCAGGGGCCGTGCAAACTGGCTGGAGGCCGCGGCCATGCGGTGAGCGTCGGCTCCGCCTCTCGCCCCCACGCTGTAGAATGGGCGGGGCTGAGTCCCGGCTCCAGGCGGCGGGGATCGCGGGGCGCTGCGGCATGATGCGGAGCTCGCCGCCAGCTCCGCGACTCGCGCGGGCAGACGCGGCCGCGGGCGTGGGTGCGGAGGAACGAACGGATGTCGGGTCGAGCTTTCCCCGAGCGACGCTTCATGCAGATGTGCTGGGTCGTACCCGACGTGCATGCGGCCGTGAAGGCATGGACGGACTCGGCGGGGGTCGGCCCGTTCTTCCTCTTCGAGCAGGTGACGTTCGAGGACGCGCGCTACCGGGGACAGCCGGCGGAGCCCCCCGACATCACGGCCGCGATGGCCCAGGCCGGAGAGGTCCAGATCGAGCTGGTGAGTCAGAAGGACGAGCGCCCCTCGGTGTTTCGCGACGTGGTTCCCGCCGGTCGGACGGGCTTCCACCACTCGGCCCTGTACTGCGCGGACTACGACGCCAGCCTCGGCGCCTACACGGACGCGGGTTCGCAGGTGGCCTTCAGCGGGCTGATGATGGGCGCCCGGACGTGCTGGATCGACACCACGGCGACGCTGGGCTTCATGGTGGAGCTGATCGAGGCGAACCCGGTGGCGGACTCGATCTTCGAGAAGTTCAGGGCCGCTGCCGGGAGCTGGGACGGAACCGATCCGCTCCGGACGCTCGCCTGAGCGGGGACTGGAGGCCCGACGCATGCGGACGCTCGAGCAACGAGGGGCGGATCCCTGCCGACCCGTGACCCCGGAGGAAGTCGCGCACTACCGGGAGTTCGGATGGACGAAGCTCGATGGCTTCGTCCACGCCGCGACCGTGGAGACGCTGCTCCGGATCGCGCGCGACCGGATGGGGGACGACGGCGACAGCAACGACGCCTACGGAGTCGACCAGCCCTACTTCAATGCAGAGCAGGGGGGCGGACTGACGGTTCCCGACGTCCGGGTGCTGATCGACCGCATCGGCCGCGGTGCCGGAGCTCTCATGAGCCGCAAGGGCGAGGTGGGAGTCAGGTACTTCAGCGACTTCTTCGCGCCGAAGCTGCCGTCGTCGAGGAAGACCCGGAACGCGGGGAACGGTCCCACCAGCTTCCACCAGGACTTCATCACGTTCGCGGTCGATCGATCCGGCGGGATGACCTTCTGGATCGCGCTCGAGGACTTCGGCCCGGAGTCGGGCACGATGTCCTTCGTGAACCGTTCTCACCGCGCCGGGGTCCTGGGCAGCTATCACACCTACGGCGCTGGTGATGCGCTGGACGTCTTCCCGGAGCTCCGGGATCTGGAGATGTCTGCGCCCATGCACTACAGGGCGGGCGATGTGACGGTGCACTCGCATCTCACGGTGCACGGTGCCGGAGCCAATACGACCGACCGGCCGCGCTGGGCCTATCTCGTGCTCGTCCAGCCGGCCGACGTCTGCTGGAACGGGGCACCCCCCGAGGCCTTCGACACCACCGGGATGCAGCCCAATCAGCGGCTCGACGGGGACGGCTTCCCGCTCATCGGCTGAGCGCCGGCCGTCGAGCTGCGTCGATCGCGAGCCGGCACCCAGGAGACGGGATGGCCCAGGAACGCAGAATCATCGAGGGCCCCCTCGCCGTGGACGGGCTGGACGACGTGCGGGGAGGTGCCTGTTGAGCGAGCTGCGCTTCGACGGACGCACGGCCATCGTGACGGGGGCCGGCGGCAAGCCGAGCCTCGGCCGCGCGCATGCGCTCCTGCTGGCCGAGCGCGGGGCCCGTGTCGTGGTCAACGACATCGGCCACGACCCGGAGACCCCGGGCTATTCCGGCGTGGCGTCGGCCGAGTCCGTTGCCGAGGAGATCCGCGCCCTCGGAGGTCAGGCCATCGCGGACAGCCACTCGGTGGCGAGCGAGGAGGGCGCCGCGGCGATCGTCGAGGCGGCCCTCGACGCGTTCGGAAGCGTCGACATCCTCGTCAACAACGCGGCGATCTCGGTCGCCGCCCCGTTCGACGAGATGAGCTCGCGTGACTTCAGGCGGCACATCGACATCAATCTCATGGGTCCGATCTGGACGTGTCGCGCCGCGTGGCCCCGCATGCGCTCGAACGGCTACGGGCGCATCGTGAACGTCACCTCCGGCGCCCTCGCGGGCGTCGCGTGGCTGGCCGCGTACGGCGCCAGCAAGGGCGGCCTCTTCTCGCTGACGCGATCCCTGGCCGCCGAGGGGGCGGCTCTCGGGATCCGGGCGAACTCGGTCAATCCGGGCGCGTTCACGCGCATGGTGGCCGCGCAGCAGCAGGAGACCTCTCCGATGTACCGGCATGCCCTGGAGAACCTGCCGGCCGAGCTGGTGTCGCCGGTCGTCGCCTTTCTCGCCCACGAGAGCTGTCCGGTCTCGGGCGAGTGCATCGAGGCGGTCGGCGGAGGGGTGCGCCGCATCCTCCTCGCCCAGACGCCCGGCTTCTCCGATCCCGGCCTCGCGCTGGAGACCGTCGCGCGGCGCTGGGCCGAGGTGATGGCCGGCGCCCCGGGCTCGGTCCTCGATCCCGGCGCGTTCGATCCGACGCACTGGGACGTCAAGCCGTACCGGCCCGCGGCGGAGGGCTGACGCCCTCCCGTCTCAGGCCGGCGGAGCCGGGTCGAACTCGATGGGCAGTCCCCGCAGACCCCAGACGCCGAAGAAGGGGCGGTGACCGACGGGGCCCACCAGGCGCGGGTTCCGGATGCGCTGGGCGATCAGGTGCAGGCCCTCCTCGATCTGGGCGCGCGCCACGAACTGGCCGAGACAGATGTGCATGCCGCGTCCGAACGCCAGGTGGCGGTTGCTGCGCTCCAGCCCGGGCCGGAACTCGTCGGCGTGCTCGAACGCACCGGGATCGCGGCCCGACACGGTCGCGGGGAAGAAGAGCAGGGTGCCCTCGGGCAGCAGCACGTCGCGGTAGACGATGTCCCGACCCACCCGCCGGGTGATCGTCGAGGGGTTGTTGAGTCGCAGCGTCTCCTCGAGGACCTCGCCGCAGAAGTCCCGGTCCCGGGCGCAGCGCGCGTAGTCGTCGGGGTGATCGAGCAGTGCCCTCATGACGAACGTCATGACGTTCTTGGAGGTGTCGTATCCCGCCACGAACAGGAAGATCAGCAGGTCGTAGATCTCGCGGTCGGTCAGTCCGTCGTCTCGCGTCGCCGCGAGGAGCAGGTCGAGCAGGTCCTGCTCGGTGCCCGGGCGCTCTCCGGCGCGCCGCTCGGCGACGAGCTGCTGGACGAAATCGTCCATGACCAGGAAGCCCTTCTCGACCTCGGGCATGAAGTCGCGATTCATGCCCAGTGCGAGGCCGAGGGCCTCGAGCGAGCCCCGCAGCCGGCCGATCTCCGTCAGCGGGGCCCCGATCATGGAGCTGATCACGCTGATCGGGAAGTAGGACACGAACTCCTCGAAGTCGAAGGCGCCCTTCGGGGCCCACTCGTCGAGCAGCCGGTTCATCCTCTCGCGCATCAGCGGGCGGTTTCGATCCGCCTCGTCCGTGGTGAACATGGGTCCGACCAGGCCCCTGAACCGCTTGTGTGCCTCGCCGGAGAGGTTGAGGATGTGGGAGTGCTGGAAGCGGCCCCACTCCGTGTCCGCCGCGCCCATCAGCTCGACCACGTCGTCGAAGCTCGGCTCGAGCTTGCCGTCCATCCGGAGCAGGTCCCAGATGGCTTCGTGCGACAGCACGACGTGGCCGAAGGCACATCTCGCCAGCCACGGATGCAGCTGCCGCGCGGCGTTCAGGTGCGGGACGGGATCCGCCGCGACTTCCGGATCCTCCATGCGGAGGTAGGGGATGTCGAGATCATCCAGCGTCTGCATGCCCGGCTCCTCCTCGCGCGCAACGCGATCATACCCGCTGCCGGGTACCGGATGTGCCGTGGAGCAGGGCCCCGGCGCTCGCCTCGAGCGGCGGACGCGGAGCGAGCTCCGCGTCGATCGGGACCTCAGCGTGCGCTCGCGCCGTCCGCGCCCAGCTCCCGGGCCCGGGCCCGCACGTACTGGCGGATCGCCTCGGTCTGCTCGATCGAGAGCTCGTCGAATCTCGGCATGCCCCGGCTCAGCAGCGCGCCCTCCCGCACGACCGCATGGAACGCATCGCGGTCGGTCGGGTACGGCGACAGCCGCAGGTCGGGTGCTGCACCGCTATTGGCGGCATTCTGGCCGTGGCAGACGAAGCACGCCGCCACGGCGAACTGCTGGGCGCCCTGCGCCTCCAGTGCCGCGTCGGGCACGTAGCCGGGATCGTCGGGCGCGACCATCGGCGGCGGCGGCGGGCTGGCCGGCAGCGTCGCTGCGCCATCCAGCGCGAACGTCAGCACCCTGCGCGGCATCCGGTAGTCCACGCGGTAGCCGTCCGAGGCCGGGGCGAACAGCCCGCTCCCGGACGCGCCGGCGCCGGTGAGCACGGTGACGTACTGCGTGCCGTCGACGGCGAAGCTGATCGGCGGTGCGATGATCGGAACGCCGACGTCGTGGGTCCACACCGCCTCGCCGCTGCTGGCGTCGTAGGCGACGAACTTCCCGTCGAGCCGACCCTGAAAGACCAGGTCGCCCGCCGTCGCCATCGTGCCGGCGGGCCAGTCTCCCGGCAGCTCGACGCTCCAGCGCTCCGTCTGCCGGACCGGGTCCCAGGCCCGCAGGAAGCTGCGGCGCGCACCCTCGATCTCCAGGTTGAAGTCCCCGACGACGCCGGCACCTGCGTCGGGGCTCGACAGATCCAGACCCTCGTCGCCGATCGTCGACGCGCGCTCGATCGCGGGGATGTACACGAGCCCCGTGCGCGGGCTGAACGACTGGGGCAGCCAGGAGTGTGCGCCGGTCACGCTCGGCCACAGCTCGAACAGACCGCGCCCGTGGTAGCGGTAGCCGGGCGCCTCCACGGGACGTCCGGTCTCCGGATCGACGTGGGTCGCCCATGTGACGCGCGCGTGCGGCTCGGCCGAGATGAGCTCGCCGCTGACCCGGTCGATCACGTAGAAGAAGCCGTTCTTGGGCGCCTGCATCAGCACGCGGCGCTGGCGACCCTCGATCACGAGGGTCGCGAGCGTCATGTCCATCGCCGCGTTGTAGTCCGTCTGCTCGGCGGGATTCGTCTGGTAATGCCAGACGTAGGCGCCCGTGTCGGCCTCGACCGCGACGATCGCGCAGAGGAAGAGGTTGTCCCCCTCGCCCGCGCTGCGCAGCAGGTGATTGTAGGGGTAGCCGTTGCCGGTCCCGAGGAAGAGATAGTCGAGCTCGGGGTCGTAGCTGATGGCGTTCCAGACGGTTCCGCCGCCCCCCAGGCGCCACCACTCACCGCTCCAGGTGGCGGCCGCTTTCTCCATGGCCTCGCTCTCGAAGCCGTCCGCGGGATTCCCGGGCACGGTGTAGAAGCGCCAGAGCCGGTCGCCGGTCAGGGCGTCGAAGGCGTCGAGGTAGCCCCGCACGGGCCCCGAGTCGGCGCCGCCGTGTCCGATCAGGACCTTGCCGTCGAAGACGCGCGGGGGGCCGTTCACGTAGCGGCCGTCCTTTGGCTCGGTCGTCGTCTGCTCCCAGAGGGGCTCGCCGCTGTCGGCATCGAGCGCGACGACGTGCCCGTCGTGGGTGGCGATGAAGACCCGGTCGTTCCAGTAGGCGAGACCCTTGGGTCCGTAGCCGAAGCGCAGGATGAAGCCCGCTCGTTCACGCGTTCCCGAGTCGTGCTCCCAGAGCAGCTCGCCCGTCGCGGCCTCGAACGCGCGGACGCGGGAGTGTCCGGTCGTCACGAAGAGCTTGCCGCCTGCGGCCACGGGGGCCGTGACCGTGTTGCCGGGGGCGAGATCGTGATACCAGGCGACGGACAGCCGCTCGACCGTGTCGCGATCGATCTGGTCGAGCGGGCTGTAGTGCTGCTCGCCCGCCGTGCGTCCGAAGGACGGCCAGTCCCCGGGAGACCCGAGCAGGCCCCCGTCCGCGGACGGGTCGGGCTGTCGCTCGCAGGCCGCGAGGCCCGACAGCGCGATCACGCCCAGCAGGACCACCCCGGTCGCCGGGTTGCATCGCCCGCTCATGGAGGCACCTCCCTCACTTCCCGTCCCGCGGTGTAGGGTATCCGGATGCACGCCTCGATTGGAGCCGGCCGGAGCTGCGTGGGGAGCATGCTCGAGCAGATCACCCGTGACGGGCTGACCCCGCCGTGCCGCGAGAGGTCGGCGTGAAGGACGGCGCAGCGCTGCCGGACGGATTCGAGGACCTGGAGCGTTTCCTGTCCGCGTGGCTGCGGGCCGATGCGGTCGCGCGGGTCGCGAAGCGCCAGGGCAGCACGATCGAGGAGATCCGGGAGTTCTACGACGCCATGCTCCCGCTGGGCGAGAAGGCGCTGGAGTACCTGCGACGCTTCGAGCTCGAGGCCCTCCCGCCCGAGGGCCAGCGGCTGCTCGGGCTGATGCTCTCCCTGGCCGAGATCGCGCCGGCCGTCGAGTGGTACGACGGGCCCGAGGTGCGCAACGGCTTTCCCGTCGGCCGCATCCGCTACCTGCGGCAGATCCCGGACACGGGTCCACAGAGGTAGACGGGGCCACGCAGGTTTGCGCCCGCGCGCGACGATCCCGTAGCCTGAGCGGGCGGGCGGATCGCCGAGGAGGGAGCAGCGTGGAGCAGGCCAGGGTCCCGGTTCCGCCGATCGGCCTCACGCGGAAGTATCCCGGGATCGGGACCGGGCCGGTTCCGGCGCGGATCTACCACGATGCTGCCTTCTACGAGAAGGAGATCGAGGCGATCTTCAAGCGCAGCTGGTTCATGATCGGCCGGGTCGATCAGATCCCCGATCCTGGACAGTTCTTCGTGTACGAGCTCCCCACCTTCGGGCACTCGATCCTGATCTGTCGCGACCGGAACGGGGCCATCAACGGCTTCCACAACGTCTGCTCGCACCGGGGCAACGCCGTCGAGCATCGCGACTGCGGCAAGACACGCGCGTTCGTGTGCCGGTTTCACGGCTGGAGCTACGATCTCGAGGGCAAGATCGCCGCGATCCGGGACGAGGCGGGCTTCTTCGACCTGGACCGGTCCCGGCTCGGCCTCAAGCGCGTGCCGACCGGGATCTGGGAAGGCTTCATCTTCGTCTCGCCGCTGGACGAGCCGGAGCAGAGCCTCGAGGAGTACCTCGGGGAGCAGGGGCGCGACCTGGTCGGCTATCCCTGGAGCGCCTGCACGCAGAGCTATCAGTGGCAGACCGAGATCAACGCCAACTGGAAGCTCGTGATGGACTCTCCCGCCGAGGTCTACCACATCCCCGTCCTGCACCCGACCTCGGCCGCCCCGACCATGATGGCGTCGGGCAATCCCTTCGGTCGGCTGCTGGATGTCGAGATCAAGGGACCTCACCGGACCAACTCCCACTACAGCGTCTCGGCCGAGCCGAATCCGGTGCAGAAGCTGGCGTACACGAACGCGGCGGCCGCCCAGAACGTGGTCCAGGAGACGACGGAGTACGAGATGCCCAGGGGGCTGAACCCGACGCGCTCGCAGCACTGGTCGGTGGATCTGGTCACGTTCTTCCCGACACTCTCGTTCACCGTATCTGCCGGCATGTACACGGCTCATCAGGTCTGGCCCCTCGGGCCCAGCCGCAGCCTCTACCAGCAGCGCGTGTTCGTCCGGAGGGCGGGGAACGCCGCGGAGCGGTTCGGCCAGGAGAACACCATGGTCGAGTTCCGCGACGTCGTCATGGAGGACCTGAGTACCCTGGAGAGCATCCAGCGTGGGCTCGATGCCGGTCGCATCGAGGCGTTCAACTACCACGACCACGAGCTCGCCCTGCGGCATCAGTACGAGGTCGTCTCGGCCAGGGTCGCGGCCTACGAGCGCGAGCAGTCCGGGGCGGTCGGCCAGGCCGAGAGGTCGTGAAGCAGGCCCGGAGGGCGCGACCGCTCAGGTGTACTCCCGCTGCTGCACGAAGCTGTCGAAGATCTCCGGATCCTCGAGGGGCACTCCGTAGCTCTTCGTGATCATGGCCATCAGCATGTAGCCGCCCACGAGGGCGACGACCTCCATCAGCTCGACGGCCGAGTAGCGCTCCGCCAGATCGCCCCAGGTCGCGTCGCTCACGCGACGATCACGGGCCAGCTCCTCGGCCGCCCGGACCAGGCTGCGATCGAAGGGGGCGAGGCCCGCGGCTCCGCTCCTCGCCATCTCGATCTCGGCGTCCGTCATCCCCGCGCTGCGAGCGATCTCGACGTGGTGGGTCAGCTCGTAGACCTCGTCGCAGAGCGTCAGGGTCCGGAGGACCAGGATCTCGCGGTCGCGAGGCGGCAGCGTGGAGCCCGGGATCAGCTTCGCGATCAGCGGGAGCAGGACGCGGAACAGCGGCGGGTGATTCACGATCACCCGGGTGAAGTTCATGCTGCTCCAGTCTCCGACCAGCTCCCTCTGCTCCTCGGTGAAGGCCTCGGGGGCGAGCGGCGGGATGCGGACGGACGTCGGATTCATGGGTCACCTGCTCGTTGTGGGGCGATGGGGCGCCGCGCGCCGGGTGCGGCCGGAGGATATCCGGATGCGAGGCACCCCTGCAGACCGGGCGACAGCTTGTCACGCGCGGGGCACGCGTCCGAGAATGCGCCCGGCAGGTCCGGCGCTGCCGGGAGGAGAGCGGATGATCAGGGGCATTCACCACGTGGCGGTTCACGTCCGCGACATGGACCGGATGATCGAGTTCTACGGGGATGCCTTCGGCTTCGAGGTCGTCGGGGAGCCGTTTCGCTGGAGCGAGAGCGAGCTCATCGACACCCTGGTCGACGTGCCGCACTCGGCGGCCCGCGGCGCGATGCTCCGCGCCGGGAGCTGCTACATGGAGCTCTTCCAGTTCAGCGCTCCGGAGCCGTCGATCACGCGTCCCCTGCAGCCCTTCGACCGGGGATACACGCACTTCTGCGTGGATGTCACCGCCATCGAGGAGGAGTGCGAGCGCCTCGAGGGACTGGGCATGAGGTTCGGCCAGCGCCGACCCATCGACCTGGGTCACGTGAAGTCCATCTACGGCAGGGATCCCGAGGGCAACCTGATCGAGATCCAGCAGACGGCCGGGGACTGCGATTTCCGCCTGGACAGCCTGTAGCACGACGTGAACACCGCCACCTGGCCACCTGGCCACCTGGCCGCCTGGCTCGCAGAGGGCGACGCATCCGAACCGGTGCTCGGAGAGGGGATTGCTGGCGTCCCCGAAAGGATTCGAACCTTTGACCCTTCGCTTAGGAGGCGAATGCTCTATCCATCTGAGCTACGGGGACGGATCGCGACAGGCTCGGGAACTTGTGCGGGGGTCGCAACCCGGCCGACGCGCAGCGCGCCCCGGGCCGCGGTATCCTGGGCTCACGGAGCGGAGGGGGAGGAAGGTCATGGACGGCGCCGCGGTGCTGCAGATCCATCCGGAGCGCTGCACGGGCTGCAAGCAGTGCGAGCTGGCGTGCTCCTGGGTCCAGACGGGGCAGTTCCAGCCCTCGCGCTCGCAGATCCGGGTGCACGTCTTCGATGAGCAGGCGAGCTTCGCGCCCTACACCTGCTTCCAGTGCAGCGAGGCCTGGTGCATGCAGGCCTGCCCCGTCAATGCCATCGACATCGATCCGGAGTCCGGCGCGAAGATCGTGCTCGATCCGGTCTGCGTCGGCTGCGGTCTGTGCGTGATCGCCTGCCCGTTCGGGACGATGTTTCTCGACGTCGGCGCGCACACCGCGACCAAGTGCGACCTCTGCTCGGGCGATCCGGCCTGCGCCCACGCCTGTCCGACGCAGGCGATCACCTTCGAGCCGGGGGACGCCGGAGCCTGGGTGAGCGCGTTCGGCGAGAAGGTCCACGCTGCGTTCGTGGACGGGCAGCAGGGTGAGCCGCGATGACGCCGGGCGGCTGGACCGGCACGCTGCTCCGCGTCGATCTGACGGCCGGCCGGGTGACCCGGGAACCCGTCGATGCCCGGGACGCGGCCCGCTTCGCGGGCGGTCGCGGGATCGCCGCGAAGATCCTGTCCGACGAGGTCGACCCGCGGGTGGACGCGCTCGGGCCCGCGAACAAGCTGATCTTCGCCACCGGACCGCTCACGGGCACCAACGCCTCGTGCGGCGCGCGCTACATGGTCGTGACCAAGGGCCCGCTGACCGGCTGCATGACCACCTCGAACTCCGGCGGCCTCTGGGGTCCCGAGCTCAAGTTCGCCGGCTACGACCTGCTGGTGATCGAGGGGCGGGCCCCGCGACCGGTGTACCTGTGGATCTGCGACGAGCGCGTCGAGCTGCGTCCGGCCGACGACCTCTGGGGCCTGGGCGTCTTCGAGACGGAGGACCGGATCCGCGAGCAGACGGGTGTCCTCGAGTCCCGCGTCGCGTGCATCGGGCCCGCCGGCGAGCAGCAGGTGCTCTTCGCGGCGATCCTCAACGAGAAGTTCCGCGCCGCCGGCCGCAGCGGGGTCGGCGCGGTGATGGGCTCGAAGAACCTCAAGGCCATCGCGGTGCGCGGTACGGGCGGCGTGCGCGTCGCACGCCCCGCGCAGCTGATGGCGGCGCAGTGGGCGCAGAAGCGCAAGCTGGCCGAGGCGCCGCTCACGTCCGAGGGCCTGCCGGCCTACGGCACGCTCGCGCTGATGAACGTGATCAGCGAGCACGGTGCGCTGCCGACCCGCAACTGCCAGCAGGCCCAGTTCGAGGGCGCGGAGGAGATCTCCGGCGAGCGTCTGGTCGAGACGCGCCTGCAGACGAACAAGGCCTGCTTCGCCTGCACCATCGCCTGCGGGCGGGTCTCGCGCATCAGCGACGAGGGGCAGGGCCGCTACACGCTGCACACCAGCCCGCGGAACTGGCGCGAGTCGACCGAGGGTCCCGAGTACGAGAACGCCTGGTCGCTCGGTGCGGACTGCGGCATCGACGACCTCGATGCCGTGCTCAAGGCCAACACGATCTGCAACGACCTGGGCATGGACCCGATCTCGCTCGGCGCGACGGTGGCGGCGGCCATGGAGCTGTACGAGAAGGGCGTCATCGACGACTCCGAGACGGGGATGCCGCTGCGCTTCGGCAGCGGCGAGGCGCTGGTCGCGATGACCGAGCTCACCGGCCGTCGCCAGGGCTTCGGCGATGCGCTGGCCGAGGGCAGCAAGCGGCTCGGAGATCGCTATGGCCGGCCGGAGGTCTTCATGGGCGTCAAGGGCCAGGAGTTCCCTGCCTATGATCCGCGCGCGGTCCAGGGCATGGGCCTGGGCTACGCGACCTCGAACCGCGGCGCCTGTCACCTGCGCGCGTACACGATCTCCTCGGAGATGCTCGGGGTCGGGGAGGCGGCGGGCCCGGACAGCATCGAGGGCAAGGCCGAGCTCACGCGGGCGTTCCAGGACACCTCGACCGCCGTGGATGCGTCGGGGCTGTGCCTGTTCCTGACCTTCGGGATCGGCCTCGAGGAGATCGCGCCGCTGATGTCGGCCGCGACCGGCATCGACTACGGCGTGGACGACCTGCTCGAGGCCGGGGAGCGCATCTGGAACCTCGAGCGGGTCTGGAACATGGCGGCCGGCATCACCGCGGCCGACGACACGCTGCCCCGGCGAATGCTCGCCGATCCGATCCCCGAGGGGCCCACGAAGGGCCAGGTCAGCCGGCTGCCCGAGATGCTGCCCGACTACTACCGCGCCCGGGGCTGGAGCGCCGACGGCCGTCCGCTCGAGGACACGCTGCGGCGGCTGGGACTCGTGTGAGGTGATCGTGCCCACCGCGCGCCTGCTGGGGACCGCGCTGCGCCGGCTCGTGGGGGGCGCCGAGCTCTCGCTGGAGGGGGCGACGGTCGCGGAGGTGCTGCGGGCGCTCTGCGGCCGCGGGGGCGCGGAGCTCGAGGCGGCGCTGCTCGAGGGCCCGGCTCTGGGGCGCGACGCGCGCGTGCTGCTCAACGGCCGCAGCGTGACGGACCTCGAGGGGCTCGAGACGCCGGTCGGCCCGGACGACACGGTGACCGTCTACTTCTTCGGGGCGCGCAGCCTCCCGGGGGGATGAGCATGGCGCAGCACGTGATCCTGGGAGCCGGTCCCGCGGGCATCAACGCCATCGAGACCCTGCGTCAGCTCGATGCCGGCGCGGGGATCACGCTGGTCTGCGACGAGCCGGCGTACGCGCGCATGGTCCTGCCGTACCGGCTGGCCGGCAGCATCGCCGAGGGCACGCTGTTCACCGCCGATGATGCCTGGCTCGAGGCACAGCGCGTGGACGCGCGCCTGGGGCGGCGCGCCACGCGCATCGATCCGGGCGCGCACCGCGTCACGCTCGAGGGAGGCGAGAGCCTGGCGTACGATCGACTCCTGGTGGCGACGGGCTCGCGCGCGGCGCGGCCGCCGCTCGAGGGCCTCGAGGGTCCGGCGGTGCTCGACATGTGGACCCTTGCCGACGCGCGCGGCCTCGAGGCGTCCGGCGCGCGCGACGTCACGGTGGTCGGTGCCGGGTTCATCGGCCTGATCGTGCTCGATGCGCTGCTCACGCGCGGCTGCCGGCTGCGCTACGTCGAGATCGCCCCGCACGTACTGCCGCGAATGCTCGATGCGCCGGCCGCGGACCTGGTCGAGGCGCACCTGCGCGCCCGGGGCGTCGAGATCCACACCGGCGTGGCGGTGGAGCGCGCCGAGCGCCGCGAGAAGGGCATGCGCCTCGAGCTCGCCGACGGAACGCGACTCGACAGCGACGTGGTGCTGATGGCCACGGGCATTCACCCGAACCTGGAGCTGCTGACCGCGGCCGGTCTCGAGACGGACGAGGGCGTGCTCGTGGACGGGTTCCTGCGGACCAGCGCTGCCGACGTCTGGGCGGCGGGCGACGTGGCGCAGGGTCCGGACCTGCTCGGCGGTGGCCGCGCCGTGCACGCGATCCAGCCGACCGCGATCGACCACGGTCGCGTCGCCGCCGCGAACATGGCGGGCATGGAGGTGTCGTACGGCGGTAGCCTGGCGATGAACGTGCTGCACACCCAGGGACTGCACTCGTGCAGCTTCGGCCTCTGGCAGGGCGACGAGCGCGAGTCGACGATCGTCTCGAGTCCCGCCGATGGTATCTACCGCAAGTACGTCTGGCAGGACGACCGCATCGTCGGCGGCGTCATGGTCGGGCCGGGCGGGACGGTCTCGGGAGCGCACGACGCGGGCATGCTCAAGGGGCTGGTGCAGACCGGCGTGGCGCTGGGGCCGTGGAAGGACTGGCTGCGGGCCAACCCGCTGGAGCTGCGCCGCGCCTACCTGGCCAGCGGGGCGACCTCCGCGCTGCTCGAGCACACCCTGCTGACGGGCCGCGCCTCGGTCGGCGGCGGGCATCGCTTTCCTCCCGTGCCGCCTCGCCGCGAGCGCGGCGAGCACCACGGGGTGTTCACCTCCGGCCTGCGCGAGTAGAAAGCGGCGGCGTGCGCATCGAGGTGCGGCTGTTCGCCAGCCTGCGCGATCGGTTCCCGGACTGGCCGCGCGGCGTGGGGGCGCTCGAGCTGCCCCCGGACAGCAGTGTGGCCGAGGCGCTGCGGCGGCTCGAGATCGAGCCGCGCGCCTCGCAGATGGTCCTGATCAACGGCCAGCCGCTGTCGCGCCGGCCCGAGGAGCGCGAGGCACACCGGCTGCGGGACGGCGACGCGCTCAGCGTGATCCCGCCGGTCGCGGGCGGCCGATGACCCCGGGCGACCGCCCCCGATCAGCGCGTGAGCACCTGCTCGTAGAAGTCGCGGAACGCGTCGCTGCGCTCGTGGAGCTGCACGCCGAAGCCGGGCTTGACGTCGTGCGCATCCGGGAGCTGATCGGTGCACCAGCAGACCAGGCCGCGGACCTCGACCTTCGTGCCCTGGCGATCGTGGAAGATCAGCCGCACCTCGCTGCCGGGCTCCGGGAGGGTGGCCGAGCGCACGAACAGGCCCTCCTTCGAGATGTTCTTCACGTGGCCCTTGCCGCGCGTGCTGCCGGCCTCGAAGGCGGCCGGGATGCGCTTGATGCTGCGCCGCAGCATGCGGCGGCGCTCGATCCCGGACTTGCCAGTGGACATGGTGGACACCTTCCCGCGGCTCTATTCGGGTGCGCCAGGCGGGACCTTGAGCGCCGCCCTCACCGGGACGCAGCTCCGGCCCGCAGGGGCGCGCAGGAGCCGGCGAGGGCGGTCTCGCCTCGCGGTGGCCCGGCAGGTGCCGCCGGCGGCTCCAGCCCGTAACCTGCCGGGGGCAGCCCGCGTATCCCGGGCGTGCGGGGGACGGCGATGGATTTCGAGCAGACGCTGGCCGCCCACGGGCTGGAGCCGCTCCGGCGCGCGGCCATGGGCACCCTGCAGCTGAACCTGACGCGGCGCTGCAATCTCGCGTGCCACCACTGCCACGTGGATTCATCGCCGCGGCGCACCGAGGCGATGGACGCGCGCACCGTCGCCCGCGTGCTGGAGCTCCTGGCCGCGAGCCCGGGAGTCGGCGTGGTCGATCTGACGGGGGGCGCGCCCGAGATGCATCCGGAGTTCCGGCAGATCGTGCGCCGGGCACGCGCGCTCGGTCGCGAGGTCATCGACCGCTGCAACCTGACCATCCTGCTGGAGCCGGGCCACGAGGACCTGGCGGCGTTCCTGGCGGAGCAGGGCGTGCACGTGATCGCCTCGCTTCCCTGCTACTCGAAGGAGAACGTGGAGCGGCAGCGGGGGCGCCACGTCTTCGATCCCAGCATCGAGGCGCTGCGCGCCCTCAACGAGCTGGGCTACGGGCGCGGCGATCCGCGGCTGCGGCTGGATCTGGTCTTCAACCCCCAGGGCACCGCGCTGCCCGGCCCCCAGCACGAGCTCGAGGCGGACTACAGGCGCGAGCTCGAGCGGGGCTTCGGCATCGGCTTCGATCGCCTGCTCACGCTGACCAACGCGCCGATCGCGCGCTTCGGGCGCGAGCTGGAGCGGGCGGGCCGCTACGACGCCTACCTCGGGGTGCTGGCCGACGCCTTCAATCCCGACACGGTGCCCGCATTGATGTGCCGCGATCTGATCTCCGTCGACTGGGCGGGCCGGCTCTACGACTGCGACTTCAACCAGGCCCTGGAGATCGCGCCGGGTGCGGACGCGCGCACGATCTGGGAGCTGGAGCGCCTCGACGAGCTGGTCGGCGCGCCGATCGCGACGGCCGCGCACTGCTTCGCCTGCAGCGCGGGGGCGGGATCGAGCTGCGGCGGGGCGCTGGTCTGAACCGCGCGCCGAAACGCCGCGTCGTGGCGCTGCATCGCAGTGCCGGCGATCCACTCTCACAGGAGTCCTCATGAGCGAGCCGGTCCGGATCGAGCCCTGGGACGCGATCAACCAGAGGCTGGTCGCGCAGGTGCACCCCTTGGACTGGGTCAATCCCGAGCCCGCCTCGCGCTACAACCTGGTGGTCGTGGGTGCCGGGACCGCGGGGCTGGTCAGCGCCGTGGTCGCGGCCGGGCTCGGTGCGCGGGTGGCGCTGGTCGAGCGCCACCTGATGGGTGGCGACTGCCTGAACGTCGGCTGCGTGCCCTCCAAGACCCTGATCCGCTCGGCGCGCGCCGCGGCCGACGTGCGCGATGCGGCGCGCTTCGGGGTGCAGGCGCCCAAGGACGTCGAGGTGGACTTCGGCGAGGTCATGCGCCGCGTGCGCGAGGTCCGCGCGGGCATCGCGCCGCACGACTCCGCGGCGCGCTATCGCGAGCTGGGCGTCGACGTCTTCCTGGGCGAGGGCTGCTTCACGGGGCCCGACCGGCTCGAGGTGGCGGGCTCGACCCTGCGCTTCTCGCGCGCGGTGATCGCCACCGGGGCCAGGGCGGTACCGCTGCCGATCGAGGGCCTGGAGGACGCCGGCTACCGCACCAACGAGGACATCTTCGAGCTGACCGAGCGGCCCGCTCGCCTGGCCGTGATCGGGGCCGGCCCGATCGGCTGCGAGCTCGCGCAGAGCTTCGCCCGCCTGGGCTCGCAGGTGTCGCTGCTGGAGATGGCGCCCCAGGTGCTGACCCGCGAGGACGCCGACGCCGCCGCGATCATCGCCTCGGCGCTGCGCCGCGACGGCGTGAACCTGATCACGGGCGCCTCGATCGGCCGTGTGGAGGCGGTGGACGCCGTGCGGCGCATCCACCTGGAGCGCGACGGCGCGGCCGAGTGGCTCGACGTGGACGAGATCCTGGTCGGGGTCGGCCGCGCGCCCAACGTGGACGGGCTGGGGCTGGAGAGTGCGGGCGTGGAGTACGACAGCCGCCAGGGCGTGCACGTCGACGACCGGCTGCGCACCAGCAACCGCCGCATCTTCGCCGCGGGCGATGTGTGCCTGCGCCACAAGTTCACCCACGCCGCGGATGCCGCGGCGAAGATCGTGGTGCAGAACGCGCTGTTCATGGGCCGCAAGCGCGTCAGCGACCTCGTCGTGCCGTGGTGCACCTACACCGATCCCGAGATCGCGCACGTCGGCCTGTACCCGGGCGACGCGCAGGAGCAGGGCATCGAGATCGACACCTACCGGGTGCCGCTCTCGGGCAACGATCGCTCTCGCGCGGAGGGCGATGACGAGGGCTTCGTCAAGGTGCACGCGCGGCGGGGCAGCGGGCAGATCGTGGGCGCCACGATCGTGGCGCGTCACGCCGGGGAGATGATCAGCGAGCTGACCGTCGCCATTACGCAGAAGGTCGGGCTCGGGGCCCTGGCGGCGGTGATCCACCCGTACCCGACCCAGGCCGAGGCCATCAAGGCCACCACCGGTGAGTACATGCGCGGCAGGCTCACGCCGCGGGTCCAGCGTCTGTTCGACCTCTGGCTGCGCCTCCGGCGCTAGCCCGGCAGCCTCAGGAGCGGCGCGCGGCGAGGATGGCGGCGATCAGTCGCTCGGGCACGTCGGACGGCAGCGCCTCGTCGGCCTCGCAGAGCGCCCGGCCCAGCTTCGCGGTCTCGCGATAGGACTCGAGGTAGTCCACGCACGGCGGGCAGTCGCGCATGTGCTGCTCGAAGGTCGCGGACTGATCTCCGGGCAGATGTCCGTCCACGTAGTCGTCCAGGAAGTCGGTGAACTCGCGGCAGTTCATGGTTGTTCGGGCTCCCGCATCTGGGGATCGAGCAGCCCGCGCAGCGCCAGCCGGGCGCGGTGCAGGCGGATCTTGGCGGCATTCGGCGTGATCCCGAGCAGCTCGGCCGTCTCCCGGGTGTCGAGCTCTTCGATGTCGCGGAGGATCAGCACGGTACGGTAGGCCTCGGGCAGCTGGTCGATCAGCTCGCGCACGCGCTCGCGGGTCGCCTCGCTCTCGAGGAGCTCGAGAGGCGAGCGTGCCCATGCCGCCGGCATGACCTCGTGGTGGCCGTTCTCGAGGAAGTCGGGCAGCAGGTCCTCGATCGACGTCTCCGGGCGGCGCGCCCGGGCGCGGAGCCGCATCAGTGCCGCGTTGACCACGATGCGGTGCAGCCAGGTCGAGAGCCGCGACGCGCCCTCGAAGCCGTCGATCGCGCGGAAGGCCGAGATGAAGGCCTCCTGGACCGCGTCCTCGGCCTCGTCCTGGCTGCGCAGCATGCGTCGCGCCACCGCGAGCATGCGCCCGCCCTGCTCGCGGACAAGCTGCTCGTAGGCCGCCTCGTCCCCATCGCGCAGGCGCTCGAGCAGCACCTTCTCGCGTGCGATCGCCTCGGTGTCGGCAGGCACGGCCCCAGGCTACCACCGCAGCCGGGGATGCGCTGTCCTCAATCGCCCAGGTACTCCCGGCCACAGGCGCGACAGCAGAGCCGGTCGCCGCGCTGCGAGAGGATCGCGCCACAGTCGCAGCTCCCCTCGAGGCTGCGCGCCCGTTCCTCGAGCTCCTTCCACGAGTCTCCGCCGGTCGCGATCCGGTAGTGATCCCCGTCGCGCTCGACCAGGGCGTCGCCGACCAGCAGGCCCGGGACCTCGGAGTCGTCGTCCGACGAGAGGATCTCGGCGACGATCTGCCGCGCGCGGCGGTGGAGCCACTCGAATCGCATGGGCTCAGGGAGAGCAAGCTCCGTGCCCGCCCGGGAGGCGCGCACGGGCGTTCCCGGGCCCCGGGGTGGCACGCGGACTTCCCGCATCGGGAAGCGGGCTCCACCGCGCGCGGCGGCTGCGCGCGGCCTGCGCGGGAGCTGCGCGCCTCAGCCCAGGCGGAACTGGATCAGCGTCTGGCCGATGTGGATCTCGTCGCCGTCCGAGAGCTCGGCCGAGCGCACGCGCTTGCCGTTCAGGCGCGTGCCGTTGGTGCTCTGCAGATCCTCGAGCATGTAGGTCTCGTCCTCGAACAGGATCACGGCGTGCTCGCGGCTGATGCTCTCGTCGGCCACGCGCAGGTGGCTGGTGGCGCTGCGACCGATCAGGGTCTCGGAGTCCCCGACCTCGAACACGCGCTCGGGCTGGCCGACCGTGCGCACGGTAAGCGACGCCGTCTTCACCGCCCGGAGACCCCCACGGGCTGCGCATCGGCGACCGTCGGGGGGCCCTTGAGATCGACCCGCGATCGCGGGCGGGGGCGCGGCCGGCGACCCGCGCGGGCGACGTCAGAGGCGCCGGTGTCGCAGCGCGGGCAGGCGAGTGCGGATGCGCTCCAGCTGGGCCGGATCCAGGTCGGCGCTGGCCACGCCCTCGCCGTCGGGCACCTGCGCGAGCAGCGTGCCCCAGGCGTCCACGATCATCGCCCGACCCCAGGAGCGCCGGGTGCGATTGTGCTCGCCGTGCTGGGCAGCCGCGACCACGAACGCCTGCGACTCGATGGCGCGGGCGCGCAGCAGCACCTCCCAGTGGTCCCGACCCGTCGCGACCGTGAACGCCGCCGGCACCAGCAGGATCGTGGCGCCCTGATCGACCAGGGAGCGGTAGAGCTCCGGGAAGCGCAGGTCGTAGCAGATCGACAGGCCCAGATGGCCCGCGGGCGTCCGCGCGGCGACGACCTTCTCGCCGGGCGCCACGGTGGCCGACTCCCGCAGCTCCGTCCCCGGAAGCATCACGTCGAAGAGGTGGATCTTGCGGTAGCTGGCCAGCAGCTCGCCGTCGGGCCCGTGCACGACGGCCGTGTTGTGGACCCGCCCGGGCTCGGGCCCGGCCTCCGGTACCGTGCCTCCGGCGAGCACCACCCCGTGGCGCCGCGCCTGGGCGGACAGGAAGCGCACGGCCTCGCTGCGCTCGAGCGGCGCGGCCAGCGGGTTCGGGCTGCGGTCGTCCTCCTCGCGCATCAGCGCGAAGTTCTCCGGCAGGGCGATCAGCTCCGCGCCTCGTCGCGCCGCCTCCCCGATCCAGTGCTCTGCACGCTCGAGGTTCCGGGCGGGATCGGGCGTCGAGGTCATCTGCACGACGGCCGCTATCATGCGCGCAGGATACAACGGGGGTGGGATGGCCGCGATCGACCTGGATCTGCGGCGCGCCGGCGTTCGGGTCGCCAGCCTGAAGCGGCGCGCGCGGCGCCTGCAGCGTGCGCTACGCGACCTGGACGCGAGCCCCGATGGCGCCTTCCTGCGCGTGATCGGCGACCGGGCCCTGCAGCGCGAGCTGCGGGAGTACGTGTCCGGCGCTCCCGGCGACGTGACCGACGTGGTGCAGCTCGGCATCGGCGGCAGCTCGCTGGGCGGGCAGGCGCTCTGCACGGCGCTGCTGGGGCCGGGCTACATGGCCGCCGCGGGGCGCCCCGGTCGTCCTCGCTACTGGTTTCCCGACAACATCGACCCGGAGTCCTTCGGCGCGCTGCTCGATCGCCTCGACCCGCGGCGCACGCTGGTCCACGTGGTCAGCAAGTCCGGCGGCACGCTGGAGACCCTGGCGCAGCTCCACGCCGCGCTCGAGCACTGGCGCGCGGCCCGGCGCCGCGTCCCGCTGCGCCGCAACTGGGTGATCACGACCGGCCACGCCGGACCGCTGCGGGAGTTCGCGGACGCGGAGGGCATCCCCGTGCTGAGCGCTCCCGCCGAGGTGGCGGGCCGGTTCTCGGTGTTCACGGCCAGCGGGCTGCTGGTGCCGGCGCTGTGCGGCGTGCCGGTGTCGCGCGTGCTCGCCGGCGCGCGCGACATGGAGTCGCGCTGCCGGCGCGACGCCATGCTGGGGCCGGCCGGACGCCTGGCGGCGCTCCACCACGAGCACCAGCGCCGCGGCCGGCGCATCCACGTGGAGCTGATCTACGCCGATGCCCTGTTGCCAGTCGGCGACTGGTTTCGCCAGATCTGGGCCGAGAGTCTGGGCAAGGACGGGGAGGGGCCCACACCGGTGGTCGCGCGCGGGACCACAGACCAGCACTCGCAGCTCCAGCTGTACGTCGACGGCCCCGACGACAAGCTGTACACGGCGCTGCTGGTGGACCGGCCGCGCCGCGATCTGCGCGTGGGTCGCCGGGCGGAGCCGGCGTACATCCGCGGCAAGTCGCTGGGCGCGATCCTCGACGCCGAGGCGCGCGGGACGCTGCGCGCGCTGGTCGAGGCGGGGCGCCCGCTCGCCGTGCTGCGGCTGCCCCGCATCACCGCCCAGACGATCGGCGGGCTGCTGCTGATGCAGCAGCTCCAGACCGCGCTGGCCGGCCCCCTGTACGGCGTCAATCCGTTCGATCAGCCGGGCGTCGAGGCGGGCAAGCGCGCCGCCCGCCGCCTGCTCGAGCGATCCTGACGGAGCGGTCCCGTACCCGGGGCGCCGCGGTCGGCCTGCTAGAGCCGGAAGTCCTGCGGATTGATGGTGTTGCGCCGCATCACGTCGTAGAAGTCCTTGCGGTCCTTCTTGGCGATGCGCGCGGCGCGGCTGATGTTGCCGGCGCACAGGCGCAGCACACGCGTGACGTACTCCCGCTCGAAGGCCCGCTTGGCGTCGCGAAACGCGGGGACCTCCTCGGCGTTGTCGGGACCGAGGAGCAGGTCCTCCGGGCAGATCTCCCCGCCGCGCGCCAGGCGCAGCGCCGCGCGGATCTGCTCGCGCAGCTCGCGCTCGTTACCCGGCCAGCTGTGCTCGCGCAGGCGCTCGAGCGCCTCGCGAGAGAATCCCTGGGCGGGGCTGGGAGCTCCCTGCTCGTGCGCGATCTCCTCGCGCGCATACGAGAGCGCGTGCGCGGCCAGCGGCAGCACGTCCTCGCGTCGTTCCCGCAGCGGAGGGAGCCGGATCTCGAGCAGGCGCAGCTTCTCGCTGAGCTCCGGTGCGACGCGCCCGGTGCCCGCGAGCACGTCGATGGGCTCGGTCGACGCGCAGACCAGGCGGCAGTCCAGCGGCTGGGCCTCGCTGCCACCGACGCGCCGGAATGCGTTCTTCTCGAGCGCATCGCCGAGACGCGCCTGGATGTCCTTGGGCAGGGCCTCGACGTGCTCGATGAGCACCGTGCCGCCGTGGGTGCGTGCGAAGGCACCATCGGAGGCCGCCGGGAGCGCCGGGATCGCGCCGGCCTCGCAGCCCAGGAGCTCGCGCTCGACCAGCGGCTCGGGCACCAGCGAGGCGTCGAGCGCGAAGAATCCGCCCGTGGCCCACTCGCTGGCGTCATGAATCAGCCGCGCCAGGAGCTCCTTGTCGGTACCCTCCTCGCCGGTGACGAAGACGGGGAAGCGGCCACGGCCGGCGACGGCCACCTGCTCGATCGCGCGCTGGACGGCGCGGCTGGTCCCGACCATGCGGTCGGACCGGCGCCGCGCGGCGCGGCGTCGCTCGCCGCCGGGGCCGGCGGTCGAGGCTGTGAGATGCGAATCACCCATCGTCGCCTGTGACATTTTCCACCCCCCCGGCCTAACATGCAAAACGATGCCCTAGTGTTACCTGGTGTCAAGGAAAATCTGGTCAATGGCGTCTCGGCTGCCTCCTGCTCCCTCCGGGGGAAACACCCCGACATGACTCGCATTCAGGTGCTTCCAGACGCACTGGTGAACCAGATCGCCGCGGGCGAGGTCGTCGAGCGGCCCGCCTCGGTGGTCAAGGAGCTGGTCGAGAACGCGCTCGACGCCGGCGCCAGCCGCATCGACGTCGCCATCTCCGAGGGCGGGATGCGCGCGATCACCGTCGCGGACGACGGCTGCGGCATGAGCCCCGACGACGCGCGTCTCGCCTTCGAGCGCCACGCCACCAGCAAGATCCGCAGTGCCGCCGACCTGGCGGCGGTGGGCACGCTGGGTTTCCGCGGCGAGGCGCTGCCGAGCATCGCCTCGGTCGCGCGGGTGCGCGTGCTCACCCGGCTTCACGACGCGGCCACGGGCACGGAACTTCTGGGCGAGGGCGCGGGCATCGTGCAGGTGCGCGAGGCGGGCTGCCCGGCCGGGACGCGCATCGAGATCGGAGAGCTCTTCGGCCGGGTGCCCGCGCGCCGCAAGTTCCTCAAGAGCCCGACCACCGAGGCCGCCCACATCGTGCGCGGGCTCGAGCGCGTCGCCCTGGCGCGGCCCGACGTGCGCTTCTCGCTCGAGCGCGACGGTCGCGCCAGCCTGCTGCTGCTGCCCACCTCCGAGCTGCGCGAGCGCGCGATCGCGGTGCTGCCGCCCAGCGTCGGCGATCGCCTCGTCGAGGTCTCGGGCGAGGTGCCCCACGCCCGGATCGTGGGCTTCGCCAGCCCGACCGACGTGATGCGGGGCAGCACCGACGCCATTCACCTCTTCGTCAACGCGCGCCCGGTGCGCGACCGGCTGCTGCTGTTCGCGGTGCGCGAGGCCTATCGCGACGCGCTGCCGCCCGGACGACACCCCGTGGTCGCGCTCTTCCTCCAGGTCGACCCCGGCGAGGTCGACGTCAACGTGCACCCGGCCAAGTCCGAGGTGCGCTTTCGCGATCCCGCCGCGATCGGACAGCTGGTGCGGCGCAGCCTGCGCGCGGCCATCGGCGTGCGCGCCGCCGCGCCCGGCAGCTCCGCGGCGGTGCTGGGGTGGCCCGCGGCCGGCCGGATCGCCGAGCCCGCGGCGCCGGGCTACGCGGGCGAGCTGCCGCTGCCCGCGACCCGGCCGCCGCTGGTGGCCGCGCCGGTGCCCGGAGAGGAGCCGGCGGCGCCGCTGCCCGGGGGCACGCGCCCGCTCGACCCCGAGGCGGATCCCGGCTTCCGCTTCGCACAGCTGCGCTACCTGGGCCAGCTCCTGGGCTGCTACCTCGTGCTGGAGCGGCGCGGCCAGCTGGTGCTGATCGATCAGCACGCGGCGCACGAGCGGGTGCTCTTCGAGCGTCTGCACGAGCAGCTGGGCGCGGGCAAGCTCGAGCGCCAGGCCCTGCTGGTCCCGCTCGACGTGGAGCTCGAGCGCAGCGCCGCCGACGCGCTGCTCGAGCGGGCCGCCGCGCTCGAGCGCGCTGGCTTCGAGATCGAGCCCGCGCCCGACGACGCCCGGGGCCGCGCGCGCGTGCGCCTGCGCGCGGCGCCCGCGCTCCTGGCCGCGGGCCGGACGCCGGACTGGGCGCGGCTGCTCGAGGAGACGGCGACGCGTCTGCGCGACCCGGCCGCCAGCGAGGTGCGGGACGGCATCGACGGCGCGCTGCACCACGTGGCTGCCACCGCCGCCTGCCACGCCGCCACGCGCAAGGGCGACCGGCTCGAGCCGCGCGAGGTCGAGGCTCTGCTCGCACAGCTCGACGAGACCGTCTGGTTCGCGAACTGCCCGCACGGACGGCCCTTCGTGGCCGCGCTCGATGAGCCCGACCTCGAGCGCCTGTTCCTGCGCCGCTAGCCTGGGCGCATGAGGCCGCGCGTCCTGGCGATCGTCGGCCCGACGGGCACCGGCAAGAGCGAGCTCGCGCTCGAGATCGCGCGTCGCTGCGGCGCGGAGATCATCGGCGCCGACTCGGTACAGGTCTATCGCGGGCTCGACATCGGCAGCGCCAAGCCTTCGCGCGCGGTGCGCGAGGAGATCGTGCACCACGGCATCGACGTGGTCGAGCCCGACGACCCGATGTCGGCCGGGCGCTTCGCCGCGCTCGCGCGCGAGGCGGCCCGCACGGCGCACGCGCGCGGCCGCGTGGTCATCCTCTGCGGCGGCACCGGGCTGTACGCGCGCGCCTTCGCGGGGGGCCTCGTGGAGGGCGTGACCGGCGAGCCCGCGCTGCGCGCGGAGCTCGAGGCGCTGCCGGCCGCGCAGCTGCTCGAGCGCCTGCGCGAGCTCGACCCCGACCTGGCGCAGCGCGTGCATCCGAACAACCACGTACGCCTGGTTCGCTACGTGGAGATCGCCAGCCTCGGGGGGCGCGCCGCCTCCGAGCGGCACGCGCGCCACGGCTTCGGGGACCGGCCCTTCGACGTGGCCTGGCTGGGGCTCGACCTGCCGCGCGAGGCGCTCTGGCCGCGCCTGCGCGCGCGCGTCGATGCCATGTTCGAGGCCGGCTGGATCGACGAGGTGCGCCGGCTGCGCGCTGCCGGCCACGGGCCCGAGCTGAAGTCCATGCAGGCCATCGGCTACCGCGAGATCGGCGCGATGCTCGACGCCGGCGTGGGGGAGGGCGAGGTGCGCGAGCAGATCTGGTGGGCCACGCGCCGCTACGCGCGCCGCCAGCGCACCTGGTTCCGCAGCGAGCCCGGGATGGAGTGGATCGACGCGCGCGAGCGTGCGACGGCGCTCGAGCGGGCGCTGGCGGGCCTCGACCCGGGCCGGCCCGCAGGCTGAGCTCAGCGCAGCGGCAGGTCCTGGTGCGACAGGCCGATCTGCACCGGGCACGGGCCCCAGTCGGCCTGGTACAGGGCCCGGCCGAAGCGGGCCGCGGCGTAGCGCGGGGGCTCGGTGCCGGGGCGGCCCAGGCGCAGCAGGCCGGGGACCAGGTCCCAGAGGCCCCCGAGGCTGCGCGTCATGCCGCCGAGCACCTGGAGCCCGTTCAGCCAGAGCCAGCCGGGGGGTGCCAGGGCCACCCGAGCCCAGAGCGGGTCGCCGGGTGCGGCGCTCAGGCCGTGGGCGAGGTCGCGCGTGGCGATCACCGGTGCCAGGGCGACGTCGGTCGGCGCCAGGGCCAGCGTCGTGAAAGCGCGGCAGAGCTGTGTAGCATCAGCGCGCGCGCCGGCGGCAGCGGCCAGCAGCGCGATCCCGAGCCCGACGCCGCACAGCCGGCGCGCCGCGGGGCGCGCGGCCGTGCACCGAGCGCGAGAGAGTCGACGAGCCATGGGCGATCCCTCCGAGAGCACCCCGGCCGCCAGCATCGGCGGCGAGCAGGCACCTGTCAATCAGGAGCCCGCACTTCCCATGGTCGCGGTGATCGGCCGCGCCAACGTCGGCAAGTCGACCCTGTTCAACCGGCTGCTGCGGCAGACGCGCTCACTGGTCGAGGACCGCCCCGGGGTCACGCGCGACCGCGTGGTCGAGACCGCGCGCATCGAGGGCCGCTCGGTGCTCCTGGTCGACACCGGGGGGCTCGAGCCGGACGCCGAGCAGGGCATCCTGGCGGCGATCCGCGCCCAGGTCGCGCGCGTGATCGAGGACGCTGCCGTGATCGTCTTCGTGGTGGACGCGCGCGCGGGGCTGCTCCCCGACGACCGCTTGATCGCCGACCTGCTGCGCCGCGCTTCGCGCCAGGTCATCGTGGTGGCGAACAAGGCCGACCACCCGCGCGCCGAGGCCCTGGCAGGCGAGTTCCACGCGCTGGGCTTCGAGGAGCTGCTGCCCGTCTCCGCCGAGCACCGCATCGGGCTGCGCGACGTCGAGATCGCGATCGCCGAGCGGCTGCCCGAGGAGGCCGCGCCCGGTGACCGCGAGGACCCGACCCCGCGGCTGGCGATCATCGGCCGGCCCAACGTCGGCAAGTCGTCGCTGCTCAACCAGCTGCTCGGCGAGGAACGCAACATCGTCGCGGACGAGCCCGGCACGACCCGCGACGCGACCGACGCCCGGCTCGTGGTCGGCGAGCGCGAGGTCGTGCTGATCGACACCGCGGGCCTGCGCCGCGCCGGCCGCAGGTCCGAGCGCCTGGAGCGGGGCAGCGCGCTGATGGCGCTGCGCTCGATCGAGCGCGCCGATCTTGCCCTGCTGCTGCTCGACGCCTCGGAGGGCGCCACCGAGCAGGATGCCCGTGTGGCGCGACTGGCGCTCGATCGCGGGCGGCCGCTGGTGCTGGTGCTCAACAAGTGGGATCGCATCTCGGGCCCGACCCACGTGGCGCGGGTCGAGCGCGAGCTCGAGCGCCGGCTGGGATTCGTGCGCGACCCGGTGGTGATGCGGATCAGCGCCACGACCGGTGCGGGCGTCGGCAAGCTGCTCCCGCGCGCGCTCCGCCTGCTCGACAGCCTCGACGTGCGCGTGCCGACCGCCGAGCTCAACCGTGCACTGGAGGAGGCCGTGCGCCGCAATGCGCCGCCCTCGCAGGGGCGCCGCCGCGCCCAGCTGTTCTACTGCACCCAGATCGCGAGCCGGCCCTTCACGCTGCTGGTCTTCGTGAACGACCCCGACCTGGTCTCGCGCAACTACCGCCGCTACCTCGAGGGCTTCTTCCGGAAGCGCTACGCGCTGGCGTCCGCGCCCGTCCGGATCCGTCTGCGCGCCCGCGGCCGGGGGCGGGGCGACGACGCTCCGCGGGCGGGCTAGTATCCGCGCGCTGCGGGGGATCCGATGACCACGACGCGACCACACGGCGACACGGAGGCCCGGGCCACGGGTCTCGATGCCACGATCCAGGACGGCCTGGCGTGGGTGGCGGAGCACCGCAAGCCGCTGGGCATCGCGGCGGCCGTGCTCCTGCTGCTGGGCGTGGCCGCGGCGGGCGTGTACGAGTCCCGCCGATCGGCTCGCGCCGAGACGGCCGCCGAGCTGGCCGCGATTGAGGCGGACCTCGCGGCCGGGCTGGGCGGGAGCCGCCAGGATGCGTTGCCGGCCGAGCCCGCCAACGCCGACCAGGCGCGCCGCGCGCGCGAGGCCGCGCTCTCGCGGATGGAGACCTTCGCCGCCGAGCACAGTGGACCGCTCGGGCGCGATGCCCGCCTGCGCGCCGCGCAGCTCGAGGCCGATCTCGCCCAGCTCGACGCCGCCGACGCGCGTCTCCAGGCGCTCGTGGGCGAGCTGCCCGACAGCGATCCGCGCAAGGGCCAGGCACTGCGTCTGCGCGGCTGGGTGCTCGAGGAGCTCGACCGCCCGCAGGAAGCCGCCACCCTGTACGAGCAGGGCGCCCAGCTCGAGAGCTACCCCGCGCGCGCCCTGCTGTGGATCGCCGCCTCCCAGGTCCACACCCGCCTCGGCGACCCGACCGCCGCCCTGCGAGCCCTCGACCGCGCCATCGCCCTCCAGACCGACCTGGGCCGGTCCCCCCAGATCCTCCGCGAGAGAGCCTTCCTCGAAGCCGCCATCGACGTCCAGTCCACCGCGGCCGACCCACCCCCGACCGACTGACAACCCCAAGCGGCAAGCCAAGCGAGCCGCACCCCAGGCCAGCCAGCAGCCAGCCAGCCATCACCAGGCGAAGCCATGGCAAGCGAAGCGAGCCATCCCGCCCCACCGCGGTCTGTGTGAGGCCCGGGAGAGGCGAGAATCCGCGGCCCCCGGACCGGAGGCGCCCGCAGGCGTGCTCACGCACGCCGAGGACCGCCGGAGGGAGGAGGCCGTGGAGGCTCGCCTCTCCCGGGCCTCACAAGCGTTTGGAGACTTCCTCGAGCATGACCTCGGTCGCGCCGCCCCCGATCGAGAGCACCCTGGCGTCGCGCGACATGCGCTCGATCGCGGACTCGCGCATGTAACCCACGCCGCCGTGGAACTGCACGCAGTCGTACATGACCTCGTTGGCCAGCTCGCACGAGAGCGCCTTGAGCTCGGAGACCTCGCGGGTGGCGTCCACGCCGCGCTCCATCAGCCAGCCGCTGTGGTACAGCAGCAGTCGCGCGGCATCGACGCGCGCCTGCAGCATCGCCAGGCGCTGGCGGATCGTCTGCTGATCGTAGAGCACGCCGCCGAAGGCGCGGCGCTCCCGCGTCCAGGCGTACGTCAGCTCCAGGGCCTTCTGCGAGGCGCCCACCGCCATGCCCGACAGGACCAGACGCTCGTTCTGGAAGTTCCGCATGATCTCGTAGAAGCCGCGGTGCTCGGTGCCCAGCAGCGCGTCGGCCCCGACCCGGCAGCCGTCGAAGGCCAGCTCGGCGGTGTCGGAGCTGAGCCAGCCGTGCTTGTCGAGCTTGCGCGACACGCTGAGTCCCGGCGCGTCCTTCTCCACCAGGAACATGGACAGGCCCCGCGGGTCGTCGGGGTTGGTGCGCGCGGCCACGATCAGCAGGTCGGCCGAGATGCCGTTGGTGATGAAGAGCTTGGAGCCGTCGATCACCCAGTCGCCGCCGTCGCGGCGCGCCGCCGTTCGCATGCCCGCGACGTCCGAGCCCGCCGCCGGCTCGCTGACCGCGATCGCCGTCCGCACGCGGCCCTGGATCACGGCGTCGAGCCAGCGCGCGTGCTGCTCCGGCGTTCCGGAGTGGATCAGGTGCGGCGACGCCATGTCCGTGTGCACGAGCACCGTCACCTCGAAGCCGCCGAAGGTGGAGCTCGCGAGCGCCTCGGAGAACACGGCCGACCAGAGCGCGCCACGCTCCAGGCCGCCGTGGCTCGCCGGAGCGCGCAGGCCCAGGAAGCCCAGCTCGCCCATCTGCAGCAGGATCTCGCGCGGCACGCTGCCCTCGCGCTCCCACCCGGGGGCCTGCGGCACGACCTCGGCCGCCACCCAGCTCAGGGTCTGACGCTGCAGCGCCTCGAGATCCTCGTCGAGATAGGGTGACCTCATTGGCTCGCCTCGGGCTCGGCGGCCTCGAAGGTCACCAGGACCTCGCCCGCGGCCACCGCCTGGCCCGGGGTGCAGTGAACACCAGCGACCACGCCGGCGCCGGTCGCCGCCAGATCGTGGTGCATCTTCATGGCCTCGAGCACGACCAGCACGTCGCCCGCGGCGACGCGCTCGCCCGGCTTGGTGCGCAGCTCGACGATCTGACCGGGGAAGGGCGCGGCGATCGCCCCGGCGAGCGCGCCCGCCCCGGCCTCGCGCTCACGCCACGCGCGCTCGGCCGGTACCCGGCGCCACGTGGAGCGGCGCCCGTCGCGGATCAGCGACACCTGGTCCCCGCTGCGACCCGCGCGGATGCGCTCGCGGCCGCCCGCGTGCTCGACCTGGAGCCAGCGTGCGTCCAGCCAGCGCGCGCTCGCCGCGACCGGCCCGTCGCCGGCGTCGATGGCGGTCTCACCGACGCGGTGCAGCTCGAAGCGCTCGCGGCCGCGCTCCAGGTACACGGGCTGGCGCGCGGGAGCACCTGCCGGCTCGAGCAGGCGCCAGGCCCCGAGCCCGCCCCACGGACCGGGGTCGGCGCCGCCGGGCTCCGGCGCCAGGCAGGCCAGTGCGGCCACGGCGTGATCCGGAAGCTCTCCGGAATCAGCGGCTTCGAAGCCATCCGCGAGGTGCTGCTCTAGGAATCCGGTCGTCAGCTCGCCCGCGACGAAGGCGGGGTGCGCCACGAGCGCGCGCAGCAGCCCGGCATTGGTCCCGGGCCCGATCAGCAGGGTGTCGTCGAGCGCCTCGCGCATGCGCCCCAGCGCCTGCTCGCGCGTCGCCCCCGAGGTGATCAGCTTCGCGACCAGCGAGTCGTAGTGGGCGCTGATCTCGCTGCCGCTCTCGAAGCCGGTGTCGACGCGCACCGGCGCGGAGGTTCCGGTGCGGTTGGGCTCGGTGGGCCAGTCCACGCGCGCGATCCGACCGGTGCGCGGCGCGAAGCCGCGCGACGGGTCCTCGGCGTTGAGCCGCACCTCGATCGCCCAGCCCTGCAGGCGCACGTCGTCCTGGGTGAGCCCGAGCGGCTCGCCTGCGGCCGCGCGCAGCTGCAGCTCGACGAGGTCCAGGCCGGTCACGTGCTCGGTGGTCGGGTGCTCGACCTGCAGCCGCGTGTTCATCTCGCAGAAGAAGGCCTCGCCGGCGGCGGCGTCGAGCACGAACTCGACCGTGCCGACCGAGTCGTAGCCGATCGCGCGGCCGAGCTTCAGTGCAGCCGCGAGCAGGCGCTCGCGCAGGCCGGGGTCGAGGCCGGGCGCCGGCGCCTCCTCGACCAGCTTCTGGTGGCGACGCTGCACGGAGCAGTCGCGCTCGAAGAGGTGCAGCAGCTGACCGTGGCGGTCGCCGGCCAGCTGCACCTCGACGTGGCGCGGCCGGCGCACGTAGCGCTCCACGATCAGGCTGCCGTCGCCGAAGGCGCGCTCGGCCTCGCTGCGCGCCTGCGCGCAGGCGCGCTCGAGGGCCGCGGGGTCCTCGACGATGCGGATACCGCGCCCCCCGCCGCCCGCGCTGGCCTTGATCATCACCGGGAAGCCGATCTCGCGGGCGGCCGCGCTCAGCGTCGCGTCGTCCTGGGCATCGCCATCGTATCCGGGCACCACCGGTACCCCGTGCGCCGCCGCGATGCGTCGCGCCTCGATCTTCGAGCCCATGCGCCGCAGCGCCTCGACGTGCGGGCCCACGAAGACGATGCCGGCGGCCTCGCAGGCGCGTGCGAGCGTGGGGCTCTCCGAGAGGAAGCCGTAGCCCGGGTGCAGGGCGTCGGCGCCGCTGCTGCGCGCGGCCGCGACCAGCTGCTCGACGTCGAGGTAGCCCTCGCCCGGGCGCTCGCCGGCCAGCGCGAGCGCGCGGTCGGCCGAGCGCGCGTGCAGCGCGTCGGCGTCCGCCGCCGAGTGAACCGCCACGGTCTCCACGCCGAGCCGCGCGCAGGTACGCATCACGCGCAGGGCGATCTCGGCGCGGTTGGCGATCAGGACGCGGCGGAACACGCGGGCCCCCTCACATCCGGAACACGCGGAAGGGTCCCGGGGTGCCGGGCGCCCGGGCCGCCAGTGCGAGGCAGAGTCCGAGCACGTCGCGGGTCTGCCCGGGCTCGATCAGGCCGTCGTCCCAGATGCGCGAGGTCGCGTAGTAGGGATCGCTCTGCCGCTCGTACTGCTCACCGACCTCGCGGCGCAGCGCCTCGATCTCGGCCTCGTCGACGCTGCCGGCGTCGAGGCCGCCGCGGCGCACGTCGACCAGCACGGTCTGGGCCGTCTGGGCGCTCATCGTGGCGATGCGCGAGTTCGGCCAGGCGAACAGGAAGCGCGGCTGGAAGCCGCGGCCGCACATTCCGTAGTTGCCCGCGCCGTACGAGCCGCCGACCAGGACCGTCAGCTTCGGCACGCTGGCGTTCGCCACGGCGCTGACCATCTTCGCGCCGTGCTTCGCGATGCCGGCGATCTCGGAGTCGCGCCCGACCATGTAGCCCGAGGTGTTCTGCAGGAAGAGCAGGGGGACGCGCCGCTGGCCGCACATCTCGATGAACTGTGTGGCCTTGAGCGCGGACTCGGCGAAGATGATGCCGTTGTTGGCCACGATCCCGACCGGGTAGCCGTGCAGGCGCGCGGTTCCGGTGACCAGCGACTCGCCCCAGCGCGGCTTGAACTCCTGGAGCTCCGAGCCGTCTACCAGCCGCGCGATCACCTCGCGCACGTCGAAGGGCACGCGCGCGTCGTGGGGGATCACGGCGCCGATGCTCTCGGGAGGCAGCAGGGGAGGGCCCGGCGCGTGGGGCGGTGCCGCGATGCCGGGCTGGTTCAGGCCCGCCACGATGTCGCGCAGGATGCCGTAGGCCTCGGGCTCGTCGTACGCGATGTGGTCGGCCACGCCGGACTCGAAGGTGTGCAGCTCGGCGCCCCCCAGGCTCTCGGCGTCGATGACCTCGCCGAGCGCGGCCTTCACGATCGGGGGTCCCCCGAGGAAGATGCGGCCGATGCCCTTGACGATCACGACCTCGTCGCTGAGCGCGGGCACGTACGCGCCGCCCGCCGTGCAGCCGCCGAGCACGACCGAGAGCTGCGGCAGCCCCGCCGCGGACATCCGGGCCTGGCGCCAGAAGGTGCCGCCGAAGTGGTCCTTGTCGGGGAACACCTCGTCCTGCAGCGGCAGGAATGCGCCGCCGCTGTCGACGAGGTAGATCGTCGGCAGGCGGTTCTCCTCGGCGATCTGCTGGGCGCGCACGTGCTTCTTGATCGAGGCGGGCAGCAGCGTGCCGCCCTTCACCGTGGCGTCGTTCGCGATGAACATGCACGGCACCCCGGCGACGATGCCGATCCCGGTGACGATGGCCGCCCCGGGGACCTCGTCGTCGTACTGACCGAAGCCGGCCAGCGTGGAGAGCTCCAGGAACGGCGTGCCGGCGTCGACGACCATGTCGATGCGCTCGCGCGGCAGGTACTTGCCCCGGGATCGATGCCGCTCGATGGCGCGCTCGCGACCCCCGTCCACCACGTGAGCCTGGCGAGCGCGCAGCGTCGCGAGCAGGGCCTGATAGGCCTCTCGATTGGCCCGGCAGGCCTCGCTGCCGGATTCGATGGAGGATTGCAGCACGGGCATGGTCTGCGGGGGCCGGGCAACGATAGGCCAGCGGGGGCTGGCTCGCATGTGCGGGTAGTGGCCGCAGGCGGCTCATGGTCGATGAGGACGGCGATGGCAACCGGATCGTCGAGGAGGCGGCTCGCGTCTGGAACCTCGGCGTCGACAAGGGGGTCGAGGCGCTCGGTCACGCCGAGATCGACATCACCTACCGGTCGGGCACCCGCGAGATCGAGCGCGCGGTGACGCGCCTGACCCACCCCTCGGGCCAGGAGATCCGGGCCACGAGCATTCCCCTGCGCACGCTGTACCTGTTCGCGGGCTCGGGCTATCGCTACGACGGCGAGTGGGGCCACGGGGTCTACCAGGGCCCGCTGAAGGTCGAGGGCGTGGTGCATGACATGAGCACGCCCGGGGCGCGCGCGCCGTGGGTCGGCCTCAACGAGACCCTGTGTCGCTTCGAGCTCGACAGCGGGGAGATCGGCCACGGCATGCACGAGAATCTCTGCGTCGGGGTCTACCGACCGGCCGGCTTCGAGCGGCCCGACTCCGTGGCGCCCTGAGACGCGCGCGCGTCGTCGGGTGACGCACGTGCACCGCAGCCGAAGGGCTCGCCACGCTCAGGACCGCGCGGGCGGCGGCCGAAACGCCCGGCATGCACGGACTTCGCTGGCTGATCCTGGCTGCGGCGCTGCTCGCCGCGTGTGACCTGTCCATCGAGCTCGATCCCGGCGACGGGGCCGAGCGGCGCGGTGGTCGGACCGAGGCGCAGTGGCGTGCCGAGGCGCGCTCGCTCGAGCAGCGCATCGAGCAGCTCGAGGCGAGCATCGAGCGCAAGCGCGAGGAGATCTGGTCGCTCCCGGCCTCGTTCGACCGCTCGGTCTCGGCGCGCGAGGAGAGCCTCGAGCGCCAGATCGAGCGCTACGAGGAGCAGGCCGAGGCGCTCGAGGACGAGCTCGGCGCGCTCCAGCACGAGGCTCGCCGGGCCGACGTGCCGCCCGGCTGGCTGCGCTAGCAGGCCAGCCCGGAGGCTGGCTCAGGGCGTCCAGCCCTTCAGCACGGGCAGGACCTGCTCCGCGAAGAGCTTCACGCTGGCGTGGCCCTCGCCGCGCCAGTCGATGCCCGAGGCCGGGCCGTTGAGCACGAAGTCGGTCCAGCCGAGGTCGCGCGCCAGCGGCTCGAGCGCGGCCAGCAGCACCGCGGGCTCGCCGATCAGCTCGTTGCCGCGGTAGGTCTCGGGGCTCGGGGCCGCCTCGCGGCTCGTCTCGCCGTTGCGGGACGCGGCGACCGCCAGGGCGGGATCGCCGAGCTCCTCGCGGATGCGCCGGTAGAAATCCCAGCGGTCGAAGTAAAGCCGGCGGTTGCGCTGCCAGACGCGCTCGGGATCCTCGCGCGTCGCGGTCAGGGTGAGCGTGCCCGAGACGCGCGCCGCGGCGGGGTCGTGGCCGCCGCTCGCCAGGCCGTCGCGATAGGCGCGGTACACCTCGGGCTCGGTCGAGGCGGCGGCCAGGTGTGTGCCGTGGCGCCCCGCGCGCTCCGCGGCAGCCGCACTCGTGACGCCGACCCAGAGCGGGGGATGGGGCTGCTGGAGCGGCTCGGGCCGTACCTCGAGGTTGTCGACCGCGTAGTGGGCACCGCGGAAGCTGAACGGGTGCTCGGTCCAGGCGAGCCTGAGCAGCTGCAGGCCCTCCTCCATGCGCGAGGGCCGCCGCCGCGGGTCGACGCCGAAGGCGCGGTACTCCGCCAGGCTGTGCCCGAGCCCCACGGTCACGTCGAGTCGGCCCTCGCTGAGGTGGTCGAGCACCGCGCACTCCTGGGCCAGGCGCGCGGGGTGGTGCAGCGGCAGGATGTGCAGGTAGGAACCGATGCGCACGCGCCGCGTGCGCTCCGCCAGCAGCGTCAGGAAGGCGGTGATCGACGGGCCGTAGCCGTCGGGCTGGAAGAAGTGCTCCTGCACGAGCACGCCGTCGAAGCCCATGGCCTCGGCCTCGCAGAGCAGCCAGAGGCCGTCCTCCCAGAACTCGCGCCAGGGGCGCCGCCGCGCGGGGTCGTTCCGGAAGTCGAGCGTCAGGTAGACGCGCAAGCCCGCTCCCGTGTGGCCAGGATCCCCGGGACGGCGCGGGCGCCGCCCCGGGGATCGTCACACTGCTCGTGCAGTCGGCGGTGGCTCCCTAGCGGGGCGCGCACTCGCCCTCGTGCGCGACCTCGACTCCGGCGCCGCAGCACGCCATGCAGGCGTTCGGGTAGGTCGCGCCGTCGCTTCCGCACACCGGGTCCCCGCCCTCGGGGGCGCAGAGGATCAGGGGGCAGACCTCCGACGGGACACCGAGCTGCGCGCAGAGGCCGCACTCGCCGTCGTGCGTGATCTCCACGCCGGCGCAGCGCGCCTCGCAGGCGTTCCCGTAGGTGCTGCCGTCCGCACCGCAGACCGGGTCATAGATCTGCGGGCAGAAGCAGGGCTCGCGGCAGGGCCCCGGATGGGCCACGTCCACGCCGTGGCAGAACGCGTCCTCCACACCGCAGACGTACGTGTTGCCGTCCACGCCGCAGACCGGATCGGGCACCAGGCAGGCGATCGAGCACTCGGGCATGCACTCGTGCTGTCGCGGGTGGCAGACCTCGCCGTCCGCGCAGTCCTTGTTGGAGCGGCACATGTCCTCGCGGCACTCGCCCTCGTGCGCGATGTCGACGCCGGCGCAGCGGGCCTCGCAGGCGTTCGGGTAGGTCATGCCGTCGGCACCGCAGACCGGCGCGTAGATCCTCGGACACGCGCAGGGCTCGCAGTAGCGAGCGATGCAGGTGCGCAGCGCCGAGCCCGCGTGCTCCACGCAGACCTCGCGCGGCTGGCCGGACTCCAGACAGCGCCAGAACAGGTGCTGGGCGCGCCAGGCGCAGCGCTTCTCGCAGCGCGGACCCGGCTCGCAGCGCTCCAGCACGCAGATCTCACGTGCCATCTGACCGCGCGACCAGCAGGCCGCACGGGGCTCTCCGGCGGCGATGCAGGCCTGGACGGTGTCGCTCCATACCTGCAAGCACTCGAAGACGCAGGGCGCCTCCGGGCCGCACTCGTCGCCGCTCATGGTGACCGCCGCCTCGGCCTGGCTCGCCCCCAGCAGCGAGAGCCCGGCCAGAAGCCCGATTCCCAGCCCCATCCCCAGAACAAGCTTGCGCATCCCCATCGCCCTCCTCGTGTGCCCGCGGGACAGTGGACCACCCCACGGCCCCGGGGTCAACGGGTCACAACCGCCGGCGGCCCGGGGAGTTGCGGCGTCTGCCGAGAATCTCGCGGCGAAAGTCCCGCACCACCGGCAGGCGCTCCAGCCAGGCCGAGGCGTCGGCCCGGATCGGGTCCACCTCGCTGGGCTCCCCGGCGAAGCCCTCGGGGATCTGGCTGTGCAGGGCAGGGGGGTCGAGGCTCTCGTCGATGAAGTGGTACTCGAACGCGGGGATGCACAGCCACTCGTCGCAGCGCACGTCGACCGTGCGCACTCCGAAGCTCATCAGCTCCGTCGTGGTGGCCTGCGGCGGTCCGATCCAGACCTGCCGGCGTCCGGCGAAGAACATGTACTGGATGCGCTGGTTGGTCGACAGGATGCGGAAGCGACGCACGCGCCCGCCGTACAGGCGGCTGGTGGTGACGGCGCGCTCGACCACACCGTCGCGCAGGTCCGGCTCGTAGCCGCGCGCGAAGCGCAGCGAGCCCGGGTCGCCCCGGCGCGTGAAGCGCGCGACCGGTCGTCCGCCGTTGATGCGGCCCCCGCGGCGGGCTGCTGCGCGCTCGCGCGGTCCGCTGAAGTCCCGGTAGGGCTCGATCCGGCCCTCGGGTCCCCGGCGTAGCACCCGCTCGACCGCCACGTGGTCGGTGGGAACGCGCTGCGCGCCCTGGTTGTACAGCTCCAGGGCGGTCTGGATCTCCAGCGGCAGGTCCGTGGTCTCCTCGGCCGAGCTCTCGACGATGTAGCCGTCCTGCTCGGTGCTGCGCACCGCGCCCTTGCCGATCCACTTGCCCCACGGCTGATTCAGGTAGTGCGACGCGGAGCGCCAGAGCAGCGACACGTCCTTGTAGAAGATGCGGGCGAAGACCGCGGGCCCACCGCCGCGCGCGCGCGGCTGCACCACGTAGCTGACGCAGAAGCGCAGGTCGGGATTCTGCCGCGGTGCCGACAGGTAGAACGTGGTGTCGAAGAGCGAGAGCTTCGCCCGGGCCGGGTAGCGCGCCAGCAGCCGTGCCGGGCTGCTGCGGGCGCTGCCGCCGATCTCGAACGGCGCGCCGCCGCGCAGCAGCTCGCGCAGCTCGCGGCTCACCTGCGCCGGGGTGCGGCGCGCGAGTCGCGCGCTGGGCACCAGCAGGGTCCGGGGCAGGGCGCTCACGGCGGGGTAGGGTTCCAAACCCCCGCGCGGCGCGCTCGCCTCAGCGGGCGGTGCCGGGGTCGGCCACGTGCACCAGGAGCTTGCCGAAGTTCGTGCCCTCGAACAGGCGCCCGAACGCCGCCGGGGCGTTCTCGAGGCCCTCGACCACGTCCTCGCGGTACCGGATCTCCCCGGAGCGCACGAGTGGGCCGACGCGCGCCAGGAAGTCGTCGAAGGCGCCCGCGAAGTCGCCCTGCGTGAAGCCCTGGATCGTCAGCCGCCGGGTGAGGATCTCGCCCAGCAGCTCGCCGAGCCGGTCGGGCCCCGCGGGCGGCGCCTGCTCGTTCAGGTGCGAGATGCGGCCGCAGACCGCCACGCGCGCGAACGGATTGAGCTGCGGCACCACGGCCTCGAGCACGTCGCCGCCCACGTTGTCGAAGTACACGTCGATCCCCTCGGGACAGGCGGCGGCGAGGTCGGCGGCGAGCTGCCCGGCCCGGTAGCTGACGCAGGCGTCGAAGCCGAGCTCGCCGCGCACGTACACGCACTTGCTCCGGGCCCCGGCGATCCCGACGGCGCGGCAGCCCCCCAGGCGCGCGAGCTGTCCGACCAGGGAGCCGACCGCGCCCGACGCCGCCGAGACGACGACGGTCTCGCCCGGCTGCGGGCGACCGATGCGCTCCAGTCCCACCCAGGCCGTGAAGCCCGGCATGCCGAGCACTCCGAGCGCGGTCGAGATCGGTGCGAGCTCCGGATCGACGCGACGCAGGCCCTGGCCATCGCTGATCAGGTGCGTCTGCCAGCCGGTCCGCCCCTCGACGATGTCGCCGGGTGCCCAGCCGGGATGCCGCGACTCGATCACCTCGCTGACGGCGCCGCCGAGCATCAGGTCGCCGGGCGAGAGGCCGGCGCCCCCGCGCGGCACGTGGCTTTCCGGCGGCAGGATCGGCACGCGCATGTACGGATCCAGCGAGAGGTAGAGCGTGCGGCACAGCAGCTGACCCCGCTCGGGCCCGGGCAGCGGCGCCTCCCGCAGCGCGAAGTCCGACGGGCGGGGCGTGCCCTCGGGGTAGGCCGCGAGCGCGATCTGTCGGTTGACGAGGCCCAGGACGATCTCCTCGGTGGGGCCCCATGATGCGCTGGCCCGCAGCGGGATGCGAGCCGGGGTGGGACCCGTGGTACGCTCGCCGGCGGTCGGGCGCGGAGGCCGCGCTGGCCGTGAGGGCTGATGGCGAACAGTCGAGGACGGGACGACGCGATGGCAGAGCTGCTCCTGGACCGCGAGGTCTCCCCCGGCGAGGGTATCGTCACGGTGCTCGAGCAGGCCGGCATCGATCACGTCTTCGGCATGCCCGGGGGTCTCACCGGGCGCATCTTCGACGCGCTGTACGATCACGCCTCCACGATCCGCACCGTGCTCGTGCGCGAGGAGTCGCGCGCAGGCGTGATGGCGGAGGTCTACGGGCGGCTCACCGGGCGTCCGGGCGTGGCGATCGGGCAGGGCGCGTTCATGGTGCACTCGAGCCTCGGCGCGATCGAGGGCCACATGGCCAGCAGTCCGATGCTCCTGCTGGCGGACCTGAGCGACAACGCGCCGTTCTCCCATCACGGTCCTTACCAGGCGGGCACCGGCGAGTACGGCACCTGGAACGCGCCGCAGGCCTTCGGCGGGTTCACCAAGGCGGTCTTCGTGGCCACCAGCCCCGAGCAGGCCGTGCAGTGCACGCAGCTGGGCATCAAGCACGCGCTCGCGGGGGAGCCCGGTCCGGTCGCGGTCCTGTATCACAGCAGCGCGCTTCGCGGCCGCGTCGGCCCGCAGAGCCGACCGGCGCTGTACGCGACCGGGTCGTACCTGTCGCCCCGCGTCGCGCGCGCCGACGCCGACGCCGTGGCGCAGGCGGCGCGCAGCCTGGCGGCGGCCGAGCGACCGGTGATCATCTCCGGCAACGGAGTGCGGATCGCCCGGGCGTACGAGGAGCTGCGCGCGGTGGCCGAGGCCCTGGGTGCGCCCGTCGCGACCAGCGCCGCGGGCAAGGGGACCTTCCCCGAGACGCACGAGCTGGCGCTGGGCACGTACGGGAACTTCGGCACGGCGCTGGCGAACGCCGTGATCGGCGAGGCCGACGTCGTGCTGGCCGTCGGCTCGAAGCTGGCGCCGACCGACACGGCCTTCGAGAACCCGCAGCTGCTCGACCCGCGCCGCCAGACGCTGATCCAGATCGAGGTGGAGCCGCGCAACGCGGCCTGGACCTACCCCGTGGCGCAGGCGATCCTGGGCGACGCGGCGCAGGTCCTCGAGCAGCTCGCCGGGGAGCTGCGGGCCCCCGGTCTGGTGTCGGTGGACGATCGCTCCCGGCGCAGCGCCGCACTGCAGACCGCGCGCGGCAAGCATGGCTTCTTCGACGTGCCCGAGTATCGCTCCGACGCCGCGCCGATCCTGCCGCAGCGCATCATCCGCGAGCTGCACGAGGCCCTTCCGCCCGACGCGACGCTGACCTGTGACGCCGGCGAGAACCGCCTGTTCATGACGCACTACTACCAGACGCGGATCGCCGGGGGCTTCCTGCAGCCGGCGGGCGTGGGCGCGATGGGGTACGCGATCCCGGCAGCGCTGGCCGCGAAGGTGGTGGCGCCCGGCCGGCCGGCGGTCGCGGTCTGCGGCGACGGCGGCTTCGCCATCGGCATGAACGGCCTGATGACGGCCCTCGAGGAGGAGCTGCCGATCACGGTCGTGGTCTTCAACAACGCGGCGCTCGGCTGGGTGAAGCACGGGCAGGGCGATCGCAACATCGCCTGCGACTTCCGCGAGTTCGACCATGCGGCGATCGCGCGCGCGATGGGCTGCGCGGGCGTCCGCGTCGAGAAGCCGGCCGAGCTCCGGCCGGCGCTCGAGGAGGCCGCGCGCTCCTCGCTGCCCACGGTGATCGACGTGGTCACGTCCCTCAGCCAGACCTTCCAGCAGGTCACCTCTCCGCTGAACGCGGCACCGCGATGACGCCCGACAACGAGCAGGGGACGGGCGACACGGCCGCGCCCGCGGCAGCGGCCGACGGCGCACCGGTCTGGCAGCTCGGCCTGCGCGACCTGGCGCTCGCGCTGGCCGCGCTCTCGCTCTGGGCCGCCGCCGATGCCTGGTACGGCGCCACCGGTCTGCGTCTGGCGGCGCTGCTCTCGCTGCTCGACGGGCTGCTGGTGGGTGCCGCCCTGACGTTCCTGGCGCATGAGTGGGGGCACTTCGCGGGCGCGCGGCTGTCGGGCGGCATCGCGCCGACGCGCTCGCTTCGCAGCGTGTTCCCGCTGTTCGAGTTCGACATGGAGCGCGGCAGCGTCGCGGCGTTCCGCGGCATGGGCATCGGCGGCAACCTGGCGCACTGGGCGCTGGTGCTCGGGCTCGCGCTGGCGCTCCCGCTCGAGACCCCGGGCCGCGTCGCGCTGGTCTGCGGTGCCTTCGGCTTCGCGGTCTTCGCCAGCACCACCGAGATCCCGGTGATCCGGAGCAGCTACGCGGGCGCGTCCAACGCAGGGAGCTTCGCGGGCCTCACGCCCGATGCGCTGCGGCGCAACGGCTGGATCGGGGCCGGGGCCGCGCTGGGTCTGCTGGTCCTGCTCTGAGCCGGAGGCGGCGCTCTCAGGCGCGCCAGAAGCGCGGCTGGAGCAGGGCGAGCAGGGCGAAGAACTCCAGGCGCCCGAGCCACATCAGCCCGACGATCACGCACTTCTGCCACGGTGCGAAGAAGGCGAAGCCGCCGTACGGGCCGACCAGGCCCAGGCCCGGACCGACGTTCGACAGGGTCGCGATCGACGCGCTGGCCGCCGTTGCGATGTCGGGGTCGCCCACGCTCAGCGCCAGGGCGCCCGCACCCCACGCCAGCATCCAGAGCACCAGGAGCGCCACGACGCTGCGCACCGAGGACTCGGGCACGACGTCGCGGCCCACCACGACGGCGATCACCGAAGCCGGGTTGAAGGTCAGCCGCACCTCGCGCATCGCGGCCCGCCAGGCGATCAGCACGCGAACGATCTTGGCGCCGCCGGCCGTCGAGCCGGCACAGCCGCCCGCGAGCATCAGCGCGAGCAGTACCGCCTGCGCCAGCCCGGGCCAGGTGGCGAAGTCCGCGGTCGCGAAGCCGGTGGTCGTGATGACCGAGACGACCGCGAACAGCGCGTCGATCGCGACGGCCACGCCGGCGCCCCGATCGGCAAACAGCAGGTCGAGCGCGACCACCACGCTGGCCGCGATCACGAGCACCAGGTAAACGCGCAGCTCCACGTCGCGCAGCACGCGCGGATCGCGACGCCGGAGCAGCGTGTGGTACAGCGAGAAGTTGATGCCGGCGGCCAGCATGAACAGCACGATCGTCAGCTGCACGGCGGAACCGAAGTGCCCCACGGAGTCGGCGTGCGGCGAGAAGCCCCCCGTCGAGACCGTCGAGAAGGTGTGGGTGACGGCGTCGAAGAGGTCGAGGCCGAGCACGAGCAGCACCGCGATCTGCAGCAGGGTCAGCACGCCGTAGATGCGCGCCAGTGCCGCGGCCGTCTCCTGCACGCGCGGGTGCAGGATCTCGGCCTTCGGCCCGGGTACCTCGAGCTTGAACAGGAAGCGCGCGCCGGGCCCGAGCTCGGACAGCAGGGCGACGAAGAGCACCACGATGCCGATGCCCCCGAGCCACTGCGTGAAGCTGCGCCAGAACAGCAGCGGCCGCGGGAGCGCCTCGATGTCGGTGAGGATCGAGGCCCCGGTCGTGGTGAACCCCGAGGCGGACTCGAACAGCGCGTCCACCGGGTCGGGGATCGCGCCGGTGACCAGGTAGGGGATCGCGCCGCTGAGCGAGGCCAGTACCCAGGCGCCGACCACGATCAGCACCCCGTCGCGGCGGTACAGCTCGCCCTCGCGATCGCCGAGCCACCGGAACACCGCGCCCAGCAGGGCGGTCGCCGCGACGCCGGTCGCGAATCCGGGCGCCGAGGCGGCGGTCGCGGGGGTCAGGCACCAGAGCAGGGGCAGCAGCTGCGCGCCGGCGAGCACGAGCAGCAGGAGCCCCAGGATGTGCAGGACGCGGCCGCGATTCATGGCCGTCAGGCCCCGGGGGCGTCGTCCCTGCCGGGAAAGAGGAGGTGAGCGAGCTTCGCCTCGGACTCGTGGACGAACAGGATCACGTCGTCGCCGACCTGCAGCCGCTGGTCGCCGCGCGGGATCACGGCGCGGCCCCCGCGCAGGACGGCGGCCACGATCAGCCCCTGGGGGATCTGCACGTCGGCGAGCTGGCTCCCGGCGGTCGGGCTGTGCTGCTCGACGCGCCGCTGCACGAACTGCGCGGCGCCGTTCTCGAACGAGATGATGCGCCCCTCGTAGCCGCTGTCGATGTAGCTGCGGATGCGCTCGCCGGCGAGCAGCCGCGGCGACACGATGTCGAGCAGGCCGACCTTGTGCCAGAGCGTGGAGGTCTCGCTCTTCTGCACCAGCGCGGTGAGCTGGCGCGCACCCAGCTCCTGCGCGAGCAGGCAGGCCATCAGGTTGGCCTCGTCGTGGCCCGTCAGCGCGATGAACGACTGCGCGCTGCCCACGCCCTGGGCCGCCAGCGCCGACATGTCGGTCGCGTCGGCGTGCACGATCTCGTAGTCCGGGAAGGCCGCCGCCAGCTCCTCGGCGCGACCCAGATTCGACTCGATGATGCGCAGCGTGCGCACGTCGTGGCGCAGGCTCGCGGCCACGGCGTGGGCGGTGTCCCCGCCACCGGCCAGCACCACCAGGCCCAGGCGCCGGGCGTGGCGGCTGACGCGGCGCTCGACCTCGTCGATGGCCTCGGTGGTGGCCAGCACCAGGGCGTCGTCACCCGGCTGCGCGCGATCGGAGCCCGTGGGGACGACCACCCGGTTTCCCGAGATGAAGGCCAGCACCAGGCTGTCGCGCGGCAGCTCCACGTCGGCGAGCCGCTGGCGGTGCAGCACCGACCCGGGCTCGACGTGGATCCGGCGCACCTGCAGGGCGCCGCCGGCCAGGTACTCGATCTCGAGCGTGTTGTAGCCGAGCACGTGGTTGAGGATCCGCGTCGTGGTGAGCAGCTGCGTGGACAGCAGCAGATCGGCCTGGAAGGCCTGCTCGTAGGTCCGGCCGTAGCGGGTCACGTCCTCCGACGTGGCCAGCCGCACGACGGTGCGGCCCGCGCCGGCGCGCTTGGCCAGGAGCGACGCCGCCAGGTTGGCCTCATCGGAGGAGCTCACGGCGATGAAGAGCTCGCAGGCACCGGCCTCGGCGGCCTCGAGCGTCTGCATGTGCGTGCCGTTGCCCAGCACGAAGCTGGCGTCGAGCTGCTCCTCCACGACCTGGCGCTTGGCGGGGTCGCTGTCGATCAGGACCACCTCGTGGCCCTCGGCCGAGAGCGTCCGGGCGAGGTAGCTGCCGACCTCGCCGGCGCCCATCACGACGTACCGCTTGGCGTGCATGGGAGCTCCGGCCCGGCGGGCTGCGGCACGGTCCGAGCCTTGCGGGGCGGGCGGAGGGTCGGCTCTGGGGGGCGGCTTGTCCAGCCAGGAACGCGGGGACCGCCGGGGCGCCCCGGGCCGGCTCCATTGCTTCTGATAAGTCTGATTATGTTAAATCATGACGAGGCCCGGATTCCCTGCCCGGGTCAGGCCAGGAGCTCCCGGAACTGCCGCAGGCGCTGATCGCCATCCTCGAGGATCCGGGACAGCCAGCCCAGCGCGTACGCCGCGTCGAAGGCCTCGCCCTGGGCGAAGAGCAGCTCCTCGAGGTCGCGCCAGTCCTTGTCGCGGTCGAACAGGACCTTGAAGACGGCCAGGTCCTCGGCGCTGAGGATGCGCAGGCTGTTGCCGCCGAACGGAACGCTGCGGCGGCGCCGCAGGCAGGCATCGTGCAGCGGGTCGTACGAGAAGAACAGGTCCAGCGGCGTGCGGTCCCAGAACAGGCGCAGCTGTCCGGACGTCGCCAGGCGCCGGCGCTCGGCGGCCGTGGCCCGGTCCGGACCGATGGAGGCCAGCAGGTCGAGCACGGCCGGGCCCTGCTCGGGCTCGACGAAGACGTTCACGTCGATGTCGATGGTGCCGCGCGGGGTCGCGTAGTAGGCCAGCGCGAGAGCGCCGCCGAACGCGTGCGGGACCGCCTCCTGGTCGAGGATCCGCTGGATCGCGAGGATCTTCTCGTCGAGCAGCGGCGCGCCCGGCATCAGGCCGCCCGGTCGCGCGAGTCGAAGCGCGGGAAGCGCCGTCGCCGCCGCTGGCGCCCGGCCGGCCGCGACGCGACGATCCGGTCGGACACGCGCAGCAGGCCGCGCAGCGCCTCGCCCCGCTCGCGGTCGCTGGCCCCCACCCACTCGATCACCTCGGCCAGCTGCGCGGGGGGCTCCCGGGCACTCACGTCCGCCAGCGCCTCCCGCAGGGCGCCGGCCAGCACGGGGTCGAGGGCGGCGCCCCGGCGCAGCAGGCCCAGGAGCTGCGTGGCCGCGGAGCTGGCGCCCTGCCCGCTCACCGGCACGCCGAGCTCGTGTGCCCGGGCCGCCACGGCCTCCGCATCGAAGGGCTGGGTGGCGCGTCCCCCGGCGCGTGCCAGGACGTCGGGCGTCAGCACGCCGCGGAAGCCCGCGAGGGTCCGGGAGCGCGGGCCCTTCGGGGTGCTCACGGTCTCGCGGATCTCGATGCGACCGTCGGGCCGTCGCGCCAGGGAGGCCATGTCCATGAATCTAGTGGGTCTTGCCCACTTTTCAAGTGGGTAAGACCCACTGCATGGATTCACACGAGCTGCATGCCCCCGGTGAGCTTGATGTCCTCGCCGGTGAGGAAGGACGAGGCGTCGCTCGCCAGGTACAGGGCCGTGCCGATGATCTCGTCGCAGTCCGCGATCCGCTTGAGCAGCGTCGCGGAGGCGGCCCCCTTCTGGTACCCGGGCTGCCCGCGCTCGGCGCCCTCCATCATCTCGGACATGAAGGGCCCGGGCGCGATCGAGTTCACGCGCACGCCCTGCGACGCCCACTCGACGGCCATGGTCTTGGTCAGGTTGACCAGGGCCGCCTTGCACGAGGTGTACACGCCCACGCCGGCGCCGCCGAAGTAGGCGCCGGCCGTCGTCACGTTGATGATGCTGCCCCCGCCGCGCTCGGCCATCAGCGGCGCCACCCGCGCGGCCAGGCGCATCGGTCCCTTGAGGTTGACGCCGTAGACCTTGTCCCAGTACTCGGTGGTGACCTCGGTCAGTGGCACGGACGCCGGGTTGATGCCCGCGTTGTTGATCAGCACGTCGATCCGGCCCAGCTCGTCGCGGACGCGCGCGACCAGCGCCTCGATCTGCTCCCAGTCGCCCATGTGGCAGGCGATTCCGAGCAGCTTGCCGCCGCCCTCGGCGGCCAGCTCGGCCGCGGCCGCCTCGCAGGCCGGCTGGCGGCGGCCGGTCACCACCACCGTGGCGCCGGCGCCCGCGAGGCCGCGGGCCATCGAGCGCCCGAGGCCCTTGGTCGCACCGGTGACGATCGCGACCTTGCCACCCAGGTCGAAGAGATCCCTGCCTCGCGCCATCAGGCGCTCTCCTCGGCCCGGCGCAGGCCCTCCGGGTGCGTGTCGTGCGGTCGCGGACTCACGGGTCACCTCCTGGGGACGTCGATGATACGTCAGTGTCCGTGCGGCGGGCCGCGGCGCCGCCCGCGAGCCGGCCGAAGAAGGTGGCGTCGCCGATGCACGTGCCGCTGGCGTAGCCGGAGGCCGAGCGCGCGATGCCGCAGCTCGCGCGGCCGGCGGCGTACAGCCCCGGAATCTCCTCGCCGTCCTCGGTCAGCACCTCGCCGGTGGGCCGGGTCCACAGGCCGCCGAGCGTGAACGCCATGTACGGTGCCCGGCCCAGCGAGCAGTCCAGCGCCGCGAACGGCCCCTGCTCCAGCGGGCGCAGCCAGGCCGCCTGCTTGCGGAACAGCGGATCGCGGCCCTCGCGCGCGCCGCGGTTGTAGAACTCCACCGTGTGCTGGAGCATCCCGGCGGGCAGCTCCAGCGCGGACTCGAGGTCGGCGATGCTCTCCTCGACCGCGGCGATCTCGAAGCCATCGATCTCCGGGCGACCGAAGCAGCGCTCGTCCGCGATCAGGTAGACGACGCCGCCCGGCTGCAGGCTGGCCTCCTCGCCGATCCGCCCGTGGTACGCGTCCTCGCCCACGAAGCGCTGCCCCTGTGCGTTGACCAGGATGCCGAAGGTCAGCCCGGCGGGCGGGTAGAACGGCAGCGTGATGTGGTAGTCGGCCATGTGCAGGGCGGCGCCGCGAGCGCCCATTCCCATGCGCAGCCCCGAGCCATCGTCGTACGGGCTGCCGATCGGGGTCACGCGGCCCGCCAGGCGCGGCACGTGGCGCGCGAACATCTCCGGGTTCATGGCGAAGCCGCCCGTGCACAGCACCACGCCGCGCCGGGCGCGGAGCGCGCGCGTCTCGCCGTCCCGGCGCGCGATGACGCCGCAGACCGCCCCCGATGCGTCCACGGCCAGCGTGAGCGCGCGGGTGTCGTACTGCACGCGTGCTCCGGCGGCGAGCGCGGCCTCGTGCAGCCGCGCGAAGAGCAGGGGGCCGCCCTCTCCCTCCGCGGCCACCTTGTGCCCGCGCGGGGCCGGTGTGGCGACCTCGCGATGCGGCCACGACTTCTCGTTGCCCGACCAGAGCAGGCACTCGTCGCTCTGCTGCATCGACGTGCGGCCCTCGTGAATCGAGTCCCGGAACGGCACGCCCAGGCTCACCAGCCAGTCGAAGTGCGCGACGCTGCCCTCGGCGTACCGGCGGAACTTCTCCGGGTCGGGGTCGTCGGCCGAGAAATTCAAGTATCGCAGGAGGTTCTCGGCAGAATCCTCGTAGCCGCAAGCTTTCTGGACGCGCGTGCCGCCGCCCAGGTAGAGGTGGCCGGCGGACATGGCCGTGGTCCCGCCCCCGCCGCTCGCGCGCTCCAGCACCAGCGTGCGCGCACCGCCGCGCGCGGCCTCGATCGCGGCGCAGGCGCCCGCGCCGCCGTATCCGACCACGATCACGTCGGCCTCGTCGTGCCACGCGTCCACGGAGGACGCGAGCACCGGTCGCGCGGCCGCGTGCCCGGAGCTCACGGCTCGCCCTGCCCGGTCCCCTCGGCAGCGTACGGCGCCCAGCGCGGCTCGCGCTTCTCGAAGAACGCGGTCGGTCCCTCGGTCTGGTCGGGGTGGTCGGCGTGGATCTCGAGCTGCCGGTAGGCCACGTCGAGCCCGGGCTCGAGGCCGTGGTCCAGGCTCTCCCAGATCGCCTGCTTGGAGCGCGCGAGCGCGGTCGGCGACCAGCGGCAGACGATCGCGGCGAGCTCGCGGGCGCGGTCCATCAGCCGCTCGTGCGGCACGACCTCGCCGACCAGGCCGATGCGGTGGGCCTCGGCCGCGCTCATGCGCTCGACGGAGCCCAGGTAGATCAGCCGGAACACCGCGTCGAGCGGGATGCGCCGCGCCAGGCCGGCCATCTCCAGCGTCGCGGCCAGGCCGTTCTGGCAGTGCGTGTCGAGGAACGTGGCGCTCTCCGACGCGATGGCCATGTCGGTGTCGGCCAGGAAGTGCAGGCCGCCCCCGTTGCACTGCCCGTTGACCGCCGTGATCACCGGCGTCCAGCAGCGGTTCTGCACCGCGGTGATCTGGCTGTAGGGGGCCTCCCTGCGCGCGACCTTCGCGAACTTCTGGCTCTCGCCCGAGGCGGTCGACGAGATGTCCCAGCCGGTGCAGAATGCGCGGTCGCCGGCTCCCGTGACGATCACGCAGCGGACCTCCGGGTCGCGCGCGATCTCGCTCCAGAGCCGCCGCAGCTCCTGCGTCATCGGGTAGTCGAACGCGTTGCGCGCGTCGGGGTTGTCGAGCGTGATCGTCGCGATCTGCTCGCTGCACTCGTAACGGATCGAGCCCGCCATGCGTCCACTCCCATCCCGTCCGGGGCCCCCTCTGTATCACGCCAGGGGCCGACCTTCACGCGGAGGGCGAGCGGATCAGTCGAACAGCGAGAGCTCCAGATCGTTCGAGAGCACCTCGAGCGCACGCATGCCCGCGACGCTGTTGCCCTCGGCGCCCAGGCCCGGGGAGAAGACCGCGATCGTCATCGAGCCCGGCACGACCGCGAGGATGCAGCCGCTCACGCCGCTCTTGGCCGGCAGCCCGACGCGGACCGCGAAGCGGCCGACCTCGTCGTACAGGCCGCACATGGCCATGATCGCCAGGACCGAGCGCGTCTGCTCGCGGGCGAGGAAGCTGCGCCCGGAGCGCGGGTCCGTGCCCCGGCCGGCCAGGAAGAGCGCGGCCCCGGAGAGCTCCCGCGCCGAGATGGTGGTCGCGCACTGCCGGAAGTACGCGTCCACGGCCACGTCCGGATCGTCCACGAGGCCGTGGTGGTTCATGAAGTGCGCGAGCGCCCGGTTGCGCGCGCCGGTGCGCGCCTCGGAGCGGTACACGTCGCGGTCCAGGCGGTACGCGGGCCGCGCGTCGAGCTCGCGCAGGTACTCGGTGAAGGCCCGGCTCTTCTGCCGGGACGTCGCACCGGGCAGCCGGCTGGTGACGGCGATGGCCCCGGCGTTGATCAGCGGGTTCCGCGGACGGCCCGCCTCCTCCTCGAGGCGCACGATCGAGTGGAAGGCATCGCCGCTGGGCTCGACCGCCAGGCCGTCGAGCCAGGTGTCATTCTCGAGGCGCAGCACCAGCGCCAGCGCGAGGACCTTCGAGACGCTCTGCAGGGTGAACGGCACGTCGACGTCGCCCGCCAGGACGGGCTCGTCGTCCAGCGGGTGCACGGCGATGCCCAGCAGGCCCGGATCCGCCTTGGCCAGCTCGGGGATGTACTGCGCGGCCCGGCCGTCGCCGGTGACCCGGGCGGCGCTGGCGTGAGCGTGTCGCACGGCGGCCTCGATGCGCGGGCGCGCGGCGCGCCGGTCCACGTCGTTCATACCCGGGTCCGGAGCAAGCGCCGTGCCACCCGGCGGGCCCGGTGCGGCCGCGGGGCGGGCCCCACGTCGGGTTGCGACGCCCGTCTCGGAGCCGGGGGCTCCGAACCTGCCCCGCGGGGACCGGGCACCTCGCCGCGCCCCGACGCTGCGCGACGCGGCCTATCATGCGGGCGAAGCCGCTCCCGCGCTGACGGGAGCCGCGGGAGGTGTCGGATGAAGGTCGTGCGCATCCTGGCGATCGTGCTCGGCGTGTACGTCGTCCTGGGGCTCGCCCTGGACGCGGCCATCGGCTACTTCCAGCCGCGTGCGGGATCGACCGCGACCCTGCGCACGTACGACGCGGACGGGGAGCCGCAGGACCGGGTGCTGAGCCTGCACGAGGACGACGGCCAGCTCTGGGTGGAGTCGGGCCACTGGTTCCGGGGCTGGTACCGCCGCGTGCAGGCCAACCCGGAGGTGGAGCTGATCCGGGACGGCGATCCCGAGCCGTTCACGGCCGTGCCCGTGCAGACGCGCGAGGCCGTCGAGCGCATGACCCGCCTGATGGGCAAGGGGGACGGTGCCGGGTACTACGTCGGACGCACCATGCTGCTCTGGGCGCCGATCAAGCCCGTGCGGCTCGATCCGCGTCCGGTCGCTCCCTGAGCCCGGCGACGTCGCGTGCTGACCACGACCTCGGCCCTGACGCTCTCGCTGGCGACCGCGTTCGGCGTCTACGCACTGGCCGGGGGGATCTCGCTGCTCGCCGCGCCCGCGCGCTGGCGCGGCGTGCTGGACGAGCTCGCGGGCTCCCCGGCGCTGGTCTCGATCACGGGGGTGCTCGCCTTCGCGCTGGGCGCGACGCTGACGATCATCCACGACCTCTGGACCGATCCGCTCGCCGTGACGGTCAGCCTGCTGGGCTGGATCAGCGCGCTCGAGGGGCTGGTGCTGATCGCATGGCCGGCCCCGTTCCTGCGCCTGATCACGGCGCTCACGCGCCCGGGGCCGATCACCGTCTACGCGATCGCGGCGCTGCTGCTCGGTGCGATCCTGCTGTTCGCCGGCATGACGGGCCGGCCCGAGCTGATCGGAAGCGCGGGCTGACGGGCGCGGATCCGGTGCCCGACCCCCTCCCCGACGCCTGGCTGGCGCGCGATCCCCTGCCCGGCGATCCGCTGCCGATCCTGAAGCGCTGGCTCGACGAGGCGTTCGCCGCCGCGCAGCAGCCGAATCCGCACGCGATCGCGCTGGCGACCGCCGACGCCGACGGCACGCCCTCCGTGCGCATGGTGCTGTGCAAGGAGATCGACGTGGCGCGCGGCGCGCTCGTCTTCTACACCGATCGCAGCAGTCGCAAGGGGCGCGAGCTGGCGGCCCGGCCGCGTGCGGCCGCGGTCTTCTACTGGCCGGGTCCCGGACGGCAGGCGCGGGTCGAGGGCGCGATCGAGCCCACCGCCGACGCGGACTCCGACGCCTACTTCGCCTCGCGTCCGCTCGACGCACGGCTGGCCGCGCGCGCCAGTGACCAGAGCCGGCCGATCGCGAGCCGCGCCGCGCTGCTCGAGAAGCTCGCGGCGGTCGAGCAGCGCTTCGGCGGCGCCGGCGGTCCGGCCGGCGAGGTGCCGCGCCCCGATCGCTGGGGCGGCTACGTGCTGGCGGCCGAGCGCGTCGAGCTCTGGGTGAGCCGGCCCGCCCGCGTCCACGACCGCGCGCTCTGGAGCCGCAGCGCCGCCGGCTGGCGCGTCGAGCGCCTGCAGCCCTAGGCCGCTCTGGAAGGCTGGTGTCCCGCGGCTCACTCCGCGTGATCCTCGAGCGGCAGGCGGATCGGGCAGGAGACGTCGACGTCCATCACCATGGTGATGCGGCCCAGCGCCAGCCAGGTGCCGACGCAGACGGAGATCTCCATGATCTGCTCGTCGGTGTAGTGCTCGCGCATGCGCGCGAAGAAGGCGTCGTCGAGCTTCTTGTGGTCCACCGCGAACTTCTCGGCGTACTCGATCGCGATGCGCTCGGCGTCGCTGTAGCCGGGGTGCGTCGCCCAGTCGGCAACGCCCGCGTAGAGCTCCTCGGACAGATCGTGGGGCGCCAACTGCGCCGCCCGGGTGTCCAGTCAGACGTGGCAGTCGTTGATCTGCGCGATGCGCATGCGCATCAGCTCGCGCAGGCGCACCGGCAGCCGGCTGTGGTCGTACACCGTCCACGACAGCCCGGCCGCGGCCTGGCTCACGTGGGGCGCCATGCTGAACAGGCGCTCGGTCTCGTCGGCGTCGCCCGGGGGCAGATCGATGCGTGACATGGGGCCTCCGTCCGCGCTCCGGGGGAGCGGGCCTCGATTGTACGCCAGCCCCGGCGACCCCGCGTGCTGCCGCGACGCGCGGGTCGCCGCAGCCTGCTAGGCGGGAGCGTCGGCGCGCTCGAAGACCTGGCGTGCCAGCCTCAGGCCATCGATCGCGAGCGGGAATCCACCGTAGAGCGCCAGCGTGATCATGATCTCCTCGATCTCGGTGCGAGTGACGCCGTGATTGAGCGCGCCCTGCAGGTGGATCTCGAGCTCGTGCTGGTGGCTCAGCGCGGCCAGCGCAGAGATCACCACGAAGCTGCGGTCGCGGCGCGAGAGCTGCGGTCGGGACCAGACGTCGCCGAAGGCCCAGTCGAGGACCAGCTCACCCATGAAGCCCTCTGCGAGGATGCTCGCCTCGAGCTGCTCCCGGCTCAGCGGCAGGTGGCCCAGCAGGGTCCCGAGCACGTCGAGCCCGTCGGCCCGTCGCTTGGCCGGGTCCTTGGGCTCCAGGGGAGCGGGCGGCGTGTGCCGCGTGTCGGTCCCCTCTCGCCCGGCCACCACCGCGCTCATGACGTTCATGGCGGCGACCCCGAGGGCCGCGCCTCCGTAGGTGGAGATCTGGACGATCGTCTCGTCGATCTCCTCGATGCTCAGGCCGTGATTGAGCCCGCCGTTGATGTGGAAGCGCAGCTCCGTGTTGCGCTCGTGCGCGATCTGGAAGGAGATCACGGCCAGGCTGCGATCGCGCCGCGAGAGCTCGGTGCGGCCCCAGATGGCGCCGAAGCCCCAGTGATGGCCGAGCTGGCCGTGCGCACCGCGGCTCCCGAGGCTCCCGGACAGGTCGCGAGCGGCCTGCGCGGATCCCATCAGGGTGGACAGGACGTCGAGGGCGCGCTCGTCGTGCGGGCTCGACTGGCTCATGGGATCCCCTTCCTGGTCGCGCTGCGCGCGGCGCGCGGCGATCCCGGCACCCTACCAGAGACGCTGTGGCTCCCCGTGGCGACGGCAGCTCGCACGCGCCCGTGCGCCCGGGGTCCCGCGGGCCGATCTCAGCCCCCCGGCGCTGCGCCCGCGGCGCTTCGACCCGCCAGGCGGCCGAAGAACGTGCAGTCGCCCAGCGACATCCCCGAGCTGTAGCCCTCGGCCGAGCGCGGCAGCCCGCACGCCGTGCGCCCGGCGGCATACAGGCCGGCAATCACGGCGTCGTCCACGCCGAGCACCTCGCCCGTCGGCCGCGTGTGCAGTCCGCCCAGGGTGAAGAAGGGGTAGTACGCCTGGCCGATGTGGCAGGCCAGCGCGGCGAAGGGCGGCTCGTCGAGCGACTTGAGCCACTTGGCGGTCTTGTGGAACAGCGGGTCCTCGCCCCGGGCGGCGTGGCGGTTGTGCACGGCCACGGTCGATACGAGCGTGCCCTCGACCATGCCCAGCTCGCGCTCGATCTCCTCCCAGCTGCCCCCGACCGCGGCGATCTCGATGCGCGAGAGCTCGGTGGGCTGCTCGAAGATCGCGTCGTCGACCAGCAGGTAGATGCGATCGCCGACCTGGCGCAGGCAGTGGATCGCCACGCGCCCCGGGTAGGCGTCCTCGTTGATGAAGCGCTGGCCGCGCTCGTTGACCAGGATGCCCTTGACGTGCGACTCGGGTGGATAGAAGGGCAGCGTCGTGAAGAGCTCGTCCATGTGGATGGCCGCGGCGCCGACGCCCTGCGCCATGCGGATGCCGCTGCCGTCGTCGTACCCCGCACTGAGCGGGTCGTCGGCCAGGCGCGCGACCTGCGGCGCGTAGCGGCGCAGCATGTCGGCGTTGAGCACGAAGCCACCGGCGCACAGGATCACGCCACCGCGGGCGCGCACCCGGCGCCACTCGCCGTCGATCTGCGCCGCGACCCCGTGCACGGCTCCGGCCTCGTCGGCGACCAGCGCGCTGGCGCGCGCGTCGAAGTACGGGCGCGCGCCCAGCGCCTCGGCGCGGCGGGCCAGGGTCTCGACCAGCACCCTGCCCCCCATCTCGCCGACGACCTCGGGCAGGTGCCCGCGCGGGCAGGGTCGGGCCTCGACGTTGAACGGCCAGGCGTCCTCGCTGCCCGACCAGATCAGGCAGTCCCCGGTGCCCGGCGCCATGCGCTTGCCGGGCAGGTAGGTGTCGCGGTACGGGATGCCCTGCTCGGTCAGCCAGCGGAAGTGGTCGAGCGCGCTGTCCGCGTACAGGCGCACGCGCTCCGCGTCGGCGTCGGGACCGCCGGCCAGCATCATGTAGCGCTGGAAGTCCTCGGTGCGGTCCTCGAAGCCGGCCCGGCGCTGCGCCGGGGTGCCTCCGCCGCCGCCCAGGTAGATGTCGCCGCCGGCCATCGCGCTGGTGCCGCCGCTGCCCGAGGCGACCTCCAGGATGAGCACGCTCGCGCCCGCCGCCGCGGCCTCGATCGCCGCAGAAGCGCCAGCGGAGCCGTAGCCGACGATGACCACGTCAGCCTCGAGGTCCCAGTGCGCGACCTCGCGCAGCGGGACGGGGCGGGTCGGGGCGTTTCCGGCGGCCATCTCGGCGACCGATCCTAGCAGCCCGCTTCGGAGCCCGGCGCGGGACGCTGGACAGCACCGGCGGGATCGGGGAGCGTGGGGGGCGCGGCGCGATCGGGCGCCGGCGAGCGAGGAGGATGCGATGGCCCCCGACAGTCGCGCCGAGCAGCGAATCCTGGACGGCAGCGCGTGGAACGACTTCTGCGACCGGCTCAAGGCCCTCGGCGAGCTGGTGCGCCGCGCGGAGACGCCTCACGACGTGCAGAACCAGGCGCTGGGCTACCGCTACCTGACGCGCCTGCTGCGCGCGGGCCTCGAGGGGTCGGTGGACTACGCGGATCCGCAGTACCCGGCCTTCTACCGCATGGCCGACGAGACCAAGAAGGTCCTCAACGACAACCCGGACAACTTCTACCAGAACTGCATCATCGATCCCCGCTTCGAGTACCGCATCAGCGGCACGCGCGGGAGCGTGCGCTGGTTCAGCCTGGGCATGAAGGCCGGCAAGGGCGACGCCGGCGGGATGGCGAGCACGGGCGAGCTGGACTCGACGCAGATGACGTTCGGGGACGACGGCCGCTTCGAGATCCACGTCAGCCGCGAGCCGCAGCCGGGCAACTGGCTCCCCATGACCGACGACTCGCGCATCATCGTCGTGCGCCAGACCTTCGGCGACAAGCAGACCGAGGAGATCGCGCGCCTCGAGATCGAGTGCCTCAATCCCGAGCGCCCGGACAACACGCTCGATCCGGCCGCGTTCGAGACCCAGCTGCAGCTCGCGACGGGATTCGTCGAGGCGACTGCCGGCCTGGGCATCGACTGGATGGAGACGTACCGCCACAGCACGCTCAACGCCCTGCCCCTGCACGACCAGGCCGTGCTACAGGCGGCCGGCGGCGACCCGAACATCTCCTACTACCAGAGCTACTGGAAGCTCGCGCCCGACGAGGCCCTGCTGGTCCACCTGACCGACATCCCGGACTGCGAGTACTGGAACCTGCAGATCTCGAACTACTGGATGGAGTCGCTCGACCATCGCTTCTTCCGGATCTGCGTCAACAACTTCAACGCGCACCACGAGCCCGACGGCTCGGTGCGCATCGTCGTGGCACACGAGGATCCCGGAGCGGCCTATCCGAACTGGCTCGACACCTGCCGCCACGACCAGGGCGGCATGCTCGGTCGCTACGTGGGCGCGACCGATCCCCCCAAGGAGATGCCCGCGCGCGTGGTCAAGCTGGGGGAGCTGCGGGGCTGAGTCTGCCCTCAGGCGTTCCCGTCGCCAGCGACCGATCCCGCGTCGAGGTCCGCGAGTCGCGCATCGATCGCGGCGACCCGCTCGAGGAGCGTCGAGGCTCCAGGGCTCTCCTGCTTCAGGGTCGAGGCCGCCAGGCCCGCCGGTCGCGCCGCGACCAGGGAGCCGATGTCGCGGCAGCAGCGCGCGCGCTCGCGGCGCAGGCGGAACGCCTCCTGGCGCTCCCGCGCCTCGCCGGCCGCGGAGCGGCCGCGCCGTGCACCCTCCTCGGCGAGTGCCCGGACGCCGGCCGCGCCGGCGCGCGTGCGGTCGAGCACGACGCGGGACCAGCTCGCGAGGCGATCCCCCACACCAGCGGGCTGCGTCGAAAACTCCGGCGAATCGCTCCGGGTCGGCCCGGTCGGTGGCTCGGTCACGCTGCTTCTCCCCCCGCCTGCGGCAGGCGATCGACGATGGTCCTCAGAAGGATGGCGTTGGGAACGCTCCACGAACGCTCCTCCCCGCGGAACACGGTATCGATCGGCCCCACCCGCTGCAGGACCCCCTCACGGCCGTCCACGACGACGGTACCCCCCTCGCGCAGGCTCTTGCGCAGGTAGTAGCCGGCGATGATCGACCCCACGACCTCACGAGAGCCCAGCGCGAACGACAGGCCGAGGCCCAGCGACCCCGCCGCCAGCAGCGTGATCACGGTCCACATCAGGATGCCCGCGTCGACCCCGAGCTGCTCGAGCGAGAGGACGATCACGGCGATCCCGATCGCTGCCCGGGCCGCGCTGCCGAGGTGCCGCGCGTAGGGGAGCTGGGCCGCGGCGGCGGCCGACGAGACCAGGTTCCCGGCGAAGCGACCGGTCAGCAGCCCGACCAGGACGATCAGGGCGGCGGCGATCACGTTCGGCAGGTAGCCGATCAGGCGATCGATCGTCATCGTGACCGCGCTCAGCCCCAGGGTCTCGACCGCCGACAGCAGGAACGTGAGCATCAGCAGCCAGAACAGCAGGCGCGCGATCAGCATCGACGGGCGCGCCTCGATGCCGGAGCCGCGCAGCGTGCTGTCCACGCCGAGCCGCTCGCCCGCGGCGTCGAGCCCGGCGCGGCTCAGTATCCCGGCGGCGACCGCCTGCGCCACACGTGCCACCACCCAGCCGATCAGCAGGATCAGCAGCGCGCCGAGAAGCCTGGGGACGAAGACCACCAGGTCCGTGCCGAGCTCCGAGAGCGCGGAGACGACGATCTCCCTGAGGGCTTCCGAGTCGAACAGGCTATTCAACGCTGCCTCCCTGCCCGTCGAGCCCGAGTGTGAAGGCCAGGAGGTCGAGGACCGGTCCGAGGAACTCGACGACCATCACGATGGTCCCGAGCTCGACCAGATCTCGTGCGGTGATGGCGATCTCGAGGTGGTCGAGGGTGCGCTCGCGCAGGTCGGGAGGAGGCGCGGCCTCGCGTGCCCGGAGCGGCGCGAACATGGATCGAACCCCGTCCTCGTTCCACGCCGGTGCTCGCGTGCTATTCCGGCTCATCGGTGTGCTCCTCCATCGCCCGCCGGAGCCGCTCGATCCCCCGTCGCACGCGCATCTTCACCGCCGACTCCTTCATCCCCAGCTCCCGGGCAATCTCGGGGTATCCGAGCTCCTCGACGTAGCGCAGCGCGATCGCGATCCGGGTGCCCGGCTCGAGGGTCTCCATCGCACGCTCCAGGGCCCGCGAGCCGATCGGATCGGATCCGTCGCTCGACGGCCGCGCGAGCTGCCCCTCTGCGGAGGCCGCCAGCGCGGCGCGTTTGCGCTCGTCGCGGTATCGGCCGCGCAGGAAGTTGCGCGCCGCGTTGGTCGTGATGGTCTGGATCCAGTGCGAGAGAGGCCGCTCGAAGCGGAAGCGCTCGATCGAGCGGAACACGCGCAGGAAGACGTCCTGCACGACCTCCTCCGCGTCGTGGGGTGAGGCCAGCAGGCGCAGGGCCCGGCCGTAGACCAGCGGCGTGTAGGCGTCCACGAGCTCGCGGAAGGCCTGCGTCCCGTGGGGCAGCTCCGCCTGGACGCGCCGCACGAGCCGGCGCTCTGCCGCTCCGATCCCGGCGTGACCGTGTTCCCCTTCTTCCTCGCTGTCCACTGCACTCCCTGGCAGAACCCCGGCAGGGCACGGAGCGTCACCGCGAGGCAGTCGATCTGGCGGGACTCTCTGCCCGGGGCGAGACCGCGGGGGCCGTCGATCCGGCCCCCGGCTCCCGGGGTCTCCCTCCATTATCGCCGTACGCGGCCTCCCTGCCGCCCCGGGCCTGTGACCCGGCGCTCGTTTCCGGGGTTGCTGGACGCATGACGAGTCTGGCAACCCGATCCGCGCGCGGGGACCGACCATGGACGGACTGATCCAGCTCTGGCCGGAGCTGCGCTGGACCGAGGTCCTGGACATCGTCCTGGTGTCGCTGCTCGCGGCGGCGCTGCTGGTCTGGCTGCGCTCCACGCAGGCGGGATTCGTGGCGATCGGGCTGCTCGTCTTCGCCGCTGTCTACGTCGCCGCGCGGGCGCTGGATCTCACGCTGCTGACCGGGCTGTTCGAGGGCTCGCTGGCGGTGTTCCTGATCATCGTCGTCGTGATCTTCCAGCAGGAGCTGCGGCAGCTGTTCGAGCGCGTGGCTGCCTGGGTGCTGCGCCGGCCGCCTCCCGCGCCCCCCGTGCGCGGCTCGCTCGACAGCATCGTCGAGTGTCTGAGCAACCTGTCGCGCGCGCGGATCGGCGCGCTGCTGGTGATCCCGGGCGACGACCCGCTGGACCGACACGTCGACGGCGGGATTCTCGCCGACGCGATCCTGAGTCGTCCCCTGCTCGAGAGCCTGTTCGACCCGAGCTCACCCGGTCACGACGGCGCGGTGGTGCTGCAGGACTCGCGTATCTCGCACTTCGGGGTCCACCTGCCGCTCTCGCAGGACTTCGAGCAGCTCGACGATCGCGGCACGCGGCACAGCGCGGCCCTGGGCCTCGCCGAGCGCTGCGACGCGACCTGCCTGGTCGTCTCGGAGGAGACCGGTCACATCAGCGTGGTGCGCGACGGTCACCTGCGCACGCTGGAGCGTGTGGCCGAGCTGAAGCCGCTGCTCTCCGCGATCTGGACCTCGCGACACGCATCCGACGTCGGACAGTCGCTGCTGGAGGTGCTCCGCGCGCACTGGACCGATGCGGCGCTCGCGGGTGCCGTGGTCGGCGGCCTGTGGTTCTTCTTCTCCGCCGGGTCCGTGATGGTCGATCGCTCGCTCGACGTCCCGGTCGAGGTCGTGAACCTCCCCGACGACCTGAAGCTGCGTTCCGTCGAGCCCTCCCACGTGTCGCTGTCCTTCCGGGGCGAGCGGCGCTCGTTTTACCGGTCCGCGGGCAGCAGGGTGGTGGTGGTCCTCGACGGCGCGATCACCGCCCTGGGCCGCCGGACCTTCCAGATCCGGGCGTCGGACGTCAGACATCCTCCCCGGCTGGAGCTCCTCCAGGTCGAGCCGCCGAGCGTCCGCCTCTCGCTCGCATCGGCAGGGGGCGGGAGCGGTGGACCGGAGTGAGGGTCTTCCGCTCCATCCATCCAGCCGACCCCGTGACGGATCCGGCGCGCCCGGGGTTTGAACGGGCGAACAACACGAGAGAAGGGAACGACATGAGCAAGGAGGCCTACCAGCAGAAGCTGTCGGCTCAGATCGACGAGCAGAAGGCCAGGCTCGACCAGGCCCGCGCCCGCGCGAAGGGCAGCGCGGCAGATGTCCGGCTCGAGACCGAGGAGCAGATGGGCATCCTCGAGAAGAAGATCGACGCGGCCAAGGCGAAGCTCGCACGGCTCTCGGAGGCGGGCGAGGACGCCTGGGAGGGTCTCAAGGACGATGCGGAGAAGGCCTGGGGCGATCTCTCGCAGTCCGCGAAGGGCTTCTTCGCGAGGTTCAAGGCGTGAGCCGCGCCTGGACGCGCTCACTCCCCCTGCTGGTCCTGGGTGCGGCCCTGATGGGCTGCAGCTCGATGCCGAAGCTACCGGACGTGTTCCTCAACCCGGCCAACCGTCTCACTGCCGAGGAGGGACGCCGTCTCATGAATCAGGGCCAGCAGATCGTCGATGATGCCGATGGCGACATCGACCGCGGCAAGGCGCTGGTCAAGGACGGCCGCGAGCGCCGGCGGCGCGGTGAGGAGCTCCTGTCCCGCGGGCGTCAGGCGATGCGCGCCGCGGCGATGGCCGAGGAGTCGGAGCGCCTGGCCATCCGTGCCGAGGAGCTTCGCGAAGAGGCGCTACCGTAGGACCCCGTCCGAAGGCGGGTCGCCGGAGGCCGGGGGGCCGCTCTCCGGAGAGATCCGCGGGACCCGGACCGGCGCAACGCGGACATCGGGCCGGGGCCGCCGCGTGGCGGGTTCTTCAGCAGCCTGCTAGCCGCGGCCCGCGCTGCGCGTCGGGTCCACGCTCTCGTCTCCGACTGCTCCGGACTCCATCAGGCTCGCGACCTCGCCGGGCGTGTAGCCCAGCTCGGCGAGGATCTCGCGGCTGTGCTCGCCGACGATGAACGGCCGCCCCTGGTGGCCGCCCGGCGTGTCCGAGAACGAGCAGGCCAGGCCGATCTGGCCCAGCTCCCCGACCGTCGGGTGCGCGTAGCGCACGACCCACTGGCGCTCGAGGGCCTCGGTGTCGTTCCAGATGTCGGCGCCCGCGCGCTCCGAGGAGACCTCGCAGGGAACGCCGGCCGCGTCGAGCTCGCGCTGCAGGTCGGCGGCGCCGCGCGACGCCAGCGCCTGCTCGATCCGGCTGCACAGCGCGGCATCGTCGGCGGCGCGTGACGCCGCGTCGGCCCAGCGGCCGCCCGGTGCGAGCCCGGTCTCGCCGAGCGCCTGACCGAGCGCGTGCCAGTGCGCGTCGGTGATCAGCGACAGGCAGAGCCAGCCGTCGGCGGTCGGATAGATGCGCACGCCCGCACTGAGCCCCGTCTGCATGGCGTCGAGCCGGGGCCGCTCGAACCCGGTGCCGTCCGCGCGCGCCGGCGCGTAGGAGGTGTTCAGCAGCTGGGCGTTGACGATCGCGGTCTCCACCCACTGCCCCTTCCCGGTCTTCTCGCGCTCGTACAGTGCCTGGCAGATCGCGATCGCGGCCAGGAAGCCGTTGCCGGTGTCGCCCATGTTGGTCAGCGACCAGAGCGGCCGGCCGCCGCGTCCGCAGCCGCCGTCCTCCCACTCGATGCCCGCCAGGCACGCGCCCGTCTGGTCGTTGCCCGGGAGCTGCTCGCGTGGCCCGTGCTCGAAGCCGCGCGTGTGGCAGTAGACGAGTCGCGGGAAGTGCTCGCGCAGGCTCTGGTAGTCGATGCCGAGCTTGACCGCAGCCGGATAGCGCATGTTGTGCATGAGCACGTCGGCGGACTCGATCAGCCGGCGCACCACGGACCCGGCACCCTCGTGCTTGAGGTCGATGGCGATGCTCCGCTTGCCGCGGTTGCAGCACATGGCGATCTGGTTCTGGTGCCAGTACCAGTCGTGCTTGGCGTTGATCTTGAGGACCGTGGCGCCCATATCGCCGAGCACCTGCGTCCCGTACGGTCCGGCGACCGCGAGCCCGAAGTCCAGCACGCGGATCCCGTCCAGCGGGCCCCGGGCCAGCTGCGCGCCGCTGCCCGGCCGCGCGGGGGCTCCGTGCGGGGTGGCCGCGGCCTCGGCCCAGATCTCGTCGGTGTGCTGGCCGGGCTGCGGGGCGGCGGCGCCGACCTGGCCGGGGCTCGTCGCGAGGCGGTAGGCGATACCCACACCGTGGATCGGACCCAGCGCCGAGTCCATGCGCGCGACGCAGCCGTCGTCGTGGAGCAGCGGGTCGGCCATGGCCTCCTCGGGCGTGCAGATCTTCTGGATGCACACGCCCGCCCGCGCGCCGGCCTCGGTCCAGGCATCGGCGCTGTGCTTCCGGAAGGTGGCTGCCATCGGCTCCCAGTAGTGGTGCAGGACCACCATCTCCTCGGGCCCGAGACCGATTCGGGCCGGATCCTCGCGCACGCGCAGGTCGGGGTGCGGATCCAGCTCGTCGCCCGCGCCGGCCGCGAGCACGAAGCGCGGATTGGGCGGCCAGCAGTGCACCCAGCGCCCGTCCGCGCACTCGAACAGTCCCTTCGGGGCGCGGCTGTCGCCCACCCAGGTCATGAACCCGGGTGCCTCCCAGTGCTCGGCCATCCCGTACGCCATCACGCCCGCTGCCAGCGCGCCCTGGAGCAGGGAGGTCTCGACCCACTGCCCGCGCCCGGTGACCTCGCGGGCGCGCAGCGCCGCGCTGATGCCCACGGTCGCGGCGTAGCAAGCGCCCAGGCTCGGGAAGCGCGACGCCGGGAACAGGGGTCCCTCGCGCGGCGCACCCTGGGTCTCCTCCTGCGGGATCTCGAGGCCGGGCATCGTGCCCTCGTGGCCCGCCAGCCGCGGGGCGGAGCCGCCGGCCCAGCCGCGCTGCTCCCAGTGCAGCCCGACCCGCGCGGCCACCAGGGCGTCGTGACCCGGCCGGTCGGAGTGCTGGTTGTCGCGACCGTAGCCCGTGATCGAGCAGTAGATCAGCCGCGGATTGCGCGCGGCCAGGGTCGCGTGATCGATGCCGAGGCGCGCGGTGACGCCCGGCCGGAAGGACTCGACGAGCACGTCGGCCCGCCCGGCCAGGGCGAGGAAGGCGTCGCGGTCGGCGGCATCCTTCAGGTCGAGCACGGCGCTGCGCTTGCCGCGGTTCCACACGTGGTAGCCGAGCTGGCCGGCGAAGGGATCGCCGTGCGGCGACTCGATGCGCGTCACCGCCGCGCCGTGATCGGCGAGCAGCATCGTGACCATGGGGCCCGAGATCCCCCGCGAGAGGTCCAGCACCCGGATGCCGTCGAGAACGCCCGCCATCTCCGCTCCCCGCGCCTACTCGATGCCGTACATGCGGGCGCCGTTGGCCCAGGTGATCGCCTCGATCTCGCCCTCCGGCACGCCCTGGAACTGCTTCATGATCTTCCCGCCCGCGTCGGGCCAGTTGCACACCGGGTGCGGGAAGTCCGTGGACCAGAGCACGCTGTCGATCCCGATCGCGTGTCTCTGCTCCACGCCCTCGGGCTCGCTGACGAAGGTCACCGCCATCTGGTTGCGGAAGTACGTGGAGGGCAGCTCCTTGACGCCCGGGAAGTCGTAGTGATGGTGCATGCGGCTGTCGAGGTAGCGGATGAAGCCGGGCAGCCAGAACAGCCCCGGCTCCACGAAGACGACGCGCAGGCCGGGATGGCGCTCGAGGATCCCGGTGAGGATGTACCACTGCAGCGTCTCGGCGATCGCGAAGGCGGGCATCGCCGTGAAGATGCCCTTCTGCGGCGTCGGGTCGCGGCGGAAGACGTCGTAGAGCGAGTCCTTCACGGTGAGGTGGTTGGCGACCACGACGCCCGTCTCCTCGAACGCGCGCCAGAGCGGCTCGTAGCGCGCGTCGTGGTAGTCGGGCATGTCGTGCTCGCTCGGAAAGTTCGGGATCTGGATCGAGCGCGCGCCGAGCCCGGCGAGCCGGTGGACCTCCGCCACCGCGTAGTCGATGTCGATCAGCGGCAGCTGGTACGTGATCAGGATCCGCTGCGGTGCGATCGAGGCGAAGTCGTGGAGCGTGTCGTTGTACGCGGTGGCGCACTCCCGCCAGTGCTCGCCCACGTGGTAGACCTTGCTGGTGAAGTCGAACTCCGAGTACATCACCTCGCACTCGACGCCGTCGGCGTCCATCGCCTTCAGGCGCTCCGTGGAGTCGAAGTAGCCGGGGTGCCGGGCCGCCTCGAGGTCGACGAAGTCCTCGAGCGCCAGCTTCTGGCCGGCGCGCAGCTCCGACTGCTGCGCGTCGAAGCGCGCCATGCCCTGGTCCCAGTCGGCGTGCAGCCGGGTCGCGAGGTTCCGCTTCACCTGCTCGCTGGTGATCACGCAGTGGGAGTCCGCGGAGAAGAGACGTCGGGTTCCGGCCATGGATCCTCCTCGTCCGTGAGTTGCGGTGCGCTCCGCGGTACGCGGCAGGGCAGACCGCGCAGGGCTCCTGAGAAGTGTACGTGACCCGTGGTAGAAAGCGTCGGGAAGCGCCCCGGGGCGAGTCCTCTCGAGGCACCGGAGGTCTCACGCATGCCGCAGGTCATCCCGCCCAGGCCCGACGCCGACGATCGCTACTTCTGGGACGGCGTCGCCCGGGGCAAGCTGCTGCTGCAGCGCTGTGCCGCCTGCAAGCAGCTGCGGCAGCCGCCCTCCCCCATGTGCCCGTCGTGCTCGTCGCTGGACTGGGAGACCCAGGAGGCCTCGGGGCGCGCGCGGGTCTACAGCTGGATCGTCTCCCGGCATCCGACCGAGGCCGACGCCGGGCCGCGCATCGTGGTCCTGCTCGACCTCGCCGAGGGCGTGCGTCTGGTGTCCAACCTGGTCGAGACCCCGCTCGACGCCGTGCATCACGGGCTCGAGGTGGAGCTGACCTTCGTCGATCACGACGGCGTGACCCTGCCGCAGTTCCGCGCGCTGGCCGCAGGGGGGGCGTGAGCGTGCGCTCGACCGCCGATCAGGCCGCCGTCGTGGGAATCGGGCAGACCGAGTTCTCGAAGGACTCGGGCCGCAGCGAGCTGCAGCTCGCGGCCGAGGCGTCCCGCGCCGCGAACGCCGACGCCGGCCTCCGGCCGGCCGACATCGACGGCATGATCACCTTCGTGCAGGACACCAGCGACGAGCTGCTGCTGATGCGTGCGCTGGGTATTCCCGAGATCGGCTACTGGTCGCGCACGCCGCACGGTGGCGCCGGCGCCAACAGCACGATCCTGCAGGCCGCGGCCGCGGTGACCAGCGGGGCGGCGCGCAACGTCCTGATCTGGCGCGCCTTCAACGAGCGCTCGGGGCGGCGCTTCGGCCAGCCGCAGCAGCAGGCCGCCGCACCCGGCTGGAGCTGGTACCTGCCCTTCGGCCTGGACACCCCAGCGAAGATCTACGCGCTGACCTTCCAGCGCTACATGGACGCCTACGGCCTGACCAACGCCGACTTCGGGCGCTACAGCGTGGTCGCCCGCAAGCACGCGGCCACCAACCCGAACGCCTGGTTCTACCAGCGCCCGATCACGCTCGAGGACCACCAGCGCTCGCGCTGGATCGTCGAGCCGATCCTGCGCCTGCTGGACTGCTGCCAGGAGAGCGACGGTGGCGTCGCGCTGGTCGTCACCAGCGCCGAGCGGGCACGGGACCTCGACTCGACGCCCGCGCGCATCGCGGGCGTGGTGGACAGCCACCTGATGAACGGTCACGTGATGTTCAACTACTACCTCGAGGACCACGCGGAGTTCGCCGAGTGCGTCTCCGCGGCCGACCGGCTCTGGAAGGCCACCGGGCTGGGGCCCCGCGACATCGACGTGGCCACGTTCTACGAGAACTTCAGCCCGATCGTCTTCATGCAGCTCGAGGGTTTCGGCTTCTGCGGGCGCGGCGAGGCGCGGGACTTCATCGCCGACGGCAACATCGAGCTCGGCGGGCAGCTCCCGGTCAATCCCCATGGCGGACTGCTCGGCGAGGCCTACATCCACGGCATGAACAACGTGCTCGAGGGCGTGCGCCAGGTGCGCGGGACGGCCGCCAACCAGGTCCCGGGGGCGCAGCACGTGCTGGTCGGCAGCGGGCGCGGCGGGATGGTCCTGGGCGACGCCTGAGCACGCATGTCTCGTGTGACACTGGAGCCATCCGCTCCAGCTTCCTGGATCAGCGGGTGTACTGCATCATCTCGACGCGGATGCCGTCGGGGTCGTCCAGGAAGAACATGCGCACGGGGCGCTCGATCTCGTCGAAGGCGTAGATCGGCGTCGGCTGCTGGCCGGCCGCCTCGGCGCGCGCGTGGGCGGCCTCGAGGTCGGGCACCAGGAACGAGAGGCCCTCGACGCCCGGCTGGCGCTTCACCGGGCCGGGGCCGGAGTACGGCGCGTCGAGCGTCTGGATGGTGTGCAGTCGCACGCCGCCGATGCGGATGAAGGTGTCGCGGATCCGCACGCCGGCGCGCCCGAACATGGCGTCGAGAGCGGGCGCCGCGAGCTCCTCGTCCTGCTCGAGCTCGCCGCCGAGGCCCTTGCACCAGAAGTCGAGCGTGGCGTCGGTGTCGGTCACGTAGACGATCAGGTGGCTCGTGGTCAGGGCTTCCACGGCGGGACCTCGGGACTCAGGGCTCGACCACGGCGATCGCCTCGACCTCGAGCAGCAGTCGCGGGTCGAGCAGCGCGGTCACGATCACGCTGGTGCTGGCGGGCGCCTCCCCGGGGAACCAGCGCTGCTTCACCTCGGCGTAGGCCGGGAACTGGTCGGCGTCGGTCAGGAAGCAGGTCAGGCGGATCACGTCGTCGAGGCTGCCACCGGCCTTCGCCAGCAGACGCTCGATGTTGCGGAAGATCTGCTCGGACTGGGCAGCGGCGTCGGTGCCGACCAGCTCGCCGCCCTCGTCGAAGCCGACCTGGCCCGCCAGGCAGATCACGTTGCCGGAGCGGGCGGCCTGGGACATTCCGGGATGGGGCTCGAAGACGCGGCGCGGCATGCGCCGATTCTACTCGATCCCCGCGCGCGGGTGCTCAGCCGCCGCGCAGCTCGACGCGGCGGATCTTGCCGCTGATCGTCTTGGGCAGCTCGCGCACGAACTCGATCTGCCGCGGATACTTGTAGGGCGCGGTCGTGCGCTTCACGTGGTCCTGGAGCTCGCCGACCAGGGCGTCTCCGGGCTCGAAGCCCTCGTGCAGGATCACGAACGCCTTCACGATCTGGTAGCGCTCCGGGTCCGGCATGCCGACCGCTGCGGCCTCGAGCACGGCCGGGTGCTCGATCAGCGCGCTCTCGACCTCGAAGGGGCCGATGCGATAGCCAGCAGACAGGATCACGTCGTCGCCGCGGCCGATGAACCAGAAGTAGCCGTCGGCGTCGCGCAGTCCGCGGTCCCCGGTCAGGTACCAGTCGCCGCGGAACTTGGCCGCGTTCTCCTCGGGGTTGGACTCGTAGCCTGCGAACAGGCCGACCGGTCGCGCGGGCTTCACGCGCACGGCGATCTCGCCCTCGCTGCCGTCGGGCACGGGCTGGAGATCGTCGCCGATCACCTCGACGTCGACACCGGGGGCGACCTTGCCCATCGAGCCGGGGCGGACCGGGAAGCTCGGATGGTTGCAGACCAGCAGCGTGGTCTCGGTCTGCCCGTAGCCCTCGCAGATCTCGATCCCGGTGGCGCGCTTCCAGCCCTCCCAGACCTCGGGGTTCAGCGGCTCGCCGGCGGCCTGCACCCTTTTCAGGTTCGCGGGCGGGTCGCTGGCCAGCTCCGGCAGGGCGATCAGCTGCCGGAATGCCGTCGGCGGGCCGCAGAAGGAGTCGATCGGGAAGCGCCGCAGCGTGTCGAGCGTGGCCGCGGCGTCGAAGCGCGGCGCGGCCTCCTGCACGAACACGCCCGCCCCCGCGGTCCAGGGCCCGAACAGGCTGGCCCAGGCGGCCTTGGCCCAGCCGGTGTCCGACAGGTTCCAGTGCAGCTCGCCGGGACCCAGGCCCAGCCACCAGGCGCCGGTCATGCGGTGGCCGATCGGGTACGAGGCGTTCGTGTGGACCACCATCTTCGGGTAGCCCGTGGTGCCCGAGGTGAAGTACAGCACGCAGGCCGCGTCGGAGCGCGTGCGCGCGGACCCGCTGGCCGGCTCGTGGGCCAGCAGCGCGTCGAGCGGCAGCCAGCCGTCGCGCTCCCCCTCGCTGACGATGAACGCGCGCAGGTCCGGGTGCCGGTCGCGCACCTCGTCGACCTTCGCCGCGTTGGCGGGGTCGGCGATCACGCCGCGGATCCCCGCCCGCTCGATGCGCATGTCGTAGTCCTTCGGCGTGAGCAGCGTCGTGCCCGGCACCCAGACGATCCCCGCACGCATCATCGCCACCGCACAGATCCACCAGGCGGGCTCGCGACCGATCACCAGCTTGACGCGATCTCCCGGCTCGAAGCCCAGGCCCGTCAGGCCCGCGGCCACGCGGCGGCTCAGCTCCGCGAGCTCGGCAAAGCTGATCTCGCGGCGTCGCTCGCCGGCCGCGTCGGTCCACAGGATCGCCGTGCGGTCGGGCGCCTCGGCGGCGATGCGGTCGATGCAGTCCGTCGCGAAGTTGGCGTGCTCGGGGACCTCGAGGGAGGGCAGCTCGGTCAAGGGCTCGGCTCCTGAACCCCGCTCAGGCCCGCGCGGCGAGCGGGTCGAGCCGGGGGACCATGCGGTAGGTGCGACCCAGCAGGGCAATCCAGTCCGGATCGTGCAGTGGGTCGTGAGGTCGCTCGACCGGCGTTCCGCGCCGCTCGAGATCGCCGAGGAAGCCGCCGATCACCGTCTCGAGATCGAGATCGTCGGCGTGCTCGCGCGCCACCCGCTCCTGTGCGGCGTCGCGGAAGACCTGTGCGCTCCACGAGAGCGCGAAGCGCACCTCGTCGCGCGCGTACTCCGCCAGCACGCGCTCGCCCTCGCGCACCTGCCAGCGGTCGGGGCGGGCGGGGTCCGGTCCCAGCGTCGAGCGCACGCTGAGGCCGGGCGGGATCTCGCGGTCGCCGGCGCCGACCGGGTCGCCACGGTGGAACATGCTGTCGTTCTCGCCGACGATCGCCGTGTTGTCGAACGGGTGGGCGGTGCTGCGCGGCGGCGCGTCGGGTCCCTCCGGCCAGTACGTGAACGTGCCGCCGGGCCCGCGGTAGAGCCAGCAGACCGCGGTCGCCACCGGGATGCGCCAGCGCTCGAACAGTCCCGAGCGGCGCATGGTCACCAGCAGCCAGACCGGCAGCTCGCGGCGGCCGATGCCGCGGAAGCTCGGCAGGTCCACGTGGGCGCCCGGCGCGTGCTGGCGGTGGGGCACGATGACGTGGGCGTAGATCTCGGTCGGGCGCACGACCGCGGCGCCCCCGTGCAGGCGCCGCGCCGCGTCGAGGAAGCGAGGGTGCTCGAACAGGGACTCGATGGCGGCGTCGGGCCCGGCGTCGGCGCTGGCCCAGTAGCCGCGGAACGTCGCGCTCAGGCGCAGGCTGGCGCGCGCATCGCCGCGCGCCGCGTCGATCATCTCGTCGCGGATCGGGGCCCCGGTGATCGCGGCCTGCTCCAGGTCGCTGGCCATGACCTGGCCGCGTGCCTGGAGCATCGCGTAGGGAGCCTGCGCGTCGAGGAGCGCATGGATGCTGCGCGGATCGTCGAACGCGGGGTCGAGCGAGACGGGCGGGCGCGGGATCATCGCCGCTGCGGTCGGCTCAGCGCCCCACCCGCTTGCGGAACGCCTCGACGAAGGCCGACCAGGCGTCGCGCGCCGCGTCGGCAGCGTCGGGCACGGGCAGCTGCGTGATCTGGAAGTCGGTGATGCCGGCCTCGACCAGGGCGGGCACCGGCTCGAGCGTCTGCTCGACGTCGACCGCGCCGCTCGCGTCCTTGCGGATCCGCAGGCCCGCGGTGGTCTGGAAGCCCTTCATGTCGCGGCCCGCGGCCTCCATGGCCTCGCGCACCTGGGCGAGCCCGGCGGCCGGGTCGCGCGCGTCGTTGCCCCACGGGATCCAGCCGCTGCCGAAGCGCACGATGCGCCGCAGCACGTTGCGGTTGAGCCGTCCGCTGACCCAGATCGGCACGCCGCCGGGCTGCAGGGGCTTGGGCATGCAGTGGATGTTCTCGAACTCCAGCCGCTCCGAGCGGTGGCTCGCGCTCTGCTCGCGCCAGAACGTCTGGCAGACCTCGAGCGAGTGATCGAGCAGCTTGCCGCGGCCCTCGAACGGCAGGCCGGCGGCCTCGTACTCCTCGCGCTGCCAGCCCACACCCACGCCCAGGTCGACGCGCCCCTGCGAGAGCACGTCGAGCGTGGCCAGGGTCTTGGCGAGCACGACGGGGCGGCGCAGCGCGGCGAGCAGGATGCCCGTCTGCAGGCGCGCGTGCGAGGTGCTTCCGGCCAGGACCGAGAGCGTGGTCAGCGGCTCGAGCCAGTGTCCGTCGGGTCCGGTCGGCTGCTGCCCGCCCTCGATTCCGCCGATCTCGGGGTCGGCGTAGGCGCCCAGGTTCTCACCGAAGACCACGTGGTCCGAGACGACCAGCCGGTCGATCCCGGCGGCGTCGGCGGCGCGGGCCCGGTCCAGCAGCGGCTGCCAGCCGCCCCGCCCCGGATTGGTCGCGGAGAAGCTCATCAGGTGGATCGACAGCGCGGGCGTGACGGACTCGAGCGAGCTCATTTCAGGCGGGCCTCCCTGGGTGCGTCGCGCATTCTACTACGCGCGGCTGCCGCGCCCGTACCGGACACGCGTGCCGGGGAGCGATGTGCGAACCTGGCGGCGTGGCGAGCTACGGCGTGGTCGTTCCCTCCTACGGCAGCTGGGCCGATGGGCCCGTGGTGCGCGACCTGGCCCAGGCCGCCGAGGACCTGGGCTACGCGCACGTCTGGTTCCCGGACCACGTGGTGATCCCCGACTACGCGGTGCACGTCTCCGGGGCCCCCTGGCTCGAGCCGCTGACCTGCTGCGCGGTGGGCCTGGGCGCCACGCGCCGCATCCGCTTCGGGACCGACGTGCTGGTGGCGCCCTATCGCAACCCGGTGCTGGTCGCGAAGATGGCGATGAGTGCGGACCGCCTCTCGGGGGGACGGCTGACCCTGGCCGTGGGCACCGGCTACATCCGCGGCGAGTTCGAGGCGCTGGGTGCGCCCGACTACGACGCCCGCGGTGCGGCCACCGACGAGTACATCGACGCCATGCGCGTGCTCTGGCGCTCCGAGGGGGCCTGCTCGTTCGAGGGCAAGCACGTGCAGTTCCGCGACGTGCACTTCGCTCCCGCACCGCTGCAGCCCGGCGGCGTGCCGATCTGGGTCGGGGGCAACGGGCCGCGGGCGTTCCGGCGCGCCGCCCGGCGGGGCGACGGCTGGCACCCGCTGTACCCGACGCCCGAGGCCTACGCGGCGGGCCGTGAGCGCATCCTGGCGCTGCGCGACCGGGTCGACGGCTTCGCGTTCTCCTACAGCTGCCCGCTGACGCGCGTGCTGCGCGGCGACGAGCGGCTGCCCGCGCAGCAGGGCTACGAGGGCCTGGAGGTACCCGACGAGTTTGGCTACGCGCCGCCCGTACCCTCGACCGACGCCGGCCGGCCGCGCTTCGCCGGGCGCGACGACGAGGTGCGCGCCGACCTCGACGCGTACGCCGCCGCGGGCGTCGAGCACTTCGCCCTGCGCTTCTGGGCCAGCGAGCCCGACTTCGGGCCCGGCGACTTCACCGGGCAGATGCGACGCTTCGCGGAGCTGGTCGAGCTCTGAGAGCGGGGCGGCTCAGCTGCCGAACTCCCCGGCGCGGTGCTTCGCGATCTGCTCGATCCACCACTGCGGCACCTGCGTCATCCCGGGCCGGCCGGCGCGCGGCGCGCCGTTCGCCCCGCGGCGGGGCACCGACTACCCTGCCCGCATGGCGAGGAAGCGGGGCTGGGAGCGCGGGGATCCCGAGGCGAAGGCGGAGGCACGGAAGTACGCGCATCCGGTGCCGAGCCGCACGTTCATCCGGAGCTTCCTGGAGGAGCGCGGTGTTCCGGTGCCGCTGCCCGAGCTGGTCGAGGCGTTCGGCCTCGATCGGGACGAGCGCGGCGCCCTCGCCGCCCGGCTCGAGGCCATGGTGCGCGACGGCGAGGTGCTGCGAAACCGCCGGCAGGGCTACTGCCTGGTCGACCGGATCGCGGTGGTCACGGGGGTCGTGACCGCGCACCGGGACGGGTTCGGGTTCGTGGTGCCCGATCAGGACGAGGCCGAGGACGTGTACCTGTCGTCCCGCTACATGCGGGAGCTGATCCACGGGGACCGGGTCGCGGTCCGCGTTCGCGGGCACGACGCGCGCGGACGGCCCGAGGGCGTGCTCGTCGAGGTGCTCGAGCGGAACACGACGTCGGTCGTGGGCAAGTACCTGCAGGAGCGCGGCGTCGGCTTCGTGGTGCCCGAGAACCCGCGGATCACCCACCGCCTGGTGGTGCCCGCCGACGCGGCCGGAGCCGCCCGGCCCGGGGAGGTGGTCCTGGCCGAGATCACGGCCCAGCCGACCCGGCAGACGCAGCCGATCGCGAAGATCGTGCGGCGCCTGGGCCAGCCAGACGCACCCGGCATCGAGATCGAGATCGCGATCCACGCCCACGGGCTTCCCACCGACTGGCCCGGGGCCGTGGAGGCGGAGCTGCGGCGCGTCGGCGAGGAGGTTCCCGAGGGCGCGAAGCGCGGGCGCGAGGACCTGCGGGACCTGCCGCTGGTCACGATCGACGGCGCCGACGCGCGCGACTTCGACGACGCCGTGTACTGCGAGAGCACGCCCTCGGGCTGGCGGCTCTACGTGGCCATCGCGGACGTGGCGCATTACGTCGAGCGTGGCTCGGCGCTCGACGACGAGGCCCGCAGTCGCGGCACGTCGGTCTACTTCACGCGCCGCGTGCTCCCCATGCTCCCCGAGGTGCTCTCGAACGGGCTCTGCTCGCTCAAGGAGATGGTCGACCGGCTCTGCATGGTCTGCGAGATGCGCATCGACCGCGACGGCAAGATCTCGCGCTCGCGCTTCTACGAGGGTGTGATGCGCTCCCGGGCGCGGCTGACCTACGAGGAGGTCGCGGCGATGCTCTTCGGCGGCGACGCGAAGCTGCGCCGCAAGCACGCGCGGCTGCTGCCGCACCTAGAGGACCTCGACGGCGTGTATCGGGCGCTGCTCGCACAGCGGCGCCGTCGTGGCGCGATCGACTTCGAGCTCCCCGAGGCCTACGTCGAGCTGGGCGAGGATCGCCGCATCGAGTCGATCAGCAGCTACGAGCGCAACGACGCGCACCGGATCATCGAGGAGTGCATGATCGCGGCCAACGTGTCCGCGGCGCGCTTCCTGGGGCGGAACCGGCTGCCGACGCTCTACCGGGTGCACGACCGGCCTCCGCCCGAGAAGCTCGAGGAGCTCAAGGCCTTCCTCGGGACCCTGGACGTGCGCTTCCCCCGGGTCAAGCAGGCCGAGCCCGCGCACTTCGCCCGCGTGCTCGAGCGCATCCGCGGCGGGCCGTACGAGACGCTGGTCGAGACGATCCTGCTCCGCTCGATGTCGCGCGCGGCGTACCAGCCCGAGAACCAGGGCCACTTCGGCCTCGCGCTCGACCAGTACGTCCACTTCACGTCGCCGATCCGGCGCTACCCGGACCTGCTCGTGCACCGGGCCATCAAGCACGCGATCGGGGGCGGCAAGGCCGGCAGCTTCCCTTACTCGCGCCGCGACATGGAGCGCCTCGGGCAGCACTGCTCGATGACGGAGAAGCGCGCCGACGAGGCCACGCGCGACGCGATCGCGTGGCTCAAGTGCGAGTTCATGCTCGACCGGGTCGGCGAGGAGTTCGACGGGGTGATCACGGGCGTCATGGGCTTCGGGGTCTTCGTGCAGCTCCGCGACGTCTTCGTGGAGGGCCTGGTGCACGTGACGGCGCTCGAGAACGACTACTACGAGCTCGACGCCCCCGGGCACCGCCTGGTGGGTGCCCGCAGCAAGCAGGTCTACCAGCTGGCGGCGCCGCTGCGGGTGCGTGTGGTCCGCGTGGACATGGAGCAGCGGCGCATCGACTTCGAGCCGGCCGATCGCACGACGCGATCCCGCCCCGGACGCCCGCGCAAGGCCGGCGGCAAGCCCCGGCGCAAGACGAGCACCCGGGCCAGCGAGAAGCCCCGGGGCAAGACGAGTACCGGGGCCGGCGGGAAGCCCCGGGGCAAGACGAGTACCGGGGCCGGGAAGCCCCGGGGCAAGACGGGCGCCGGGCCGGGAGGCAAGGCTCCCGACGAGAAGCCCGGGCGGCGGCGCAGGCGCCCGCGCAGGCGGCGCGACTAGCCGGTACTCAGCCCCGCGCGCGGAGCTCGCGGAACGCGACCAGCCGGCTGGCCTCCTCATCCCAGAGCGCGAGGCGGAAGCACCTCACGCTCTCCAGCAGCGTCAGACGGCCCACGTCGCGCAGCTCGGGGTGGTCGGCGAGGGACTCCCGCAGCCGGTAGCTGGGAATCCGGCTCGCCAGGTGGTGCACATGGTGCACCCCGATATTGGCCGTGAGCCAGCGCAGCACGCCCGGCAGATCGTAGTGGGTGGCCCCCTGCAGGGCGGCCGCGTGGAAGCTCCAGCCGCCCTGCCGCGCCCAGTAGGCGTCCTCGAACTGGTGCTGCACGTAGAACAGCCAGACCCCGATCGAGCCGGCGAGCAGCGTGATCGGGAGCTGGATCAGCAGGAATTCCCGGATGCCCACCAGCAGGCTCATGCCGACCACCACCGCGGCGATGGCGAGGTTGGTCGACATCGCGCTGATCCAGACCTCCTTGCCGTCACGCATCAGGCCCACCGGCAGGCGGTACTTCAGCACGAACAGGAACAGTGGCCCGAGCCCGAGCAGCACGACCGGGTCCCGCGACAGCCGGTAGCCCAGGCGCTTCCAGGGCGGCAGGGCCCGGTACTCCTCCACGGTGAGCAGCGTCACGTCGCCGATGCCGCGCCGGTCGAGGTGGCCGGTCGTGGCGTGGTGGATGGCGTGGGCGCGTCGCCAGTACCCGTAGGGCGTCAGCGTGAGCACGCCGATGATCCGGCCCAGGCGGTCGTTGGCCGCGCGCCCGCGGAAGAACGAGCCGTGTCCGCAGTCGTGCTGGATCAGGAAGAGGCGCACCAGGAAGGCCGCCGCGGGCAGGGCCAGGGGCAGGCACGCCCAGTAGCCGAAGCGCTCCAGGCAGAACAGCATCAGCGCCCAGAGCGCGAGGAACGGCAGCGCGGAGAGCAGCAGCTCGACCAGACTTCGCCTCGGATCGGGTACCCCGTAGCGGGCGAGGATCTCCACCCATCGCTTGCCGTCGTGCAGCTCGGGCGTACGGCTGGCCGCGGGGGGCGTCACGCAGGGCCCGGGAGCGCGGGGAAGCCAGGTACGCGCCGGCATCGCTTTCCGTCGCGTGGCATGGCCTCGAGTATCGGTCTCCTGCTCGACAGATCAAGCACCGGGCCTCGCTTCCCGGCGCGATCGGCGCCCCGGTCGGGGGTGCACCCGGCCGCGGCCTCCCGCCTGCGGCTAGGGCTAGCTCGGGCCATCCGGGCGGCTGCGCAGCACGCCGCCGGGCAGGCGCTCGAGCTCGCGGGTGCAGGGTTTGCCCCCGGCGCGGATGGGCACGCCGTTGACCAGCGCCCAGTCGATGCCGGCCGGGGCGTCCGCGACCAGGCGATCGCCGTCCGCGGGCATGTCGTGAACGCGGCGGATCGGCCCCGGGTCCAGCGCATTCCAGTCCAGCACCAGCACGTCGGCCGGCGCGCCGGGCCGCAGCGTTCCGCGCTCCAGCCCGAGCACCGCGCCGATCTCGCCGGTGAGCTTGTGGATGCCGCGCTCGACGGGCATCAGCTCGCGGTCGCGGACCCAGCGCGCCAGGAAGTCCGTGGGCATCACGGCGTCGCAGATCTGGCCCACGTGCGCTCCCGCGTCGGACAGCCCCATGATGCAGCCGTCGCCCAGCAGCAGCCGGCGCACGGCGTCCTCGTCGTCGTTGGCGAAGGTGACCTCGAAGCGGGTGGCCAGGTCGTCGTCGAGCGCCACGGCGCAGATCGCGTCGAAGGGGGTGCCGCCGCGCTCGGCGGCGATGGCGGCCACGGAGCGCCCGCAGAGCCCGGGGTGGGCGTCGGACTCGCTGACGAGGAAGGTGTCCCAGCGCGGATGGACGCGTGCCCCACCCTGGAACTCCGCCCAGACGCGTGCGCGCCACTGCGCGTCCGCGTACAAGCGCCGGCGCCCGGCGGGGTCGGCCGCCACGAAGGGCGCGAACGCGGGCATCTGGTAGAACGGCGTCGGCTCGGCCATCGAGATCTGCTGCACGATCGGCCGGCAGGTGACCTGCGCCCAGATGTCCATGCCGGCGGCGTGCGCGCGCTCCTGCCGCGCCAGCTGCGCGTCGTGGTCGCGGCCGAGCTCGGGCGGGAACTGCAGGATCGACGACCAGTTGAGCGTGCGCCCCAGCCGCGGCTGGAAGTCGTACAGCCAGCTCGAGTCCTCGCCCGGTGCCACGTGCGCGATGCCCTGCCCGATGCGCGCGGTCACCTGCAGCAGCGCCTCGGTCTCGGCCTGGCTGGCGGCGATCGAGGGCACGGGGCGGCCGCCGTCCCCGATGTGGTAGCCGGCCCGGTCGGTCGAGAAGCCCAGCGCGCCGGCGCGGATCGAGTCGGCCACCAGCTCCTGCATCTGCGCGATCTCGGCGCCGGTCGCCTCGCGCTCGTAGGCGTCCTGGCCCATCACGCAGATGCGCACGGCCGTGTGGCCCACGAAGCCCCCGAAGCCGATGGCGGTGCCGCCGCGCTCGATGCGCTCGAGGTACTCGCCGTAGCTCTCGAAGTCCCACTCGATGCCCTGCTCCAGCGTGGCCAGGCGCATGTCCTCGACCTTGTCGAGCGTGCGCAGCAGCGTGCCGCGGCCCTCGGGTCGGTTGGGCGCGATGCTGTAGCCGCAGTTGCCCGCGACCACGGCGGTCACGCCGTGCCAGCTCGAGGGCGTGAGCTCGGGGTCCCAGAGCACCTGCGGGTCGTAGTGCGTGTGCAGGTCGATGAAGCCGGGTGTGACCAGGCGGCCCGACGCGTCGATCTCGCGCGCGGCGGTCACCCGCGCGTCGATCTCGACCACGCGCCCGTTCGCGATGCCCAGGTCGGCGCGCCGCGCGGGCGCCCCGCTGCCGTCGATCAGCGTGCCGCCGCGGATCGCGATCTCGAGCGCCATGAGCCCTCCTCAGCCGGCCCGCGCGGCAGGTGCCTCCGCGGGCCGCACCGCGACCTGGATCGCGCTCATGCGCGGCATGCCGCTGTAGGGATCGTACTCCCGATCCACCGGGACCAGACGGCCCGTGTTGCTGCCCAGCTCGCGCAGCGCGTGATCGTGCTCGGGCGCATCGCCGAAGGCGTGCGCCATCGAGATCACGCCCTCGCGCACGTCGGGGGCCGCCGCGACGATCCCCAGGATCGACGCGTGGGGCGAGCGGATCTCGACCACGTCGCCGTCGGCCACGCCCAGCGCCTTGAGGTCGGCCGGGTTCATGTAGGCGGCGTTGTGCCGGCCCTTGCGGGTCAGCCGGGGCACGTCGCGGCCGGTGGAGTTGAGGATGTCGCGCAGGCGGCGGCTGATCAGCCGGAACGGAAAGTCGGGCGCGCGCTCGTGGTCGGGCTTCTCGCCGGCGACCTCGCCGAGCTCGGTCAGCATGACCTCGTTGGCGACGTCAAAGCGCCCCGCCGTGGCGGCGTCGGGCGGCTGCACGACCACGGGCTGCTCGGTCGGGAAGAGCGCCCCGTGGGGGTGACGCTTGACCTCGGACAGCGGCACGCGCGAGTCGGCGCAGATCATCTCGAACAGCTCGTCGGTCGTGGGCGGGTGCTCCATGTCGAGCTCCACCACGCGGGGCGTGACGCCCTGCGGGCCCCAGGCGTTGAGCAGCCGCATCGTCAGCTTCAGCCCCATGCGCCGCGCCACGCCGTGGAAGAACTGCCACTCCTCGACCACGTCGGAGCCCGCGGGCGGCTCGACCAGTGCCGGCGTGTACTGGCCGTAGGGCACCGGGTAGCCCAGGCCCACGGCGTAGTGCCAGAGCGACTCGTTGGGCATGCTCAGGCCGGGCACCTCGAGCGAGAGGCGCGGCGCGATCACGTAGTCGGCGAGCTTCGCGGTGGCCGAGAGCTTCGGCTCCAGCGAGACCAGAAGATCGAGCTCCTGCATGGCGCGGTGCGTGCGCAGCTGGTCGGGCCAGGCGGCCATCGGGTTGCCGCCCAGGTTGATCAGCGCCTTCACCTGCCCGTCGCCCGGCAGCAGGATCTCGTCGGCCAGCGCGGCCGCCGACAGGCCCGAGGCGGCGTCGGTCAGGCCCCGCACGCGCAGCCGCTCGCCGTAGCCCCAGGCGCGCCCGGGCCCGGTGGACTGCGCGATGGGCGTGTAGTCGGGCAGCGTGACGAACGGGTTGGGGAACTCCTCGCCCTCGCGGCGCCACTGGCCGCTGAGCGTGGTCAGCGCGAGCAGCAGGTACTCGGTCAGCGTGCCGCGCGGCGCCATGTTCGGTCCGGTGCCCGCCGTGGTGCCCGCGCGCGGCGACGTCGCGAAGATGCGCGCGGCCTCGATCAGGTCGGCTGCGCGCACGCCGGCACGGCGCGCGACGTACTCCGGCGTGAACGGCTCGACCGCCTGGATCAGCGTCTCGATGCCGTCGACGTGCGCGGCGCTGAACTCTCGGTCGTACAGCCCCTCGCGCGTCACGTGCCGCAGCATGCCGGCCAGGATCGTCGGGTCCTCGCCCGGGCGCGGCTGCAGGTGAAGGTGAGCGGCCTCGGCGGTCTCGCTGCGGCGCGGGTCCACCACGATCAGCTTCAGGCCGCGCTGCTTCGCGCGGTGCAGGCGGCGCGCGGGGTTGGAGTTCGGGATGCCGTTGGACATGGCGACCAGCGGGTTCACGCCGACCAGCATCCAGGCGTCGCACTCGTCGAACTGGTACGGGCCCGCGAGCCAGCGGCCGTGCAGCGCGCTGGCGATCGGCTTGCCGGGCTGGTCGATCGAGGCGCTGGTGAAGATCATGCGCGAGCCGATGGCGTGCATGAACGCGGTCGCCAGCGGCGAGCTGGCCACGTACGGGAACGAGTACGTGCCCAGGTACAGCGCGACCGAGCGCGGTCCGTGCTCGGCGACGATGCGCTGCAGGCGCGCGGCCACCTCATCCATGGCCCGGCCGCTCGCGATCGGCGCGAAGCTGCCGTCGGCCTGCCGCGCCTGCGAGTGCAGCAGGCGGTCCGGGTGAGCGTGCACCTCGGGCAGCGAGCGACCCTTGGCGCAGCTGAAGCCGTGGTAGACCGGGTTGTCCTTGTCGCCGTACACCTTCACCGCGCGGCCGTCGGCAACCTCGACCTGGATCCCGCAGTGAGCATGGCAGAAGCGGCAGATGGAGCTGTGAACCTGCGTCATCTCGCCATTCTACAGGGCCGGGCTTTTTCCGTCACTCCGTGTCAGAATCCTGTCATGAGCAGCCCCTCCAAGCCCTTCGTGATCGACGCCGACGGCCACGTGATCGAGCCGCTCGGCCTGTGGCAGGAGTACACCGAGCGCCGCTGGCACGCGCGCCTGCCCCGGCCGGTGACCGACGAGAACGGCCTGTTCTGCTACATCGTCGACGACACCCTGCTGATGCGCACCGCCAGCCGGCTGAGCACGCAGGCCAGCGACGACGCCGCGCCCGACCCCACGCGTCCGGGCGACGAGGGGGACTACCCCGAGACGCTCCGGCCCGGCGGCTGGGACGCCAAGGCGCGCCTGGACGACATGGACCTCGACGGGATGGACCTGGCGTTCCTCTACCCGACCATGGCCTTCTTCCTGGCCGAGGTGCCCGACGTCGAGCTGCAGACCGTGCTCTGCCGCGCCTACAACGACTGGCTGGCGGACTACTGCCGCGCCGATCCCGAGCGCCTGGTCGGCATCGCGCTGCTGCCGCTGGCCGACGTCGGCGCGTCGATCGCCGAGCTCGAGCGCTGCACGAACGAGCACGGCTTCCGCGGCGCGTTCATGCGCCCCAACCCGTACGCGGGGCGCACCATCCAGAGCCGCGCCTACGACCCGTTCTGGGACTGCGCGCAGTCGCTGGGCGTGCCGGTCACCGTGCACGAGGGCATCTCCGACCACCTGCCCACGCTGGGCCGGGAGCGCAGCGAGAACCCGGTGCTCCACCACCTGATGTCGCACCCCTTCGAGCAGATGGCGGCCTGCGCGGGCCTCGTGCTCGACGGCGTGCTCGAGCGCTACCCGCGGCTGAACTTCGTGTTCCTGGAGAGCGGCTGCGGCTGGCTGCCCTACTGGATCGAGCGAATGGATGGCCATGCGGGCACCTGGGGTCACAAGCTCGACCTTCACATGAAGCCTTCGGAGTACTTCCGCCGCCAGTGCTTCATCTCCATGGATCCCGACGACGAGTGCGCCCCCGGCGTGATCGACCAGCTCGGCACCGAATCGCTCGTCTGGGCGTCGGACTATCCGCACACCGACCACGACTTCCCGGGCGCCGTGCGCGAGACGCTCGAGATCCTCGCGCGGGGCCCGGCCGGCGCGGCCGAGCAGGTGCTCGACCGCAATCCCCGGCGCCTGTACGGCCTGCCGGCATCCTGAGCGCTCCAGCGAGCAAGGGGGAAGACCCATGGCCCACGACCTGATCATCCGCGGTGGCACGGTCATCGACGGCACCGGCGCGCCTCGGCTGCGCGCCGACGTCGCCGTGGCGGGGGGCCGCATCGTCGAGATCGGCCAGGTGGGCGGGCGCGCCGACCAGGAGATCGACGCCGAGGGCCACGTGGTCTCGCCCGGCTTCGTGGACCTGCACACGCACATGGACGCCCAGATCTTCTGGGACCCCATGGGAAGCTGCTCGTGCTGGCACGGCGTGACCAGCGTGGTGATGGGCAACTGCGGCTTCACGCTGGCGCCGTCGCGGGAGGGCTCCCGCGAGCTGGTGGTGCGCAACCTGGAGCGCGCCGAGGACATCGACGCCGCCGCCATGGACCAGGGCATCGACTGGCGCTTCGAGACCTTCCGCGAGTACCTCGACACGCTGCGAGCCCTGCCCAAGGGCATCAACTACGCCTCGTGCATCGGGCACTCCGCGCTGCGCACCTACGCCATGGGCGAGCGCGCGTTCGAGTCCGAGGCCACCGACGACGACGTCAAGGCCATGCGCGCCGAGCTGCGCGACGCGCTGCGCGCGGGGGCGGCGGGCTTCACGACGTCGCGCACCAGCAACCACCAGACCTCCGACGACCGGCCCGTGGCCAGCCGCCTGGCGAGCTGGGAGGAGGTCTGCGCGCTCGTGGACGTCATGCGGGAGGAGTCCGCGGGCGTGTTCGAGCTGGCCAACGAGGACGTCACCGGCGACCAGATCCCGGCGTACCTCGAGCGCCTGCGCGCCCTGGCGGTCGCCAGCGGGCGGCCGATCACCTGGGGCACCGGCTCGAACCGGCGCGACCCCGAGGGCTGGCGGACCTGGATCAGCGAGCTGGAGCGGACCGCCGACGCCGGCGGCCGCATGTTCGCCATGGTGCACGCGCGGGCCTTCAACGTGGTGCTCTCGTTCGAGACCCACCTGCCCTTCGACACGCTTCCCCACTGGAGCGACCTGCGCAAGCGCCCGCTGGCCGAGCAGATCGCCGCGCTGCGAGACCCGGCCACGCGGGCGAAGCTGGTCGAGGTGGCGCGCAGCGGTCCGTACGGCTCGGCGATCGGTGCGGAGGCGCGCCGGCCCGACTGGGACTACGTGTACCTGATGGACGATGCGGTCGGTCCGCACCGGACGATCAGCGAGATCGCGCGCGAGCGCCGGAGCGATCCCGACGAGACCTTCCTGGACCTGGCGCTGGAGCGCGATGGCAAGCGCTTCTTCCTGCAGCCGTTCGCCAACGAGGATCCCGCGCAGGTGCTGGCGCTGATGAAGCACCCGCGCACGATCGTGACCTTCTCGGACTCGGGCGCGCACGTGTCGCAGATCATGGACTCGTCGATCCCCACGCACCTGCTGTCGTACTGGGTGCGCGAGCGCCAGGCCTTCGCGCTCGAGGAGGCCGTGCGCATGGTCACCTCGCAACCGGCGCGCGCCTGGGGCCTGGACCGGGGCGTGCTGCACGAGGGCGCCGCGGCCGACATCACCATCTTCGACCCGGCGCGCGTCGCGCCGCGCCTGCCCGAGGTGGTCTCCGACCTGCCCGGCGGCGCGCATCGCCTGGTGCAGCACGCCGACGGCTTCCTGGCCAGCGTCGTCGGGGGCCAGGTGATCCTGCGCGGCGGAGAGGCCACCGGCGCGTACCCGGGCCAGATCCTGCGACCGGAGATCTGAGGGGCATGAGCCTGCTCGAGGCGGCGCGGGACCTGCGCCGCAGCATCGATGCGAACGCGGCGGCCGCGGGCGATGCGGCGCGCACGCTGCCCGCTGCCACGGTCGAGGCCATGAGCCGCGCCGGCCTGTACGGCGCCCTGGCCCCGCCCGAGCTGGGGGGCGCCGGGCTCTCGCTGGCCGACGGCATCGACGTGATCGCCGAGGTGGCGCGCGCCGACGGCTCCGCCGGCTGGTGCCTGATGGCCAGCGCGGTCACGGCCTCGTTCCTGGGCGCCTACCTCGACGACGACTTCGTGGCCGGGATGTTCGCCGGCGGCGTGCCGCGCGTGGCCGGCGGCTCGAACTACTGCAGCGCGGTGCGCGAGCCCGGCGGGCTGCGCGTCTCGGGCCGCTGGTCGTTCGGCAGCGGCATCGCCCATGCGAGCTGGGTGGGGGTCCCGGTGCTGGATCCCGACGATCCCCAGCAGATCGTGATGTGCACCCTGCCCGCCGGGAGCGTCGAGATCCTGGGCAACTGGGACGTGGCCGGGCTGTGCGCGACGGGCAGCTTCGACTACGCGGCCGCCGACGTGCGCGTGCCCGACGGCGGCACCTTCGCGCTGCTGGCGCCGCAGCGCCGGCGCGGCGGGCCGGCCTTCGAGCTCGGCGTGCTGGCCGTGACCGCGGCGGGCCACGCGGGCTGGGCGGTCGGCGTGGTGCGGCGCGCCCTCGACGAGCTGGCCGCGCTGGCGCGGCGCAAGCAGCGGCTGGGTGCGGCCACGACGCTGGCCGGCAGCGAGCGCTTCCTGGTGGCGCTGGGCACGCTCGAGGGCCGCGCGCGATCCGCCGCGGCCTGGGTGCGCGAGAGCTTCGCGCGCGCCGAGGAGGCGGCCGGCCGCACGGGCAAGGCCGATCCGGGTCTGGTCCACGGGCTGCGCCAGGCCACCGCGCACGCCACCCAGGACGGCGCCGACGTGGTGCGCGAGGCCTACCTGCTGGCCGGCACCACGGCGCTGCGAGCCGGCCCGCTGGCGCGCTGCTTCCGCGACGCGCATGCTGGAAGCCAGCACTACATCACCGGGACGATCCCGGCGCTCGAGCTCGGACAGCAGCTCGTCGACGAGGCGCCCGAGTCGGCGCTGGACGCGCCGTGAGCCCGCGAACGCACCCGCAGCAGGAGGAGATCCCGTGAGCACGCCCGGCCTTTTCGAACGCTTCAAGGTCATCGATACCGACACGCACGTCTCGGAGCCGCCCGACGTCTGGACGGCCCGCGTCTCGAGCAAGTGGGGCGACCTGGTCCCCCACGTGGTCCGCAACGCCAACGGCGACGGGATCGACCACTGGGCGATCGGCGACGATCTGATCCAGGCCTCGGGCGTCGCGGCGATGGCCGAGTTCGACGGTCTGCTCCCGGACCACCCGCCGACCCTCGAGGACGCGATCCCCGCCGCGCACGACGCGCACGCGCGGCTCGCGTACATGGACCGCGAGAGCATCTGGGCGCAGGTGCTCTACCCGAACGTGGGCGGCTTCGGCAACGGGCGCTTCCTGGGGCTCAAGCAGCCCGAGCTCATGCTCGAGTGCGTGCGCGCCTACAACGACTTCCTGATCGACTGGTCGAGCGCCGACGCGAACCGGCTGATCCCGGTGGCTGCGCTGCCGTTCTGGGACGTTCAGGAGTCCGTCAAGGAGGTGCAGCGCGCCGCGAAGACCGGCCACAAGGGCATCCTGTTCGGCAGCGAGCCCGAGGCCTTCGGCGAGCCCACCCTGCTCGACCCGCACTGGGACCCGATCTTCGCCGCGGCACAGGACTGCGAGCTGTCGATCAGCTTCCACATCGGCTCGGGCGACGTGTCCGACCTGCTGACCAACTCCGCGGGCATCGGCACGCGCACCGGCCTGGCGCGCATGAGCTCCATGCTCTTCTTCCAGAACGCGCGCTGCGTCACCGACCTGATCATGGGCGGCCACTGCCATCGCTTCCCGCGGCTGAAGTTCGTCTCGGTCGAGAGCGGCGCGGGCTGGGTGCCGAGCCTGCTCGAGACGCTCGACTGGCAGTGGGAGAACAACGGGGTCCCGACCGAGCACCCGGAGTACGAGCTCAAGCCCAGCGAGTACTTCCGACGCCAGATCTACGCCTGCTTCTGGTTCGAGGAGTCCGGCGTGCAGAAGGCGATCGAGCTCTACCCCGACAACATGCTCTACGAGACCGACTTCCCGCACCCGACGTCGATGTCGCCCGGCCCGGCGTCGATCGCCGAGCACCCGCGCGACTACGCCGCCCGCGTGCTCGGGGGCCTGCCCGACGACGTGCTGGCGAAGGTCCTGCACGACAACGCGGCCGGCGTCTACCACATGAGCTGAGCTCCGTGGCCAGTGCCGCGTTCCTCGCTCACCAGGCGCGCATCGCGCGCGAGACGTCGGGCCGGCCCGCGCCGCCCGCCGACCTGAACGCGCAGCGCGCGGGCATCGAGGCGTCGCTGGGGGCGGCGCCGCTGGCGGAGGGCGTCGACGCCCTCGAGTGCGCGCCCGGAGGCGTGCCGTCGATCGAGCTGCGGCCGCGCGGGACGACGGGGGCACCGCTGCTGCTGTACTTCCACGGCGGCGGCTACCGGCTCGGCTCGGCGCGCTCGTGGCGCTCCTACGGCTCCCAGATCGCGGCGCGCACGGGCGTGCGCGTGTGCCTGGTCGACTACCGGCTGGCGCCCGAGCATCCCTTTCCCGCCGCACTCGACGATGCCCTCGCCGCCTGGCGCGGTGCGCTCGAGGCCGGCGAGCCGCCGGAGCGCTGCGTGGTGGGCGGCGACTCGGCGGGCGGCGGGCTGGCGGCGGCGCTCTGCGCGCAGCTGCGAGACCGCGGGCTGCGGCTGCCCGCGGGCTGCGTCGGCCTGTCGCCCTGGACCGACCTGCGGCTGGGCGCGGCGAGCTATCGCAGCAACGCGGAGCGCGACACGGTCTTCTCGCTGGCGCGAGCGAACGAGGCCGCGGCCACGTACCTGCAGGGTGCCGATCCGGCCGACGTGCGCGCCTCGCCGCTGCTGGCCGACTGGAAGGGCCTGCCGCCGCTGCTGGTCCAGGTCGGCGACGTGGAGGTCCTGCTCGACGACGCCCGCGGCCTGGTCGAGCGCGCGCGCGAGGCCGGCGTCGAGGCCGAGCTCTCGATCTACCCCGACATGCCGCATGTCTGGCAGCTGGCCTGCCCCGCCTATCCCGAGGCCGCGCACGCGGTGGACGCGGTCGGTGCCTTCGTCCGGGCGCGGACCGGCGCGGCCTGAGCTGCCGCGCATGGCCGTCGCGCCGCGACCCCGGCCCGGGGTGCCGGTTCCACCCGGTGTGCTCGTGCGTGCCGGCGCCCTGCTCGCCCTGCTGCTGGCGACCGCCTCCCCGGCGGCCGACCTGATCGTGGACGTGCGCTCGGCCGCGCTGGTCGAGCTGCCCGGCGAGCGCGCGCCGCTGGGACACGTGTCCGGCCGCGCCCTGGCGCCGTCGGGTGAGCTGGACCTGTTCGACCTGATCTTCGTGATCGACACCTCGGGCAGCACCTCGGGGTCCTCGGGCATCCGGCCCGGGAGCAACGACTGGCTGACACGGCTGCCCGACACCGGGCGCACCGGTCGGCGCAGCATCCTGGCGGCGGAGGTGGCCGCGGTCGAGGCGCTGCTGGATCAGTTCGATCCGCGTACCACGCGCGTGGGCGTGGTCAGCTTTGCCGGCGCGCAGGTCGGCGGCGACCACGCCTGGCTCGAGGCGCCGCTGACCGCGGACTTCGCGCGCACGCGGCGCGCGCTGGCCCAGCTGCTGGCGGCCGGCCCCGAGGGCGGCACGGACCTGCGCGCCGGGCTGCGCCTGGCCGGCGTCGAGCTGGTCGGCTCGCGCAGCGCCGAGAGCCGCCCGCGCCCCGGCGCCACACGGCACGTGGTGGTGCTGACCGACGGCGAGCCCACCCTGCCGGAGCGCCGGCCCGAGCAGGCCGCGATCGCCACGGCGCGCCTGCTCGCGCGCCACGACATCCGCGTGCACGTGTTCGCGATCGGCCGCGGCGCCACGCGGGAGCCGGAGGCCGCGGTCGGCGTCGCCCGGGCGACGGGCGGCGAGTTCCGCCCCGTGCGCCGGCCCGCGGACCTGAGCAGCCTGCTGGCGGCCGTGGACTTCGCCGCGCTCGAGGCGCTCGAGGTGCGCAACCTGACGACCGGTGCGCCGGCGCGTGAGGTCGTGCGCAGCCCCGACGGAAGCTTCGGAGCGCTGGTCGAGCTGGCACCGGGGGTCAACCGGATCGAGGTGCTGGCGCGCAGCGACGACGGCCGCGAGCGGCGCGTGTGGCGCGACCTGAGCTTCGGGCAGGCGAGCCTCGACCGGCGCCTGCGCCTCGAGCAGGAGCAGCTGATCGCCCTGGACCGCGCGCGCGAGCGTCCGCGCCCCGACGAGCCGCCGCCCGCGCGCGAGCGCGAGCGCGACGTGCGCATCGAGGTCGAGTCCGACGCACCCCCGCAGCCCGCCGGGCCCTAGCAGCTTGCGAGGGCACGGCGCGCGACCGGCGCGTGGCATGATGGGCCCCGGCACCCTGCCGCCGGGAGAGCTTCAGTGAAGGCCGCCGTCTACCACGCGCCCCACGCGCCGCTGCGCATCGAGGAGCTCGACATCGACGAGCCGCTGGCCGGCGAGGTGCTGGTGCGCACGGCCGCCAGCGGCGTCTGCGGCAGCGACGCGCACATCGCCGAGGGCTTCCTGCCCGACGTGCCCGTGCCCATGGTGCTGGGCCACGAGGCCGCGGGCGTGGTGGAGGCCGTCGGGCCCGGTGTGGACTACGTGCGTCGGGGGGATCACGTGGTGATCTGCCCTTCGGTCTGGTGCGGCGCGTGCGAGATGTGCCTGCGCGGTCATCCGTACCTGTGCACGCAGCGTCCGGTGCGGGCACCGGACCAGCCGCCGCGGCTGAGCCGGGGCGGCGAGCCGGTCCACCAGTTCACGAACATCTCGAGCTTCGCCGAGCAGATGCTGGTGGCGGAGCGGGCCACGCTGAAGGTGGACCGCGAGCTTCCGCTCGACTCTCTGGCGCTGATCGGCTGCGGGATCCTGACCGGACTCGGCGCCGCGCTGCGCACGGCGCGCGTCGAGGCCGGCTCCACGGTCGCCGTCTTCGGTGCGGGCGGCGTGGGCCTGGCCGCGGTGCAGGGCGCGCTGATCGCCGGTGCCGCCACGATCATCTCGGTCGACCTGTCCCCGCGCAAGCTCGAGACGGCGCAGCAGTTCGGCGCCACGCACGGTGTGGACGCCTCGCGCGTGGATCCGGTCGAGGGCATCCGCGAGATCGTGCCGGGCGGCGTGGACTACGCGTTCGAGGCGATCGGCAACAAGACCACGGCCGAGCAGGCGTTCGCCTCGATCCGCGATGCGGGCACCGCCGTGCTGATCGGCTTCTTCCCCGCCGAGGCGCGCCTGGACCTGCCCGCGGCGGACTTCATCAGCGAGAAGAAGCTGATCGGCAGCCGCATGGGCTCCAATCGCTTCCGCCTCGACATGCCGGCCTACATCGAGCTGTACCGGCAGGGGCGCCTCAAGCTCGACGAGATGGTCACCCGACGTGGCAAGCTCGAGGACGTGAACGAGGCCTTCCGTGCCATGCGCGAGGGCGAGGTCACGCGCACGGTGCTCGGCTTCGGCTGAGCCCCGGCTCAGTCCGCGTCGCCGTCGCGCCGCGCGCGCTCGAGCTCGAGCTCGAGCAGCGCCTGCTTGCGCGCGCGGCCGAGGCGATAGCCGCCGGGGCCCCGCGACGCCGGCACCACGCGGTGGCACGGCAGCAGCAGCGGTGTGGGGTTGGTCGCGCAGACCCGCGCCACGGCGCGCGCTGCGCCGGGCCGGCCCACGCGGCGCGCCAGCTCGGCATAGGTCGCCGTCTCGCCCGGCGGGATCGCGCGGATCGCCTCGCGCACGCGGCGCTGGAAGGCGGTGGCGCGCACGTCCTCGGGCAGCTCGGGCGGCGGCGCCTGCCCGCCCAGCCAGCGCACGAGGGTCTCGACCTGGGCGCGCAGTGCCGCGTCGCCGCGCGTGATCCGCGCATGGGGCAGCTCGGCGCGCAGCTGGGCGACCAGGGTCCGCGCGCGCTCGCCCACGCGCACCGCACAGATCCCGCGCGCGGTCGCCGCGACCAGCAGCCAGCCGAGCGGACAGCGCGTGGTCACCTGCCAGAGCTGCTCGCCGCGCCCGCGGGAGCGGTAGGCACCGGGCGTCATGCCGAGCCGCGCCGCCGCGCCCTCGTACACGCGGCTGCTCGAGCCGTAGCCGCTGGCCCAGCTCGCGCGCGCGACGTCGTCGCCGTTCCGCAGCCCCGCCCGCAGGCGCTCGTCGCGCAGCGCGTCGGCATAGGCGTGCGGCGAGATGCCGAGCAGGCGCTTGAAGCCGCGCTGCAGGTGGGCCGGGCTCACGCCGGCCTCGCGCCCGAGCTCGGCCAGCGTGGGGATGCGCCCGGGCGTCGCCTCGAGCCGGCGGCAGGTGGCCAGCACGCGCGCCGCCAGCGGATCCTCAGCCTCGGGCCGGCAGCGCAGGCAGGCGCGGAAGCCCGCGGCCTCGGCCTGCGCGGGTGAGTCGAAGAAGCAGACGTTGCGGCGCAGCGGGCGGCGGCTGCCGCACGACGGCCGGCAGTACACGCCCGTGGTGCGCACCGCGTAGACGAAGCTGGTGCCGGGGTCCGCCTGGCGGCGGCTCACGGCGTGCCAGCGGGCAGCGACGGTGACCGGGTCGGGGTGGCGCATGGATCCAGTCTGGCGCGGCTCCGGCGGGCGCACCATCCGGATCCTGCGCCCGAATCCCGGCGGGCAAGCGGGGGCTGGCCGTGGGATCATCGGGCCCGAACCCGCAAGGAGAACGCGATGCTCCAGATCACTGCCCTGTACGCCGGCGCGCTCGGAATCCTGAGCGTGGCGCTCGGGATCAACGTGGGCCGCAAGCGACTCGCCTCCGGCGTGTCGATCCTGCACGGCGACGACATGGATCTGGCACTGGCCATGCGCAAGCACGGGAACCTGACCGAGTGGGTGCCCATGGCGCTGATCCTGATCGCGGTGCTCGAGCTCAACGGCGTCGGCCTGATCGCCCTGCACGCGCTGGGTGCGGTGCTGCTGATCTCGCGCGTCGCCCACGCCGTGGGGCTGCGCGCCGACACGCTCGAGGGCGTCGGGCGCGCGGTGGGCGCAGGGGGCACCACGCTCGTGACCGTGGTCGCCTCGATCTGGGCGATCCTGACCTTCTTCTAGGCCGCCGGCGACTCCGGCACGTGGCGCCCGATGAAGCCGGCCACGTGCCGGAGCGACCACCCGGCCTCGGGGCAGGCGCCGTTCATGCCCTGGAAGCCGTGGATCATCTCGGGCCAGATCTCCAGCGTGACCGCGACGCCGTCGCGGCCCGCGCGTGCCGCCAGGCGCACGCCGTCGTCGCGGCAGCGGTCCACCTGGCCGTACTGCAGCAGCAGCGGCGGCAGGCCGGCGAGGTCCGCGTGGATCGGTGAGGCGTACGGATCGCGGGGGTCGTGTGCGCCGAGGTAGTCCCGCGCCCGCTCCCGCAGCCAGGCAGGGTCCAGGAAGGGATCGCGGCCGACCGGATCGGTCGCCGAGGCGCCGCTCGCCTCCAGGTCCATCCAGCCTCCCAGCGAGACGCCGCAGGCGGGCAGCGGCTGCCCCGCGTCGCGCAGCCGCAGCAGCGTGGTGACCACCATGCCGCCGCCGCACGAGTCGCCGGCGAACGCCACCCGGCCCGGCGCGACGCCCGCGTCGAGCAGGCCCAGGTACGCGTCGACGCAGGCGTCCAGCGGCGCCGGGAAGCGGGACTCGGGCGCCAGCGGGTAGTCCACCACGAACACGCGCGCCCGGGCGGCGCGGGCGATCCACGCGGCCCAGAACACGTAGTCAGCGGCGCGCGAGGCCACGAAGGCGCCGCCGTGGATGAACAGGACCACCCGGTCGCCCTGCGGAAACGCCGTCGGCAGCACCCACTCGCCGCCCACGTCGCGGTACTCCGCGTGCTCCACGCGCACGTCGTCCCCGGGCGGCTGGCCGTGCGCGCGCGCGAACTTCGCGCGCACCTGCTCCAGGCTATCGCCCGGCACGGAGATGTCGTCGGGGAAGTGCTTCAGGGCCTCGTGGAACTCGCGGCTCGCCATGGCGCCATCGTATCCCCGGGGCCCCCTGCCCGCGCGGGCGCGCAGGCTAGGGAACCTCTGCACAGGTCGCCCCGGACGAGCTAAATAGTAGTCCGGGGGGTGAGCCATGAGCGATCAGCAGACGTTTGCGTCGGTGGCGTGGAGCCGGAAGGGGAAGCGGACCCGGCGAGAGCGGTTTCTGGCCG
>JAJDAJ010000019.1 GCA_029261925.1 Deltaproteobacteria bacterium | reverse complement strand
CGCATCCGGGCGCGTAATCATCCGCGCCCACTTTGTTGCGCTCTCTCGGGGAATCGCCCGATTCGACCTCAATCGCGCGCCTTGTGGGCGCGGCGCCTACGCACCCGGCTGCGACCCGGGCATCCTGGGTCAGGCTCCTAGGCGCTCGCCCGGCGTGCCGCGTGCTCTCCCGCGCGCCAGCCGAAGACCATGGCCGGGCCGATCGTGGCCCCGCCCCCCGGGTAGCCCTGGCCGAACATCGACGCCACGCAGTTGCCCGCGCCATACAGGCCGGGCAGCGGGTCCCCGGCGGGGCCGATCACGCGCCCGTGCGCGTCGGTCCGCGGGCCACCCCGGGTGTCGAGGGTGCCCGCGCTCAGGATCACCGCGAAGTACGGGCCGCGGTCCGATAGCGGGTACATCAGCGGGTTCGGGAGCTCGTTGCCCGGCCGCCGCTCGCCGAAGAAGACCTGCTCGATCGGCGTCTCGCCGCGCGCGAGGTCCGCGTCGCGGCCGGACCGCGCGAGCGCGTTGAAGCGCTCGATCTGTGCACGCGCCGCGACGCTGAAGCCCGGATCGAGCTGGAGCCCGCCGGTCTGGCTGGCCAGCGCCGCGAGGCGCGCGGCGAGCGCCGCGACCAGATCCTCGAGCGTCTCCCCGCGGATCAGCTGCGGGCCGTCGTAGGCGTAGTTGCCCATGGTGTCCAGCGCCCAGCGGCTCGCGACCTGCGCGTCCGACCAGCCGCCCGGCGGCGCCCAGAGCCGGTGCACGCGCTCGTCGAAGAGCATGAAGAGCAGCAGGTCGGGATACTCCAGGCGCAGCGGGTCCCAGCGCCCCATGGCGAGCCCGACCTCGTGGTACGGCGCCTTCTCGTTGACCACGCGTCGCCCGTAGCGGTTCAGGTAGAGCATGCTGTCGCCCGGCGAGACGAAGACGTTGCTGATCCCGGGGTCGTCCGCCAGCGCGAGCTCCAGGGGAAGCGGGGCCAGCCACGGGTACTGCATGCCGTGCAGCGGCAGGCCGAGCTCGGTGGCGATGCGCACGAAGTTGCCCTCGACCCCGGGTGCGGCCGCAGTTCCGATCACCGATCCGGGCAGGAAGGCGCGGCACAGGTCGCGGGCGTGTGCGAAGCCTCCGCTCGCGAAGATCACGCCGCCGCGTGCGCCGATCCGCTCCTCGCGCTCGCCGGTGCGGGCGAGTACGCCGACGACGCGCCCGTCCTCGACGACGACGGCCTCGACCTCGCGACCGCAGCGCAGCTCGACGCCGAGCGCCGCGCAGCTCTCGACGAAGCGCTGAGTCTGGCCGTGGCCACCGAGGTTCTCGCGGCCGTCGGCGCTCAGCATCACCATGGTCCGTCCCTTGCCCACCCGGTTCTCGGGGACGCGCGTCTGGTAGTCGGGGGAATCGGGCAGGTAGCCGGGCGTGATCGCGCCGGTCTCCTCGAGCTCTCCGACCACCGCTGCGGCGTGGTCGAAGTAGGCGCCCAGCAGCTCGTGCTCCCAGGGCTCGAGCCCCAGGTGCGGATCGCGTGGGTCGTGGCCGGCCGGGCGGGCGCAGCGTGCCAGGAAGCGCAGCGTGGCCTCGCGGTCCTCGCGCACGCCGCCGCCGCGCATCCCCGCGTTGTCGGGGATCCAGAAGCCGCCCAGCGACTTCGCGAAGCTGCCTCCCGGAGCGTCGGCCTTCTCGAGCAGCAGCACGCGGGCACCGGCGCGCGCGGCGCCGATCGCCGCCGGGAAGCCGGCTGCTCCCGCGCCGACGACGATCACGTCGAAGCTGTCGTCGAGATCCACGTCCGCCGCCGGGCGCACGCGCGTCCTCCACCCGGTCTCCGTCATCCGGACCTCCATCCGGGCCCATGGTACCGGGGTCTGCGCTCCCACTACGTGGCGACCTGGCTGGCGGCGCCGCTGATGGTCGAGGCGGGGCGGGGCCTGGTGGTCTGCACGTCGTGGTACGGCGCCGTGGCGCACGTGCACGGCCCCGTCCACGGCGCGGGCAAGGCGGGTCTGGACAAGCTGGCCTACGACAGGGCCGCGGATCCCGACGTGATCCGGCACTCGGGCCACACCCTGATCGACGCCGAGATCGGCGCCGCGTACGGGGTTGGTCGACGTGGACGGCTCGGCCCCGCGCTCGCTGCGCCGGGGCCTCGGCAGCCCCGTCCTGCCCCCGGCGGGGGGCTGATCCCGCCGGCCCCGGGCGGCTCTCCCCGCGCCGATGCCCTGGCACGGCGCGGGGGGGCCTGGAGGCCCTCCGACCACGCGATTGCTCTGGAGTCCGGCGCCGGATCTGTGGTATTCGTAGCGGAGGTCAGTCGCCGGTACGCGATTCACGCCGGGCGGTTCGCCGCGGGTGATTCGCACGAGGAGTCCCCATGCCCGAGTACGAGATCGCCATCCGCAACGGGATCCTGGTGGATGGAACGGGCGCGCCGCGGCTGCGCGCCGACCTGGGAATCTCCGCTGGCCGCGTCGCGGCCATCGGTCGGATCCGCGCCTCGGACGCGGCGCGCGAGATCGACGCCAGCGGCTGCGTGGTCGCGCCGGGATTCGTCGACCTGCACACGCACTACGACGCCCAGATCTTCTGGGACCCCTACTGCTCGATGTCGGGCTGGCACGGGGTCACCTCGATCGTCACCGGCAACTGCGGCTTCGGCTTCGCACCGCTGGCGCCCGAGCTGCGCGACCTTGCCATGCGCTCGATGACGCGCGTGGAGGCGATCCCGTTCGAGACCATGCAGGTGGGCATGCCCTGGGACTGGGAGACGTTCCCCGAGTTCCTCGACAGCCTCGAGCGCACGCCCAAGGCCGTCAACGTGCAGGCGCTCGCGCCGCTCACGCCGCTGATGATCGAGGTGCTCGGTCTCGAGCGCGCCAAGGCCGGGGACCTGCCGAGCGCCGACGAGCACCGCCGCCTGCGCGCCCTGCTCGGCGAGGCGCTGGCCGCGGGTGCGGGCGGCTGGTCGGCGCAGCATCTGACTGCCGAGAGCGGCGTGGCCGTGCAGAAGGACTTCGACGGCACGCCCATGGTCACCGACGTGATGCACGACGAGACCTTCCTGGAGCTGGCCGAGGCGCTGGGCGAGAGCGGTCAGGGTCTGATGCAGGTGACCTTCGTCAAGGGCAGCTGGCAGCAGAGCTTCCGCATGATGGAGAAGATGGCCGACATGAGCGGCCGTCCGGTGCTCCACAACGTGATCCTGGTGTACGGCGAGGATCCGGGCTGGCACCGCGAGCACGTCGAGTGGATCCGCGCGTGCCGCGAGCAGGGCTTCCCGATCTACGGCCAGTGCGTCACCAACTGCTCGGGCTTCTGGTACCAGTTCACCGACTGGAACCTCTTCGACGAGGTGCCCGAGTGGGCGGCCGCGACCACGGGCACCCACGAGGAGAAGCTGGCCAAGCTCGCCGATCCGGCGCGCCGGCCGGGGCTGCGCGAGAACCAGCCGCACACCGTGACGGTGGCCATCCCCCGGCACGTGATCAACCGGACGCAGCGCCCGGAGAACGCGCGCTTCCAGGGCAAGACGGTCGCCGAGGCGGCGGAGATGCTGGGAGTACATCCCGTCGACGCCATGCTCGACATCGCGGTCTCGGAGAACCTGGAGACCGAGTTCTACGGCGCGCTGCCCAACGACGGCTACGCCTACCTCGACGAGCTGCTCGCCGAGCCCTCGATGCTGCCCGGCGTCTCCGACGGCGGCGCGCACATGAAGTTCACCACGCCGGGCCGCTACACCACCGAGCTGCTGATCTCGTCGGTGCGCGAGCGCGACTGGCTCACGCTGGAGCAGGCACACTGGCGCCTGAGCGGGCTGCCCGCGCACTGCGCGGGCTTCCGCGACCGCGGCACGCTGCGCGTCGGCGCCCCTGCCGACGTCGTCGTCTACGACCTCGAGAACCTGGAGATCCTGCCGATGGAGCGCGTGACCGACCTGCCCGCCGGCGAGTGGCGGCGCGTGCAGCGCGCGCGCGGCTACCGCCACGTGCTGGTCAACGGCGAGCCGACCATCGCCGACGATCGCGAGCTGAAGACTTCACCCGGCCGCCTGCTGCGCCACGGTCTGGGGTAGGCGCGTGCCGGGCGTCGACGTCGCGATCATCGGCTCCGGAGGCGCGGGCCTGTCGGCGGCGATCGAGGCGCGCCATCGCGGCGCCTCGGTGCTGGTGCTCGAGGCGGCGGACGCCGTCGGTGGCTCGACGGCGCTCTCGGGTGGTGTGCTGATGGCCGCGGGCACGAGCCTGCAGCGCGCCGCCGGCGTCGAGGACAGCGCCACCGCCTTCTACGACCGCTATCTCGCACTGAATCGCTGGTCCGTCGAGCCGGCGCTGGCGCGGGCGCTCTGCGAGGGCGCGGCGGAGGCCCTCGAGTGGCTGATCGAGCTCGGCGTGCAGTTCGAGCTGATCCCGGCCAACTCCGCCGAGGCCACGCCGCGCAGCCACATGGCCGACGGCGCCGGCGCCCGGATCGCGCGCGTGCTCGAGCTCGAGGCGCGCCGCCTGGGCGCGCGGATCCTCACGGGCAGTCGCGTCACCGCGATCGAGCCGACCGGATCGGGCTGGAGCCTCTCGCACGGCGCCGCCGACGCGCGCCTCGAGGCGCGCACCCTGGTCGTGGCCAGCGGCGGGATCGGCGCGAGCCGGGAGCTGCTCGACAAGTACTACCCGGATGCGGCCGTGCACGGCGATCGGACCTGGTCGGTCTCGGCGCCCACCTGCGTCGGCGACGGCCTGCTGCTCGGCACGGAGCTCGGCGCGGCGATCACGGGCGAGAACCAGGGGCTGGCGCTGATCACGCCCTGCTTCGACCGCAACTTCGAGGTGGTACCCCCGGCCTGGCTGGTCCTGGTGAACCGCGAGGGACGCCGCTACGTCGACGAGAAGATGCCCTACTCCATGCTGACCGAGACCACGCAGGCGCAGACCGGCGGCACGGGCTTCGCGATCCTCGACGAGGCGTCGCGGCTGGCGTGGTCGCCCACCGACCTGACGCACCAGGACGTGGTCTCGATGGACTGGAACCGCGACAGCCTCGCGGCGAACGCGCGCGACGGGAAGCTGATCGTCGCCGACAGCGTGCGCGAGCTCGGCGAGCGCGCCGAGGTCGACGTCGCGGCCCTCGAGCAGACCCTGGCGGAGTACAACGCCGCCTGCGCCGCCGGCCGCGACTCGCGCTTCTTCAAGGATCCCGCCTGGATGCGGCCCGTCTCCACGCCGCCGTTCTACGCGGCCGAGGTGCGGCCCTGTCTGGTCGCGCTGACCTGCTGCGGCCTGCGCATCGACGCCGACGCGCGCGTCCTGGACACCTGTGGCGCGCCGATCCCGGGGCTCTTCGCGGCCGGGGAAACCACGGGCGGCGTGCTGCGCCAGTACGGCGGCAGCGGCAACTCGATCTCGAACGCCGTGGTCTTCGGCCGGCGCGCCGGCCGCGGTGCCGCGACGTCGAGCGGAGCCTAGTCGTTGCTCCCCGCCACCATCTCGCCGAGCGCGCGCAGCAGCGCCTCGTCGTCGAGCTCGCGGCGCATCCGGCTCAGCGGGACCGCGTGCATTCCCACCGGCCGTCGCAGCTCGGGCGCGTCGTCGAGCGCCGCGTCGCAGACCGCCTCGGCCACCGGGGCCAGGTCCGGCGAGAGCGCGTTGGTGGCGCGGCTCGCCGCGCGCAGCTTCTCGACGGCGGCGGTGTACGCGCCCGTGCTGCCGTCGAGCTCGGAGGGCAGGGCGCTGTCGACGATCCCGGTCTGGAAGCCGCTCGGCTGGACGATGCGCACGCGGATCCCGTACGGCGCGACCTCCTGGCAGAGCGTCTCGCTCAGCGCCTCGAGCGCCTTCTTGGTCGCGCCGTACATGCCCGAGTACGGCAGATTGAAGATGGCGTTGACCGAGGAGACGTTCACGATCGTGCCGGAGCGCGCCTCGCGCATCGCCGGCAGGACGGCGCGGATCGCGCGCAGCGGTCCGAGCAGGTTCAGCTCCAGCAGCTCGCGTGCGGCGTCGTCGCCGGTCTCCTCGACCGCGGCGTACATGACGCGGCCGGCGTTGTTCACCAGCACGTCGAGCCCACCGCTCACCTCGAGCACGTGCTTCACGGCGCGCTCGCAGTCCGCGCTCCGGGTCACGTCGAGCTCCAGGGCGTCGAGCTCGACGCCCTCGGCGCGTGCGGCACTCTCGACCGCGGCGACGCCGCGCGCCGTGCGCGCCGACGCGAAGACGCGCTGGCCCCGGCGCGCGAGCAGTAGCGCGCTCGCGAGCCCGATCCCGCTGCTCGCCCCGGTGATCAGCACGCTGGCCAAGTCGATGTCCTCCCGCACCCAGGGTACCGCAGCCGGCCCCGCCCTCGTGCGAGGGCGAACAGGAGTCACGCCATGCAGGTGAGAGGTCTGGGCTACATCACGATCGAGTCGGCGAAGCCGGAATCCTGGCGGGAGTTCGGCACGCAGGTGCTCGGCGCCATGCCCGCCCCGGGCCTGCCCGACGATGGGCGCGTCTACCTCAAGCTGGACGAGCGGGCCTTCCGGATCATGATCGAGCCGGGCGCGCGCGATCGCTTCGGCGTGGCCGGCTGGGAGCTGGGCGGCGCGGGCGCTCTCGACGCCGCGGCCCGCGAGCTGGAGTCGGCGGGCGTTCCCTACAAGCGCGGTACCCCCGAGCAGGCGCAGGCGCGCCGCGTCGGCGAGCTGCTCATGCTCGACGATCCGGCGGGCAATGCGCTGGAGCTCTTCCACACGCCGATCCTGGAGCACTCGCGCTTCGTCTCGCCCGTGGGCGTGGCGGGATTCGTCACGGGCGAGCTGGGCATGGGCCACGTGGTGCTGCCGGCGGCGGAGCTCGACGCGGCGGACGCGTTCTACACCGGCCTGCTGGGCTTCCGGCCGACCGACGTCATGCGCGTGGACCCGGCGGCCGTTCCCGATCGCGATCCCGCGGACGGCCCCGCGCGCCTGCACTTCTACCACTGCAATCCGCGCCACCACTCCCTGGCACTGATGGAGGCCGGCCATCCGGCGGGCCTGGTCCACCTGATGCTCGAGGTGTCCTCGCTCGACGAGGTGGGCTATGCGCTGGATCGCTGCGCCGCCCACGGCGTGCCTCTGAGCGCGACGCTCGGCCGCCACGTGAACGACCACACGGTCTCGTTCTACGTGCAGACCCCTTCGGGATTCGACGTCGAGTTCGGCTTCGGCGGGCGCCACGTCGAGCCGGGCAATCACACGACCACCGAGATCACGGCAGTCAGCTACTGGGGGCACCGCTTTGCCGGGCCCCCGGCGGACTGAGGAGGAGACGCCCATGCGTCCCGAAGAGCTGATCGAGGCGGCGCGCTCGCTGGCTCCCCGGCTGCGCGAGCGCGCTCCGGAGGCGGAGCAGCTGCGGCGCATACCAGAGGCGACCATCAAGGACATGAAGGAGCTGCAGCTCTTCAAGGCGCTGCAGCCCGCGCGCTACGACGGGCTCGAGCTGCCTCCCGGCGCGTTCTACGAGGCGGCCATGGCGATCGCCGGTGCCTGCGGCTCCACCGGCTGGGTGTACGGCGTGGTCGGCGTGCATCCCTGGCAGCTGGCGCTGTTCCCGGACCGGGCCCAGAAGGAGGTCTGGGGCGACGATCCCTCGACCCTGGTCGCGTCGAGCTACGCGCCGACCGGCAGCGTGGAGCGCGTGGAGGGCGGCTACCGCATCCGGGGCACCTGGAACTTCTCGTCGGGCTGCCTGCACTGCGACTGGGCGTTCCTGGGCGGGATCGCCGAGCTCGACGGCGTGCCCACGCACTACACCTTCCTGGTCCCGGCCAGCGACTACCGGATCCAGGACGTCTGGCACGTCGTGGGCCTGGCGGCGACGGGAAGCAACAACGTCGTGGTCGAGGAGGCGTTCGTCCCCGACCATCGCGCGCAGCCGACCATGGCCTGCATCGGCGGACCCGGCACCGAGGTCAACAAGGCGGCGATCTACCGTCTGCCCTACGCTGCCGTCTTCGCCAACGCCATCACGGCGGGCGTCATCGGCATCGGCCTGGGTGCGGTCGAGGAGTACCGGCAGTGGATGCGGCAGCGCGTGCGTGTCGCCTACGGCGATGAGCGCGCGGCCGAGGACCCGTACTCGCAGCTGCGGCTCGCCGAGGCGGCCGGCGAGGTCGACGGCGTGCGTCTGCAGCTGCACCGCAACATGGACGAGATGCTCGCGCTGGCGGAACGGGGCGAGGAGATCCCCACCGAGCTGCGAGCGCGCGCACGCCGCGACCAGGTCCGGGGCACGGCGGCGTCGATTCGCGCCACCGACCGCGTCTTCGAGAACTGCGGCGGCAAGGCGCTCTTCCTGCACCAGCCGATCCAGCGCCTCTGGCGCGACGCCCACGCGGCTCGCGTGCACGCCATCAACGACCCGGAGCGCGGGCTGCTGATCTACGGCGGCACGGAGGTCGGGCTGGATCCGCCCCCGGGCAGCATGATCTGAGGAGCGCGGGATGGGCGTGCGAAAGGCAAGCGCGGCGATCGTCGGGTCGGGGAACATCGGCACCGATCTGCTGCTCAAGCTGCTGCGCTCCGACTGCGTCGAGCCGCGCTGGCTGGTGGGCATCGACCCCGCCAGCGAGGGGCTGCGCCGTGCGCGCGAGCTCGGCGTGGAGGCCAGTGCGGACGGTGTGGACGCGCTGCTGTCGCGACCCGAGCTTCCCGAGCTGGTCTTCGAGGCGACGTCCGCCGCCGTGCACCGGGCGAACGCACCCCGCTACGCGGCCGCCGGCATCGTCGCCGTCGACCTCACGCCCGCCGCGGTCGGCCCCTACGTCGTCCCGCCCGTGAACCTCGACGAGCACAAGGACGCGCCCAACCTGAACATGGTCACCTGCGGGGGGCAGGCCACCGTGCCGATGGTCCACGCGGTCTCGCGCGTCGCGCCCGTGCGCTACGCGGAGATCGTCGCCAGCGTGTCCTCCGCCTCGGCCGGGCCCGGCACGCGGGCGAACATCGACGAGTTCACGCGCACGACCGCGCACGCACTCGAGGTCATCGGCGGCGCGGAGCGCGGCAAGGCGATCATCGTGCTCAACCCCGCCGACCCGCCGATGATCATGCGCGACACGATCTTCTGCAGCCTGCCCGCAGCTACCGATCGCGGCGCGGTCCTCGACTCGATCCACGCCATGCTCGAGCAGGTGCAGCGCTACGTGCCCGGCTACCGCCTGACCGCTGAGCCCCAGTTCGGCAGCGACCGGGTCGAGATCTTCGCAGAGGTGGAGGGCGCCGGGGACTACCTGCCGCCGTTCGCCGGCAATCTCGACATCATGACGGCCGCTGCTGCCCGCGTCGGCGAGCACGTGGCGCGCACGCGCCTGGGGGCGGGCTGATGCCGTTCTCGAGCGAGCTCGACGTTCGTGTGACCGACTCGTCGCTGCGCGACGGCTCGCACCCCAAGCGCCACGCCTTCGCAGTGGACGAGGTGGTGCAGGTGGTCGGCGCGCTCGACGCCGCCGGCGTGCCGGTGATCGAGGTCAGCCACGGGGACGGGCTCGGCGGCTCCTCGTTCACCTACGGGCTCAGCGCGGTGGACGAGCGCGAGCTGATCGCCGCGGCGGTTCGCACGGCCACGCGCGCCCGCATCGCCACGCTGATGCTCCCGGGCGTCGGCGTGAAGGATGACATCGTCGCGGTCCGCGATCTGGGCGCCCAGATCGTGCGCATCGCCACGCACTGCACCGAGGCAGACGTGTCGGTCCAGCACTTCGGACTGGCCCGTCAGGTCGGCCTGGAGACGGTCGGCTTCCTGATGATGTCCCACAGCATCTCAGCCGAGGCGCTCGCGCGGCAGGCGCGGATCATGGCCGACGCCGGCTGCCAGTGCGTGTACGTGGTGGACTCCGCGGGCGCGCTGATCCTCGAGCAGGCCGGCGATCGCGTCGCCGCGCTGGTCGCGGAGCTGGGCGAAGACGCCCAGGTCGGCTTCCATGCCCACCAGAACCTCTCGCTCGCCGTCGCGAACACCGTGCTCGCGATTCGCGCCGGCGCGGTGCAGGTCGACGGCTCCACCCGGGGCTTCGGCGCCGGCGCCGGCAATGCGCCGACCGAGGCTCTGGCGGCGGTCTGCGAGAAGCTCGGGATCCGCACGGGCATCGACCCGTTCGCGATCATCGACGCGGCCGAGGACGCCGTGCGCCCGGTGATGGACGAGGAGTGCATCGTCGACCGCCTGTCGCTCATCATGGGCTACACGGGTGTGTACTCGAGCTTCCTCAAGCACGCTTACCGGCAGGGGGAGCGCTTCGGCGTCCCCGCCGCGGAGATCCTGGTCCGCGCGAGCGAGCGCAAGCTCGTCGGCGGGCAGGAGGACCAGCTCATCGACATCGCGGTCGAGCTCCAGCGCGAGCGCACCGCGAGCTGAATGCAGGAGAGAAGAAGATGCCAGGCAATCGCGATCTGAGCTTCGAGGCGACCAGCCGTTTCGGCAAGGCGGGCGACATCAAGCTGCACTACAACGAGGCAGGCGAGGGCGACGTGCTGGTCATGCTGCACGGCGGCGGGCCCGGCGCCACGAGCTGGAGCAACTTCAAGCAGAACCTGCCCGCGCTCTCGGAGCGCTTCCGGGTGTTGCTGGTGGACCAGCCGGAGTTCGGGCTCTCGGACAAGCCCGAGATCGAGGAGCAGTTCCTGACCTACAGCGCGCGCGCGGTCCGGAACCTGCTCGACGAGCTGGGTATCGAGAAGGCGCACTTCGTCGGGAACTCGCTGGGCGGCGGCGCGTCGCTCCGCTTCGCGCTCGACTACCCGGACCGGGCCGGGCGCCTGGTGCTGATGGGCCCGGGCGGGGCGTTCGCTCCCGTGCTCTCGCCTGCACCCAGCGAGGGCCTGAAGCTGCTCTTCGGCTTCCTGCAGCCCCCGGGACCGACGCGCGAGAAGCTCGAGGCCTTCGTGCGGATCATGGTCTACGACCAGTCGATCGTGACCCCCGAGCTGATCGAGGAGCGCTACAAGGCCGCGACCGATCCGGCGACGCTTCGCGGCATGCAGAACTTCATGAAGGTCGCCGTCGGCTCCACGCCCGAGCAGGTGCGCGAGGGGGAGCTCTGGCGCGAGATTGACCGGATCGAGCACCCGACGCTGATGACCTGGGGCCGTGACGACCGCGTGCTGCCGCTGGACGGCGCGTTCTTCGCGCTGCACCAGATGCCGAACGCGCGGCTGCACGTGTTCCCGCGCTGCGGGCACTGGGCACAGCTCGAGCACCGGCAGGAGTTCGATCGCCTGGTGATCGACTTCCTCACGCAGCCGCTGGACTGATGCTCTCCGATGTCGAGCGCCGGGCGGCTGCCGACGCGCTGGCCGAGGCCGAGCGCAAGTGCCGTCCGATCGAGCCGCTGACCACGACCTGGCCGGCGCTCGACGTGGTGGACGCCTACGAGATCCAGCGCCTGAACGTGGCGCGCCGGGTCGAGGCCGGGGCGAGCGTCCGCGGCCACAAGGTCGGTCTCTCCTCGCGCGCCATGCAGGAGATGATGGGCGTGAACGAGCCCGACTACGGTCACCTCCTCGACGACATGTTCGTCTTCGAGGGCGATCGCGTGCAGACCGGGCAGCTCTGCTACCCGCGCGTCGAGGTCGAGGTCGCGTTCGTCCTGGGCGCGCCGCTCCCGGGCGCGAGCTGCAACGTGGCCGACGTGATCCGGGCGACCGAGTTCGTGCTGCCGGCGATCGAGATCATCGACAGCCGCATCGCGGACTGGAAGATCGGCCTGCCCGACACGATCGCCGACAACGCGTCGTCGGCGCGGGTCGTGCTCGGTGGTCGCCCCGTTCGCCTCGAGGACGTGGACGTGCGCCAGATCGGCGCCGCGCTGCGCGTGAACGACCGCCTGGTGGACACCGGCGCGGCGGCCGCCGTGCTCGGCAACCCGATCACCGCGGTCGCCTGGCTGGCGCGCAAGGTCTCCGACTTCGGCGTCTCGCTCGAGGCCGGCCACGTGGTGCTGCCCGGCTCGTGCACGCGCGCTGCCGACGTGGCGCCGGGGGACGTCGTGCGCGCGGACTTCGACCGGCTGGGGCCGGTCGAGGTGGGGTTCGCCTGATGCGCGAGGGCCTGATGATCCTGGGCGATCACCTGCCCGACCCGCACACGGGTCGGCGCTCGAGCCAGCGCGATCACCACCGGCGCATCGTCGACCTGGCGGTCTTCGCCGAGCGTGCCGGCCTCGACTCGGTCTGGCTGGGCGAGCACCACTTCTGCGACTACATCCTGTCGGCGCCCCCGGTGGTGCTGGCGGCGATCGCCGAGCGCACGCAGCGGCTGCGCCTGGGCACGGCGGTGACGCTGCTGGCGAGCCTGGATCCCGTGCGCGCGGCCGAGGACTACGCCACCGTCGATCTGCTCTCCGACGGGCGCCTCGAGCTCTGCGTGGGACGCGGCATCCTGCCCAATGCCTACGCGCTCTTCGGGCACGCGCCCGAGGACTCGCGCGTGCTGCACCAGGAGAACCTCGAGCTGCTGCTGCAGCTCTGGAGCGGTGACGAGGTCGACTGGGAGGGCCGGGGGCGCGCGCCGCTGCGGGGCGTGCGCGTGGAGCCGCACCCGCTGCAGCGGCCGCACCCGCCGGTCTGGGTCGGCGGCGGGACCAGCCAGGTCTCGATCGACCTGGCGGCGCGGCTCGGGCTGCGGCTGATGCTGCCCAGCGTGCTGGCGGCACCCGAGACCTTCGCGCCGCTGGTCGACCGCTACCGCGAGCGCTACGCGGCGGCGGGCCACGATCCCGCGGGGATGCGGGTCGGCGCCTGCAGCCACGTGCACGTGGGCAAGGACTCCGCCCAGGCGCGCCGGCGCTGGGAGCCGTACCACATGGGCTACCTGGGCTGGGTCGTCGAGCTCACGCGCTGGGCCGGCACCGAGTTCCCCGGCGGCATGCCGAGCTACGAGGACCTGCTCGCCGGGCCCTCGATCTGCGGCGGCCCCGATGAGGTCGCCGAGCGGCTCGGGCAGCTGCACGAGCGACTCGGCCTCGACATCCACCTGGCCATGTTCGACCACGGTGGAATCCCGGACGCCGAGCTCGAGGAGACGCTGGAGCTCTTCGCCACGCGCGTCCTGCCCCAGCTCGACTGAAGGAGGCCCCATGCCCGCCCGCCCCGAACAGATCGTCGACCAGCACGCCGCTCGCTGGGGCCTGCGCCGGCCCGGCGAGATGAAGCTCGCCAGCGAGCTCGTCCTCGACGCCGAGCGCAGCCGCATTCCCAAGGACCGCTACCTGTCGCGGGCCTTCCTCGAGCGCGAGAACGAGCGCCTGTGGACGCGCGTCTGGCAGGTGGCCTGCCGCGAGGAGTCGATCCCCGCGCCCGGCGACCATCTGCCCTACCGCATCGCCGACCAGGAGCTTCTGGTGGTGCGCCAGGACGACGGCTCGCTGCGCGCCTTCTACAACGCCTGCCGCCACCGCGGGAACCTGATCCGCCCGGAGGCCGGCACGTCCGAGGAGCTGCGCTGTCCGTACCACGGCTGGTGCTGGAGTCTCGACGGGAGCCTGCGACGCATTCCCGACCGCCACCTGACGCGCGGGGTGGACGACGAGACCTACGCGCTGCAGGAGGTCGCCTGCGAGAGCTTCGCGGGCTACGTCTTCGTGAATCCCGACCCCGGCGCGCCGCCCCTGCGGGAGTTCCTGGGCGGCGTGGCCGACCGCATCGCCGCCTTCCGCATGGAGGAGCAGCGGCTCACGAGCTGGCACTCGCTGGAGCTGGCCTGCAACTGGAAGGTGGGCATCGAGGCGTTCCTCGAGGCCTACCACGTGCCCGGGATCCACCCGCAGCTGGTCAACATCCTCGATGAGACCAACACGGTGTACGAGCGTCTGGGTGTGCACCACCACATGTGGATCCCGTACGGGCTCCCGTCCACGCGCGTGGACGGTGCGACCGATCGCGAGATCTACGAGGACTGGCTGCGGGAGCACTTCCGCGAGCGCCACCTGCCGGGCGCCGCGGGATCCGCGACCTGGGAGCCGGAGTTCGACGAGAAGGGCGCGATCGTCGGGGAGCGCAGCGCGCGCGACTACCTGATCGAGCGGCAGCAGGCCGAGGGTCGCGTCAGGGGGCACGACTACGAGCGTCTGTCTCGCGAGCAGCTGATCGACGTCGACCACTACATGTTCTTCCCCAACTTCGTGATCCTGGCGAAGGCCGACGACTCCTTCATCCTGCGCACCCGCCCGCACGCGACCGATCCGGATCGCTGCATCTTCGACGTGATGCGGCTCGAGCCGTCCGACGCACGCGGGCCGCTTCCGGTCCCGGCGGTGCAGCTGGTCGAGTCGACGCCGGAGAGCATCGTGGAGAACATCGGCGAGGTGATCGCGCAGGATTTCGCGAACATCCAGCGCGTGCAGCGCGGGCTGCACGCTCGCTCGCTCGAGCACGTGACGCTCACCGCCAACGAGGTGCGGGTGCGCTGGCTCAACGACGACATCGATCGCTGGCTGGACGGGGACTGATCAGTCGACGATCCCGAAGCGGTGATCGAAGCGCACGTACTCCAGGATCTGCGCGCTCTCGGTGCGGATGACGCCGGGGATGCTGCCGATGGAGCCCAGCAGGAGCTCCCCGAGCTCGTCCATGTCGCGGGCGAAGACCAGGGCCAGCACGTCGTGACGTCCCATCATGATGCCGACCAGCCCCGTCTCGGGCATGTCGCGCAGGGCCGCCGCGACCTCGCGCCGGCGTCCCGGCTCGACCTCGATGCCGACCATGGCGGAGATCGGCCTCTGCATGGCCTGGATGTTGCGCGTGGCGGTGATGCGGATCAGCTTCTGCTCGGTCATGCGCCGCACGCGCGTGCGAACCGTCCCCTCCGAGACGCCGAGCTGCGCGGCGATCTGGCGGTTGCTGGTGCGCGCGTCGTGCCAGAGGAGCTCCAGGATGCGCAGATCGGTGGCGTCGAGACGACGGTTCGCCGCGGGAGCGGGCCCGGTGCTCACGACGGGAAGGGCGTCCAGCCCGTCTGGTACTTGACCAGCTCGAGGAAGAGCGACGGGGTCACGCGCCGCACGCCCGCCACGCCGTCGAGGTGCTCCGTCATGAAGCGTCCCAGGTCCACGTGGTCGCGCGCCGCCACCAGGATCATCAGGTCGTGCCGTCCCGAGATCACGCAGCAGGCCAGCACGCTGGGCAGATCGGTGAGGTCGTCGGCCACCTCGCGCGTCGGTCGGCCCGCGACCTCGATCTCGATCGAGACCAGCAGGTCGAAGCCCATCGCGAACAGGTCGGCGACCGCCACCACGTGGGCCACGTCCTGCTCGCGCAGGCGACGGATCCGCGTGCTCACCGCGGCCTCGGTCAGCGGCAGGCGGCGCGCGATCTCGCGGTTCGAGATCCGGCCGTCGCCGCTGAGCAGCTCGATGATCCGCTCGTCCAGCTCGTCGCCGTACACCTTCGCTCCCGGGCCGCTCCGGGCGCCCCGGGGCGCAGCTTGCCACAGATCGCGTAGCTCCGGGCGAGCCCGGCTACGCATGTGCCGGCGAGCGCCCCGGGCTAGACTGCCCGGGGAAAACCCGGGAGGAGCCCAGCATGGCCGTCCAGCCCCTCGCACCCGATGCGATCCACGTCGGCGGCGCCGAGCTGCCCTTCGTCGATCTCGGCGACGGGAGCAAGTTCAAGGTGATCCAGGTCAAGGAGCGCGAGGGCCTGTGGATCGTCGAGAACGTCTTCCAGGCCGGCTACCAGGTCCAGACCCACCGGCACACCGGACCGGTCTGGGGCTACACGACCAGCGGCGCCTGGAAGTACGCGGAGTACGACTACGTGAACCGCGCGGGCTCGTTCCTTTACGAGCCCGCGGGCTCGATCCACACGCTGCAGTGCATCGAGGACGGGACGCACGTCTGGTTCCACATGTACGGCGCCAACCTGAACCTGGATGCCGACGGCAACGTGGAGTCGGTCGCCGACGGTGCGACGGCTCTGAAGGGCTACTACGCGCTCTGCGAGGCCCAGGGGCTGCCGCGGCCGAACGTGCTGACGGACTGAGGCGCGGCCCGCGGATGGGCGACGGCCGGTCGTGAGCGGGGCGGATCTGGACCACTGGGTCGTGCTGATGGACGAGTCCGGCGAGGACCTCGCGCGCGCTGCCGAGCGGCTCGGCTACCGCGGCCTCGGAGCACCCTTCGGGTCACTGTCCCTTCGACCACCGCTCGGACTTTCCCGACCCGCTGATCACCGCGGCCGCGATCCTGGCGGCGACCGAGCGGCTCGAGGTCATGACCTACGTGTACGTGCTGCCCATGCGCGAGCCCTTCTCGGTGGCGAAGCAGGCCGCGACGGGACATGAACTACGACCTGCCCGAGGTCTTCTCCCTGCTCGCTCAGCTCGATGCGGCACGAGCCGCGCTGGACGAGCACGACGAGCGGCCCGGTCGCTTCGAGATCTTCGTGATCCCGAACGCGGCCGCCTCGCCGGACCTGCATGACGAGCTCTCCGCTCTTGGGGTGACCGCCACCCTGGCGCCGCTCTGGGAGCTCTTCGGCGATGCGCCCCCGCCGCTGCCCGCGAAGCACGAGGCGCTGTCAAGATACGCCGAGGGATTCATCGCGAGGTAGGGCCCATGGGCGACGGGGAGATCCGGGCGGAGGCCTGGGATACGTTCTGCGAGCGCCTGCGCCAGACGGGACGGCGGGTGCTCGATGCGGCGCCCGACGACCCGCTCGATCGCGCCGAGGGGCTGCGCTACGCGGGGCGCATCGCGCGGCACGCCCTGCTGAGCTTCATCGAGCGCAGCGATCCGGCCGCGCCCGTGGTGACCACGGGCCTGCCCAAGCTCGGCGGCGACAACCCGGACTACGTCTACGCCAGCGCCCCGCTGAGCGGAAGCCACAGCTATCGACTGCGCGGCAACGTCGGCGACGCACGCTACGTGGGGATCGGCACGTACACCGGGGACGTGGGGACCGAGGAGGGTCTGCGACTGAGCGGCTACCTCGCCACCGGCGAGCTGGAGACCGACGCGCGCGGGGACTTCGCGATCGCCATCTCCTGCGAGCGGCAGGCGGGGAGCTGGCTGCCGATGCAGCCGGACACGACGCAGCTGATGATCCGCCAGACGCTGCTCGACCGGCGTCGGGAGCGGCTGGCGAGCTTCGAGATCGAGCGCACGGATGGCGGCGGCGGACCGGGCCCGCTGGATCCGCAGCGCTACGCGGCGCAGCTCGATCGCGCCGGCAGCTACGTGGAGGGCGCGATCGCGCAGTTCCTGGGCTGGACCGAGCGCTTCGCCTCGCGCCCCAACGAGATCCGCGTGCTCGATCCGGACCTGGCGGCGGGCGCGCAGGGGGATCCGCGAACGCACTACTTCGGCGGCTATTACGAGCTCGCGCCCGACCAGTGTCTGGTGGTGGAGCTCACGCCCCCGGACTGCGACTACTGGAACATCCAGCTCTGCAATCACTGGCTCGAGTCCCTCGATTTCGAGCAGCACACGATCCACGTCAACGACCACACGGCGGTCGCGCGGGACGACGGGTCGGTTCGCATCGTCGTGGCGCGCTCGGATCCCGGCGCCCCCAACTGGCTCGACACCGCGGGTCACGCCCGGGGCTGCATGGTCATGCGCCAGATCGGCACGGATGCGCCTGCCGACGCCACCTGCACGCTGGTCCGGGACGCCGGGGCGGTGAGATGAGCGCCTCGTCGCCGGATCGCCGCAGCGGCTGGCAGCCGCGCCCACGTCCGGAGTGGCTCCGGCATGTGAACGAGGAGGGCCGCGTGCTCGACGCGCGCGCGGTGGTCCCGCTCGATGAGGACTCCCTCCTGCGCAGCGCCGCGGAGAACACGGGCCTCGAGGACTTCGGCGACGAGCACTGGCGCGAGCCGTTCCGCATCCTGCTGCGCGCGCTCGAGGAGGAGGCGGACCTGAACTTCTGGGGCCGGGTCTACACGCGCTCCGACCTGATCATGCACCTCGAGGGTCGCCTGAGGATCACGGACTGGTATCGCCGGCATCCGGAGACCGAGGACGAGCAGGTGCGGGCGCCGGTCTTCGTGACGGGGCTGCCGCGCTCGGGAACGACGATCATGCAGGAGATCCTGGGCGCCGATCCGGGCTCACGGGTCGTGCACATGTGGGAGGCACGCTTCCCGGTGCCGCCACGGGCTCCGGGCGATCCGCGCCCCGATCCTCGCATGGCGAAGGCGGACGCGATCGTGACCATGCAGGACCGGATCACGCCGGAGTGGGCGGGCATGCACAAGGTGGGCGGCGAGCTGCCCGTGGAGTGCATCGAGTTCACCTACTCGTCGTTCGTCTCCGACGCATTCTCGGCCTCCTTCCAGGTGCCCACGTACTCCAGCCACATCGCGCAGCTCGATCAGTCCTACCCGTTCTGGTGGCACCGGCGCGTGCTCAAGCTGCTGCAGTCTCGCTGGCCCACGCCGCGCTGGCTGCTCAAGGGCCCCACGCACCTGCCGTACCTGCCGCAGCTATTCGACGCCTATCCCGACGCGCGGATCGTCCTGATGCTCCGCGACCCGGTCAAGGCGCTGGCCTCGGTGGTGGACGTCTGCGGCACGCTGTTCTGGATGCGCAGCGACGACCCGTACTCCGGCGACTCCTACGGGCAGTTCCTCAGCGTCGATCCGGTCGTCGCCAATCTCGAGCGCCTGATCGGCTGGCTCGAGGACGGCACGATCCCGCGCGAGCGCGTCTGCCCGGTGCGCTACGTGGAGTTCTTCGCGGATCCGGCTTCCCAGCTCGAGCGCCTGTACGGCGCGCTCGACATGGAGCTCACCGTCGGGGGGCTCGCCGCCATGCAGGGGTACATCTCAGCCAAGCCCAAGGGCAAGCACGGAGAGCACGACTACGAGACGGGCGGTGAGGCCGCGATCGCGGCCGAGCGCGAGAAGTTCCGGCGCTTCCAGGAGTACTTCGGCGTTCCCAGCGAGGTCTAGCGGGCTGCTGGAGGACCCGTTCCCGTCAGCGGCTACTCGATCCGGTGTGCGGCGAGGTCCACGCGCAGGATCCGGTCGCCCGCGAAGGAGCCGATCAGCAGGTCGTCGCCGACCTGGAGCCCGACCGTACCCGCACCCATGGGCGGCGGCCCGCCCCGGTAGAGCACCTCCGTGCTGCCGTCGGTCCAGTCGATGGCGACGATCTCGAAGGGCAGCGCGCAGGGCGTGCCCGGCTCCAGCTCGCCGCAGGTCTCGAACTCCCCGGACTCACCGCCCCGCAGCGACGCCACCAGCAGGCGCCCGTCGGCCGCCCATGTCGAGTTGTCGGTCGCCGGCACGGCCACGCGCTGCACGATCTCTCCCCCGCGCGTCATGCGCCAGACCTCGCCGCCGCCCGACACGTTGAGGTAGATCGACTCGCCGTCCGGCGAGAGCGCGATGCCGTTGGGCAGGGCGGCCTCGCTGCCCTCGAGCCGCCGGAAACCGACCCGCGGTCCCCACTCGTACACCCAGCCGGTCGCCGGCATCGAGCCCGCGATGCCCTCCGTCAGGGCCGCCATGCCCTGGCTGCGCGACATCATGTTCGTGGCGAGGAAGCCGCCGCCGGGAAGGGCGACCACCTCGTTGAGCCAGCTGTCCGGGGGCGCGATCGCGCAGCCGCGCCACTCCAGATGCCAGCGCCCGTCTCCCGGCAGGGCCTCGAAGATCTCCACCGACTCGCGGCCGCCGTGCTGCACCACCAGCAGCTGCTGTGCGCCGTCGGGCCGGCGGGCGAGGTCGATCCCGTGCGGGCTGAACGAGGCCGGAGGCGGGCCCGGGCAGCGGGGGTCGCCCCAGCCCGCCGTCGGCGCGCCCGCGCCGCCACCCTCGTACGCCAGCGTGCGGATCTCCGTGCGCAGGTCGAGCAGCGAGAGGCGCCCCGGCACACCGCCCTCCATGGCACCGTACTCGCTGACCACGACCGTGTGACCGTCGGGAAGGATCGCGAGGTCCTCGGGATTCTGGTAGCCGCAGAGCGGCCGCGCCGCGCCGACCGGCTCGCAGTCCCAGACCGGTCCGCCTCCGCCGCATGCAGCCAGCGCCAGGAGCAGCCCCAGCGTGCCCGGTCCCCGAAGCTCGAATCGCATGTCCGTTCCTCCCGCCGCGCCCGTCTGCTGTCTACCACACCCCGGGCCCGGGGGGACCGCGGGCGCATCTCGCGCGCTTGCCTGATGCGCGTTCGCCGACCGGCCGCGCGGGGGCTCTGCGCGCACCGCTACACTCCGGAGCACCGGGGCTCGGGCGCCGCGGGCCTGCGCGAGGCGACGGGGCCGTACATCGACCTCCTCGACATCGCGCTGAGTGAACGGAGGTCGCCACCGTTGAAACCCGATGCGCTGCTGCAGGCGCTGCTGGAGCTGGCGGACGAGGCCGGCCTTCGCGTCGAGCTGGCGCAGGGTGACGAGGCGGTGCAGAGCGGCGCATGCCGGGTCGGCGATCGCATCTGGGTGATCCTCGACGCCCGCGACCCGGTCGCCCATCGCGTCGAGGCGCTGGCGGGCGCGCTCCGTCAGCACGGAGCGGCACGCCTGGCGGGGCGCTGGCTGCCCCCGGCCGTGCGCGAGTGCCTCGAGCTGTCCGAGTGGTAGCGGGCCGGGTCCCGGAGCCGCTGGCCGTCCCCTCTGGGCTATAAGGGACCCCGGTCGCCTCCGGCCGGACCCGGGAGCCCCACTTGGCGCACGAGCCGCTGCCCCAGAAGATGGTCATCGCCTACGCGGCGCCTTACATGGGCCTGGCCTTCTTCCAGATGTCGTTCACCAACTACTTCTACAAGTACGCGGTGGACGTGCTCCTGATCGGCCCCGCCGTGGTGGCGGCGATCCTCTCGCTCACGCGGCTCTGGGACGCCGTCTCCGATCCCCTGGCGGGTCACCTCTCGGATCGCACGAGCACCCGCGCGGGGCGGCGGCGTCCCTGGCTGCTGGGCTCGACGATCCCGGTGGCGCTGACGACGTTCATGATGTGGAACCCGCCGGCCTCCCTGGATCCGCAGATGCTGGTGATCTGGATCGCGGTCGCCGTCACCCTGTGGGAGACGGCCATGACGACCTTCTACGTGCCGTACATGGCGCTCGGTGCGGAGGTCAGCATGAACCACCACGACCGCACGCGCGTGGCCGGCTACCGGCACGTGCTGGGCGCGGTGGGCCAGCTCTCCGTGATCGGCGGCGTCTACCTGATCACGCACTCCGAGACACCCCGGGACACCACCTTCGAGCTCTTCTCGGTGGGCGCGGTGGTCGCGGCGCTGCTGATGTTCGCGGGGATCTGGCGCGTCCGGGAGCGCGCCGAGCACCGCGACCTGGGCTCGAGGAGCTTCCTGCGCTCGGTCCGCAACGCGCTGCGCAACCGGCACCTGCTGCGACTGGTGGCGATCTACTTCTTCGACATCGCCGGCGTCGCCTCGATCGGCCTGCTCGGGCCGTTCGTGGCGGAGTACGTCGTGGGTCAGAAGGGTCTCGTTCCCTGGCTGATGCTGGTCTCGCTGCTCGCGTCGTACGTCAGCACGCCGTTCACGGTGGCGCTGTCGAGCCGCTTCGGGAAGCGCCAGGTCTGGATGCTCGTGCTGACGCTCCAGACGCTGGGCTTCGCGCTGACCTTCCTGGCGGGCGAGGGCGACGCCCTCTACCTCCTCGGCTGTGCGGCGCTGATCGGGCTCGGTGCGACCGGCGGCCACGTCGTGGGCATGTCGCTGCTCGCCGACGCGGCGGACTACGACGAGCTCGCGACCGGTGAGCGGCGCGAGGGCCTGTACTACTCGGCCATCAACATCGCACGCAAGGTCATGTTCTCCGCGATGACGGCGGTGGTCGGGCCGGTGATGCACTTCGGGCTCGGCTTCCGCCCCAACGAGGTCCAGACCCCCGAGACCCTGCTCGGACTGAGCGCGCTCTTCGCGGGCATGCCGGTCGCGGCCTTCCTGACCGCGATCTTCCTGCTGCGCGCCTACGGCCTGACCGAGCAGGAGCACGCGCGAATCCGCACCGAGCTCGACGCGCGCCCCGCGCCCCGCTCGTAGCCTGCCCACGCGGCCATCGACGCGCACGCAGAGGGCCGCGCCGACCTCGCCCGGAAGCGGGCGTCCCGGTGGCCCTCGATCGGCGGTCTCACGCCCCCGAGACTACACTGGTCCCGGGAGGACGAGCCATGGGCGAGGTGTTCATCGTGAGCGCGTGCCGGACCGCCATCGGCGGCTTCGGCGGGGTGACGCGGGACGTCCCGCTGCCGGATCTCGGAGCGGTGGTGATCGGGGCCTCGCTCGAGCGCGCGGGAGCGACCGCGGAGGATGTGGACGAGGTGATCCTGGGCACGGTCATGCAGGCCGGGCACGAGATCTGTCCGGCGCGCGTGGCGGCCCTCCAGGCGGGGATCCCCGAGGCGGTGCCCGCGTTCAGCATCAACAAGGCGTGCGGCTCCGGCCTCAAGGCGGTGGCGCTCGGTGCGCAGTCGATCCGGCTGGGCGAGGCGGGCGTGGTGATCGCCGGCGGCATGGAGAGCATGAACCGGATCCCCTACGCGCTCGACCGCGCGCGCACGGGCTACCGCATGGGGCACGGCGAGCTCACCGACCTTCTGGTACACGGTCTCACCTGCCCGATCACCCACGTGCACATGGGCGTTACCGCCGAGAACGTGGCCGAGCGCCACGCGATCTCGCGCGAGGAGCAGGACGCGTTCGCCGCAGCGAGCTACGAGAAGGCGGTCAAGGCCAGCGAGTCGGGCAAGTTCCGCGACGAGATCGTGCCGCTCGAGATCCCGCAGCGGCGCGGCGACCCGATCGTCTTCGAGGTCGACGAGGATCCCGTGCCGACCTCGCTCGAGCGTCTCGCCGGACTGAGGCCCGCATTCAAGAAGGACGGCACGGTCACCGCGGGCAACGCGTCGAACATCAACGACGGTGCCTGTGCGGTCGTGGTCGCCGGGGAGGACGTGGTGCGCGAGCGCGGCTGGAGCCCGCTGGCACGCATCTGCGGCGCCACCTCCGCGGGACTGGAGCCGAGCCACATGGGCCTGGGACCGGCGCGCGCCATCCCGAAGCTGATGGCGCGGCTCGACTGGGACTACGAGAGCGTCGATCTCTGGGAGCTGAACGAGGCCTTCGCCGCGCAGTCCCTCGGCGTGCTGCGCGAGCTCGATCGCATCGACCCCGAGCGCGTCAACGTGAACGGCGGCGCGATCGCCCTGGGTCACCCGGTGGGCGCCTCGGGCGCCCGCATCCTGACCACCCTGATCCACGCCCTGCGCGACCGCGGCCAGCGGCGCGGCGTCGCGTCGCTGTGCATCGGCAGCGGGATGGGCATCGCCATGGGGATCGAGCTCGCCTAGTCGGGCGCGCCAGGAGCGTCTCCGGAGCCGTCCTGCGCCGCCGGCGCCCGGTTTGGTGATGGCCGTCACGGCCGGTGGGCCGGGGCGCTGCGATTAACTCCGGGCATGAGGGGTGAGAGGGTCTTCACCGAAACCCAGGTGCTCGTCGTCGTCGCGATCCTTCTGGGACTGGCGACGACGGCCCTGACGTTCTCCTGAGCTGCGGCCGGGAGCGCGATCCCCTTGCGGGGGCCGCGCCTCCGCCGCGTGCTCAGGGAGCGGACATTCCCGCGTAGGGGATCCCTGCGAGGCAGGCCATGTCCCGGTCCCACGTGGTCAGGTCATCGGTCGAGAGCTCGTCGAGCCGCTCGTGGCCGCACGCGCGCGCCAGCACGCACATCAGCTCGGTGGCCGACTCGAGGAAGCGCTGCAGGCGCCGCGCCGACACGGCGATCTCCAGGCGCTGCCGCAGGTGCTCCTTCTGCGTGGCGATCCCGACCGGACAGCTGTTCGTGTGGCACGCGCGCATGCCGATGCAGCCGATCGCCTGCATGGCGCTGTTCGCGAGCGCGATCCCGTCGGCCCCGAGTGCGAGCGCCTTGACGAAGTCCGAGGGAACGCGCAGACCCCCGGTGATGATCAGCGTCACGTCGCGGCGCCGCTGCTCGTCGAGGAAGCGCCGTGCGCGCGCGAGCGCGGGGATCGTCGGCACGGAGATGTTGTCGCGGAAGATCCGCGGCGCCGCGCCGGTGCCGCCGCCGCGACCGTCGAGGATCACGTAGTCCGCTCCCGCCTCGAGGGCGGCGCCGATGTCGCGCTCGATGTGCTGCGCCGAGAGCTTGAAGCCGATCGGGATGCCGCCGGTGGCCTCGCGCACCTCGTCGGCGAAGCGGCGGTAGTGGTCCAGTGTGTCCCAGTCGGGGAAGCGCGAGGGCGAGATCGCGGCGGTGCCGGGCTCGAGTCCGCGGACCTCGGCGATCCTGCCGGTGACCTTGTGCCCGGGCAGGTGTCCGCCCGTGCCGGTCTTCGCGCCCTGTCCGCACTTGAAGTGGAAGGCCTGCACGCGCTCCAGCTTGCCCATGTCGAAGCCGAAGCGGCCCGAGGCCAGCTCGTACATGTAGCGCCGGTTGGCCTCCTGCTCCTCGGGCAGCATGCCGCCCTCGCCCGAGCAGATCGCGGTGCCCGCCGCGTCGGCCCCGCGCGCCAGCGCGACCTTGGCCTCGAAGGAGAGCGCTCCGAAGCTCATGTCGCTGACCAGAAGTGGCGTCTCCAGCTCGAGCGGACGGCGCGCGCCCGGACCGATGACGAGGCCCGTGGCGACGGGCTCGTCGTCGAGCCGCGGCACGCGATGCAGCTGTGCGGTCAGGATCTGGATCTGGCTCCACTGCGGCAGCAGCTGGCGCGGCACGCCCATGGCGTCCACGCGACCGTGGTGACCCGCGTTCTCGAGGCCGTTGGTGGCCATCTCCTGGATCCAGACATTGAAGGCCTCCTCCGTGGTGCCGTGCGGGTCCGCGTACCTGCCCAGGTACGCGTCCCGGTCGTACGGCTGCGGGTGCGAGAGCTCCCACTGGTACACCTCGTCCTCGTCGACCCAGACGCCGCCGTCCCTGATCCAGTGCCGGAACTTGTGCAGCACCTCGCTGTTCGAGTACGCACTGACGCCGGTCTTGTAGCGGTAGTCCCACTCGTGGACGCTGCAGATCAGGTCCTCGCCACGGACCTCGCCGTCGGCCAGCAGCGCGCCGCGGTGCAGGCAGCGGCCGTAGAGCACCGAGACCTCCTCGACCCCGGGCCAGCGCACGACCACCAGGTCCACGTTGCGGACCAGCGCGCCGTAGGGCTTCTCGGGCTCGAGCTCGTTCCAGTCCGCGATCTTCACGCGTGCCATCGGGGTCCTTCCTCGCGGTCGGGCGGTGCAGGGCCCCGCCGGAATGCCGGGAGCATCAGATCAGCTCGGGGTCGGAGCGTACCTCGACCATCGAGGGTCCGTCGTGCGCCAGCGCCCGGACGAAGGCGTCGTCGAGCTCCTCCGGCGCGTTCACGCGCAGCGCCAGCGCGCCGCAGCCGCTCGCGTAGGCCGCGAAGTCCGGGTTGTGCAGGTCGGTCTTCCAGACCTCCCACTGGCCCGCGCGCTGCTCCTTGGTGATCTTGCCCAGCTGGCCGTTGTTCAGCAGCACGTGGGTGATGTTCATGCCGTACTTCACCGCCGTGCTGACCTCGGCCATGTACTGCGCGAATCCCCCGTCGCCGGTGATGGCCACCACCTTGCGCTCCGGGGCCGCAGCCCAGGCACCCATTGCCGCCGGGTAGCCGAAGCCGATCGAGCCCAGGTAGCCCGACATGAGCACCGACTGGCGGCGGCACTCGAAGTAGCGGCCGAACGAGTAGGTGTTGTTGCCCACGTCGACCGCGATCACCGCATCGTCGGGAACGTGGCGCGTCAGCGAGAGGAAGATCGCGGCCGAGCTCACGCCCTGCCCGCGGTCGTCGCGCGCGCGACGCTCCTTCTCCTCGCGCCAGATCGCCCGGCGCTCGGCGATCTCGCCCCGCGGGTCGACCGACTGCGTGCCCTGCGGCAGCGCGTCGAGCAGCAGGTCGACGGTCACCGAGATCTCGCCCCAGACGGGAACGTCGACGGCGTGGAACTTGCCCAGCGCGAGGCGGTCGAGGTCGACCTGGACGATCGGCTTCTTGGGCGTGATGCCCGTGTGGTTCGAGAACGAGGCCCCGAGCACGACCAGCAGGTCGGCCTCGTTCATGAAGTGGCTGGCGATGAACGTGCCGCTTCGACCCAGGACGCCGCAGGCGAGGGGGTGGTCGTCGGGGATCTGGCCCTTGCCCTTGAACGTGGTGAGCACCGGGGCCTGGATCCGCTCGGCCAGGCGCACGATCGCGTCCATGTCGAAGCGGGCGCCGTGGCCCACGATGATCACCGGGCGTCGCGCGGAGCGGATGCGCTCGAGCGCCTGGTCGAACGCCTCCTGCGGCGGTGCGATCCGCGTCGAGGCCACGCGGCCCACCGGGCCCGACGGGCGCGCGTCGGCCGACACGGGCATGGTCTGGATCTCGTCGGGGAAGATCAGGTGCGCGACCTGGCGCTCGATCGTCGCGTGCTTGAGCGCGAGCGTCATCAGCTCCGCGTGCTTGCTGTGGGCGTGCACGGTCTGTCCCCAGCACGACACGGCCTGGAACGCCGAGGCGAGGTCGACCTCCTGGAAGGCACCCGGCCCCAGGACCTGGGCCTCGACCTGTCCGGCCATGGCGAGCACGGGGGAGCGATCCATCTTCGCGTCCCAGAGCCCGGTGATCAGGTTGGTCGCGCCGGGTCCCGCGATCGCGAAGCACGCGGCGGGTCGCCCGGTGAGCTTGCCGTACGCCGAGGCGGCAAAGGCCGCCGCACCCTCGTGCCGGATGCCGTAGAAGCGCAGCTTGCCGGCCTCCTCCTGGCGGCGCAGGGCGTCGGCGAGCCCCAGGTTGGAGTGTCCGACCATCCCGAAGACCGTGTCGACGCCCCAGGCCACGAGGGTCTCGGCCATCACGTCGGTGACCGTGCGCGTGTGCTCGCCGCGCTCCTCGACGCCGACGTAGATGCCGTCGTCGCGCTCCTCGAGGGCGAACCTGGGCACGCCGTCGTCGAATCCGCCCGGAGGCTTGCCCGTGCAGGGGTGGAAGTCCCAGCCGTGCCAGGGACAGCGCAGCCAGCCGTTCTCGATCGCGCCCTCGCCCAGGGGACCGCCCTGGTGCGGACAGCGATTCTCGAGCGCCGTGTAGCGACCCTCGAAGTGCGTGACCGCCAGCGACTGCCGGCCCGCCACGACGGTCTTGACCCGGCCCTCCGGCAGCTCCCCGTGACCCAGCACGCGGTGCCACACGACCCGCTCCTCGCTCATCCGGTCCTCCCGCTCGCTCCCCCAGGATGCGCCAGCAGCGTGCGGGGTTACCAGTGGCGCGGGCTTCAGCCCGGGAATGCCCCCAGGGCGTCCACCAGCGGGGGCAGGCCGTCGAGCCGGTCGAGGATGCGGGTGGCTCCGCTGAAGTCGCCGTGGCGCGAGAGCGCATGGGGCACCACCACGCAGCGCATGCCGGCGGCGAGCGCCGAGCGCAGGCCGCGCTCGGTGTCCTCGATCACCAGGCACTCCGCGGGGTCGGCGCCGATGCGCTCGGCGGCGAGCAGGTACGGCTCGGGATGAGGCTTGAAGCGCGTGAAGTCGGCGGCCGTGAGGATCAGCTCGAAGTGGTGCAGCAGGCCGAGGTCGCGGTGGATCAGCTCGAAGTGATCGGGCTGCGAGCTGGTCACGATCGCCATGGGCATGCGGCCCTCCAGCGCGTCGAGGCACTCGTGCACGCCGCCCATCAGCTCGACGCCCGCGGCCAGGAGCTCGGCGTAGCGCTCGTTGCGCGCGACGCGCAGCGACTCGACGTGCGCGTCGTCCAGGCCCGCCTGGCGCGCCAGCTCGAAGACGGTCCGACCCTGCCGCAGCGAGATCTCGGCGTAGTCCTGCACGCTGAGCTCCACACCCACCGACCACAGCAGCTCGCGGCAGGCCTGCAGGTAGAGCTTCTCGGTGTCGACCAGGACCCCGTCGTTGTCCCAGAGGAGCGCCCGGATCATCCGCCCGGCTTGCGCTCCAGGTCGAGGCTCAGCGAGTTGATGCAGTAGCGCTGTCCGGTCGGCGCCGGGCCGTCGGGGAAGACGTGCCCCAGGTGCGCGTCGCAGCGCGAGCAGCGCACCTCCGTGCGGCTCATCCCGTGCGAGGCGTCGCCGTGCTCCTCGACGCGCCCGTCCTCCAGCGGCCGGCTGAAGCTCGGCCAGCCGGTGCCCGAGTCGAACTTGTCGGTGCTGTCGAACAGGGCCTCGCCGCAGCAGACGCAGCGGTAGGTCCCGTCCTCCTTGCAGTCCCAGTAGGCGCCGCTGAACGCGGGCTCGGTGCCCGCCTGTCGCGCGACGCTGAACTGCTCGGACGTCAGCTTCTCGCGCCACTCCTGCTCGCTCTTGCTGATCTTCTCGGCCACGGCTCAGTCCTCCCGGCGCTGCGAGCCCGCAGTATAGCCGCGAGCGCCGGGAGCCCCGGCCGGCGTCAGACCCAGCCGGCCGCGCGCCAGGTCGATGCGCAGGCGGAAGCTCCGCAGCAGCCCGGCACCGACGATCGGCCCCCCGGTGCGCCCGGCCAGGTGCGGGGGCAGGGCGGCGGGATCGCGCTCCACGGGTACGGGGCCGCTGACCAGGCCCGCGATCTCGAGGCGCCCGGCCTGCCGCGGTCCGGGGCCCGGCAGCCAGAGCGCCAGCGGCGCGCCCGTGGCCAGGAGCGCGCGGACCTGGCGGCCGTCGACCGAGATCCGAACGTACGGGAGGCCCTGGACGCGCTCGATCGGGATCACGCGTTCCTGCTCGAACGGCGTCAGCTGGTCGCCCACGCTGTGGAGCCGCGGATCGAGTAGCCGCAGCCGGCCCGCTGCCGCGTCGAGGTCGATCACGAAGCGGCCGAGCAGGGCCTCGCCGGCCCAGCGCTGCACGGGCGACCGGGCGCCGCCCATGAGCGCAACCTCGCGCACGGAGGGCAGCACGGCGACGCCCGCCCGCGTCGGCACCGGAGCCGGCCAGCTCGAGCGGGCCGGCCGCGGGGGCGCCACGGCGCTGGATACGACCACGTCGGGAAAGGCGGTCAGCGGGGCCGCGATCCAGGGGTCTCCGGGCGCCGCCGCCAGGTCCACCGCGAGGCGGTCGGCCTCGCCCAGGTTCTCCAGCGCCAGCGCGGCGCGCACGCCGGCGGCGTCCGGGTCCGGCGCGCCCAGTCGCGACCCGTCCACTCGTACACCGTTCGGTGTCGACATCAGGGCCGCGAAGGCCCCTGCGTCCGCGGCTCCCACGCGCCGTGGTCCCCGGCGGCGCCAGTCGCGGCTGGTGGCCGCCTCGCACGCGTGACAGCTCGCCAGCCCGAGCGCCGCGCCCACCGCGGGTCGCAGCCAGTCGATCAGCTCGCCCGCCGTGAGCTGGTGCTCCAGCGAGAGCGGCACCGCGCTGGCGGTGATGCGCGTGCGCAGCTCGATCCCGCCGTCCGGCAGGACCCGTACGCGCCGCCCGGCGCGCGCGGGGAGCTGGTGTGAGGTGCGCCGCACCCAGTCGATGCGCAGGTGGGGATCCTCGTGGGCCTCGCGGATGTCGAGCTCGAGCGCGGGCCAGGCCGCGCGCAGCACGCCCTGCCATTCGTCCAGGAGCGCGACCACCGCGCGGCGCAGGGCCGGGCCGTCGGTGTCGCGCGCGACCACGCGCGGCGTGCCCAGCGCCACGCGCAGGGGCATGTCGGTGGCCTCGAAGCGCACGAATCCCGGCGTCCCGTCGCGGTCCAGCGCGTTCGGACGCGCGCCCGGGGGCGCCTCGGGCCGCGCCGCGAACGGCGTGGCACACACGATCAGCAGCAGCCCGGCCAGCGCGCGCACGCCGTCGAGGGTATTGCGCGGGCGCGCGCGGCGCCGCGGGTTTCCCCGCGGCGCGAGCGCGCTACCGTACGCTGCTCCGGGGGTGCGATGTCGGCGCTGGGCCCTGTGATGCTGGGCGGGATCGGATGGCTCGATGCGCTCGACGTGCTCGTGGTCGCGGCACTGCTGTATGCGGGCCTGCGCTGGGCGCGCCGCTCGGAGGGCGCCCTGGTCGCCGTGGGAATCGCGATCGTCTGCGCGGGCTACGGGGCCGCGGCGGCGCTCGATCTGAAGCTGACCACCTGGTCGTTCCAGGGCGTTGCGGCGCTCTTCGTGGTGGTGCTCGCGGTGCTCTTCCAGGAGGAGCTTCGGGGGGCGTTCGAGGGCGTGGCGGCCTGGGCGCTGGGCCGTCGGCAGGCCGTGCGTCCCAAGCTCGACACCACCCACATCCTGGTCGAGGGCCTGCTCGACCTGGCGCGCCGCCGGGTCGGGGCTTTGATCGTGCTGCCCGGCGTGCAGCCCCTGCGTCGCCACATGCGCGGCGGGGTGCAGCTCGATGGCCGCCTGAGCGCACCGCTGCTCGACAGCCTCTTCGATCCGCACTCCATGGGGCACGATGGCGCGGTGCTGGTCGACAACCGCCGCGTCACCCGGTTCGGTGTGCAGCTGCCGCTCTCGCGCGACGGCGAGAAGATCGATGGCCTCGGCCTGCGCCACACCGCGGCGCTGGGGCTGACCGAGCGCACGGATGCCCTCTGCCTGGTCGTCTCCGAGGAGCGGGGGGAGGTCTCCGTGGCGCGCGGCGGCGTCCTGACGCCGGTCGCGGGCGAGGACGAGCTGGCCGAGCGGATCGACGGCTTCTACCGCGAGACGCTGCCGCTGGCGCGCCGCCGGCCCGCCTGGCAGCGCCTGCTGCTCGAGGAGCGGCGCGAGAAGGCCGCTGCCCTGGGCGCGGCGGCGGCGCTCTGGGCGGTCCTGATCTGGCGAGCGCAGCCGCTCGACCTGACGCTCGAGGTACCGGTGCGCCTGGAGAACCTGCCCGCGCACGTGGCCCTGGGCAGCGTGGAGCCCGCGCGGGTGCCGGCGCGCGTGCGCGGGCCGCGCCACCTGCTGCTGCCCCCGCACGGCGTGGCGCTTCTCGTCGATGCCTCGGATGCGGGCCCGGGCAGCAGCGAGCTGCGCGCCGACGCCGGCGACCTGACGCTGCCCGAGGGCCTGGTGGCGCGGCCGCTCGACGTCTCGATCCGCCTGGAGCTGGGCGTGCCGCCGGTCGCGGCGCGCTGAGCCTCAGCGCACCGGCACGCCCTCGCAGGCCACACGCTCGGCGTACGCGCGGCCCAGCTTCTCGCACACGGGCCGCTCGAGCGAGATCTGCACGCCGTCGAGCGAGCGGATCCCGACCACGCCGGCGCCCGTTCCGCTCATGAAGGCCTCCTGCGCGCGCAGCAGGTCCACGCGCCCCAGGCTGGCCTCGCGCACCGGGATGCCGAGCGCGCCGGCCGCCTCGATCAGGGTGTCGCGGGTGATGCCGCCCAGCGCGCCGTCGGTCGCCGGCGGCGTGCACAGCCGCCCGTCCACGAACGCGAAGACGTTGCCGACGGAGGCCTCGGCCACCGCTCCCGAGGGGTTGAGCAGGAGCGCATCGTCGGCTCCCGCCAGCACGGCCTCGCGCTTGGCCAGCACGCTGCCGAGGTAGTTCAGCGTCTTGAGGCGCGGATCCACGGCGCCGGCGGGGTCGCGGCGCACGCTGGAGGTGATCAGGTCGAGCCCGCGCCGCCGCCGCTCGGGGTCGAAGATCTCGAGCCGCGCCACGATGCAGATCACGCGTGGGTGCGTGCAGCGCGTGGGATCCACGCCGAGCGGGCCGTCGCCGCGTGTGACCAGCAGGCGCACGTAGGCGTCGTCGTACCCGCTGGCGCGCACCGTGCGCAGAACCACGTCGCGCAGCGCGGCCCGGTCGTGGCCGGGCTCGAGACCGATTCCGGCCGCCGAGGCGCGCAGCCGCTCCAGGTGGTCGTCGAGCCGGAAGACGCGGCCGCCGTGCACGCGGATGCCCTCGAAGACCCCGTCCCCGTAGAGCAGGCCGTGATCGAAGACCGGCACGCGCGCCTCGCTCGCCTCGACGACCTCTCCGTCGATCCAGACCGCGTCGCTCACGTTCCCGCTCCCTCCAGGCGCCGCTCGATGCGCGCTGCCGCGGCGACGATCGCGGCGCTGCAGCGCTCGTGCGCGGCACCGGCGAAGCGCGCGCTCGCGCCGCTGACCGCGATCGCGGCGCTGATGCGTCCGCCCCGGGTCACGGGCGCGGCGATGCCCGTCAGCCCGGCGATCCACTCCTCGTCGTTGGCGGCCCAGCCGCGCTCGCGAACCCGCGCCAGCTCGGGCTCGAGCACGGCGGCGTCGACGCGGGTCGCCGGCGTGTAGGCCGTGCGCTCCGTGAGCCCGGCGAGCTGGCCGGGATCGAGTGCCAGGTAGAGCTTGCCGATCGCGGTGGCGTGCGCGGGCAGCTCGGCACCCACGCGCGGGGCGGCGCGCAGGAAGCCCGGACCCTCGCACTTGTCGAGCACGATCAGCCGGCCGCCGCGCGCGGCGGCCAGGAAGAGCGTCTCGCCCAGCTCCGCGGACGTGGCCTCGAGCACGGGCCGCGCGGCCGCCGCCCCCGGCGCGCGCGCGAGCACGCCGAGCCCGAGAGCGAGCAGCGCGATCCCGGGCCGGTAGCGGCCGCCGTCGTCGCGCTCCACGATCCCGCGCCCGCGCAGGCTGCTCAGCAGCCGGTGGGTCGTGGACTTGGGCCAGTCGAGCGCGCGCGCGATCTCGGTCACGCCCCGGGGCTGACCCGCACCGTGCAGGTGGAAGAGCAGGTCCAGCGCTCTGTCGATGGCTCCGCCGCTCTGCTCCACGCCCGCTCCGACTCGCGTCCGTGGCCCGGCTGATCCCGGGCCCGTGTCTCGGCTTCGTTCCACGGAATGGAACAGAAATCCGTTGAACGGAACGATCCTAGCAGAACCTCACGCGCTGGCCGGGCGCGGGCGCCAGAGCCGTGCCAGCAGCAGGAGGGCCAGCAGACCCGCGTAGATGGCCGGCTCACGGTAGTCGGCCTTGGTCAGCCAGAACAGGTGCACCAGTGCCAGTCCGCCGGCCAGGTAGGCGAGCCGGTGCAGCTGCGACCAGCGCCGGCCCAGGCGGCGCATCCAGCCCCGGGTCGAGGTGACCGCCAGGGGGGTCAGGCAGCAGAACGCGGCGAAGCCCGCCGTGATGTAGCGGCGCTCGGCCACGTCCTCCCAGATGGCGCCCCATGCCAGGCCCTGGTCCAGGAGCAGGTAGACCGACAGGTGCCCGGCCGCGTAGCTGAACGTCAGCAGCCCCAGGGTGCGGCGGGCGGGGGCGAGCGAGCGCGCCAGGCGCGCACGGGGTCCTGCGGCCCGCCAGCCGAGCAGGCGCCGCAGGGGGGTGATCGCCAGGCTGGCGAGCAGGAAGCGCAGCCCCCACTCGCCGGTCTCGTGGGTCAGCTCCTCGACCGGATTGGCGCCCAGTGCATCGCGGGCCAGCGCCACGGCCAGCGCGAGGGCAGGCAGCATCCCCGCGACCGCGAGGCCGACCTGTGCCCGCCGCCAGCGCAAGCTCAGAAGTTCTTGCGCAGGTCCATGCCCGCGTACAGCTCGCCGACCTCCTCGGCGTAGCCGTTGAACATCAGCGTGTCGCGCTTGCCCCATTCGCCGATGCGGCGCTCGCGCTTCTGGCTCCAGCGCGGATGGTCGACGCGCGGATTCACGTTCGAGTAGAAGCCGTACTCGTCGGGCGTGGACATGTTCCAGGAGGTCGGCGGCTGGCTCTCCACGAGCTCGATCGAGACGATCGACTTGATGCTCTTGAAGCCGTACTTCCAGGGCACCACCAGCCGGATCGGCGCGCCGTTCTGGGCCGGCATGTCGCGGCCGTACATCCCGGTGGCCAGCAGCGTGAGCGGGTGCATGGCCTCGTCGATGCGCAGGCCCTCGCGGTAGGGCCAGCGCAGCACACGGCGCTTCTGGCCCGGCATCTGCTCGGGATCGTGCAGCGTGCGGAAGGCCACGAACTTCGCGCGCGAGGTCGGCTCCACGCTGGCGAGCAGCGCCGCCAGCGGAATCCCGCGCCAGGGGATCACCATCGACCAGGCCTCGACGCAGCGCAGCCGGTAGATTCGCTCCTCGACCGTTTGCTGCGCCAGCAGCGCGTCCACGTCGAGCGTCGCCGGCCTGGCGCACTCACCGCCGATCTCCAGCGTCCAGGGTCGCGTGCGCAGCGTGTGGGCGTTGCGCGCCGGATCCTTCTTGCCCGTGCCGAACTCGTAGAAGTTGTTGTAGCTGGTCGCGTCCTCGAACGACGTCAGAGCGTCGCCCGTGGCGGAGCCGTCGCCGGCCCCGGGCTCCTCGTCGCCCGTGGCCGCGCGACCGCAGCCCGGCAGCAGCAGCATGCCCGCCGCGAGCGCACCCGCGCGCATCAGCTCGCGCCGCCTGAGGTAGAGCGACTCGTCGGTGATCTCCGACGTGGGGCCATCGCCCGGTCGCGGGATGCGGATCAGCATTCGGGAACCTCGTGGTGGATCGGAGCGCGCGTCTTCGATGCGTCGCGGGTGCGCGGGTTACGCTCCGGCTCCCGCTGAGGGTGCCGTATCCGGGCGGCGCTGTCGGCGCTGGCGTGCGCTCCCCGGCCCGGTACCGTGTCGCCGGTGGATCACGCCGACCCGTCCCTGCTTCACCCGTCCCTGGTCCTGGTGATCGCGCTGGCTGCCGGCGTGATCGGCCAGGCCGTGGCGCGCCATCTGCGCCTGCCCGGGATCGTGGTGCTCCTCGCCGCCGGCGTCGGCCTCGGCGCCGACGGCCTCGGCTGGGTCCGGCCCGAGGCCCTGGGCGAGGGGCTGTTCTCGATCGTGCACCTCGCGGTCGCCGTCATCCTGTTCGAGGGCGGCCTCAACCTGGAGATGTCGCGCCTGCGCCGCTCGCAGTCGGCGATCCGCCGCCTGATCACGCTGGGCGCGCTGATCACGCTGGTCCTGGGTGCCCTGACCGCCTGGGCGCTGCTCGGCTGGGAGCCGCGTCGCGCGCTGCTCTTCGGCAGCCTGGTCGTCGTCACCGGACCCACCGTGATCGGGCCGCTGGTGCGCGAGCTGCGGCTTCGCCCGAAGGTGGCGACGGTGCTGGAGGCCGAGGGCGTGCTGATCGACCCGATCGGCGCGTTGCTCGCCGTCGTCGCTCTCGAGGTCGCGCTGGCCCCGGGCGCCGGTGCGCTGGCCCAGACCGGTGTGGGCCTGCTGGGCCGGATCGGCTTCGGCGCGGCGGCCGGCGCGGCCGGGGGGGCCCTGCTGGCGCTGCTGCTGCGCCTCACGCGCTGGATTCCCGAGGGCTTCGGGAACATCACGGCCCTCGCCCTGGTCCTGCTGCTCTTCGAGCTCTCGGAGCACGTGGTCGAGCACAGCGGCATCCTGGCGGTGACGGTGGCCGGGGTGGTGGTCGGGAACATCCGCTCGCGCGTCGACCGGGACCTGCGCGAGTTCAAGGACCAGATCTCGATCCTGCTGATCGGACTGCTCTTCGTGCTGCTCGCCGCCGGCGTGCGCTTCGCCGATCTGCGTGCGCTCGGCTGGTCGGGCCTGCTGGTGGTGGTCGTGCTGATCGTCGTGGTGCGGCCGTTCTCGGTACTGCTGTGCACCGCGGGCAGCACGCTCAGCGTGCGCGAGCGCATGCTGGTCGGCTGGATCGCGCCCCGCGGCATCGTCGCCGCCGCGATCGCCTCGATCATCGCGGTCGCCCTCGAGGCCAGCGGTCGCCCGGGAGGCAACGAGCTGCGCGCACTGGTCTTCCTGACGATCATCGGCACCGTGGTGGTGGCGGGCGCCACCGCACCGCTGGTCGCGCGCCTGCTCGGGCTGCGCCTGCCCGGTCGCGACGCGGTGGCGATCCTGGGCGCCGAGGGACTCTCGCTGGCGCTCGCCGCGCAGCTACGCGAGCGCGGACTCAGCGTCGTGCTGCTCGACGCGAATCCGCAGCACTGCCGGCGCGCCGAGGAGGAGGGCTTCGACGTGGTCTTCGGCAACGCGCTCGAGGAGCGCGTGATGCAGCGCGCGCGCTTCGAGTCGGTCGGCTCGGCCGTGGGGCTGACCGCCAACGAGACCCTCAACACGCTCTTCATCGGCCGCGCGCGCGAGCTCTTCTCGGTTCCGCGCGGCTACGTCGCCGTGGGCGGCGCCTCGACCGGCATCTCGCACGAGATCCTGAAGGGCGACGAGACGCAGCTGCTCTTCGACGGCACGCACGACGTGGAGCGCTGGAACGTGCGCGAGCGCCACGGCGAGATGGACGTCGTGCGGCTGCGCTGGTCCGCGCCGCCCGAGCCGGAGGGCGACGACGCGGAGGAGGTCGCCGACGAGGCGCCGCTGCCGGCGGAGCGCTTCCTGATGCTGACGCTCACCCGCGGCAAGCGCACGCAGCCCATGCACGCGTCGTTCGCGCCCCAGGAAGGCGACGAGGTGGCCATGGCCCTGTACGGACCGGATCGCGAGGCGACGCTCGCCTGGCTCGGGGCGCGTGGCTGGACCCCGGTCGAGGAGCCGGAGGACGAAGCCGAGGCCACCGACAGCTAGCGGGTTTTCAGCAGCCTGCAGCCTGCAGCCTGCTAGCCGAAGAGGTTGGCCATGCGCGCGTCGAGCGAGGCCGGGCGTGCGCGAGAGCGCGCCCAGTCGCGCAGCTCCTTGATGCGCTCCTCGTACGTGTCGTACAGCGGCACGGTGTCGTTGATGGCGTTGGCGAGGTCGTTGAACTCGAGCTCGCGACTCGACGTGAATGCCGTGTAGAGAGCCGCGGCGACCACCTGCTCGAGCTCCGCGCCCGAGAGGCGACCGGCCTGGTCCGCGAGCTCCTCGAGGTCGAACTGGAGCGGATCACGCGCGTGGCGCTTCAGGTGGATCGCCAGGATCTCCATGCGCTCGGACCGCGTGGGCAGGTCCACGAAGAACAGCTCGTCGAAGCGCCCGCGCCGCAGCAGCTCGGGAGGCAGGAGCGAGATGTCGTTGGCCGTCGCCACGACGAAGACCGGGTCGGTCTTCTCCGCGAGCCAGGTCAGGAACGCGCCGAACACGCGACTCGCCGAGCCGCTTCCGTCGGCGTTCGCGAAGCCCTTCTCGATCTCGTCGATCCACAGCACCGCGGGCGAGATCGACTCGGCGACCTGGACCGCCTCGCGCAGCGTGAGCTCCGGGCTCTGGCCTCCGACGCCTCCGAAGGCCGTGGCGATGTCGAGTCGCAGCAGCGGGAACTGCCACTCGCTGGCGACCGACTTTGCCAGGAGCGACTTTCCGCAGCCCTGCACGCCCAGCAGCAGCAGGCCGCGCGGCGTGGGCAGGCCGAACTGGCGCGCCTCGTCGGAGAAGGCCCGCTTGCGCTCGCGCAGCCAGCGCTTGAGCTGGTCGAGTCCGCCCACCCCGCCCAGGTCGCTCTCCGGCTCGTGGAAGCTGAGCGCGGGCGTCCGCCGCAGCGCGGCGCGCTTCTGGCGCAGGATCTCCGAGACCGCCTGCTCGTCGAGCGCGCCGGACCCGGCGCAGGCCTTGCGCAGCACGCGTACCGCCTCGGTGCTCGAGAGTCCCAGGGCGGCGCGAACCGCGGCCTCGAGGCTCCCGTCGCCCGCTCCTTCCGGGAGCTTCACGATGCGGCGAAAGAGCGCCTCGAGCTCGCCGGCGCGCGGCAGCGGCAGCGAGACGTACGCGGTGTCACGGCGCAGCTCCTCGGGCAGCTCGAGCGTCGGGCCGAGCAGTACGACCGCCTGCTGGCGCTCGCCGAGCATGGGGAAGAGGTCGCGCAGCTGTCGGATCGCGATCGGATCGTCGACGAGACGGTGTGCATCGAGCACCACGAAGAGCGCCGGCTCCGGCTGGGTCGCGATGGTGCGCAGGCCCGCGTCGAGGCTGCCCGCACCGCTGCCGGCGCCCGCGAGCCCGGTGGCCACCGACCACGGAACGACGCTGCGTCCGCAGCTGGCGGCGGCGCGCTCGAGGACGCGGAGCGCGCGGTCCTCCTCGGCCGACTCGAGCGCGATGACGCGCCAGCCGGCCTCGACCAGCACGGCGATCTCCTTGGCTGTGCGCTCGGGCATCTGCGTCTCAGTCGAAGTCCGCGGTGATGCGGATGACCTCCTCGTACGTGGTGTCGCCGTCGGCGAGGCGGCGCAGCGCGCTCTCGCGCAGCGACTCCATGCCCTCGACCCGCGCGGCCCGACCGATCTCGTTGGCGTCCTCGCCCTTCTTGATCAGGTCGCGGATGCGGCGGCCCACGTCGAGCAGCTCGAAGCAGCCGGAGCGCCCGAACAGTCCCGTGTGGCGGCACTCGGCACAGCCCTCGCCCCAGCGCACGGCCAGGCGCTCGCGGCGCTCCACGGGCACCTTGATGCCCAGCGCCGCGACCTGCTCGGGGGTCAGGTAGCCTTCCACGGCGCAGTGGGCGCAGATGCGCCGGAGCAGGCGCTGGGCCAGAACGCCGCGCAGGACGCTGGACAGCAGGAACGGCTCGACGCCCAGCTCGAGCAGGCGCGTGACCGCGCCGGCGGCGTCGCGCGTGTGGACGGTGGAGAAGACCAAGTGGCCGGTCAGCGCCGCCTGCACTGCCATCTGCGCGGTCTCGGGATCGCGGATCTCGCCGACCATGATGATGTCGGGGTCCTGGCGCAGGATCGAGCGCAGCGCCTCGGCGAAGCCCAGGTCGATCTGGCGCTGCACCTGGAGCTGGTTGAAGCGCGCGTCGACCATCTCGATCGGGTCCTCGACCGTGGTCACGTTGATCTCGGCGCTCGCCAGGTAGCGCAGCGTCGAGTACAGGGTGGTCGTCTTTCCCGAGCCGGTGGGACCGGTCACCAGGATGAGACCGCTGGGCGAGGTGATCCAGCGCTCGTAGGTCTCGCGCTCGTGGGAGCTGAAGCCCAGCTCCTCGATCTCGGAGAGGAGGATCGTCGGATCGAGGATCCGGATGACCGTCTTCTCGCCGAACGCCGTGGACAGGCACGAGACGCGCAGCTCGATCTCACGCTCGCCGCGCTGGATCTTGATGCGTCCGTCCTGGGGGCGTCGCCGCTCGGCGATGTCCATCCTTGCCATCACCTTGACGCGCGAGGTGATGGCCGCGTGCACCGGCCGCGGATAGCTCTCGATCTCGTGCAGGATGCCGTCGATCCGGAAGCGCACGGCGCCGTCTTCCTGCCGCGGCTCGAAGTGGATGTCCGACGCCCGCTGCTCGTATGCGTAGTTGAGCAGGTAGTCCACGGCCGCGACCACGGCCTCATCGTGGCTCGACGAGGCCAGCTCCTCGTTCGAGCGGAGCTCGACCAGCTCCACCAGGGCGCTGGGTGCGCCGCCGGGCCCGAGCTTCGACTTGGCGTTCGCCACGCTGCGCCGGAAGCCGAACACCCGGTCGGCCACGCCGAGGATGTCGCGCTTGGAGGCGACCACGTAGCTTACGGGTCCGTCGATGATGTCCTCGAGCGTCTCGCGCAGCGAGCTGTCCCAGGGATCGGCGAGCGCGAGCTGCAGTGCGTCGCCGTCGTGGCCGACGGGGATCACCACGTGCCGGCGCACGAACGGGCGCGAGAACGTCTTGCTGATCAGGTCACCGTCGAGCGAGAGCGGATCGATCTTCAGGTGGCGAAGTCCCGACCGGCGCGCGATGCACTCGGCGATGGCGTCCTCGTCCACGCGCCGGTTGGTCTTGGCCGCATGGGGGATCTGTGCGGCCGCGACGACCTCGGCGGGCGACACCTCGTAGCGCGCGGCGGCCTGGGAGCGCACCGACCCCACGCGATCCTTGAGCACGAAGCTCTTCAGGGTGGTGGAGCGGGCCTCCACGTCGCGCGCCTGCTCGGGCTTGATCAGCTCGGCGCCCACGAGCAGCTCGAGCAGCTCGGCGAGACAGAGGGGAGGTCGGGGCTCGGCTTCGGGTCCGGAGCTGCCGATCGGGGGAGGGGGCTGGGACATCGCGGTGCGGTATCGGCACGGATGGGCCGGAAGAGTAGTGCCGGGCTCCTCCTGTCAGCGACGCGCAGCGGCGAGCATGGCGTCGAGGCGCGTCTGGTTCCATCCCTGCATGATGCGTCCCTCGACGTCGATCACGGGTACGCCCTGGCGGCCGCCGGTCTTCTCGAGGTACTCGTCGCGCGCCAGCTCGTCGTCTTCCACGTCGTGATTCGTGTACGGCTGTCCGATGCCGTCCATGTACTGCATGGCGGCCTGGCAGTAGCCGCAGCCCTCCATGGTGTAGATCTCGACGCTGGGGAGCTGGACGTCCTCGTCGCCGGCCGGCCGCGCGGGCTCGGAGGCCCCGGCCTCCTGGCGTGCGGCGTCTCGACGCGAGGAGCGGCCGGCGCGGAACATGCCTGGCTCGCGTGCGGGCTCGGGCTCGGGATCGCGCAGCTGCGTGCCCGCGCGCGCCTGCGCGCGGCTCGTGGGGGGTGACGAGCTCATCTCGACGCGGCCGGCGCGCGCGCGCCAGGCCTCGGGAACCTGCTCGAGCCGCTCGGCGAAGCGCACG
>JAJDAJ010000018.1 GCA_029261925.1 Deltaproteobacteria bacterium | reverse complement strand
GATATTACTATCCCGTTATTGTATAGATGATTAAAAGTGAGGACTGATACAACTATCAGATATAACCAACTAATGAGGCTTAGGTAATAACCCCATTTACTTCCTCTCCAGATTAAGATTCCCCCAATTGTCCCGCACACGCCTCTAAATAATATCGCATTGAAAACGATTACAGTTGCCATAAGCGGAAAGTTATCTAACTCTCCTATTAGCCAGAAACCACCGAATCCGGGAAAACCGGCTAAGATGGTAAGAAGTCCTATTATTTTTCGTTTCTTCACAGAAAATTGAGAAAATCTAGTTTATATAAGTTTTATGAAACACTTTCATGCTGGAAGGCTCACCAATAACAGTAATTCTGTCATTCTCATGAATTATTGTGCTTCCGCGGGGGATAATAGTTTGTTCTCCACGGCGTATAAGGGCAACTAAGCTACCTTTCGGCATATTTATTGCGCTCAGGGGCTTTCCAATTAACTTTTCAGTTGGTGTATTTTTATGGACATAGATAGAGTGGAATCTTTCATTGTGCAATATGGTTTCTTTAAGCTGCTGCTCGTCTTCTGCTATTAGCCAATTATTCATAAAGTTCTCATCCTCAATCTGCCTTGCAACCTGAGCCAACATTCTCACATGCTGTGAAGGATTATCCAAAGGACTGAGCAAGAAAAATATCGCATGTAAAGTCTTTTCTTCTTCCTGGTCTGAAGCAGGGTCGAAAACTTTTACACTGACCCCCGATTTAGAGCGCACCATAACCATTTCCATTTGCGCAAGTCCCTCAACACGTGAGTGTGGTAAAGCAGCGCCGTGCGCTACAGGGGTAACACCCACCACTGTTCCCTCAAAAAACTGCCTGTACAGGTTGTCATATGATTCAGGAACAAACTGAGAAAATAAAGTACTTACTCTTTCTACTATGTCTTCAAAACTTATTTCTGTAACCACATCTATAACATGACTTCGGGCTACAAGTTGATCAAATGGATCGTCCTTTCTTAAGTCTTTTTCTTTTAATATTCCTCTTAGCTCTCTATCTAATCCTTCATGCCTCGATTTTCCGAGTTTTTCAAAGATATGGTAGATAGCCCCGCTCCTACCGACCTTATTCCTCACATAGAACTTATACCAAACGACGCCAATCAAGAACATCACTACGGTAAAAACTTTAGTCCATATTCCCATATAACTAAGCAGCCAAAAACCTGAAATTACACCAAATATTGGCATCCATGGATATAAGGGAGATCGGTAACTCGGGTCATATGAGTCAATTTTACTTTCTCTCATCACAATTACCGCAATACAAACAAACATAAACATCAGCAATTGAAATGCGCTTGCTGTTTTTACTATTTTAGAAGTATCGAGAAGCAATAGAAACAAAATGATGCTCCCTATTGTAACTATTATCGCACTAAAGGGCATTCCGTTTTTCCCAAGTTTTTGGAACATGCTCGGCATCATAAAATCGCGACTCATGGCAAGGGGATATCTGGAAGCGCTCATAATTCCCGCATTCGCCACAGAGATAAAAGCTAAAAGTGCAGCCACTGATAAGACTACTGTTCCCACTTTACCAAATAGTATGCCTGCAACACTAGCTACAGGCGATAGATCCCCTGAAAGCTTCTCCATAGGCACTACGCCCACCATAACTGCTGTTCCAATACCATAAATCAGTATAGCCGTAACAAGCGCTAGAAATATTCCGAGTGGAAGATTATGCTCCGGATTTTCTACTTCTTCAGAAAGGCTAGTAACCTTTGTAATACCTGCATAGCTTATATAAACCATAGCCGCAGTAGATAAGATAGACTCAGAGCCTGCTCCGAAGTACCCGCTGAAATGAGACAAATTAACCTCTGGCACGCCGGTTCCGACAAAGCCAACCAATATGAGAATCACAACTAAAACAATAAAGATTTGAAATTTACCACTTGTGCTGGAGCCCATTAGATTGAGCACACCGAGAGCAATGGCAATTGCAATTGCAACAGGAACAATTGGGAGATCATGAACAAATAGCCCAATATAAACTCCCATACCAATCAATGCAAAAGCCACTTTAAGAACTAATGCTAGCCAAGTTCCAATTCCACCTACAGTGCCGAGCAAAGGCCCCATAGAGCGGTCTAAGAAATAATAGACACCTCCCGCCTTGGGCATGGCGGTTGTAAGCTCGACAATGCAAAATGTCGCCGGGATAAGAGGCAGTACAGCTATCAGATAAGACAGAGTTATAGCGGGTCCGGCATTCATGGCAGCTATGCCGGGCAATAAGAAAAAACCGGCACTTAATGTACTGCCCGTGGCTAAAGCATATACGTCGAGCAACTTTAAACTTTTTTTAAGACGCTGTGGCTGACTTGATTTCTGAGTACTCATAATTGACCAGTATGTTGCATCGGAAACTATAAAAATCCAGAAATAAAACTGATTTTATAGATCAAGTTTGTAATAATATCATATCCTTATAAATCTATTTTTAATATCAGTACTAATTTTCGATTTCTCATTTTGTCTATGAATAGCTAAATCAAATAGTTTAGTAATTAGTTCAGGGAAGGACATTCCCGTTATCTCCCATAGTTTTGGATACATACTTATCTGAGTAAACCCGGGTATTGTATTTATTACACCAATAAAGAATTCTTCGGTCTCACCTTTGATTACAAAATCGACTCTTGCCATACCACTACAATCAAGGGCTTTGAATGTTTGTATAGCTAAGTCTCTA
>JAJDAJ010000017.1 GCA_029261925.1 Deltaproteobacteria bacterium | reverse complement strand
GGGTGCGTAGGCGCCGCGCCCACAAGGCGCGCGATTGAGGTCGAATCGGGCGATTCCCCGAGAGAGCGCAACAAAGTGGGCGCGGATGATTACGCGCCCGGATGCGGCGCGCGCGTCTTGGGTCAGGCTCCTAGTCCCCGGGGATCTCGAAGCGGTTCAGCGCAGCGTTCACGTCGTCCTGCCAGGCCTCCGCCGGCAGGTCATAGAGCAGCTCGACCCCGTTGCCGTCGGGATCGGTGATGTACACGCTGTGCGTCATCCCGTGGTTCAGGCGCATGTCGATGCGGACGCCCTTCGCGCGCAGGAACTCGAGCGTGCGCTCGAAGGCCTCGCGATCCGGGAGCTGGATCGCCACGTGGTTCACGCCCACGTGATCGCCGACCGGCTGCATGGGCGGCACCTCGGCGGGCGCGGGGCCCGGATCGCGGATCGGGACCAGTGCGAGCTCGTGGTGGGTGAAGCGCGAGCCGGCGTAGAAGCGCATACCCATGGCCTCGACCTCGCCCACCTGGCGGAAGCCGACGATCTCGGTCCAGAAGCGGTGCGAGGCCTCGATGTCGCGCACGTCGAGCACCAGGTGGGACAGGCCCACCGGGGTGACGGGCGACTGCGGGTCGCGCTCGGCACCGGACACGCGAACTCCCTCGACGCCCGCGCGGCCTAGAAGCTCAGCCCGTAGAAGCGCAGGGCGTTCTCGCCGAGCACCTTGTTCTGGGCGTCGAGCGGCAGGTGCGCGAGCTTCTCGCGGATCTCGCCCACCACGTTGAACGAGGCGTCCAGGTGCGGGTAGTCCGACGCCCAGATCACGTAGTCGGCACCGAGGTGTTCGACGACCTGGGCGGTGATCGACTCGTCGGGCTCGGCCGAGATCAGGCACTGGCGCTTGAAGTACTCCGACGGCAGCAGCTTCATCGGCGAGAACGCGCGCATGACCTCGAACTTGTGGTCCATGCGGTCCAGCCACGCGGTGATCCAGTTCGACCCGGCCTCGAGAACCGCGCAGCGCATGCGCGGGTACTTCTCGAACATCCCGCGCGTCATCATCGAGGTGAACGCCGCCATCACGTCGAGCGCCAGGAAGGTGAACGAGAACACCGTCTGGCCGACCGGGTCGTCGGCGCCGCGCCCCCCGATCCAGGGCCCGAGCAGGCCGCCGTCGCTGCGCGCGACCACGTGGAAGGCGACGGGCATGTCGAGGTCTTGCACCGTCTCCCAGAACGGCACGAGGTCCGGGTCGTCGAGCTGGCGACCGTCGCGCGACGGCGGGTCGGGCGACAGGTAGACCCCGGCGCAGCCGTCCTTCCGCGCGCGCTTGACCTCCGCGACCGCACCCGCGGGGTCCTTCAGGCAGATGTGCGCGATGGGTACCAGGCGTCGCGGATCCTGGCTGCAGAAGTCCACGATCCAGCGGTTGTAGGCGCGCGAGTAGGCGGTCGCGAGCTCCGGATCGCCGACCATCCCCTCCCAGGCGATGCCGATCGTGGGGTAGAGCAGCGCCACGTCGATGCGCTCGTCGTCCATCACCGACAGGCGCGCCGCGGGGTCGTAGCCGCCGGGCGGGCAGCCGTCCTCGTAGCTGCGCTGACCCACGGTCATCAGGTCCTCGGAGTCCATTCCGATGCCGCCCAGCGCGCCGAGACGCCCCCGCAGCGCGGCGTGCGGCTGGTCGTCCACCAGCAGCACCTCGACGCCCGCGGCGTCGTTCTCGATGCGGATCGCCCGGTCGCGCAGCCCCGGCTCCATGTACTTCTGCCAGGTGTCGCGGGGCTCCAGGACGTGGCCGTCCGCATCGACCGTGACCGTCTGCGTCATCTCGACCTCCGTGGCGCGGCGCCGGGACCGCGGGGCATCGAGACACGGTAGTACGGGGGGCGCCCCTGCGGCAATCGAGCGCCAGATCCGGCGCCAGGCATGGAGAACCGGTCGAATCCCTGCGACCTTCTCGGCGTCTCTTCGAGGGCGGGGGACCAGCCGCCATGGCCAACGATCCGGCAAGGGCCGACAGCTACCAGCTCTCCGACCGCTACGCGCGCGACGAGGGCACCGTTTTCATGACCGGGCTGCAGGCGCTCGCGCGCCTGCCGATCGACCAGCTGCGCGCCGACCGGCTCGCCGGGCTGCGCACCGCCGCCTTCGTGTCGGGCTATCCGGGCTCGCCGCTGGGCGGCTACGACCAGGAAGTCGGGCGCGCCCTGCGTCAGGTGCCCGACCTGCCGATCGTGCACCGGCCCGCGGTCAACGAGGAGTACGCGGCAACCGCGGTCATGGGCTCGCAGCTCGCGGCGCTCCAGCCCGACGCGCGCTACGAAGGAGTGGTCGGCATCTGGTATGGCAAGGCGCCGGGCGTGGACCGCGCCAGCGATGCGCTGCGCCACGCGGTCTTCGCGGGCACCGACCCGCGCGGCGGCGCGCTGGCGCTCGTCGGCGACGACCCGCAGGCCAAGAGCTCCACGGTCCCGTCGTCGTCGGCCGGCACCCTGGCGGACCTGCACATTCCCGTGCTGTACCCCGGAGACCCCGCAGAGGCGCTCGACCTGGGCCGGCACGCGATCGCCCTCTCGCGCATCACCGGGCTGTGGACCAGCCTGAAGATCGTTGCCGACGTGGCCGACGGCAGCGGCACGGTGCACCTGCACCCCGAGCGCATCCGCCCGGTGGTCCCGCTGATCGACGGCAGGCCCTACGAGCACCAGCCCGACGGCCGCATCCTGACGCCGCACACGGTGGACCTGGAGCGCGAGATCTACGAGGTGCGCTACGCGCTGGCGATCGAGTACGCGTCGAGCAACCAGCTCAACCGCGCCACCGTCGATCCGTCCGATGCCTGGATCGGCCTGGTGTCGTCGGGGATCACCTACCGCGAGGTGCGCGAGGCGCTGCGGCGCATGGGACTGACCGGCGACGCCGAGATCGCGTCGGCCGGCATCCGCCTGCTCAAGCTGCAGATGCCGATCCCGTTCAACCCCGAGACCATGCGCGAGTTCGCGCGCGGGCTCGAGGAGATCTTCGTCATCGAGGAGAAGCACCCCAACGTCGAGTCGCTGCTCAAGGACGCGCTGTACAACCACGCGCACCGGCCGCTCGTGGTGGGCAAGCACGACGAGCGCGGCCGCTCGCTGCTGCCCGGCCACGGCTCGCTGGGTGCGGACGACATCATCCCCGCGCTACGCCGGCGGCTCGGCACGCGACTGGGCGAGCGGCTGGCTCCCGAGCCTCCCGCCGGTCCCGAGACCCTGAAGCTCGGGGTGCAGCGCACGCCCTTCTACTGCTCGGGCTGCCCGCACAACCGCAGCACGCTGGCACCTCCGGGTGCGCTGGTCGGCGTCGGGATCGGCTGCCACACCATGGCGCTGCTGATGGACCCCGAGCGGGTGGGCCAGATCGCCGGCATCACCTGCATGGGCAACGAGGGCACGCAGTGGATCGGCATGGCGGAGTTCGTCGAGCGCGGCCACATGTTCCAGAACCTGGGCGACGGCACCTACTTTCACAGCGGCCAGCTCGCGATCCAGGCCGCGGTGGCCGCGGGGGTGTCGATCACCTACAAGCTGCTGTGGAACGGCGCGGTCGCCATGACCGGCGGCCAGGAGGCGCAGGGGCGCATCGGCGTGCCCGAGGTCGTGCGCGTGCTGCTGGCGCAGGGCGTCGCGCGCGTGCGGATCACCACCGAGGAGCCCGCGCGCTACCGGGGCGCGGTGCTGCCCGCCGGCGTCGACGTCTGGGACCGCACGCGCCTGCTCGAGGCGCAGCAATCCCTGGCGGCCATCCCGGGCGTGACCGTGCTGATCCATGACCAGGCATGCGCCGCCGAGACGCGCCGCGCACGCAAGCGCGGGCAGGTGCCCACGCCGGCCCGGCGCGTCGCGATCAACCACCGCCTCTGCGAGGGCTGCGGCGACTGCGGCCGCGTGAGCGGCTGCCTGTCGGTCCAGCCGCACGACACGGCCTTCGGCCGCAAGACACGCATCGACCAGACGAGCTGCAACCTCGACTACTCCTGCCTGGAGGGAGACTGCCCGTCGTTCGTCACCGTGGAGCCGCCCGGCCCGTGGACACGGCGCCTGCGGCGCTGGCTCGGCCGCGATCGGGCCGCGGCGGCGACGCGCGGCGCGGCGCCCGCACCTCCTGCCGACCTGCCCGATCCCGACCTGGTCGTCAGCCGCGACGACTTCGCGGTGCGCATCACCGGGATCGGGGGCACCGGCGTGGTCACGGTCTCCCAGGTGCTGGGCACCGCGGCCATGTTCGACGGCTTCGAGGTGCGCGGGCTCGACCAGATCGGCCTGTCGCAGAAGGCCGGCCCGGTGGTCAGCGACCTGAGCCTGCGCCGCGGTGCGCTCGAGCCCACCACCAACCGGCTGGGGCGCGGCCAGGCCGACCTGATCCTCGCCTTCGATCAGCTCGTGGCCGCCTCCGACACGGGGCTGCGCACCGCGGAGCCGGGCCACACGGCCGTCGTCGGCTCGCGCACGCCCGTGCCGACGGGCGCGATGATCACGCACCCCGAGATCCGGCTGCCCGACGAGGCCGACCTCGAGGCGCGCATCGCGCGCTTCACACGTCCCGGCGCGCGCCACTGGGCCGACGCCGGCGAGATCACCGCAACGCTGTACGGCGACTCGGTCACCGCCAACCTCTTCGTGGTGGGCATGGCCGTGCAGGCCGGCTGTCTACCGCTCGAGGCCGCGTCGATCGAGCGCGCGATCGAGCTCAACGGCGTCGCCGTCGAGCGCAACCGCGACGCGTTCCGCTGGGGGCGGGTGCAGGTCGCCGATCCCGCCGCCGTGACGGCGGCGGTCGCGGCCGCCCGCGCCGCGCGCCCGGTCGCGGCGGGCGTGGAGCGGCCGCTGCCGCGCCCCCTGCCCGCGCGCCTGGCGAGCCGCGTCGAGGCGCTGGCGGGTGACGACGCCGCGCTCGCCGAAGAGCTGGGCATGCTCGCGACGGAGCTGGTCGCCTACCAGTCGGCCGCCTACTCCAGCGACTGGCTCGACACGCTCGAGCAGGTCGCCGCCCGGGAGCGCGAGGTCGCACCGGGCTCGACGCGCCTGCTCGCCAGCGTGGCCCGCGCGCTGTTCAAGCTGATGGCCTACAAGGATGAGTACGAGATCGCGCGCCTGATGCTCGACGCCGACGGCCTGGCGGCCGCGCGCGAGCTCGCCGGCGGCGACGGCGTGATCACCTGGAGGCTGCACCCGCCGCAGCTGCGCACGCTGCTCAAGCGCAAGCTCGGCATCGGCCCCTGGGCCACGCCGCTGGTGCGGCTGCTGGCTCGCCTGCGCCCGCTGCGCGGCACGCCGCTGGACCCGTTCGGGCGCGCGGAGATGCGCCGCCTCGAGCGCGAGCTGGTGGCGGAGTACCGCGAGGCGCTGCAGACCGTGCTGCGCGAGCTCGACGCCGAGAGTCTCGACGCGGCGATCGTCATCGCCGAGCTGCCCGACGCGGTGCGCGGCTACGAGGACATCAAGCTCGCGAACATGGGTCGCTACCGCGAGCAGCTGCGCGCGTCGCTGGCCGAGCTCGCGGGCACGGGTGGCGCGAGCGAGGAGAAGGACGCCTGAGCGCGCGGCGCGCGCCGCCCGCGCGGCAGGCGGCCGGCACGGCGCCGCGGGCGCGGGCGCGGCTCGCTCGCGAAGGGCATCCTGGGCGCGTGGGGAATCGCGTTCGCCGTGTCCTGACCGCCGTGGGAGCGCTGCTGCTCGCCGCCTGCGCCGCGCACGTGCCGCCCGTGGCGGGCGACCCGCCGGGCGGGCGCGCCGAGAGCCTGCGCACCTCCGTCGAGGCGATCGCGAGTCGCCATACCAACCTGGGCCGGATGGCGGCCGTGCGCGAGCGCGCGCGGGACCTGGGACTGGCAGAGCGGACACGCACCGAGTGGATCGACTGGTTCAGCCTGCAGCGCAACGTGGTGATCGAGGTGCCGGGCGCCGATCCGGACGCCGGGATTGTCTACGTGACCGCGCATCACGACAAGACCGATCTCAACCCGTTCAAGCTCGCCAGCCTGCTGACCAACGGCCTGATCGACGAGCTCGCGGGACTGACGTATGCGAGCCAGGGCGCGATCGACAACGCGACCGGCGTGGCGATCGGGCTCGAGCTGGCAGCCGGCGCCGTGCGCGACCCGCTGCCCCACACCCTGCGCGTGCTGCTGCCCGGCGCCGAGGAATCGGGGCTGCGCGGCACGCGCGCGCACGTATCGCGCCTGAGCGAGGCCGAGCGCGCGCGCGTGCGCCTCGCGCTCAACGTGGACTCGGTCGCGACGGTCGAGAGCGCCGACTGCATCAGCACCAACGTCTCGGATCCGCGACTGGTGGGGGTGGCGCGCGCGGCCGCCGAGCACGTCGACGTGGAGCTCGGGCTCGGCGAGATCCCGGCGGGCGCCAGCTCGGACTTCGCGCCGTTTCGCGCGCACGGCTTCTGGCGCGACCTGGGCCGCGGCATCCTGTTCAGCTCCGTCGCCGGCCTGCTGCCGCAGCGGAGCTGGTTCACCGGCCCCTTCTCGGTGCCCGTCGCGAGCTTCAGCGCCTGCGAGCTGATCGGCGTCTCCGACCTGGTCGCGGGCACGATCCTGCTACCCCTGGGCCGCATCCACGGCCCGCGCGACCGCGCCAGCCGCGTGGACCTGCGCCGGCTCGAGGCGCAGCACCGGCTGCTGCGGGCGCTGCTCGAGCGCGCGCCGGCGGCCGTCGCGCGCCGGGTCGTCCCGAGGCCTTGATCCACGAGGCCGACCCTGATCGCGCTGGCGCGCCCGCCAGGACTCGAACCTGGGACTTCCAGCTCCGCAAGCTGGCGCTCTATCCAACTGACCTACGGGCGCGCGGGCCCCGCGGGAGTGCCCGCGTGGGCGCCGAAGACTAGCAAACGCCGGGCCGTCAGCGAGCCAGCGCGGCCTTGAAGCCCGGGCGACCCGTGCAGCGCTTGAGCCAGGCCGCGGCCCCGGGGAAGGACTTCAGGTCGACCCGCCCGGGGCGTGTCCAGCTCAGCACCGCAGCCACGTTGAGATCCGCGATGTCGAACCCGTCACCGACGAGCCACTCGCGCCCCTTCAGGTGGGAGTCGAGCACCCCGAGCGGGCCCTGGAGGGCCTGCTCCGCGGCGTCGGCCTGGTCCGCGTCTCGCTGCGCCTCGGGCAGGCCCGCGCGGTGCAGCAGGCAGGTGAGCGCGTGGGCCTCGCACTCGGTCATGGCCCAGAAGGTCCACTGCAGGGCCAGGGCGCGCGCGCGCTCGCTCGCGGGCCAGAGCCCGCCCGCGCCGTACTTCGCGGCGAGGTAGAGGTTGATCGCCATGGACTCCCAGAGCACCAGGCCCCCGTCCTCCAGGACCGGTACGTGCCCGTTGGGATTGAGCTTCAGGAAGGCGGGCGCGCGCGTCTCGCCGCTCGAGAAGCTCGTCTTCACGTGCTCGTACTCGAGGCCGAGCTCCTCGAGCAGCCACAGGGGTCGCATGGCGCGCGACTGCGCCTCGCCGTGGATCCGGATCATCACCCGCTCCTCTCGCGCCTGCACGGCGCACCGGGCGCCCCGCGCCCGTCCTGGCTCGATGCCGGCGCCCACACGGAGGTTACCCGCCCGCCCCTCGCACGAGCTCCTCGAGCTGGCCGAGCGTCATGCTGCCCGGCGGCTGGCGACGCGCCGCCAGCCGCCGCGCCGCGAGCTGGAGCGCACGGTTGCAGGGCGCGGGCACGCCGTGCAGGCGCCCCAGCAGGGCGATCTCGCCGTTGAGGTAGTCCGTCTCGATGTTCCCGGTACCGCGCACCAGGCTCTGCCAGGACGAGCCGACGATGCGCTGCTTGCCCTCGATCTGGATCACGCGCACGTCGGCCTCCTTGCGGCGCGCGGCCGCCTCCTGCTCGGAGACCACCTCGATGCCCGCGGCCGCATAGCAGGCCAGCGCCTCGTCGCGCACCCGCCGGGCGAGGTCGCCCGCGTCCACGTCGGGGCCGAGCACCGCGGGGATGGCGTTGAAGATGTTCGACAGCAGCTTGTGGTACTTCCAGCGCGGGATCGCCGGGTCGGGCCGCGCGCTGAAGCCGCTGCGGTCGAGCGCCGCGGTCACCTCCGCGATCCGGTCGTCGGTCCCCGTGGGCCAGCAGCCCGCGTCCAGGCAGCCCAGGGTCGGGGCCGACGCGGCGACCACCTCGCCGGGCTCGAGGAAGTTCGCCGGCAGCCAGACCACCATGCCGTACACGCGCGAGAACAGGCGCGCCGCCAGGCGCTCGCTCTCGACGCCGTTCTGCGCGCAGACCACGGGCAGGTCGAGCTCGCTGCTCTCCTGCAGGTCCGCCAGGGCGGCCGCGGTGTGCTGCGTCTTCATCGCGAGCAGCACCACGTCTCCCTCGCGCAGCTCTGCCTCGCGCGGGTGACCGACCGCCGGCACGCGCTGCACCGAGCGGCCCTCCGCGGTCACGAGGCTCAGGCCGTTCGCGCGGATCGCGTCGAGGTGGGCGCCGCGCGCGATCAGGAGCACGTCGTGACCGGTCGCGTGCAGCCGTGCACCGATCACCCCGCCGACCGCACCTGCCCCGTGAATCACGAACCTCATGACGGATCCTCCTGCTGGAGCGCCGCGATCGCCGTCTCCAGGTTGCGGCGCGCCCGCTCCTCGTAGCGCTCGAGCAGGGGCGCGGTCGAGTGGATGCGCTGCCACTCGAGGAAGCCGAGCGCCAAGAAGACCTGCCCCTGCACCCGGGTGGCACCCAGCGCCTCGCAGCAGGCGTGTGAGTGATCGCGCTCCAGCAAGGGCTGGCTCATCTACGGGCCCCGGCTGCGCTCGGGTGGAGGTCCACGGCCGACCCTACTCCACTGGCCGCCACGCCGGCGCGCGCTTCGCCGCGAAGGCGCGCGGGCCCTCGGTCGCGTCGGGGTGTGCGGTGTGCTCGCGCATGATCGACCAGGTGTTCTCGAGCGCGGCGGACAGGCCGTGGTCGAGGCTCTCCCAGATCGAGCGCTTGGTGGCCATGAGCGCGGCGGGCGAGCTCCGGGCGATCTTCTCCGCCAGCTCGAGCGCGCGCGGCATGACCTGGTCGGCGGGGAGCACGTCGCCGACCAGCCCCAGCTCGTGGGCGCGCCGCGCACTCATGCGCTCGGCGCCGCCGAGCAGCGACAGGCGCATCACGGCCTCGAGGGGCATGCGCCGGAGCAGCGAGACCGGCTCCAGGCCCGACATCATACCGACCGCCACGTGGTTCTCGAAGAACTCGGCGTGCTCGGCGGCCACGACCAGGTCACTCCCGGCCACGAAGTGCATGCCGCCGCCGGTCGCCATGCCGTTGACCGCGGTGATCACCGGCTTCCAGCAGCGGTTCTGCAGCGCGGTGAAGCGCACGGCCGACAGGCTCCCGGCCTCGGCCGGGTCGCCCACGTCGGTCCGGCCGCTCGCGAAGTCGTGCATGTCGAAGCCGGTGCAAAGCGCCCGGTCACCCGCGCCCGTGAGGATGGCGCAGACCACGTCGGGGTCGCGCATCACCTCGCGCCAGGCGAGCGGCAGCTCCCGCGACATGGCGGTGTTGATGGCGTTGAGCCGCTCGGGCCGGTTCAGCGTGATGATCGCGACGCGGTCGCGCGTCTCGTACAGCAGCGTCTCGAGCTCCATGCGGCTCGGGTCCTCCTCAGCGCGCCTTGCGCGCGTGCTCGAGCAGCTCCGCGAGCTCGGGGCCGGCGTAGCCCAGCTCGCGGAGCACCTCGTCGGTGTGCTCGCCGAGACCCGGCGGGGGCCCCTTGACCGATCCGGGCGTCTCGCCCAAACGCACGGGATTGCCCAGCACGCGGCGCCGGCCGAGCCCCGGCAGCTCCATGTCGACCACGTAGCCGTTGGCCACGGCCTGCGGGTCGGCGAGCACGTCGGCATAGCTGCGCACCCGCTCCCAGATGATCTCGGGCTCGGAGGCCAGGAACGCCTCCCACTCGTCGAGCGCACGCCCCGCGAAGGCGCGGCGCAGCAGCGGCCGAAGCTCGTTGGCGATCGCGCCGTCGGGATCTCCGCGCCCACCCGACCGCTTCTCCAGGCTGTTCCAGCGCTCGTCGGTTCCCAGCTCCGCGAAGCCCGCGAACGCGCAGAACGCCTGCCAGGACGCCTCGGTCAGCGGGAAGGCCAGGAAGATGGCGTGACCATCGGCGGTCTCGTAGGTGCCGTAGGTGCCCGGCACGAGCGGGTGATGCCCGCCCTGACGCGTGAGCTCGTGGCCGGTGAGCGACTGATGGGTGAGCTCCCACATCTGCAGCCAGAGCTGGCCGCCGTACGACGACGCGTCCACGCGCTGACCCGTGCCGTGGCGGTCGCGCGCGATCAGCGCCGTGAGGATGCCCAGTGCGAGCTGCATGGAGCCGGCGCTGTCCGCGATCGCGGCCCCGGGCAGGGCCCGCGCACCGCGCGGGTCGCCGGTCACGTGCGCCAGGCCTCCGCGCGCCTGCCCGGCGCCGTCGACCATGGCCTTGCCGGCGTCCGGGCCCGCGGCGCCGAACCCGGTGGCGATCGCGTAGATCAGGCGCGGGTTGCGGGCGCGCAGCGAGTCCTCGTCCAGGCCCAGGCGCGCCAGCGCGGCCTCGCGGTAGTTGCTCACGAAGACGTCAGCGCCGTCGATCAGGCGAGCGATCGCCTCGCGCCCCGCCGCGTGCTTGACGTCGAGCGCGACCGAGCGCTTGCCGCGGTTCGCGGCCGCGAACTGCGGGCCCCATTCGTCCATGGGCTCGCGATTGTGCACGCCGCGATGGAAGCGGCTGGCATCGCCGCCCGGCGCCTCGACCTTGATCACGTCGGCGCCCATGTCGCGCAGGTACAGCGCTGCGGCCGGACCCTGGATGGCCAGGGCCATCTCCACGACCCGGATTCCCTCCAGTGGCTCGGGCATCAGGACCTCCGCGAACGCCGGCGCACGACGAGTATGTCAGAGCTCGTGGTGCAGCGGCGCGTCGCCGATCAGCTCCTGGTCCGCGAGTGCGGCGAGCTCCGAGTCCGTCAGGCCCAGCAGCCCACCCAGCACCTCGCGATTGTGGGCGCCGAGCGGCGGCGGCGGCAGGCGCACGCCCAGGCGCCGGCCGTCGACGATCCAGGGCGAGGTCAGCAGGGGAAAGCTTCCGTATCCCGGTAGCTCCGTCGTCTGGTACATGCCGCGCGCCCGCCAGTGCGGATCGCTCGCGTGCTCGGCGGCGTCGTGGACCGCCGCCGCGGCGACGCCGCGCTGCTGCAGCTCGCCCATCAGCTCGATGGCGTCGCGGGTGCGCGTGTGCTCGCCCAGCGCCGCATCGAGCTCGGCGCGGTGGCGCACGCGCCCCTCCGCCGCGTCGAAGCGCGCGTCGCGCGCCCAGGCCGGATCGCCCACGGCCGCGCGCAGCGCGCGCCAGCGATCGTCGTCGGTCACCGCGATCGCAACCCAGCGGTCCTGGCCCGCGCAGGGATACACGCCGTGCGGCGACATCCGCGGGTGAGCGTTTCCGCGGGCGCCCTGGGCACGCCCGTTGATGGCGAAGTCCATCAGCGCGGCCGGGATCTGGTGCAGGCAGGACTCGACGCCCGACGTCTCCACGCGCTGTCCCCGGCCCGTGCGCAGGCGCTGGGAGATCGCGATCAGCACGGCCATGGCGTTGGCCATCCCGGCGACCACGTCGGTGTGCATGCTGTAGTTCACGGTGTCCGGTGTCCGGTCCGGGTAGTGACGCAGCCAGGTGTAGCCCGCGATCCCGTCCATGGCGCCGCCCATGGTGACGCGGGTGGCGTAGGGCCCGGTCGCGCCGTAGCCCGAGCACGTGAGCATGATCAGGTCGGGCCGCACCTCGCGCAGAACCTCGTAGCCGATGCCCATCTTCTCGGGCACGCCGGTCACCATGTTCGTGACCACCACGTCCGAGAGCGCGACCAGGCGCTTGAACAGGGCCACGCCCTCGGGGCGCGAGAGGTCGATCGTGATGCCGCGCTTGTTGCGATTGGCCTGCACGTAGGCGCTGTTCACGTCGTACGGCCGCGGGCCGCCGACGGCGCCGGGATACGAGGGCAGGCCATCGGGAACCTCGACGGGGCCGCGCGCGTGGTCGAAGCGCTGCATGGCCTCGACCTTGATCACCTCCGCGCCCAGGTCGCCCAGCCACATTCCCGTCATCGGTCCGGCCCAGCCCTCGGCGAGCTCGAGCACGCGCACGCCCTCGAGCGGCAGCTCCGGCCCCGGTCCCGCGCCCGCCGCCCCCAGCGGCGGCGCGGCTGCGGCCGGGGCTTCGAGCACCTCGGAGCTGTGCTCGCCGAGCAGCGGCGCGCGCCGCGGCGCGCGCCAGGGCGCGCCGTGCAGGCGCAGCGGGGGACCCGGGTAGCGCAGCCTGCCGGCCTCGGGGTGCTCGATCTCGTCGAAGAAGCCGCGCTCCGCGAAGTGCGGGTCGGCGTGGATGTCGGCGGCCGTGTACACCGGTGCGATCGGGAAGCGTGCCGCGGCCGCGGCGTCGAAGACCTGCTCCCGGGTATGCGTCGCCAGCCAGGCCAGCCAGATCTCGTCGAACGCCGGCTTGTTCTCGGTGATGGCGGCGCCGCTGGCGAAGCGCGGATCGTCGGAGAGCTCGGGCATGCCCATCATGCGGAAGACCCGCGGCCACCAGGACTCGCCGCGGCCCACGCCCTGGACCGCGATGTAGCCGTCCTTGCAGGGGTAGGCCCCGACCAGGTACTGGGCGCGCAGGGCGTCGTCGCTGCGCTGCGGCACGTCGCCGGCGTAGGCGTAGGTCAGCGGCTGGCGCTCGCCGCCGGCCAGGAAGGCCTCGGCGATCGAGAAGTCCACGTGGTGACCGCCGCCGCCGCGCTGCGCGTCGATCGCCATCGCCAGCGCCGCGCTGGCCAGCGCCAGCCCGGCGAACGTCTGGGTGGCGGTCTCCGCGAAGCCCAGCGGCTCGCGACCCGGCAGCCCCGTCTGGTACATCGGGCCGGTCAGCGCGAAGCAGGTGAGCTCGGTCAGCTCCCAGTCCCGGTACGGACCGTCCTGACCGAAGCCCGAGACCGAGATCATGCTCAGCGACGGCTGCAGCGCGTGCAGGCGCTCCCAGTCGAGGCCCAGACGTGCGCGGGTCGACGGACGCAAGCCGTGGATCAGCAGGTGGGAGCCCTGCACGAGGCGATCGAGGTGCGCGCGACCGTCTGCCCGCGTGAGGTCGATCTCGACGCTGCGGCGGCCCGTGTTCAGGTACAGGAACAGGCCGCTGCGCTCGGGATGGGGCTCGTCGCCGGGAAACGGACCGGCGCGCCGCATCACGTCGCCCAGCCCCGGCCGCTCGATCTTGATCACGTCGGCGCCGTGGTCGGCGAGCTGCTTGACGCCGAACGGTCCCGCGATGCCCTGCGTCAGGTCGAGCACCCGGAGACCGGCGAGCGCATCACTCATGACCCGGAGCTTACACGCGCGGCGCTCCGTCCGGGCCCCCGCTGGTCACGCGCCGGCCCCCGGTGTACAAGGGCTGCCCATGAGGCGACCGGATTGAGCCAGTACACGCGGGCGGATCTGCGGGGGCGCGTCGGCGTCGTGACCGGCGGCGGCTCGGGGCTGGGCGCCGCCCTGGCGGCGCGCCTGGCCGGCGCCGGGATGCACGTGGCCGTGCTCGACATCGATGCGGAGCGGGCCGCGGCCCGCGCCGCGGAGCTCTCGGGGCCCGGCATCGAGACGCTCGCCTGCGCCGTGGACGTGGGCGATCGCGACTCACTGGCGCGCGCGGCCGAGCAGGTCGCCGCCCGGCTCGGGGCCTGCGACGTGCTCTGCGCGAACGTCGGTGTGCAGCAGTTCGGGGCGATCGAGCGCCTGACCGAGGAGGACTGGCGCTGGGTCCTCGACGTGAACGTGCTCGGCGTCGTGCGCAGCGTGAGCTGCTTCCTGCCGCTGATGCGGCGACGCCAGGGCTTCCGGCGCATCGTTCTCACGGCCTCGTCGGCGGCGCTCAGGCCGGGCGTCCGCCTGGGCGCCTACAACGCCAGCAAGCTCGCGCTGGTCGGCTTCGGCGAGACGCTCCGGCTGGAGCTCGCCGACGAGGGCATCGGCGTGTCGATCCTCTTCCCCGACGGCATGAGCACCCGCCACCTCGAGAGCAGCGTGCTGGCCCGACCCGCGGAGCTCGGGCCGTCGGTGACCCTGCCCGACGACATCGAGGCCATGCTGGCGGGGAGCGGCGCCGGGGACGACGTTCCGGTCGTGGTCACGCCCGAGCACGCCACGCGGAACCTGATCGACGAGCTGCTCGCCGACGAGCCCTACATCGTCACCCACGGCGGATACGTCGAGCAGGTCCGCTCGCGCCACGCCCGGATCGAGCGAGCCTTCGACCGCATGGAGCGCTCCTGAGGCGCCCCGTGGGCCTCAGGACTTCTTCAGCTCGATCAGCGTCTCCGAGTAGGTCTGCTCGCCCACGTTCACGGCCCACTCGACGCCGCCCTTCGGGATGCGCACGGTGTTGCCGCCCCCGGGGATGCGCGCCACGAACGGATCCTGACCCGTGCTCTTCGGCGGTACGCCCGCGACCATGTCGCCGCTGTGGATCACCAGGATGTAGTCGTACAGGTGCTCGTGCAGGTCGCTGGCCTGCCCGGGCTCGAGGATCATCTCCCAGACCTTGATGTCGTCGTCCTCGAGCAGCAGCTTCGTGCCGACGCCGCCGATGGCCTCGCCGTCGTGCTCCTCGCGGAACTTCTCCAGCCGCTCGCGCAGCCCGGGGTCCATCTCGATGAAGTTCGGATCCGCCATGACGCTCTCCCGTGGGTGCGAGGCCGCGAAGTCTAGCCCATCCCGTGCAGCATCACGGCGTTGGTGTGCGTGGCGGCCTGCCGCACCTTGATGGCCTCCTTGTAGGCCGACGAGTCGTACCACTTGCGGAACATGGCCTCGTCGGGGAACTCGATCAGCACGGTGCGCGGTCCGGCCCAGTCGCCCTCGAGCGGCCCGGGCTGATCGTCGATGGCGAGCACCTTCGCCTCGACTCCGGCCATCGAGCCGCCGGCCATCTTCTGGTAGCGGTCGTACCCGGCCCGATCGTGGATGTCTACCTGGGCGAGGAAGTACACGGGCATCTGCATCTCCGGTTCGCGGCGCTGCGGCCGCCGTGAATGTGAGTCGCGGGCCGGTCAGCCGACGTACGAGCCGTCCAGCCCGTACAGCCGGATCATGTTCCCGGCCAGGATCGCGTGCCGCTCGTCGGCCGCCACCCCGTCCATCATGTCGTTGATCACCTTGCGGCTGTAGGGCCAGTCACAGCCGTGGTGCGGGTAGTCCGACGACCAGGCCATGTTCTCGACGCCGATCTCGTAGCGGTTCTTGACCCCCGTGCGGTCGGTGATGAACGTGCACAGGAAGTTCTGGTGGAAGTAGTGGCTCGGCAGGTGCTTGATCTCGACGCCCGTGTGGGTGCGGTTGCGCCAGTAGAAGTTGTCGACCTGCTCGAGCGCCTCTGGAATCCACCCGACCTCGGTCTCGACGCCGATGATCTTCAGCTCCGGCAGGCGATCGAACAGTCCGGTCATGATCAGCTCGCACATGATCGGCGGGAAGGCGAGCATGCCCGAGAGCGCCATGCTGCCGATCGCCGCCGGGCCCTCGAGCACACCGCGCTGGGAGCGCTTGCGCTGGATGTTGATGTGGATGCTGACCGGCATCCCCAGCTCCTGCGCAGCTGCGAAGAACGGCTCGTCCTCGGGGCCGAGGTCGTCGTTCCCCGCGGGCCACGACGTGATGATGCAGCCCCGCGCGCCCATCTCGCGGCAGCGCCGCAGCTCGGTGATGCACTCGTCGGTGCCCAGGTTCGGCATCTGCGCCAGGAAGAACAGGCGCTGCGGGTTGGCAGCGCAGAACTCCTGGGCCATGAAGTCGTTGTAGGCCCGGATGCCAGCGCGGTGGAAGTCCCGGTCCTTCTCCTCGCGCATGAAGTGCATCATGGTGCGCTGGCTGGGATAGATGAACTCCGCGTCGACGCCGTCGAAGTCCATGTCCTCGAGCCGCGCAGCGCCGTCCCAGCAGCCCTTGCGCACGGTGTCGTAGGTGTAGCCGGCCCACTTCATGTCCTCGAAGCGCATGCCTGGCGTGGCGACCAGGCCGATCTTCATGATCGGCACGTCGGGGCCGAACGACCAGGCGTCGCCGCCCGCCTCGTCCTTGATCAGCTTCGGCGCGCGATCGAGGTACTGCTTCGGGAGCCAGCGCTCCCAGATGTGCGGGGGCTCGACGACGTGACAGTCCGCATCGATGATCCGGTACTCGGGCATGATCGTCCTCCTCGACGGCTCGCGCCTATACTACACCCGGCGCCCGGGGGCGGATCGATCCCGCGCGGGCAGCGCGCGTGCCCGGCGAGGGACCAGGAGGCCAGATGAGCGAGGATCGACTTCAGGGCCGCGTGGCCATCGTCACCGGGGCGAGCCGCGGCATCGGCCGGGCGATCGCGCGGGCCTTCGCGCGCGAGGGCGCGGCGGTGGCGGTCGCGGCGCGCACCGAGGCAGTCTGGGACCCGCGCCTGCCCGGAACGGTCCACGAGACGGTCGCCGAGATCGAGGCCGACGGGGGCCGTGCGGTGGCCATCGCCGCGGACCTGGCGCGGCCCGACGACGTGGAGCGCCTGGTCGCCGAGGCGCGCGACGCACTGGGCCCGATCGACCTGCTGATCAACAACGCCGCGCTCACCGTGCCGGGCCGCCCGCCCGCGGACCCACGCGCGGCGCGGAGCCCGGAGAAGCCAGCCGCGGCCCCGGCGGCCGGGGGCGGCAAGCGCCCCGCGAACATGGGCAGCGGCTCGTTCGTGGACTTCCCGCTCAAGGGCTTCCGGCTGCACTTCGAGATCGGCCTGTTCGCGAGCTACCGCCTGATGCAGCTCGTGCTGCCCGACATGATCGCGGCCGGGCGCGGCGCGATCGTCAACATCAGCTCGCTGGCTGCGTTCATCCCGGGCGAGGGCCCCTACGCGCACGCCGGGCGCCAGATGCCGTTCGCCTACGGGGGCAACAAGGCCGCGCTGCATCACCTGACCCAGGCCGTGGCGTGCGAGATGGCGCCGCACGGGATCGCGGTCAACGCGCTGTCGCCCTCGGAGCCCGTCATCACCCCGGGGAACCTGCTGGCCGCGGCGGGCGAGACCGACTGGGCCAGCCCTGAGGACTTCGCCGAGGCCACGCTGCGCGTGGCGCTGGCCACGCCCGACACGACCACCGGACAGATCCTCTGGAGCGACGACGTGCTGCACCCCGAGCGCGGCCGCCGCGGCTGGCTGCGCGGCGACGTCACCTGAGCGGGCCGCGGGCCGGCTAGTCGACGTCCCCCGTCGGGTATGCCGCCATGTCGCGCCCGAAGGGCTGGAGCTGTCCGCGCAGGTCGTGATCGAACGCGCGCTCGAGCTGCTCGACGCTCCAGGACTCGCGCTCGGCGAGCGTGGGCGAGACCGACGGGTGCCCGATCAGCTGCAGGCGTCCGCCCCACAGTCGGATCAGCTGCCCGGTCAGGCCGCCCGAGCGATCGGACAGCAGGTACAGCACCAGCGGCGCCATGGTCTCGGGCGGCCAGCTCACCGGGCTGTCGCGGTGCTCGAGGGTGTGGCCGACCATGCGCGTGAGCGCGGTCGCGGAGATCGCGTTCACGCGGATGCCGTGCTTCATCAGGTCGATCGCCCAGCTGTAGGTGAGCGAGGCGATCGCGCCCTTCGCCGCGCCGTAGCTGGCGACCATCGACATGCCGCAGAGCGCCGCCGATGTGGAGTTCACGATCACGCCGCCCTGGCCCTGGCCGATCATGGCCCGCATGGCGTGGATGCCGCAGAACATCGTGCCCATCACGTTCGACTCGATGGTCTCGCGGATCTGCGCGGCGTCGTCGTGCTGCGGCTCGGTCAGGTAGTGCGTGCCCGCATTGCTGACCAGGCCGTCGATCCTTCCGAACCCGCTCGTGCACAGCTCGATCATCTGCTGCGCCGACGCCCAGTCCGCCACCGAGCCCACGTGCACGGCGCACGCGTCCGCGCTCCCGCATGCCTTGCGGATCTGTTCGCCCGCCTCGCCCGCGGCGTCCGCATCGACGTCGTTGACGACCACCCGCGCGCCCTCGCGCGCGGCGGCCCTGGCGTAGGCACGACCCAGGCCGCGACCCGCGCCGGTGACGACGACGGCTCGACCCTCGAGTATCCCCATCGGCGCACCTCCGGGCGGCACCCGGCGCCGGGCCGGCAGAGCTCAGGCCGACGCCTGCTGGTCGGCCTGCTCCACGAGGTCGGCCCGGAACTCCGGATGATCGCCGAGCCAGCGCGAGAAGCCGCGCAGCGACTTCTCGTTCTGGCGGTTGATGTAGCGGTAGATCGGTCCCTCGAACCACTTCCACGGCGCCTTGCGCATGTGGAACTGCTCGTAGAAGTGCAGGCGCGTGCGGTCCGGGCCCAGGCGCTCGAGGCGCACGGTGCCGATCTCCCGGCCCATGTGGAAGGTGTAGCTCTGCTCGGGCACCACGTCGGTCACCACCTCGCGCGCGGTCCCGTTCTGCCCGAGCTTCTTGAAGATCAGCAGCCGCACCAGGCCCTCGCCATTCTCGTCGCCGGGCTCGAGGACCTTCATGTCGAGCACCATCGGGTCGTACTCGTCCCAGCGATCGTGTCGCGGCGAGACCGAGAAGCAGAGCGCGCACTCGCGCATCAGCGCCCAGATGCGCGCCGGTGAGTGGGGCATGTCGAACGAGTAGCGGTGCTCTCTCATCGGTCGTTCCTCCGCCTGCAGCGCCAGTCTAACCCGGCGCGGGCGACGCGCGGGATCAGTCCACCTCGACCAGCGGCGGAAGCTCGCACCGCATCAGCGCCTCGTAGCGGCTGCGGATCTGCGCCGCGTAGCTCGGCCGGGTCGGGATCAGGAACTGGCCGGAACGGATCCCCTCGAGCACCGGCGCGACGGCCCGGTCGGGGGACATGCCGGCGCCCGTGAGCTTCGCGAGCGCGTCCACCGTACCCTTGCCGTCGGGAGTCCCGTCGCGGCCGTAGCGCGGCGCACGCACGCTCGCGGTGTGAGCGATCCCGGTATCGAAGGCGCTGGGCGTGAGCACCGAGGCGCCGATCCGCGCGCCGGTGGCCGCGAGGTCGTGCGCCAGGCACTCGGTGACCGAGAGCGCCGCACACTTCGAGACCACGTAGGGCCCGGAGCCGGGGCCGCCCACGAACGCCGCCACCGACGCCGTGTTCACCACGTGCCCGTCGGTGCCCTGCGCGATCATCCGCGGCACGAAGCTGCGGATGGCGTGGATGATGCCGTGGACGTTCACGCCCAGCACCCAGTCCCAGTCCCCGGCGCTGCGCTCCCAGCAGAGCCCGCCCTGGAACACGCCGGCGTTGTTGATCAGCAGGTCGACCTGCCCGAAGGACTCGAAGCAGGTGTCGGCCAGCGCGGCGACCGAGTCCGCGTCGGCCACGTCCACCTGCACCCCGAACGCGGGCGCGCCGAGCGCGGCGGCGGTCGCGCGCGCGCCAACGGCGTCGATGTCGGCCGCCACCACGCGCATGCCCTCGCGCGCGAGGCCCCGCGCCAGCGCCGCACCGATGCCGCTCGCCGCCCCCGTCACCACCGCCACCCGGTCCCGGAAGTCCTGGATCACATCTGCCGTCCTCTCGCGGGCCCGCGCCCGCCGCGTGGTGCGGGCAGGCTAGCCCGAAACGGCCCGCGTGAGTGAGCGAGCCCGGAGCTATGCTCGCGCCATGACCGAGCCCCGCTCCCCCGCCGCGGTCCGCGCCGCGGACGTGCCGCCCCGCGCGCGACAGAGCATCTACCCGCAGCGATTCGTCCACGTGACCGAGGGCCGCGAGAAGCGCGCGCTGGGCGACGTGTTCGGGCTGCAGCGCTTCGGCGTCAACCTGACGCGCCTGGCGCCCGGCGCGTCGAGCGCGCTGCGCCACAGTCACTCGCAACAGGACGAGCTGGTGTACGTGCTCGAGGGCGAGCCCACGCTGATCACCGACGCGGGCGAGCAGCGGCTCGGCCCCGGCGACTGCGCGGGCTTTCGCGCGGGCGCCCCCGGCGGCCACCACCTGGTCAATCGCAGCGACGACGACGTGGTGCTGATCGAGATCGGCGACCGCACGCCCGGCGACGAGGTGACCTACCCCGACGACGACCTGCACGGCGAGCTGACCCCCGACGGCGCTCGGCGCTTCTCGCACAGGGACGGCACGCCGTACTAGATCCGGGCCCGCGTCGATAGGCCGGCCAGGCGCGAGTAGCAGCGAGCGTTCGTCGCCGGCGTGACCCTCTCAACGCGTCGCGGGGCTCGGCTACGCTAGGGTCTGAGCGTCGCGTTCCCCATCGCGACACCGCTTCGAGGTAATCCGATGGACGCCAGCGAGCGCCGGGCGCTGCTCGCCACCCCCGTGATCGTCGCGATCGGCGCCGCCGTCGCGTGGGCGGGGAGCCAGGGCGGAGTGACCGTGGGAGCTGTTCCCCTGTTCGCGCTCTGCGGTCTGCTCTCGTTCGGCATCAACTGGCTGGTGTTCGCACACGCCTATGCAGCGCAGACCGAGCGATTCTTCGACCTCACCGGCAGCACCACCTACATCACGCTGATCGCCACCGCGCTCGCGCTCTCCGGGGATCCGGAGCCGCGCGCGCTCCTGATCGGGGCGATGGTGGTCGTGTGGGCGGGCCGCCTCGGGAGCTTCCTGTTCGCGCGCATATCGCGCGACGGCTCGGACGGTCGCTTCGACGAGCTCAAGCCGAGCTTCCCGCGCTTCCTGATGACATGGACGCTGCAGGGACTGTGGGTCCTGCTCACGCTCGCGTGCGCGCTCGCAGCGATCACGACGGCCGACCCGGCTCCACTGGGACCGTACGCGCTCACGGGATCGCTCGTCTGGCTCGCCGGCTTCGCGATCGAGGTCGTCGCGGACCGGCAGAAGAGCCGCTTTCGCGCGGACGAGTCCAACCGGGATCGGTTCATCGACAGCGGGCTGTGGGCCTGGTCACGCCATCCCAACTACTTCGGCGAGATCACGCTCTGGTTCGGCGTGGCGGTGATCGCACTGCCCGTGCTCTCGGGCTGGCAGTACGCGACGCTGGTCTCTCCGCTGTTCGTCTACGTGCTGCTCACGCGCATCAGCGGCATTCCCCCGCTCGACAGACGCGCCAGGAAGAAGTGGGGCGATGATCCGGGCTACCGCGCCTACCGCGAGCAGACCCCGGCCCTGTTCCCGCGCCCGCCCCGAACCTCCTGATGCTCGACCTCGGCGACGGGCGGGGCCGAGGCGTGCGATGGCGCCCCTCCTCGATGCTGATGACCGCACTGCTCTGCGCCGCGAGCTCGGCCCCCAGCCGGGCAGACGCGGCGGCGGGCGCTCGCGCCCGGGCCGCGCGCGCCGAGGTGCTCGAGGGTCAGCTGACCCGGCCCGGGCGCATCGAGGAAGCGATCGCCCGTCACCGCGCGGAGCCCGCCGCCCTCGTGGCGCGCTGGAAGCTCCTGCGAGCCCTGGTCGAGGACATGCAGATCCGAAGGCGGGCGCGCGAGCGGCTCGCGGCGCTCGACGGCACGACGTCGTGACGCTGGGACCCCTGCGCCTGCTCGCCTACTCGGCGCCGTCGTTCGTGACCGCCGTCGCGGCGCTGCCGATGGCCCTGTTCGTACCCGCGTTCTACGCGGACGACCTCGGCGTGCCGCTCGCGGCCGTGGGCGGGGCGATCGCCCTGTCCCGCGTGCTCGACGTCGTGACCGATCCGCTCATCGGCGCACTCAGCGACCGCCTGCGTCTTCCCCTCGGCCGGCGCAAGCCCTGGATGCTGCTGGGCGCCCCGCTGTTCATCTTCTCCCTCTGGAAGCTCTTCGTCCCGGACGACGCGTCCTGGACGTATCTGCTGGTGTGGTCCGCACTGCTCTACCTGGGCTTCACGATGATCGATCTGCCGCACAAGGCGTGGGGCGCGGAGCTCTCGACCGATTACGACGAGCGCTCCCGCATCACCAGCTGGCGCGAGGCGATCTCGACGGCGGGACAGGTGATGCTCCTCGCCGCGCTCGTCTGGCTCGCCGCCCGGGGGATCGAGAACCCCGCGGACCAGCTGCGCGCGATCGCGATCTCGATCGCGATCGCGCTCCCGGTGCTGCTGGCCGTTTGCCTGCTGGGGGTCGGAGAGCGCGATCCCGAGGGATTCGCCCACGAACGCCGCAGCACGCTCGCGGGACTGCGGATCGTGGCGCGCAACCCCGCCTTCCTGCGCATGGGGGGCTGCGTGCTCTTCTTCGTGTCGGGAGTGGCGATCCAGGGCACCCTCCACCGCCTGGTGCTCGCCGACGTCATGCTCGACGAGGGTCGCTTCCCGCTGATGATCCTGCTGGAGAACCTCGCCACCCTCGGCGCCGTGCCGATCTGGCTCGCCATCTCGGTGCGCACGGGCAAGCACCGGGCGCTGATGGCCGCGGCGCTGTGGATCGCGGTCTGGAGCCTGCCGCTGGTATTCATGCGCGAGGGCGACACCGTTCTTCTGATCGCGATCGTCGCCCTGCGCGGCTCGAGCTTCGCCTCGATCCTGTTCCTGGCCAACTCGATCGCCGCCGACGTGATCGATCTCGACACGCTCGAGAGCGGCGAGCAGCGCTCGGGTCTGTTCTTCGCGGTGTGGGGCATGGTGATCAAGCTGTCGCTGGCGCTCGGCGTCGTTCTCGGGACCACGCTGCCCGCCGCGCTCGGCTACGAGCCCGCGGCGGACGTGATCGCGCCCATGATCCAGGGACGCCTGATGGCGGTCTACGGGGCGGTGCCCGCGCTGCTCATGGCGCTCGGCGCGCTGTTCCTGCGCGATTTCCCCATCACCCGCGAGCGGCACGCCGAGGTCCGCGCGCAGATCGAGGCGCGGACCCGGTCCGCCGCGCCCGCGTAGGCGCAGCGCGTCCCCCCCACGATCGTCCGCCCGGAAGTAGCGATGGTAGGCGCACCATCGTGCCCCGGCCCGTGCCCACGGGTATCATGGCGCCGGTCATGATCCCTGAACCGATCCCGGATCCCGGCGAACGTCGATCCGCGGGAGCCACATGCGCTTCCTGTCCGGCCCCGGGCCTGACGCGGGACCCGGCGTCGACGAACGACCTGGGGTTCATGCTCCTCGCGGGGCCACGCTACGGCCCCCGGTCGTAGACTGGATCATGCCCTCGGCGAGCTTCACCCAGCCGCGCGACTTTCTCGACGAGAGCGAGGCGCTGTACGCGCTGCTGGCGGACCGGCCCGCCACCGATCTGGCCCGCACGACGCAGTTCAAGGGCTGGACGGTCGAGGACGCGATCGCACACCTGCACCTGTTCAACCAGGCGGCGGACCGCTCGCTGCGCGATCCCGCGGGACTGAAGCAGTTCTTCGCCGAGCTGCGCCGGACGACGGCCTCTGGCCGCGGCCTGCGCGAGGCCACTCTCGACTGGCTGGCGCCGCTTCGCGGGCGCGATCTGCTCGAGGCGTGGCGCCGCGAGTGCCGCGTCGTCGCCGGGCACTTCGAGTCCGCCGACCCGCGCGCGCGCCTGCCCTGGGGCGGGCCCGACATGAGCGCGCGCTCGAGCATCTCGGCGCGGCTGATGGAGACCTGGGCGCACGGGCAGGCGATCTACGACCGGCTCGGGGTCGAGCGCGTCGACGCGGACCGGATCCACAACATCGCGGTGCTCGGCGTGAACACCTTCGGCTGGACGTACCGCAACCAGGGGCTCGAGCCCCCCGCGGTCACGCCCCGCGTGCGGCTCGAGGCGCCGTCGGGCGCGCGCTGGGAGTGGAACCCGGAGGTGACGTCCGACCTCGTCGAGGGACCGGCAACCGCGTTCTGCCAGGTGGTCGCGCAGACGCGCGCGCTGGCCGACACCGCGCTGCGCGTCGAGGGCGACGTGGCGCGCGAGTGGATGTCGATGGCGCAGTGCTTCGCGGGTCCGCCCGAGGAGCCGCCGCGACCGGGCACGCGACACCTCGTGCGAACGGACTAGGAGGCGAGTCGATGTCCGAAGCTCCCGGTGCGCTCGATGGCCTGCGCGTGCTCGACCTGGGCCTGATCGTGCAGGGCCCGCAGGCGGCACAGCTGCTCGGGGATCTCGGCGCCGACGTGATCAAGGTCGAGGTCCCGGGCATCGGAGACCTGGGCCGCTGGACGATCATCTCGCCGGAGGACACGCGCTCGCCGTACTTCATCGCGTGCAATCGCGGCAAGCGCGGGATCACGCTCGACCTGCGCGTCGAGGCGGGGCGCGCGGTGCTCCTGCGGCTGGTCGACACGGCCGACGTGCTGATCTCGAACTTCGTGCCGGGCACGCTCGAGCGCTGGAGCCTGGGCTACGAGGCGCTCGCCGCGCGCAATCCGCGCCTGATCTACGCGACCGGCAGCACCTTCGGACCGGCCGGCCCCGACGCACAGCGGCGCGGTGCGGACCTGGCGGGCCAGGCCGCCGGCGGACTGATCCGGCGCACCGGCCCCACCGACCCGACGCCGATCGGCGCGACGATCGCCGATCACCTCGGCTCGCAGAACATGGCCAGCGGGATCCTCGCGGCGCTGTACGCGCGCCAGCGCACCGGACGAGGCCAGCGCGTCGACGTGTCGCTGCTGGGCGCCGTGATCTTCGCCCAGGCCTCCGAGTACACGTACACCTTCCTCACGGGGCTGGACCCGGGCGAGGTCGACCGCGGCCACCCGCTGATCCACGGGCTCTACGGCGTGATGCCCACCGCCGACGGCCAGATCGCGATCGTCGGCGTCACGCCCGAGCGACGCGACGCGTTCTTCGAGGCGATCGGCCGCCCGGAGCTGCTGGCCGACGAGCGCTTCACCGCCCCTTACTACGCGCCGGGCGTGCGCCACGAGCTCTTCGACCTGCTCGCGGAGACCTTCTGCACCCGGACGACCGCCGAGTGGGCCAAGCTGCTGCGCGAGATCGACGTCCGCCATGCGCTGGTGCGCGACTACGGCGAGGTGGCGCGGGACGAGGGCGTGTACGCCAACGGCTACCTCGAGCGCTTCGAGCATCCGGAGTGGGGCGAGATCTCGACGATGGGCTGTCCGATCCGGCTCAGCGAGACCCCCGCGCGTCCGGGCCGGATCGCGCCCGAGATCGGGCAGCACACCGAGGAGGTGCTGCTCGAGATCGGTCTGGGCTGGGACGAGATCGCGGCCCTGCGCGAGGCCGGGGCGATCTAGCCGGCCGGGGGCCGGCCAGGGGCCCTACCGGTAGTCCGGATTCGGGAAGTCGAAGCGGCAGCCCGCGTCCCACTCCGCGCGCTGGTTGCCGTGGGCGGGGAAGCCGCCGGCGTCCTTCAGCATGCGAGCGGTGTGCATCAGGTTCCAGGTCATGAAGGTGGTGTTGCGATTGGTGAAGTCGTTCTCGGGGCCGCCCGAGCCGTCGTCGAGATAGGATGGCCCGGGGCCCGCCTCGCCGAGCCAGGCGGCGTCCGCCTGCGGCGGGATCACGTAGCCCAGGTGCTGGAGCGAGTAGAGGATGTTCATGGCGCAGTGCTTGGCGCCATCCTCGTTGCCGGTGATCAGCGCACCGCCCACGCGACCGTAGTACGCGTACTGGCCCGCATCGTTGAGCTGGCTCGAGGCGGCGTAGAGCCGCTCGATCACCTTCGTGCACACGGAGGTCTTCTCGCCGAGCCAGATCGCCGAGCCGAGCACCAGGATGTCGGCAGCCATCACCCTGGCGAGGATCTGCGGCCAGTCGTCCCGCTCCCAGCCGTGCTCGGTCATGTCGGGCCAGACGCCGTATGCGATCTCGTGGTCCACCGGTCGCAGCACCTCGACCGAGACGCCGTTCTTCTCGAGGATCGACCGGGAGATGTCGATCAGCCCGCCGGTGTGCGAGAGCTCCGGTGAGCGTTTCAGCGTGCAGTTCAGGAAGAGCGCCTTCAGGTCGGAGAAGTCCCAGCGGGTCTGCTCGCAGAGCTTCTCCTGCTTCTCGCTCAGGGCCATGTCGTTCCTCCTGGGGGTGGCCGGTCCCGGATGAGCCGGGCGGGTTCTTCAAAGATAGGGGGTCAGCAGGCGGGCCACGCCGTCGCGAAGCCGCACCGGCAGGCTGCGGGCCTCGAGCTCGTCGCGGGTGAGCGGCCGGGCCGTCGCCATCTTCTCGTCGATGATCACATCGAGCTGATTCGCGAGCTCCTCTCCGTAGCACTCGACGCTGTACTCGAAGTTCAGGCGCAGGCTTCGCGGATCCCAGTTCGCCGACCCGATCAGGGACCAGGCGCCGTCCACGGTCATGATCTTCGAGTGGTCGAAGGGCGGACTCGACAGGTGCACGCGGCAGCCGCCGCGCAGCACCTGCCAGAGCTGCGCGTCCATCGCCCACTTGACCACGCGCAGATTGTTGCGCAGCGGCAGGACGATCTCGACGTTCACGCCGCGCATCGCGGCCAGGTTGAGCGTCGTGATCAGATCGGCATCCGGCAGGAAGTAGGGCGTGACGATGCGGATCGAGCGCTGAGCGGTGGAGAGGGCTCCCAGCAGGGTCCAGGGCAGGTTGCCGATGTCCTCGTCGGGACCGTCCGGGATGCCGCGCGCCCGGATGCTGCCGCGCGGCTCGACACCGGGGAACCACAGATCGTCCTCCAGCCTCTCCCCGGTGGTGAACGCCCAGTCGTCCGCGAACACCTGCATCATCTGCTCGACGATCGGACCGCGCAGCCGGAAGTGGGTGTCCTGCACCTGGTGCCGTCCGCCGAGCTCGAGCAGATGCCCGCTGCGGATGTTCATGCCGCCGGTGAAGCCGATGTGCCCGTCGACGACCAGGATCTTGCGATGCGTGCGCAGGTTGATGTACGGCATGCGCCAGGGCACGGCCGAGTGCATGAAGCGCGCGACTTCGACGCCGCGCCGGCGCAGCACCCGCACGACCTGCGGGCGCGGCCAGGAGTACCGCGCGCCCATGCTGTCGACCAGGACCCGCACCTGGACACCGCGCTTCGCGGCCTTCCCGAGGGCGTCGATGAAGACCTCACCGGCTGGATCGTTGTCGAAGATGTAGGTGCAAAGCGCGATCGAGGCGCCGGCGCGTTCGATCGCCTCGAGCATCGCGGGGTACGCCTGCTCGCCGTCGCGCAGCGGGTCGACCTGGTTCCCGGAGGTCAGCGGGATCCGGGTGCGGGCGCCGACGATGCGGCTCAGCGCGGCCAGCGGACCGGTGACCCCGGCGGCGTCCGCCTCGGTCGTACCGGGATCCCGGAGCCCGGACGTCGGGTACGCGCCGAGGCCCTCGCGGCGCAGCTCCTCGGCGCGGCGCCGGATGCGGTTGACGCCGAGCATCAGGTACAGGATCCAGCCCGCGACCGGCGCCAGCCAGATCACCGCCACCCAGCCCGCCGCCACGCGGTTGTCGCGCTCGCGCAGTACGACGTGACCGGAGGCGATCAGCGCCGCGATCAGGTTCAGGGCCCCGGCCAGCTGGAGCCACGCTGCCTCGAGGATCCCGGTCAACGGGAGCCCCCCGGGGACGCGGTCCGGCCCGTCAGCGCCGCGTCCCCTGTCGCGGACGCGGGCTCAGTAGCCCGTCTCGTTGTGGCGCCTCAGCTCGAGCTCGGCGCGCTTCTCGCGCATCTCGTCTACCGCCTGCCGAACGAGGCGCAACGCCTCGGCGTCCGCGTCTGCATCCAGCTGCTCGGCGGCGGTGTTCAGGGCGTACATCCACTCGTCCAGGTCTCTGATGTCCACGGCCGCATTCATGGCGCATGAGCTTAGCGACGGCGCGGCAGGGCGCACCGGGCGAGCTCGACCGGATCGAGATCGCGACGCCGTGAACGGTTCCTGCGCGGCGTGCATGCGGCTCGCCCGGCCCGCGGCTAGCTTCTGCGCACCGGCCCCGGCCCGCGCGAGGGCCGTCGGGGAGCGACCCGGCCACCAGTATGGAACAAGGTGCTCCGGACACGGCAACGCGCATCCAGGTGCTGCGACGCGCCTCGGCCACCTTCCTGCTCCTCGCCCTGATCAGCGCGGGCGTGATGTACCTGCTGTTCGAGGTGCAGGCCAGCGCCCGCACGTCGGCCACCCGCGACAGGCAGGAAGAGCTGGTGGCGGTCGGCCAGCAGTGGATCCGCGACGAGCTCGCCTCCGTCACCTCCGACACCCGCTACCTCGCCCGGCTGCACACACTGCGCCGCTGGCTGGACAGCGGGGACCCGGCGGCCCGCCGGGAGATGGCGGAGAAGTACCGGGTCCTGGCCGAGGTGAAGGCCCGGTACGAGCGGATCCGGCTCATCGACGTCGAGGGTCAGGAGCAGGTCCGGGTCGACTGGAGCCCGGGCAGCGCGGCCGTCGTGCCGGAGAGCCCGCTCCGGGGCCGCTGGGACCGCGACGATCTGGACGCGGTTCTCGGGCTGGAGCCGGGTGAGGTTCACGTGTCGCGCCTGGATCCCGGCATCCCGCCCGGCGCGCCGGGGAGCCCGGGAGGGCCCACGATCCGCTTCTCCGCACCCGTACGCGATGCCCGCGGCAGCGGACGCGGAGCGGTCGTTCTCGACTACCCTGGAACGCGCCTGCTCGGCGGCATCGAGGCGCTCGCGGTGGGCAGGCTCGGTCAGCGCTGGCTCCTCGACGAGGACGGGCAGTGGCTTCCGGGGCCGAACGCGGTCGGGCAGCGAGAGTCCGCGGGGACCTCTCCGGGCGGGCCGTCGTTCGCCGACGCGTACCCGGAGGCCTGGGAGAGGATCCGCGGCGGGGCCGGCTCCGGACAGCTCCTGACGGACCACGGCCTGTTCACGTACGCCCGCATCACTGCGGCGACGCCGCCCGTGTCGCACCCGGCGGGCAGCGTGCCGCAGCCCGTGGCGCTGGCGCCGACGTGGATCCTGGTCGCGCACGTTCCCGCCCCGGTGCTGGCGCGGCAGGTCGACGAGGTCGCCCGCAGCTTCATCATCGCCTCGGTCGCCCTGGGCCTGCTGCTCGCGGGCGTATCGCTGGTGATCGCCCGTCACGGCGCGCGCCGCCGCCTGGACCAGGCGCGGATCCGCGAGCGCGAGGCACGCTTCAGCGCCCTGCTCGAATCCGCACCGGACGCGGTGATCATCACCAGCACGGCGGGTCAGATCATGCTCGTCAACGCCCAGACCGAGCAGCTCTTCGGCCACCCGCGCGACAGCCTGATCGGCCAGAGCATCGAGATCCTGGTCCCGGAAGCCCTCCGGGCCGACCACGTGCGCTACCGGGCAGAGTACGCGGGCCGGCCGTCCACCCGGCCGATGGGCGTGGGGCTGGACCTGCGTGCGCTGCGTGCCGACGGGACCGAGTGCCCCGTCGAGATCAGCCTCAACCCCGTCCAGACGGACGGCGAGATGCTCGTCGTCGCCGAGGTCCGGGACGTCAGCGCGCAGCGCATGGCCGAGCAACGCATCCGGGAGCTGAACGCGCGCCTGGCTGCGGACAACGCCGAGCTGGTCGAGCTCAACAAGGAGCTCGAGGCGTTCACGTACTCCGTGTCGCACGAGCTCCGCGGCCCCCTCTGGGCGATCGACCAGTTCTGCCGGGCGCTCGATGAGGACTGCGCCGACGGCCTGGGACCGGCGGGCCTGGCGCACCTGGCCCGGGTGCGCGAGGGAACGCGGCGCATGAGCCAGGTGGTCGAGGATCTGCTGAGCCTGGCGCACATCACGCGCGCGGATCTGAGCCTGGAGGACGTCGATCTCTACGCGCTGGCGCACCAGGTAACAGACACGCTGCGCGAGGAGGCATCCGCGCGCCGGGTCGACCTCAAGATCGCGAGCGGCCCGTCGGTCCGCGCCGATCCGCGCCTGATGCGCATCGTGCTGGAGAACCTGCTCGGCAACGCCTGGAAGTTCACCGCCGGCCGGGACGAGGCGCACATCGAGTTCGGTCACTGCGCCATCGATCACCAGCTCGCCTTCTACGTGCGCGACGACGGGGTGGGTTTCGACAGCGCCGAGGGCCACCAGCTCTTCCGCGTGTTCCAGCGGCTGGACTACGCGCGCGAGTTCCCGGGCAGCGGCATCGGCCTGGCCACCGTCGAGCGCATCATCCACAAGCACGGGGGCCACATCTGGGCAACGGGTCAGGTCGAGCGGGGGGCCACCTTCTACTTCACCGTGGGTTGATCCCACTCGGCCGTGCGCCGGCGCGGCCTCACGGACATCGGGCCGGGGCCGCCGCGGGGCGGCGGGAGCGGATTCCTCAGCAGCCTGCTAGGAAGTGGGCATGCACCTCGGATACGTCACACCGAACAGCTGGGGCCTCGATACGCCGCAGCTCGTCATCGACCTCGCCGTTCGCGCGGAGGCGCTCGGGGTCCACTCGCTCTGGGTGAGTCACCACGTGCTGCACCGCGGCTTCGTGGGCGAGCGTCTCGGCGAGCGGCCGTACCACGATCCGCTGGTCATGCTCGCGTCCTTCGCGACGGCCACGCACCGCGCGCGGCTCGGCACGAGCGTGCTCGTGGTCCCGTATCTCCATCCGATGCCCACGGCCAAGACACTGGCGACCCTCGATCACCTGAGCGGGGGCCGGATCGACGTGGGCGTGGGGGTCGGGAACCTGCGCGTCGAGCACGATCCCATCGCCCAGGTCCCGTTCGAGCAGCGCGGCACGTACGGCAACGAGTTCCTCGCGGTGATGCGACTGCTGTGGTCGGCCAAGAGCGCGACGTTCGCCGGGCGGCACTTCGCGTTCGAGGACGTCGAGGCGCACCCGGGTCCGTACCGCCCCGGTGGCCTGCCGCTGCTGGTCGGCGGCGGCGGCCGCGCGGCGCGGGCGCGGGCGGCGCGTCACGGAGACGGCTGGCACGGCATCGGTCTCGAGCCCGACGACGTCCCCGCGCACGTCGACGCGCTGCGCGAGGCCTTCGCCGCGGAGGGCCGCGCGTTCGACGGGCTTCCTTTCCAGCTGCGGCTGCACATTCCCGTCGAGGACCTCGACGTCGACGCGTGGCGCTCGCGGCGCGACCGCTACGCGGCGGCCGGCGTCACCGAGCTGGTACTGGCGCCGCAGAGCGGCGATCCCGAGCTGCACCGGCGCTGGCTCGACGCGCTGATCCCGGAGCTCACGCGCTAGCAGGCTGCTGCGGAGCCCTGGACGGGAGCGGGCTCTTCAGCAGCCTGCCAGGGCTCTGCTAGAGTCGCCCCGATGCCCGGTACCCCCGCCGAGACGGTGCGCGCGCACATGGAGGCCATCAACCGGCGCGAGCCGCAGGAGATCCTGGCGACCAGCTCGCTACCGCTGATCCAGATGTGGCCCACGGGCGAGCGGACCATCATGGCGACCCCCGAGGACATGCTGCCGGTGGACGCCCTGGGTCCCGAGTGGAGCCGCACCGACATCGACGAGCTGACCCTGCTCGACACCAGCGGCGACGTCGTGGTCTACCGGCTGACGTTCACCCGCATCGACCGCGACGGGAAGCCGACGCTCGGAACGCACCGCGCCCACTGGGGAGTGTGCCGCGAGGGCGACGGCTGGCGGGTCGCCTGGCGGCAGTACCTCGGCCCGATCTAGCAGGCTGCTGAAAAACCGGCGGCCTCGAAACGCGTGCGGCGGCAGCACCATCCGACGACCGGGGCTGGGGCTGGAGGTGAGCGAGACATGCAGCCGGGGATCCGGGCCGCCGCGCTCGTCGCGCTGACGCTCGTCGTCGCGAGCGCCGCACCTGCGGGCGCATGCTGCGCGGACTGGTCGGTGGGCAGTGGCGCGCGCAGCGTGCAGCTCATCGAGCTCTACACGTCCCAGGGCTGCAGCAGCTGCCCTCCGGCCGAGGCGTGGCTCGGCCGCCTGCGAGCCGACGACGGGCTCTGGCGAGAGCGCGTGCCCCTGAACTTCCACGTCGACTACTGGGACGGTCTGGGCTGGCCCGATCGCTACGCCACCCCGGGATTCACGCAGCGCCAGTACCAGCACGTGCGCGAGCTCGGCCTGCGCTCGGCCGCGACGCCCGCCTTCTTCGTCGACGGTGCGGAGTGGCGCGGCTACTTCCGCCGCGGCGAGCTCCCGCGGCCCGGAGCGGAAGCCCCGGGGAAGCTGCAGCTGACGCTCCGCGACGGCATCGTGCGCGTGCGCTTCGACGCCACGGCAGGGACGCCGGACGCGCTCGAGGTCCACGCCGCGATCCTGGGCGTGGGACTGCGCGACGTCATCGAGGCGGGCGAGAACCGCGGCCGCGCCCTGCGCCAGGACTTCGTCGTGCTCGGGCACGACGTCCGGCCCCTCGAGGCTGCCAGCAGCGAGGATCCGGCCGACGGCAGCCGCGCGTACCGCGCCCGGCTGCCGCTGCCACGGCCCATCGAGGCCAGCCCGCAGCGCTGGGCCCTCGTCGCGTGGGTGTCCCGCGCGAACGACCCGCGCCCCGTGCAGGCCACGGGCGGATGGCTTCCGGCATCGCTCGCGCCGCGAGCGGGGCCACCACCGGGAGGCGCGGACGAGACGACCGCGCGCTGAGCGCGCCCGGCGCCCGGACGGCGAGGCACGTCGCTCACTCCGCGACGGACTGCGGCGGGTGCGCGATGCGCCCGGGGTCCACGCGCAGCGGGCGCTCGTAGGAGGCATCGCCGCGATCGCGCGCCGGCGTCCCCGCACCGGCCATCATCGCGAGCTGCTCCGGTGTGAGCTGGACCTCGTCGGGCCGTCCGTGCCAGTCCATCAGGCACTTCCGCGCCGCGATCGCCCAGCGGCCGTCGCGGCGCTCCATCCGGTCCACGTAGCGGCCGCCGGCGAGCGACAGGGGCGGCCCCTCGCGGTTCATCGCCGCGTAGAGCCAGTAGGTCTCGCAGTGGGCCACGTCGCCCTCGAGCTCGCAGTGATGGTTGGTGATGATGTGCTGCGTCAGGTGCTGGTTGCCACCGTGGAACGAGATGAAGAAGTCGGCGAAGGCCTCCGGCCCGCCGACGAACATCCCGTGATCGTCGACGGCATCGGGATGGTAGGCCGAGACGAGCAGCTCGCGATCGAGGCGATCGACGCCCCGGCAGTAGCGCACGAGGCAGTCGTGGATGGCCTGGCGGTGCGAGAGCTCGCGGATCTGGCGCTGCAGGTCGACGTCCATGGTGCGGATCCCCCGTCGAGTCCGGAGCCGCGAGTGTACCGGTGACCCGCGCGTTCGCCGCCCCGTGGCGAGCAGGCCGGGGCCGGGATGAGCCCGGGCGGAAGCGTGACCCCGGCCAGCGGGGCCCGCGCCCTGCCCGCCCGGGGTACCCGGGGGGCACCAGTGCTACTGTGCGCGGAGATCGCGGCGTGGGGCGCTGCGGGAGATCGCGATGACACGGACGGTCATGGTCGATGCGGACGGGCACGTGCTGGAGCCGCGTGACACCTGGCAGAAGTATCTCGAGCCGGGCCTTCGCGAGCGGGCCATCCGCATCGAGAACGACGCCGAGGGCGTCGAGGTGCTGATGGTCGATGACCAGCCCCACCTGGGGATGCGCGGCCGCCTGGCCGGGCTCGGCGGCATCGGCATGGACCCCGGAGATCTGCTGACCACGGGACGGCTGAGCTACGAGGATGGCTGTCCCCGGGGAGGCTATGACCCGGCCGCGCGCCTGTCGGTGATGGACGACGAGCAGATCGACGTGGCCCTGCTCTACCCCACGATCGGGATCTCGTGGGAGGGACTGGTGCGGGACCCGGAGCTCGCGACCGCCTACTGCCGCGCCTACAACCGCTGGATCGTCGACTTCTGCAGCCACGATCGCCGACGCCTGGTTCCCATCGCGCACATCAGCCTGATGGATCCCCGTGGCGCGGTCGAGGAGGTGAAGCGGGCGCGCCGGGACGGCTGCGCCGGGGTGTACCTGTCGCCCGATCCGCCCTCACGCGACGGTCGCCAGCTCGACGACCCGGATCTCGCACCCTTCTGGGAGACCGTGCAGGACCTCGACATGCCGATCGCCTTCCACGTGGTCGCGCGCAGCAGCCCGGGTCTGCTCGCGCCCTGGACCGGCGGGGCCCCGAACTGGATGAGCGAGGTCGTGTTCAGCTTCACCTTCCTGGCCATCGACGTGATGGCCGCGTTCACCTCGATGATGACGCGCGGGATGTTCGAGAAGTACCCGCGCATGCGCTGCGCGGTCCTCGAGGCCGGGTCGAACTGGATCACCGCGTGGCTGGACCGCATGGACCACAAGTTCGAGGTCATGCGCGCGTTCTCGCCGATGAAGCTGCTGCCCTCGGAGTACTTCAAGCGCCAGTGCCTGATCTCGGCCGAGCCCGACGAGTCGATCACCGCCCAGGTCATCGAGCACCTCGGCGCCGACTACGTGATCTGGGCGTCCGACTACCCGCACATCGACGCCTCGTTCAACGTGGTGGGCGAGATCCGCGAGCGGCTGGCGCACCTGCCCGAGGACGCGCAGCGCAAGGTTCTCGGCGAGAACGCGCTGCGCTTCTACGGGCTCAGCTTCTAGCCGGCGCGCGAGACCGCGGCACGCACGCGGGGCGAGCGGACCTGCCCGGGTCGGTCACTCGCGCGCCGCGGAGTCCGCGGCGCGCTGCAGGATCCACGCCTGGATCCAGCGCGTCTGCTCGGCGTCGAGGCGATCGGCGAAGCTGGGCATGCCGGCGGCGATGCGCAGGCCGCCGAGCACGATGTCGGCGAAGGCCGCGTGCGTGGCCTCGCTCGCGTAGCGCAGGTCGGGAATGCCCGAGCCCCCGCCGACCGCGAGCGCCCCGTGGCAGGTCGAGCAGTGCAGGTGGAAGAGCGTCGTGCCCTGCAGCCGCTGCTCCTCGCTCGCCTCCACCCGGAAGCTGGGGGCGGGCACCGGTCCCAGCGGCGGGTGCTTCGGGGCCGGTAGCGGGGCGGTACCGCCGAGCCGGTAGGCGAGCACGCGCCCGCCGCCGCGGACGCCCGCGCGCCGTGCGGCCTCGGATGCACTCATCGCGAACGACGAGCCCCAGCCCGCGGCGACCGCCACGTACTGCTCGTCGCCCACGAGGTAGCTGACCGGCCCGCCGCCGCTCCCGGTTCCGAGCGGCGACTCCCAGAGCCTGTGTCCATCGGTCGCGCGATAGGCGACGAAGCGGCCGTCCGCGCTGGCCTGGAACACCAGGTCGCCGGCGGTCGCGAGCGTGCCCCCGCTGCCCCCGGTCACGTGGCTCACGCGCCAGGCCGCGCGCTGCCGGCGCGGGTCCCAGGCGATGAGCTGACCCTCGTCTCCGCCGCCGGCCCCGGCATCAGCACCGAAGCGCGTGAACACGCTGACGTCGAGCGCGCTGTTGTAGCGCTCCCGCTCGTAGCGCCACTCCGGATCCATCTTGACCAGCGAGCCCATCTCGAGGGCGGGCAGGTAGACCAGGCCGGTACGCGGGCTGTAGCTCATCGGCTCCCAGCTGTGTCCTCCCAGCGGGCTCGGCTTCACGAGCTTCGCCTCGTGGCGGTAGTCGACGTCGGTCTCGATCGGCCGGCCCGAGGCATCGAACCCGCTCGCCCAGTTCACCTCGACGAACGGCGCGGCGGACAGGAACTCCCCGGTCTCGCGGTCGATCAGGTAGAAGAAGCCGTTCTTGGGCGCCTGCATGAGCACGCGCCGCACGCGACCGTCGAGCTCGAGGTCGGCGAGGATGATCGACTGCGTCGCGGTGTAGTCCCAGGTCTCGGCCGGCGTGGTCTGGTAGTGCCAGACCTGCTCTCCGGTGTCGGGCCGCAGCGCCAGGATCGAGGCGAGGTACAGGTTGTCGCCCCCGTCCGGGCTGCGCAGCCAGCGCGGGTACGGCGAGCCGTTTCCCGTGCCCACGTACAGGAGCCGCAGCTCGGGGTCGTAGGCCATGGCGTCCCATACCGTCCCACCACCCCCGGTCCGCCACCACTCGCCCGTCCAGGTTCTCGCCGCCCGCTCCATCGCGGGCGTCTCGAAGCCGTCGGCCGGGTTGCCCGGCACGGTGTAGGTGCGCCAGACGAGCTCGCCCGTCCGCGCGTCGTAGGCGGAGACGTAGCCGCGCACGCCGAAGTCCGCACCGGCGTTGCCGATGATGATCTTCCCCTCGACCGCGCGTGGCGCGCCGGTGATCGAGTAGGGCCACCCGGGATCGACCGTGAGCGTCTCCCACACGGGCTGGCCGGTCGCCGCGTCGAGCGCGACCAGGCGCCCGTCGAGCGTGCCGACGTACACCTTGCCGTCGTACAGCGCGACGCCGCGGTTGGACACGCCGCAGCAGAGCAGGCGCGCGTGACTGCGCGGCACCTCGGGGTCAAAGTGCCAGCGCAGCGCGCCCGTGGCCGCATCGAGTGCGTACACCACGCTCCACGGGGCGGTGACGTACAGGACCCCGTCGGCGACCAGGGGCGTTGCCTGCACGCCGCGCTCCGTCTCGAGGTCGAAGCTCCAGGCCAGGCCGAGCTGCGCCACGTTGTCCGTGTCGATGCGCTCGAGCGCGCTGTAGTGCGCCTCCGCGTACGTGCCGCCGTGGGTCAGCCAGCTCTGCGGCTCGCTCGCAGCTGCGCACAGGCGGGCGTCGTCCACGGCGGGCGCCCCCGCGCGGTCGGCCTGCTGGCGCGAGCACCCCGCTGCCAGCAGCAGGAAGGCCAGGAACAGGGGCGCGAGACGGGATTGCATCGGCCGCAGACTAGCTCAGCGATGGAGCCGCACCGGAACGGCGGCTCGCCTGAGCAGCGCGCCAGGGAATCCCCGACCGCCTGCCGGAGCGCGGGCGGGACTGCGGGAGGGCCCGGCGCGTGCGCCGGGCCCCTGCAGATCTAGCTGCCGCGGACGATCGTGCAGAACTCCCCGAGGATTCCCAGGATGTTCCGCGTGTAGTGATCGACCGAGCCGATGTTGCTGATGCCACCGTCTTGCGCGGCGGCCTTGATGCTGGCATCTCCGGTCGCGACCAGCCCGAGGATCGACTGGGCGCAGGCCCGGCCTTCCTTGGAGCCGACGGACCCGCCGGCATCGACCGGACCCGTGACCTCTGTGTACAGGATACCGATTGCCGGCGTGTAGACCGATATACAGCCCGTCGAGAACGCCGCGGCGCAGACCGCCAGGATCAGTACGCGAATGCGCATTCCACCCTCCCACTGGTAGTGCACGCGGGACCATAGCAGACCGACGGCCCCGTGGGGCAGGTCCCGACCCTCATGACCCGGGCGGGTGGTCAATTCGCCGGGGCCGAGGCGGGCTCCCCTCGGAAGTGCGGCATCACCTCCTCGGCGAATAGCCGCAGCCGGCGCCGGTTCTCCTCGATCGAGACGTTCGGGGCCTGCCCGACCGTGAACATGACGTGCTCGAAGCCCATGTCCTCGAGCCTCTTGATGCAACCGCGGACGCGCTCCGGATCTCCGGCGACCCAGATACGATCCCAGATCGCGTCGACGTCGAGCTCCTGGTTCTTCTTCAGGTAACGATCCTTGAAGAACGAGTAGCTCGCGGCAAACTCGCCCGTCCGCTCGAGCGGAGCGCTCGCATTGTTGATGAGCGTCGGAGCCTGCTGGAAGGCCAGCGATCGCTCGGCCATTTCCCGGGCCTCCTTGTCGGTCTCGCCCAGGATCAGACCGCGCTGGACGCCGAGCCCGGCCCGGCTCGGGTCGTGTCCGTGCTCGGCCGCCACCTTCCGCCATTCCTGAGCCGCTCGACCGCAGCGTCCGAAGGTCGCGAGGGCCTCCGCGAAGAAGGGGATTCCCTTGGCCGCATAGCGCGCCACCGTCTCGGGACTCACCGCCGCCGTCCACAGCGGCGGGTGCGGCTTCTGGATCGGCTTGGGCAGGACATTGACGTCCTCGACCTTGTAGTACTTGCCCTCGTACGAGAACGGCCCCTCACCCCATGCCAGGCGCAGGATGTCGAGCGCCTCGTCGGTCCGCTCGCGGGCCTCGTCCAGGGCGAGCTGGAATCCCTGGAACTCGATCGACTGGTAGCCCCGACCGAAGCCGTACATCAGCCGCCCGTTGCTCAGCTGATCGACCATGGCCGCATCCTCGGCCGCCCGGATGGGGTGATGGAAGGGCAGCACCACGATTCCCGAGCCGATCCTGATGCGGCTGGTCCGGGCCGCGACGAAGGACGCGAAGTTCATGGCCGACGGACAGATGCCGTAGTCGCGGAAGTGGTGCTCGGCGATCCAGCAGCCGTCGTAGCCCAGCTCCTCGGCGTACTCGATCAGCTCCATCTCGTACTTGTAGACCTGCTGCTGGGCCCACTGATCAGGCCAGTGGACCAGGTGAAAGGTGTGAAACTGCACGCTCGGCTCCTCCGCGGCCCCGGGAAAGGCTCGCACCGTATCCGGTCGATCGACCAGTAGACCACCCCTCGCGTGCCGCTGCATCCTCCCGCTCACGGACCCGTGGGCTTCTCGAGAGCGACGTCCGCGGCAGCCCGGTAATCTGACCCCCACGACGCGGAAGCGGGGAGGAGCAGCCATGAATCTCGACGGGGCCAGGATCCTGGTGACCGGCGCTTCCTCCGGCATCGGCGCAGCCCTCGCGAGGGAGCTCGCAGGGCGCGGCGCGACCGTGGGCTGCGTCGCTCGCCGGGCGCAGCGGCTCGAGGAGGTGGTCCGGGACTGCCGTCTCCACACGCCCGGCTCCAGGCTCTGGGTCGCGGACCTGGCCGACGTCGCGCGTGCCGAGGAGGTGGTCCGGCAAGCCTGGGACGCATTCGGGCATCTCGACGCGCTCGTGAACAACGCCGCGATCCCCGACCGCACCTTCGTCGCCGACATCACGGTGGAGTCGCTGGAGCGGGTCATGCGGGTCAACTTCCAGTCGCCCGTGGCCATGGGACAGGTGGCCCTGCGCCGCATGCGCGAGCGGGGCTCCGGGCTCATCGTGAACGTGTCGAGCCTCGGAGGCCGCCTCGGCATCGACCGGGAGGCCGCCTACTGCTCCGCGAAGTTCGCGCTCTGTGGCTGGACCGAGTCGATGTTCATGGACCTGATCGACGATCCCGTCGATGTGAAGCTGATCATCCCCGGCCCCATCGACACGGAGATCTGGGGACACGCCACGGACGAGCCCAATAGCTACGACGGCCCCCTCATGCCCGCCGCCGATTGCGCCGCGGGGATCGCCGACGCGATGCAGGGCGGTGCCTTCGAGCACTACATCCCCGACATGAAGCCGATCGCCGAGCACAAGACGCGTGACGTCGAGGGATTCCTGCGCGGCGCGGCAGCGATGGCCCGCGAGACCCGGGAATGAGGGAGCTGCACGGCACGACGGCAGTCGTCACCGGAGGCGGCAGCGGAATCGGCATGGGGATCGCGCTGGGCCTCGCCGACGCGGGCGTCCAGGTCGTCGTGGCCGACATCGAGCTGGCCTCCGCGCAGCGCGTCGCGGAGCAGATCAGATCCGGCGGCGGCCGCGCGCTCGCGCTCCATGTCGACGCGACCGACCGCGCGTCCCTGGATCGCCTGGTGGCGAGCGCCACGCACGAGTACGGCGAGGTCAACGTCCTGTCGAACAACGTGGGAGTCGCCCATGACTCGCCGCTCTCCGAGCTGACCGACCGGGACTGGAGCTGGTTCCTCGACTTCGGATTCCTGAGCATCGTGCGGACCGTCGATGCATTCCTTCCCGAGCTGCGAGATCACCCCGGACAGGCGCACATCGTCAACACCGCATCGATGGCGGGCCTGGTGACGCTGCCCTTCTCCAGCGAGATGCCGCGGCACATCGGCGCCTACACCACGACCAAGCACGCCGTCGTGGCCTACACCGAGATGCTGCGGGGCGAGCTGCAGCCCGCCGGCATCGGCGTCTCCGTGCTCTGTCCGGGCATGGTGCAGTCGAACCTGTCCGCGACGTCGGCTCGCAACCGGCCCGATCGATACGGAGGGAAGCTCCCGGAGCCGCGGTCCACACCCCCGGCGGGGCGTGGCGAGGTCATGTCCGCGCGGCAGGTCGGCCCCATCGTCGTCGCCGGAATCCGCGCCGGCCGCCTGCACATCCTGACGCATCCGGAGCTGCGGTCCGCGGTCGAGCGACGGCAGCAGCAGCTGCTCGAGGATTTCGACTTCTTCGCGGCTCTCCGGGCGACGGCCGGCCAGGCGCCCTGAAGCGGCGAGGCGAGCCCTGGCGGGAAGCGCCGTCGGCTTGACCGTGCACCGGATCGCATCGTGGGCGTAGACTCGCGGCCGAGGAGGCGAAGCATGGGACGACTCGACGGGAAGGTGGCACTGATCACCGGTGCGGCCAGGGGTCAGGGAGAGGCCGAGGCGCGGCTCTTCGTGTCGGAGGGCGCGCGAGTCGTGCTGGGCGACGTGCTCGACGAGGCCGGCGAGAAGGTCGCCGTCGGCCTGGGGGACGCCGCGCTGTACCAGCACCTCGACGTGACGCGCGAGCAGGACTGGCAGTCGATCGTCGCCGCGGCGACGGGGCGCTTCGGGCGCCTCGACGTGCTGGTCAACAACGCCGGCATCCTGCACACCGAGAGCCTCGAGCAGACGCGCGTCGAGGACTTCATGCGGGTGGTTCACGTCAACCAGCTCGGTGTCTTCCTCGGCATGAAGACCGTCATCCCGGCGCTGCGCGCGGCGGGAGGCGGCTCCATCGTCAACGTCTCCTCGAACGCCGGCCTCGAGGGCATCTCCCACATGGTGTCGTACGTCTCGACCAAGTGGGCCGTCCGCGGCATGACCAAGACGGCGGCCCTGGAGCTTGCGCCCGACGGGATCCGGGTCAACAGCGTGCACCCCGGGGGCGTCGCCACGCCGATGATCCTCGGCGACGAGGCCACGGCCAGCGGCACCGAGCAGATCATGAGCGGCACGCCGATGCGGCGCATGGCCGAGCCCGGCGAGATCGCCAGCCTGGTGCTCTTCCTGGCATCGGACGAGTCGTCGTACTCCACGGGCTCGGAGTTCGTCGCCGACGGCGGGATGACCGCGGGCCACGTGCTCCAGGGAGTCGAGTAGCCGGCAAACCTAGGGCATGTAGCTGCCGCCGTTGACGTTGAGCACGGCGCCGTGCACGCCGCGAGCGGCGTCGGAGCACAGGTAGACGATCGCGTCGGCGATCTCGCCGGGGACCCGCCAGCGCCCGGGCGCCATCGCGTCGGCCAGCTCCCGGCGCTGCTCCTCCGTGAAGATGTCGTCGATGCCCTCGGTCTCGGTGGGCCCGGGCGCGACGGTGTTGATGCGGATGCCGGTTCGCGCCGTCTCCAGGGCCAGCACGCGGGTCGCGGCGATCAGCCCGGCCTTCGACGCGGCGTACGCGGCGAGACCCGCGATCGGGAAGAACGCGGCGCCGGAGGCAATGTTCACGATCGCGCCGCTGCCGCGCGGGAGCATCAGCCGGATCGCCTCCTGGCAGGCGAAGAAGACCCCGCGCAGGTTCAGGTCGAGCATGCGGTCCCAGTGCTCCTCGGTCAGCTCGAGCGTGGGCATCCTCGGGTAGATCGCCGCGATGTTCGCGAGGATGTCGAGCCGACCACGATCCCGGGCGATGCCGCGGAGCAGCTCGCGGGTCGCGGCGACGTCCGACAGATCGGCCCCGTGGGCGCTCGCGCTCCCCCCGGCGGACTCGATCTCCTTGGCGGCCCGGGCCGCCCCCTCGAGATCGATATCGACCAGTGCGACCGCGGCCCCGGCTCGCGCCAGGGCCTCCGCCGTCTGCCTGCCGATTCCCGAGGCGGCACCCGTCACCACGGCGACTCGATCCTGGAAGCTCATCTCAGGCCCGCACGTCGTCGAAGCTCGGTACGTCCGCCGTCGACCGCTCCGGCGAACCGCCGCAGGCCGAGCGCAGCCCCGGCAGGACCTCCTCGGCGAAGTACTGCATCTGCGTCTCGACCTCGTCTCCGGTGAAGCCGCCCTTCTCGAACCAGCTGTGGAACATGAAGTCCTCGTAGCCGCAGACGTCCTTGATGCGCAGGATCTTCTCGCCGACCTCGTCGGGCGTGCCGAAGATGGCGACCTCCTGGTCGATCAGCATGTCGCCGGTGACGCGGATGTCGGGATCGCCCGTGATCAGGGCCGCGAAGCCGAACGGGCCGTAGTAGTCCCACTGAAGCTCCAGCGCCCGCTTGAAGCGCTCGAGCTCGCGATCGCGATCCTGCCCCGGCAGCAGCAGGTGCGTGTAGCGCGCGGTCACGATCCCGCGGCGCTTCTCGCAGTCCCAGCCGTGCTTGAACGACCCGCGGTTCAGGCGGTCGGGCCAGCCGCACTTCTCGGCGGTCTCGTAGTACAGGTCGATCTTCTCGCGCAGCTGGGGATTGGGCTCGGCGACGAAGTAGCCGTTGAGCCCCCGCTCCGCGGCCCAGCGGATCGACCGCGGGCTGGTGAGCGGCTCCCAGAGCTGCGGGTAGGGCTTCTGCAGCGGCTGCGGGAAGACGCTGATCTCCCTCAGCGTGGTCGTCGTGGCCTGCACGCGGTTGCCTGCGGCGTACATGTCGGGCGCGCCCAGCTTGAGGATGTCCTCGACGTTCCGCTCCACCTTGTCCCTCGAGAAGAACGCGATGGTCTGGTCGTGGTTCCACTTGGTGTAGCTCGGCGGGATCGAGAAGAACTCCCCCAGGTGCGAGAACGAGGGCTGCGTCCAGGCCTTGATGATGATGTCGTAGGCCTCCTGGAAGGCCACGCGGTTGCGCTCCTGGTCCTGGATCGTGGAGCCGAAGGGCTTGCCGAAGGTCTCGTTCTCGCGCGGCTGGTAGCCGCGCCCGATGCCACACTCCACGCGACCGCCGCTTATGATGTCGAGCATCGCGACCTGCTCGGCGAAGCGCAGCGGATTGTGCCAGGTGATGATGTTCGCGGCCTGCCCGAGGCGGATGCGCCGGGTGTTGGTCGCGATGGCCATCTCGCTCAGCAGCGGGTTCGGGCTGAACTCCGCCCCCTCGACCTGGAAGTGGTGCTCGGTCTGGAACCAGTAGTCGTAGCCGAGCCTGTCCGCGAGGATGCCCTGGCGGACCTGGTTGAGCACGGTGCGCTGGCAGCTCTCGTGGACGTCCTTGAGCGAGCCGTCGGTCAGGACGAGCTTGCCGTCGGCCGACTCGATGACGGGCAGCTCGCTGGCGCCGTTGTGGAAGACTCCGACCTCGATCATCTGCGCACTCCTTGCAGTGCCGCCACGTGCTCACGTCACCGTGAAGCCCGCGTCGGCGATGAGAACCTGTCCGGTGATCAGCGAGGCGTCGTCGGAGGCGAGGAAGAGCGCGGCCGCGGCCACCTCCCCGGGCTCGCCGATCCGGCCCCGCGGCGTCCGCTGCTCGAACATCCGGATCGCGGCGGGATCCTCGCGGATGAAGCGAGCGCGCTGCGTCGCGATCACGCCCAGGCAGAGCGCATTGACGCGTACGCCGTGCCGTCCCTGACTCGCCGCGAGCGAGCGGGTCAGCCCGCCGAGCCCGGCCTTCGCGCTCGCGTACCACGCCGGCCCGAGGGCGACGCGATTGCCGGCGATCGAGCAGATGTTGACGATGGCCCCGCCCCCCGCCCGGATCAGCTCGGGCAGGACCTGCGAGGTCGTCCGGTAGGCCGACGAGAGCGTCTGCTCGATACCGAGGTCCCAGCGCTCCAGCTCGGTACCCTCCGCGTGCGTCGAGGGCAGGCCCGCGTTGTTGACCAGGATGTGGAGCGCGCCGAAGCGCCCGACCGCGGCAGCCACCAGGGACGCGGTCTCGTCGACGTTCGCGGCGTCGGCGCGCATTCCCAGCGCGGACCCGCCGGCGGCCTCGATCTCGGCGGCGACCGCGCGCGCGGCGCCCTCGTCGATGTCCGAGACGACCACGGCCGCCCCCTCGTTCGCGAAGCGCAGGGACGTCGCCCGGCCGATGCCGGCCCCGCCACCCGTCACGAGCGCGATCCGTCCCTGTAGCCTCATCCCGGCCCCGACACGCTGCCCGGCCTCATCGGCACCGAACCCGGGGCATCCATCGGCAGGGCCTCGCGCCGTGCGATCCGCCAGCTCCCCTCCCGACGGACCAGCAGGTCGCGGTAGCGGCCCGTGATCGCGGGCGTGACCACGCCGTCGACCAGCTGGATGAACAGGAAGTCCGACAGACCCGTGGCGCGGTCTCCCACCACGTCCACCACGGTGTTGAGCGTCAGGTGCTTGCCCCGCTGCCGCGCCCGACCCTGTGCCTTCTCGAAGAAGGCGAGCAGCTCGTCGCTGCCCCGGGAGGCCCTGCCGCCGTAGACGAACTCACCGTCGGCGGCGAAGAGCGAGACCAGCGCCCCGAAGTCGGCGTCGTCACAGTGGTGGCAGTACCGGGCCAGGATCTGGCGGATCTCCAGCTGGTCCTGCACGGAGGATGTGTCCACGAGCATCGCCTTTGTGCTGCAGATGTTCCGACCTCAGCGCTCGGGTCGATCGCTCAGGCCATCGGCGACGATGAAGCGCGCCCGGCAGTGTACGATGCGCCAGCCGTCGTCGGTTCTTCGCAGCTCGTCGACGTACACGGCGCTGCGCGAGATGCCGTCGGACCGGTCGATGAAGAGCAGGTTCCGCGTGGTCCGGGCGCGATCGGCGTCGATCATGTCGATCACGGGCGGGCCCCCCAGGTGCAGGCCCCCCGGAGCCGCCCCCACCATGCGACGCAGTCCCTCGTGCCCGTCCCAGGACCGCCCGTACACCTCGTAGCTGGCGTCCGGCATGAACAGGGCGACCCAGCCGTCCACGTCGTCGAGGTCGAGAGTCAGGCAGTACCGGGCCAGCAGATCGGTGATGGCCACCTGGTCCTCGGGTGTCGGGCGCATGGAATTCTCCTGGTGAACTGCAGCTCGCTCAGACGAGCAGCGACTCGCGTCCGCGCGCCGCGAATGCGGCACGGAGCGCCTCTCGATCCCCGGGCTCCAGGCGCCGGAGACCGTCGGCCTTCGCCGACCTGAACCAGACGGGATCCTCGCACTCCCAGCGCTCGGAGCGGAGCTGGCGCTTCTGCACCTTGCTGGTCTGCGTCACCGGAAGCGCGAGACTGATTCTCACGTAGCGTGGGGTCCACTTGGTCCCCAGGTCCGCCTGCTCCGCGAGGAACGCGTCGAAGGCGTCGGGGTCGAAGGCCCCGGGATCCCGCATCTCGAGGGCGGCCATCACCTGATCGCCCACCCCCTCGTCCGGCACCGCGTAGACGGCCGCGAGCACCACGCCGGGATAGCGCGCGAGGATCCGCTCGATCGGCGCCGCGGAGAAGTTCTCGCCGTCCACGCGCAGCCACTCGAAGTCGCGACCCGCGAAGTAGATGAACCCGTCGGCGTCCCGGTAGGCGAGATCTCCCGTCCAGTACCAGCCGTGCCGCGTGCGCTTCTCGTTGGCCTCGTCGTTCCTGTAGTAGCCCTCGAAGAGCGCCACGCCCGCGGTGTTCACGAGCTCACCGATCGCCTCCTCGGCGTTGCGAAGCCGCCCCTGCGCATCGAGGACGGCGGGCGGACACTCCTGCCCCGTCTCCGGGTCCAGGATCTTGAGCTCGGGGGCACCCCGCCCGAGGGAGCCCTTCGGCATTCCCGCGACCCGCGAGACCACGGCGCCGCCCTCGGTCGAGCCGTAGGCGTCGAGGACCGGCACGTCGAAGCGCTTGCTGAAGCGCTCGATGTCCAGGTCTGCCGCCTCGTTCCCGAAGACCAGCGTGAGCGGGTTGTCCGCATCGTCGGGCCGCTCGGGCTGCGCGAGGATGTACGAGAGCGGCTTCCCGACGTAGCTGAAGTAGTTGCACCCGTAGCGGCGGATGTCCGGAAGCGCGGACGACGCGGAGAAGCGTCGCCGCAGCACCGTGGTCCCGCCCGCCACGATCGCCGGGCCCCAGCCCATGAACAGGCAGTTGCTGTGGAACATGGGCATCGCCACGTAGGACACGGTCTGCCGGTCGAGCCGGGCGATGCGGGCGACGTTCTGCGCGGAGAGCGACACCTTGCGCTGGCTGCAGATCACGGCCTTCGGCGATCCGCTCGTTCCCGAGGTGAAGATGAGCAGCATGCAGTCGTCCGGGGCGACGTCGACGTCGGGGACCGGCGCTCCCGCGAAGGGCGCGAGCACCGATGCATACGCATCCCCGTCGATCTCCAGGATCGGCGCCTCGAGCTCCATCCCCTCGAGCAGCTCGCGGTGCTTCTGCTCCGTGACGATCCACTGGCAGTCCGTGTGCTGGATGTCGCGCGCCAGCTCGGCTCCGCGCCGCGTCGGGTTGATCCCGACCACGACCCCGCCCGAGAGCGCTGCGGCGGCCAGCCAGAACCAGAACTCCGGCACGTTCTCGAGGAGAACCCCGACGTGCAGCGGCCCTGCCCCGCGTCCGGCGAGCATGAAGGCGGCCCGCTCTGCACCGGCCTGCACGGCCTCGCGGTAGCTCCAGGACTGATCCTCGAACAGGATCGCGGTGTGATCGTCCTCGACACGATCGAGGAACCAGTTGCGGAAGGGTACGGGCTGCATCGCTTCCATCTGCTCCTCCGCGCCTTTCCATGGCGCCGCTGCGCGGGCCGGCCACCCGTCGGCGCGCCCGGCCGGACCGCGGGATGTCGTCACGAGCCGCCGCCGCCCCGCTGAAGGACCCGCACCCGGTCCGCGTCTTCTATGCTGGTCGACGTCGCAACCTGGCCGAGAACGCCGGCCGAACGGAGGGCTCATCACGATGATGGCAGAGAAGGGGACCGCCGGGGGAGGCTCCGGCCAGGAGCTGCTGGTGGAGGCACGCGGGGCGGTGCGGATCCTCACCCTGAACCGGCCCGAGGCCCTCAACGCGGCCAACCCGGCGCTCCACGGCCGGCTCGCCCGGATCTGGTCCGAGCTCTCGGCCGACGCCGGGGTGGGCGCGATCGTCCTGACCGGAGCGGGCAAGGCCTTCTCCGGCGGTGGCGACCTCGAGCTCCTGGATCGCATGACCTCCGACACCTCGCTCCGCGGCGACGTGATGGCCGAGGCCGCGGAGATCGTGAAGGAAATGACCTCGGTGCCGGTGCCCATCATCGCTGCGGTCAACGGCCCGGCCGTCGGCCTGGGCTGCAGCCTGGCCTCGATGTGCGACATCGTCGTGATGGAGGAGCAGGCCTTCTTCGCCGATCCCCACGTGGCGCTCGGGCTGGTCGCGGCGGATGGGGGCGGCCTCACCTGGCCCCTGCTCACCGGCCTGCTGCGCGCGAAGGAGTTCATCCTGCTGGGCGATCGACTCCCGGCAGCCCGGGCCCTCGAGATCGGCCTGGCGAACCGGATCGTGCCGAAGGGCGAGTCACTGGCCACGGCCGTGGAGCTGGCCGAGCGGCTGGCCGCCCTGCCCCGCCAGTCCGTCCGGGAAACGAAGGCGCTGCTGAACCACGCGCTCAGGAGCGCGGTCGACTCGCTGCTCGACGACGCGCTCGCTCGCGAGACGGAATCCTTCGACGAGCCGGCGTTCCAGGCGAACCTCGCGGGGATGCTGCGGAAGAAGGCGCCGTCGTGAGAGGAGTCTCGCCCGGGCGCCGACGGAGGTCGAGGCGAGATCCGCCCCGGACCGGAGCCCGCGAAGTACGGGATTGAGCATGGAGCGTCTCGGCATCGAGTTCCTGACGGTGCTGGGTCTGCCGCCCGTCGAGTTCGTCCCGCAGTCCAGGAGGCAAGCTCGGCATGCGCATCGGAATCAACGGCACCGGGATCGCGGGTCGCGGGCTCGAGGCGATCGCGGCGCACGCGCGCGAGGCCGACGAGCAGGGCTTCGCGAGCTACTGGCTCGCGCAGTTCATGTCCGCGGATGCGCTGACGGCTCTCGCGGTGATCGCGCAGGAGGCGGCACCCCGCATCGAGCTGGGCACGGCCGTCGTGCCGGTTCACGGGCGTCATCCGCTCGCGCTCGCGCTCCAGGCACTGACGGCCCAGGCCGCCACCCGGGGTCGCCTCCAGCTCGGCATCGGGCTCTCGCACCGCCCCATCGTCGAGGATCAGATGGGTCTGTCGTATCGGAGGCCCGCACTTTACATGCGCGAGTACCTGACGGCGCTCGACTCGCTGCTGTGCACGGGCGAGGCCAAGGTCGACGGCGAGCTGGTGCGCTGCGATGCCAGCGTGGTGCGCATGAGCGAGACCCCGCCACCGATCCTGCTCGCCGCGCTCGGTCCGCGCATGCTCGAGCTGGCCGGGAGTGCGTCGGCGGGTACGAACCTGTGGCTGGCCGGCGCGCGCGTCCTGCGCGAGCACGTGGTCCCGCGAATCCGGGAAGCTGCCGAGCGAGCCGGACGCCCCGCGCCGAGGGTCGTCGTCGGACTGCCGATCTGCGTGACCGGGGACGTCGAGCGCGCGCGGCGTGACGTGCAGCGTGCCTTCGGCGCGACGAGCGGGTTCGACTCCTACCAGACCGTGCTCGCACGCGAGGGCGCTCGCGGTCCCGAGGACGTCGCGCTGATCGGCGACGAGTCCCACGTGGCCGCCTCGATCGAGGAGCTGGAGCGGGCCGGGGCGACGGAGTTCATCGCCATGGAGCTGTGCAGGACCGACGAGGAGGCCGCGCGAACGCGCGGGCTGCTGCGGGGCCTCGTGTAGAATGGGCCCCGACCGCAGACCCCCGGGAGCATCCAGATGAGCGGACCCGACCCCCAGACGCGGGACCACTACGGGAAGCTGGCCCGGCGTGGGAGCGAGGCATGAGCGACCAGGCCATCGAGTTCACGCGGCGCGACGACGGTATCGCGATCGTGCGCCTGAAACGCCCGGAGCGTCTGAACGCGATCAACGGCCCGCTGCTCGAGGAGCTCGACGCCGCCGTGGAGGCGATCGATACCGACCCCGAGGTCCGCGTCTTCCTGCTCTGCGGGGCGCCCCGACCGGACGGTCGGCCCTGCTTCAGCGCGGGCGCCGACCTGAAGGCGGCGGCCGAGGGACTCCTGCCCGCCGATCCGCACCTGGGCGCGCGGCTGACGGACCGCATCGACGACCTGCTGACGCCCTCCATCGCCGTGGTGGACGGCGTGTGCAGCACGGGCGGGGCCGAGCTCGCGCTGGCCTGCGACTTCCGCCTGGTGGGCGAGGCCCTCGAGCTGTCCGACTGGCACCTCAAGCGCCTGGGCACCGGCCTCGGCGGCTGGGGTGCCGGCGTTCGCTGGCCGCGCCTGGTGGGTGTGCAGAACGCCAAGGAGATCTTCCTGACGGGCCGGACGGTCTCCGCCGAGGAGGCCGTACGCATCGGCTTCGCGACCGCGCGCCACCCGTCGGCGCAGCTGATGGACCGGGCGCTGGAGATGGCCGGCTCCATCGCCGGCATGAGCCGGGACGGCGTCCGCATGTGTCTGGCGCACCTGGACCACTGCGCGGACATGTCGCGGGACACGGCCCTGCGCAATGCCCTCGCCATGCCGCGCCTGTTCGGTATCGACCTCGCGATCGAGGGCAAGGCCGAGGCCGTGCTGGCCCAGGTCGCCTCCCGGCTCGGGGACGAGGACGCGTCGTGAGCGCGCGGCCGCGGCGCGTGGTCGATCAGCTTCGTGGCGAGCGAGCTACACTGCAGGCGAGAGCAAGGAAGCGCCCATGACACGGTTCGGACTCATCTCCTCGGATTCCCACGTGACCATGCCCGACGCGGCATGGCAGGAGTATCTCGACCCCGGGCTCCGCGACCGCGCCCCGCGCATCGAGCACACCGACGAGGGCGACTTCCGCGTCTTCGAGGGCAGGCGCACGCCGATCATGACCCTGGACAACCTCGCCGGCAAGAAGCCCGAGGAGTTCAAGCTGAACGTCCGCAAGCTCGACGAGCAGCGCTCGGGTGCCTGGGACCCGGCCGCGCGCATCAAGGACATGGACGCCGACGGGATCGACGCCGAGGTGCTCTACGTCGGCGGTCCGCTGCAGACGGCCGATACCGAGCTCCGCCTCGCCAGCGTGCGCGGCTACAACCGCTGGCTGTCGGATTTCGGCTCCCACGCGCCGGGGCGGCTGCTCGGCATGGCGGCCATCCCGATCGACACGCCCGAGCGCGCCGTCGAGGAGATCCACTTCGCCGCGGCCCAGACGGGGCTCGCAGGCGGCTACATCCCGCTGTTCCCGCCCGAGGGCGACTACGGCGACGAGAAGTGGAACCCGATCTGGGAGGCCTTCCTCGACACGGGCCTGCCGGTGGGCCTGCACGTCGGGGGGCGTCGCCCCGGCACGCCGGTGGTCAGCATCTACGAGAGCGCGCCGCGCTTCATGACGGGTCTCGTGATGAGCAAGCTGACCATGGCCGAAGCCGTCTCCGAGCTGATCCACGGCCTGGTGATGCAGCGCTACCCGGAGCTGAAGTTCATCGCCGTCGAGGGCCAGATCGGCTGGATCTCGTTCTTCCAGTACTACTCCGATCACATCTGGGAGAAGCACCGGTACTGGACCGGGAGCGAGCTGAAGGAGCCGCCGAGCCACTACTTCCGGCGCCAGGTGTTCGCCACCTTCATGGAGGACCCGGTCGGCCTGCGCGAGCGCGAGCACATCGGGATCGACAACATCATGTGGGCCAGCGACTACCCGCACTCCGAGACGACCTGGCCCGACAGCAAGAAGCTGACCGACGGGTGGTTCGCGTCGTTCGACGCCGAGGAGCGGGACAGGATCCTCTGGAAGAACTGCGCGGAGCTCTACGGCCTGCTCTGAGCGCCGATCGCTACCCGTCCGGCACCCCGAAGCGGCGCTGGTAGGCCGCGAAGCCGGCGCGCTCCCGGTCGCGATCGAGGCCGAGGGCCTCGAAGCTGTACTCGTGCTCGCCGTGCTGGTTACGCGGGCGCTGAGCCAGCGCGGTCGCGATCCGCTCGCGCGCCTCGCCGCCGAGCTCGCGACCGCAGTGCGCGTAGAGGCGCTCGACGACGGCCAGCGGTTCGTCGAGAAAGTCCGCGAAGCGGCTGTGATGGACGCTGGGCTCGGGCAGCACGCCGGTATCGGACCACTCCATGAGGTTCCCGAACGTGGCCCGGTAGCGCCCGGCGTGGCCCCGCGCGAGTGCGCCGTACTCCACCTCGTCACTGTGGGCGTAGCGCAGGATCGCGACCAGGCTCGTGTACGACGCCAGCAGCGACAGCGGGTCGCGGTGGGTGATCGCGATCTGCGCGTCGGGATAGGTACGCAGCAGGGCCGGCAGCGAGTGCAGGTGAACGGGTGACTTCAGGACCCAGCTTCGCCGGCGCAGGGCCGGGCTGGCGCCGCGCTGCAGGATCTGGAGCACGAGCCGGTGCATGCGGTAGGCCGGCTCCATGTCCGACGCGAACAGCCACGCCTCGTACTCCGGTACGTGGTAGCGCGCCGTGAACTCCTCCGACCGGAACGCGTACGACATCGCCGACAGGCACTCCTTCGGCTGGCGCGCTCCGTAGACGTGGATGGGGAGCAGCCCCGACACGACGGTCTGCGGCAGCACGAGCTCGCGGTCCGCGAGCCCGATCCGCGGTTCGTCCGCGGCCTCGGCGCGCTCCGGGTCGATCGGGGGAAGCGGCCGCAGCAGCTCCCAGCCGAGCGGGACGCGGTGCTCGGGATCGGCCGAGAGCATCTCGAACAGGATCGTCGTACCGGTGCGCGGCGCGCCGGCAACGAAGAGCGGGCGGCGGATCTCCTCCTCGCGCACACCCGGGTCCCCGCGCAGGTAGTGCATGAGCTGGAGCCGTACCTCGAGCAGGCGGAGCACGAAGCGACGCGTCATCCAGCGGCCCAGCCGGGTGAGCCGGGCCTCGCCCTCGAGTCCCGCGAGCACACGGTCGAGCGCATCGATCATCTCGTCGGCCGGGAAGCCCTCGCCGCCGAAGTCGGCGACGCCGCCGTCCGCCAGGCCGGAGCGCGCCCGCGCCTCGCCGAGCAGCGCGTCGCGCTCGAGCGGCAGCCGCGCCTCCTGCTCGATCAGCGGCACCTCGCCGCGATTGATCGCCCTCACCCACTCGGGGCGCGGGGGTGCCTTCCAGCTCATCGCTCGCGCCTCCGGACTCGGGCGCGCATGATACCGTCGCGATCGATCCCCGGGGATCCATGCCGCGCCGCCCGGCGATCCCCGGCGCGGGGAGCGACGCGCCTGGGCCAGCGGCAGGCGACACGAGCGGCCCGCGAGACGGTAGGATCGGTTCATGAGCGAGCGACTTCTCGACGGACTCCGGGTCGTGGATCTCGCGGGTGAGCCCGCGGCGCTGGCGGGACGCATCCTCGCGGACCTCGGCGCGGACGTGGTCAAGGCCGAGCCGCCGGGCGGCGACCCGCTGCGCGAGATCGGCCCCTTCGAGGGCGGGGACGGGAGCGGCCGCTCGCTCCGCTTCGCGGCCTGGAACGCCGGCAAGCGGAGCCTGGCCTGCGAGGCGGACGATGCCCGTCTCGACGCGCTCCTGGCCGGCGCCGACATCGTGCTCCAGACACCGGGCTGGCCCGGCGTGCTCGAGGTCGACCCCGCCCGGGCGCCCGGCGCGGTCTGGGTCCGGGTGACCCCGTTCGGTGCAGACGGACCCAGCGCTGGCTGGCGTGCCTCGGATCTCGGCATCATGGCGGCGTCCGGCAACATGTACGTGACGGGGTTCCCGGATCGCGCGCCGGTTCGCTGCACCGAGCCCTGCGGCTATGCCCACGTCGGCCCGGAGGTCGCCTTCGCCGCGCTCACCGCGCACGCCTCGGGCCGACCCCAGATCGTCGATGTCTCCATGCAGGAGGTCATCGTCCTGGCCAACATGTCCGCCGTGGCCGCCTACCGGAGCAGCGGCGACCGGGGAACGCGCTCCGGCGCCAACATCGGGCGCACGCGCGAGATGTGGAAGTGCAAGGACGGCTGGGTGACGTTCGGGCTGCGAGGCGGGCCGGCCCGCGTTCCGACCCTGAAGGCGATCACCCAGCTGCTGATCGACAACGGCATCGACGCTCCGTCGTGGACGGAGCGCGACTGGACGAAGTTCAATCCGAACGAGACCAGCGACGATGAGATGCGCGCGCTCGAAGGGCCGCTGATCGAGCTCTTCGCGCGCTACGCGATCGGGGAGATCTTCGAGATCGCCTGCGACAACAACCTGATGATCGCGCCCGCGAACACCGCACGCGAGATCTACGCGAGCGCCCAGCTCGCTGCTCGCGAGATGTTCTCCCCCCTCGACGGTCTCGACGGCTTCCCGACGCGCTTCGCCCTGGTGACGAGCGCGGACGGGGAGACGGCCCCGATCGATGCGCGGGCCGGCGCACCGGCGCTGGGCGCTGCGCCGGACCTGTCCGACTGGAAGCCGCGCGCGGCGACCCGAGCGACTCGCAGGGGCGGGGCCTGGGAGGGGATGAAGCTCGTCGAGTTCGGCTCGGGCGCCGCCGGTCCGATCGCGGCGCGCTACTTCGCCGAGCAGGGCGCGACCGTCGTCAAGGTCGAGTCTCTCAAGCGTCCGGACTTCCTGCGCATCTACGCGCTGGGGCCGGGCAACCCGCACGGCCTCGAGGGATCGGCGCTGTTCAACGCGCTCAACGTCGGCAAGCACAGCGTCACGCTCGGCCTGAAGGACGCCAAGGGCATCGAGATCGCGAGGCAGCTGATCTTCTGGGCCGATGCGGTGCTCGAGAACTTCGCGCCCAAGGCGATGCGCGGCTTCGGGCTCGACTACGCGACCCTGTCGGCGCAGAAGCCCGACCTGTTGATGGTCTCGTCGTGCATGAACGGCCAGACGGGGCCGCACCGCGACTACCCGGGCTTCGGCGCCCAGGGCTCGGCGCTCTCGTGCTTCAACCACCTGACGGGCTGGCCCGATTACGAGCCCATGGGACCGTTCGGGACCATCACCGACTCCCTCTCGCCCCGCTTCACCGCCGCGGCCATCGCGGCCGGCGTGCTGTACCGGCGCCGCACCGGACGCGGCCTGCACGTGGACGTCTCCCAGGTCGAGAACGCGCTCTTCACGCTCTCCCCGTTCCTGCTCGACTACGCGGTCAACGGGAACCTCAGCGGGCGCATCGGCAATCGCTCGCCCGGCGCGGCACCCCACGGCGCGTTTCCCTGCCGCCCCGAGGGCGACGTCGACGACCGCTGGGTCGCGATCGCCGTGTGGAACGACGACGAGTGGGCGACGCTGTCCGCCATCCTCGGCGTCGACGATCCGTCCCTGGCGACGACGGGCGTGCGGCTCGCACGCGTCGACGAGGTCGAGGGGCTCGTCGCCGCGTGGACCCGGGAGCGAACCCGTGCCGAGATCGCCGCGCAGCTCCAGGGCGCCGGGATCGAGGCCGTGCCGGTGAAAGACTTCGGCGACGTGAACGACGACCCGCAGCTCGCGCACCGGGGACACTTCGTCGAGCTCGAGCACCCCGTGCTCGGCCCCTGCGTCTACGAGCGCAACGGTTTCCGGCTGAGCGACGCGCCGAGCGGCTACGGTCAGCCCACTCCGGTACTGGGACAGCACACCGAGAGCGTGCTCACGGAGCTGCTCGGTCTGCCCCCCGCGGAGGTGAAGGCGCTCCGGGAGGCCGGCGCCCTGGACTGACCCGGGCCCGCTCGCCGGTACGGGATATGCTGGACGCAGGCCCACTCGAACTCGGCTCGTAAGTTCAAATGACCTTCAAGCTCGGCGTCTCGTTTCGCACGACGCTTCCGCTGGACCTGTCGCAGCTCCCGGAGCTGGACAGCGGCCGCTATCACTCGATCTGGCTCCCGGACCACCTGGTCAGCCTCTGGCCCGACTCGATCTGGACGCCGGAGTTCACGGACCTGGCCACGACGTCGCCCTCGCCGCACCGCTTCATGGACTCCCTCGCCGTGGCCGCTGCCCTGGCGGTGCAGACCCGGAACACGCCGATCGCCACGAGCGTCGTCGACACGGTGCGGCGCCACCCGGCGATGCTCGCCCAGACGGCACTGACGATCGACCATCTCTCCGGGGGCCGCTTCATCCTCGGTCTGGGCAGCGGCGAGATGGAGAACACGGTGCCCTACGGCTTCGACTTCTCCAGGCCGGTCAGCCGCTTCGAGGAGGCGCTCCGCGTGATCCGGCTACTCTGGGAGAGCGACGGTCCCGTCGACTTCGAGGGCCGCTTCTTCGAGCTTCACCACGCGCGTCTGGACACCGAGCCCTTCGAGGGCCGCTTCCCGCCGATCTGGATCGGCTGCTCGGGCCCGCGCATGCTGCAGATCGCCGGCCGCTACGCCGAGGGCTGGTGGCCCGTCGGCTCCTACTCGCCGGAGGGCTACGCGTCGATGCTCGCGGCCCTGCGCGAGTCCGCCGAGCGGGCCGGACGCGATCCCGCGGCGATCACCACGGCCGCCTTCATGACCTGCCTGATCGGCGACGACGACGAGATCGCCGAGATGGTCCGAGCGCCGCTGGTCAAGGCCTTCCTCCTGCAGGTGCGCGGCGACTACATGCGCGAGCGCGGCGTCGCCCACCCTCTCGGCGACGACTGGAAGGGTATCCACGACATCGACCCGGGCGCGCTCTCGCGCGACAAGCTCGTCGACTTCCTCTCCAGGGTCGAGCCCGAGATGCTCCTGGCCGTCGTCCCGCACGGCCCGCCGAAGCGGGTCGCCGGGATCATCCAGGGCTACATGGACGCGGGCCTGCAGGTGCCCAGGGTCCTCGACTACGGCGGCATGGCGGGACTGAAGTTCGGTGCCCGCTCCCCGCAGAAGGTGCGCGAGACCGAGGACGAGCTGATCCGGCTCGTGGGGGCGACCGGGTGAGCGCCGGGATCCTCGACGCCGACGCCCTGATGAAGGCCGCCGAGGCCGAGACCGGCGTGTCGGACTACGGCGATCCCACCCTTCCGGAGCGGTTCCGCCTTTTCATGCAGGAGTTCCGCGAGGCCGGGCTCGACGGGGCGGGACAGGAGGCGGCCGCCTGGACCTGCCACGAGCAGCTCACGACGCGCCTGCGCTTCTTCGAGGACCGCAAGCGCTACCCGCTCGATGACGAGGCGATCGAACGCCCGATCATTGCCACCGGTGAGCCGAGGTCGGGCACGACGCTCCTGCACGCGCTGCTCTCGGTGGACCCCGGTGGACGAGCCCTGCGCTTCTGGGAGCTGATGTATCCCTCCCCGCCGCCGGGCCTGGCCGCACCCGACGATCCCCGCCGGGCCAGGGCCGACGAGATCTGGCGCGAGATGCTGCGGAGGATCCCGAAGTGGCTGGTCAACCACCCCTACAACGACATGCTGGGCAACGGCCTGCCCGAGTGCGAGCGCACCTGGGCGTTCGACTTCCGGGCCATCGGGCCGATCGTCTGGTGGCGCGTGCCCATGAAGATGCAGATGGTCGGCCTCCCACCCGACCCCCGCGCGCAGTACCGGCTGCACCGGATGGCGCTGCAGCTCTGCCAGTACGCGCGCCCTCCGAGGCACTGGGTGCTCAAGGGCTTCCACAGCGGGCGGCTCGAGGCCATGTTCGAGACCTACCCGGACGCGAAGCTGATCTGGACCCACCGCGATCCGGTGCAGGTCATCGCCTCGCGCATCGTCATGGCCGGTGAGCTCGACGAGGGCATGAGCGGCCACGTCGACTGGAAGCAGACCGCGGCGACCTACCTCGCGCAGAGCCGCGCCAGCATCCGGGCCGCCCTGGAGAGCCCGTTCCTCGACGACCCGCGCGTCCACCACGTCCGCTACTCCGACTTCGTGGCCGATCCGGTGCGCGTGATCCGCGGCTTCCACGACGCGTACGGCCTGGAATTCACGCCGCAGTTCGAGGACGCCATGCGCGGGTACCTGCGCGACAACCGGAGCGACCGGCACGGCAGGTTCGAGTACTCGACCGACGTCATCGGCGAGGATCCCGAGGCGCTGCACGCCGAGTTTGCCCCGTACCGGGAGCGCTTCGACCTCGAGATCGAGCGGCGCGGGTAGTCCCATGCACGAGCGGGTCTGCGTCAACGCGCTCTGCTTCCCGGGTGCCGGGCTGCCCGAGATGGCCGGCTACTGGCGCGAGCTCGGTCCGCGCCGCATCGCCTTCATGAGCCAGCTCCTGCCCGACGATCTCTCGGTTCCCCGCGCAATCATCGACGACGGCGGCTACCGCTTCGAGAGCATGACTCACCTCTTTCTCGGGATCGGCAATCACCTGGAGCCGCGGGAAGAGACCTGGATCCCGGAGCGCGAGAAGCTCTGCCGCGTCATCGACGCCGTCACCGCTCTCGGCGGACAGTCGATCTACATGATGACGGGCGGCCACGGTGACCTCGTCTGGGAGGATGCCGCTGCGTGCTTCGCGAAGGCCATCGAGCCGTGCGTCGCGCGGGCGAACGCCGCGGGGATCCCGCTGATGATCGAGACCACGCCACCGCTGTACGCCGATGGCCATCTCTCCCACACCCTGCGTGACACGCTGACCCTGGCCGAGCTGGCCGGGATCGGGGTCTGCATCGATCTCTACTCCGTGTGGAGCGAGGCCGGGCTGAAGGAGACCATCGAGCGCGCCATGCCGCGCTGCGGGCTCGTCCAGGTCTGCGACTACGTCTACGGGGACCGGGCCGTACCCTCACGGGCCGTCCCCGGCGACGGGAACATCCCGCTCGAGCGGATTCTCGACTGGCTGCTCTCCGCCGGCTACGAGGGCGCCTTCGACCTGGAGCTGATCGGACCCCGGATCGACGCCGAGGGTCACGTCGACGCGACGCGCCGCGGACCGGGTCGGCGAGCTCCTCGGCTCGCTGGGCGCCTGAGCCGGCTCACGTGACTGCCCGTACGGGACGGGACTGGAGGTAGAAGGACATGGCCTACGGAGACGCCCCGGTCGACAGGGACCTGAAGGAAGCCTGGATCGGCTTCTGTGACCGGCTGAAGTCCGCGGCCGATCTCGTCTTCAAGGACATCAACCCGCCGACGGCGCTGCAGCGCGTGGACGGATTCCGGTACCTGACCCAGAACCTCAGCCAGGCCTTCGACCTGGCGCTGGAGACCCGGGACACGCGCTACCCGGCCCTGCACGTCTTCTGCTCTCCGACGCGCAAGCTGGGCTCCGACAACGCCGACTGCATCTACATGCAGGCCTGGATCGACGGGCAGTCCGTCTACCGGCTCAGCGGAAGGAAGGGCACGGCACGGATGTGGAACGTGGCGGTCCAGGGGCCGCGTTCCAGCACGGCCTACGGGACCGAGTCCCGCATCCTGCACGAGCCATTCGGAGACACACCCGAGGCCAACCTCTTCGGCCACGAGCTGAACACGAACTGGGACGGCAGCTTCGAGCTCTACATCGGCGGCGAAAAGCGGGGGCAGAACTGGCTGCCCACCACCCCGGGAACGCGCAAGCTGTTCCTGCGCCAGTACTTCGATCGCTGGGACGAGGAGGCGGCCGGGTACCGCATCGAGCGGGTGGACATGGACGGCCCGCGACCGATGCCCACGGTCGAGCAGATGCTCGAGGCCATGCGCTGGGCCGGGACCTTCGTCTACGAGGCCGTCGAGTTCTGGCCGGAGTGGGTGTGGGAGTCCGGCGACCAGGTCGATCCGGAGGCGCTCAACCGCTTCGCCGGCCAGAACATCGCCCGCGACAAGCCCTGGACGGCCGAGACCGAGGCCCAGGACGTCCGCCGCGGGCGACTGATCACCATGATGCGCTGGGCGCTGCAGCCCGACGAGGCCCTGATCCTCGAGTTCGACGCCTACGACGGCTTCTGGATGATCACCAGCGAGGCGCTCTTCGGCAACAGCATGGACTACCTCTACCGGCACGTGAGCTACACGCCGAGCCGCACCTCGGTGGACCCGGACGGCAAGATCCGCCTGGTGCTCACCGCGAACGATCCCGGCTACTCCAACTGGATCGACAACCAGGGCTATACGTCCGGGGTCCTGACCTTCCGCAACATCCACTCCAGGCACGTTCCCGAGCTCGGGACCACGGTGGTCCAGGCGGCGGACCTGGCCCGGCACATGCCCCGCGACAGCAGGATGTCGGGCCCCGAGGAGCGCACGGCCGAGCTCCGGGCGCGGTTCGACGCCATCCGCCGGCGCTACCCGGTGTGAGGTCGCGCCGCAGCACCATGTCGGCACTCTACTTCGAGGATCTCGAGCCCGGCTTCGAGCAGCGCAGCCCCGAGGCCTATCGGGTCGAGCGCGACGAGGTGATCGAGTTCGCGCGCCGCTGGGATCCCCAGCCGTTCCACGTGGATGAGCAGGCTGCGAAGGACTCGATCTTCGGCGGGATCATCGCCTGCATGCCCCACATCTTCGCGATCCAGTGCATCCTGTCCTCCAGACTCGAGCCGGACGTCGCGCTCCTGAGCGGCCTCGGGAACGAGGGCTTCGAGCTCCTGAGCCCGATGCGCCCCGGTGACCGCGTGACCCTGGCTCGCCGCGTCGAGTCCCGGCGCGAATCCCGCAGCAGACCCGACGGCGGCATCGTGAAGTTCTGGTACGAGCTCTGGAACCAGGACGACGTGCTGCTCTTCCGCGACCTGGGCATCGCCCTGATCGCGCGGCGACCTCAGCCCCACACCACGGGCACCGCGGTCGGGCCGCGCTCATAGAGGCCGATGATCCGCGGCGGCTCCGCCCCGGGATCGAGGCGCAGCCCCGGCAGGCGCTCGATCAGCGCGGCGATCGCCGTGACGATCTCCATGCGCGCCAGGTTCTTGCCCAGGCAGACGTGCGCTCCCCTGCCGAACGCGAGGTTCGCGCGCGACCTGCGCCGGGGATCGAACTCGTCGGGTCGTTCCCAGCGCGCCGGGTCGCGGTTCGCCGCGCCGTAGCACGGGTGAACCACCGATCCCGCGGGAATGTCGATCCCGTGCAGGGTCACGTCCTTCCAGGAATAGCGCCCGAACACCGGGTCGGTCGGTGCCCAGCGGGCGGATTCCTCGACGATGGCCTCCAGCACGGCGGGGTCCCGGCGGGCGGCCTCGATCCACTCGGGCCGCTCGAGCATCGCGACCAGCGTGATTCCCATCTGCTTCCAGGTGGTGCCCGACCCCGCGCTGAGCAGCAGGAAGGAGAACGACAGGATGTCGGCATCCGAGAGCACGTGGGTCTCGCCTTCCTCCCGGAGCTCCGCTCTCGCGAGCACGCTGATGAGATCGTCCCGCGGCTCCGAGCGCCGCGCCTCGACGATCGGCCGCAGGATCTCCATGAAGCGGGCGACGCCCTCTCCCTGCCCGCCGCCGCTCACCGCGGCGCGAACGTCGAGCGCGTCCTCGACCGAGATGCCGAAGCTGCCGCAGATCGTGAGCAGCGGTATGGCGGCACAGAACTCGACGTTCAGATCGGCGCGGCCGTTCGACTCGAAGGAGTCGATCAGCGCGCCGACCGTGGGCCGGATCCAGTTCTCGGCCCACCACGGCATGCGGGCGGGGTTGAACGAGGGCTGCACGAGCTCCCGGTAGCGGCGGTGCCGTTCGCCGTCCATGGTGAGCATGCTCAGCTGGTGCAGGCTGCGGTCGCCGCCGGGATCGGGCGGCGACATCCTGAACACCTCACGGCTGCGGACGATCGCGTCGCAGGTCCCGAAGTCGAACGCGGAGAAGTGGGGGCGCTCGGGCTCCGGAAGACCGAAGAAGCTCTCCGGACCCTCGAAGCCGATGAGCCGGCCGGCCGTGCCTGCATGCAGGGGCCCGCTCTCGCGGAGCCGGTGCCAGGCCGGGTAGGGGTCCTGCTCGAACCCGCCCCCCAGCGGGTTGCGCCGCAGGTCGAAGAGCTCGCGGATCCGGGCCGGGTCCAGGGCGAGCCGCGGGGCGCTCATCCGCCGGCTCTCTCCAGCACGACGACGGGGATGACCCTCGTGGTTCGCGCGGCGTACTCGTCGTAGTTCGGCCAGATGGCGCGGGCCAGGCCCCAGCAGTGCTCGCGCTCGCCGCCCTCGACGGTGCGTGCGATCGCGTCGAAGCGGTCCCCCTTGATCTGGACCTCGACTCCCGGGCTCGCGGCCAGGTTCTGGTACCACTGCGGGTGCTCGGGGGCTCCGCCCTTCGATGCGATGACGATCGAGCGGTCGCCGTCGGCCGCGAAGATCAGCGGCACGGTCCGCGGCTCGCCGGAGCTCCGGCCCTTCGTCGTGAGCAGCAGACACGTCGCGCCGTTCCACTCGTAGCCGACCGCGCCGTCCGTCTCGCGGTACCTCGCGACGTGCTCCTCACCGAGCAGCGAGATGTCGGGTTGCTTGTACTCGCTCATCGCCTGGCCTCCGTCGTCCGGGTCGCACCGCGGGGGAACACGAATCCCGCTGCATTCTAGGCTGAAACGGGACGCCGGAAGTCAACGGCGTCGGTGGCTGCCGGTGCGCCGACGATCGAGCCAGGCGGGGTCAGGTCCTGCGCGGGTGGACGGGGGCGGGGCGGCGTCGCCCCGATCGCGTAGTAGGATGAGGAGTCCGGACGGTGGGCATCACCCGGAGGTCTCCATGGCAATCGCATTCAGGGCGTTCGACGCCGACAATCACTACTACGAGTCGACGGACGCGTTCACCCGCCACCTCGACCGCTCCGTGGCGAAGCGCGCGATGCAGTGGGCGGAGATCGACGGGAAGCAGCGCCTGATCGTCGCCGGTCGGATCAATCGCTACATCCCCAACCCGACCTTCGACCCGGTCTCCAGGCCCGGCGCGCTGGCGGACTACTACCGGGGGAAGGGCTCGGTCACCGACATGCGCGACGCCTTCGGCGAGCTCGAGCCGATCTCGCAGCGGCCCGAGTACCGCGATCGCGACGCGCGGCTCGCGCGCATGGACGCGCAGAACATCGAGGCCTGCTTCCTGATGCCGACGCTCGGCGTGGGCATGGAGGCCGCGCTGGAGGAGGATCCCGAGGCTCTGGTGGCGGCCTTCACGGCGTTCAACCGCTGGCTCGAGGAGGACTGGGGCTTCGCGTACCAGGAGCGCATCTTCGCCGCCCCGTACCTCACGCTGGCCGACCCCGACTGGGCCATCGACGAGCTCGAGCGCGTCGTCGAGCGCGGCGCGCGCGTCGTGCTCATCCGCCCGGGACCGCCCGCCCCGCGGAAGGACTACCGCTCGCTCGGCGATCCCCGCCACGATCGCTTCTGGGAGCGGCTCGACCGCTCGGGTCTCACGCTGCTGCTGCACGGCGGCGAGTCGAGCTACAGGCCCTACGAGGAGATGTGGGGACTGCGCGGCGACTCGCAGGCCTTCAAGGTCCCGGTGCTCAAGAAGCTGCTCTCCGCGAGCCCGATCGGGGACAGCATCGCCTCGCTAATGGCGGAAGGCGTGCTCGAGCGCTTCAGCAACATCCGCGTCGCCACCATCGAGACCGGGTCCGCCTGGGTCGCGCCACTGCTCGAGAAGCTCGCGACCGTCTACGTGCAGTCCCCGCGCGATTTCGGCAGCGATCCGGTCCAGCTCTTCAAGGAGCGCGTCTGGGTCTCTCCGTTCTTCGAGGACGACGTGGTCTCGCTCGTGAAGCTCGTCGGCGCAGACCGCGTGCTCTTCGGGTCCGACTTTCCGCACGCCGAGGGGCTGGCCGAGCCAATGGACTTCGTCCAGGAATGCACCGGCCTGGCCGACGACGAGATCCGCAAGATCATGCGGGACAACGCCTGGTCGGTCGCGACGCCACGACCGAGGTAGGCGTCAGGCGACCGCTTCCTCGCCGACGAGGGTGGTCCGGTGCATCATCCGCCCGCTGTCCGCTGGATAGGGGTCGACCCGGTGCATGACGCCGGTGTTGTCCCAGATCACCAGGTCGCCGACCGCCCACTCGTGGCGGTAGACGAACTCCGGTCGTGTCGCCCAGGCCAGCAGCTCCTCGATCAGCGCACGCCCGCTCTCCAGGTCCATCCCCACGACACGTGACGCGCTCGACCCGAGCAGCAGGGACTTCCTGCCGGAGCGATGCGTCCAGACGAGTGGATGAGCCTTCTCCGGATGCCCCGCCCAGGCCGCCCGCATCTCCGGGCTGGGATCGGGAAAGACGTCCCGCTGCGTCGCCTCCAGGGTGTGCGCGACCTCGAGCTTCTCCAGCTCCTGCTTCCGCTGCGCCGACAGGTCCTCGTACGCGGCATAGGTGTTGGCGAACTCCGTCTGGCCCCCGACCCCGGACAGGCGCCGGGCGCTGAGAACGGAGGCACGCGTCGGAACGTCGTCGCTGAAGCCATCGAAGTGCCACAGGATCGTGCCGCGAAGGTACCCGGCCGTGGGACTCTCCCTCGGATCGAGGCTCACCTTGTAGATGCCCTTCTCGCCCTGCTCGATCACGTCGCCGATGGTCCCGGCGAACACCACCTGCTGCTCGTCGGTCAGACCGATCTGCGGGAACACCAGCACGCCACGCAGCTCGAGCAGCTCGCGAATCTCCGCGGCATGGCGACCGCCGAGCAGGGTTTCCAGATCCGTCCGGATCCCCGTGCCGATTCGAGGCGTGAGGTCTCGCTTCACGAATGTCATCGCATTCTCCTTGGGTTCATGCGGCCGTCCGCTCATCCGTCCCCGCTGAACAGATGCTTGAGGCTGCCGCCCAGCGGCGCCGGCATGAAACCGTCGCCGTGAGGCCAGTCGATGAAGCCGAGCGCGGCGCTCGCGCCACCATCGACGTGCAGCGTCGTGCCCGTGATCGTCCGCGAGAGATCGCTCGCCAGGAAGAGCACGGCACTGGCGAGGTCCTCCACGGCGGGAGCCTTCTTCTGCGGGATGTACATCTCGAAGGAGCGCGCCAGGGCGTCCTCCCCCAGCTCGGCGAGCCGCTGCAGGTCGTCCGGGTAGAGAGCGCTGTTGGATCCGCTCGCCGGCGTCGTGTCGGGCGCGATGAGGTTGACGCGAATCCCCTCGGCGCCGAGCTCCACCGCCAGCGCGCGGCTGAAGTTCGTCGTCGCCGCCTTCGCGCCGGCATAGACAGCGTACGTTGCGGCGCCGCGGTGAGCCTCGATCGTGGTGAAGTTGATGATGCTTCCGCCCTGCGCTCCCCTGCGGATCAGGGGAACGGCGCGCCGGACGCTGTCGAGCACGTAGCCGTAGTTGAGGCGGACGTCGCGTGCGTTCTGCTCGCGCGTGGTCTCGAGGAAGAGCGCCCGCTCCACCCCTCCGACGACGTTGACCACGATGTCGAGCCGCTCGAGCTGCGCTTCGACGCGATCGTAGAAGCCGTCGAGCGCGTCGGCATCCGCGGCGTCGGCGTGGACCGACAGGATGCGGGAGCCGAGGGCCTCGACCTCCGGAACGATCGTGCGCGCCGCCTCCGCGTCGATGTCGCACGCGGCGATGTCCACGCCGGCCCTGGCCAGCGCGAGCGTCACCCCACGGCCGATCCCGCCGGCGCCCCCGACGACCGCGGCGACCTTCCCGGCCAGACCGGCATGTGCTTCGAGCAGGCCCACAGCAGCCTCCCGTGAATCTGCCGGCAAGCATAGCGCGGCCCCACGTCGTTCGATCCCGGTGTAGGCTGGGGTCCATGGGGACCTGGGTGGAAGTCGAGGACGCGATCGAGCTGCCCGGCATGCGGCTGGTGCTGAGCCGGGGCTTCGCCGGTCCCTGGGGCGAGGCCGCCAGGGGCATCCTGCACGTGAAGGGAATCCCGTTCACCCGGGTGGCGCAGTACTCGGGCATGCCCAACGCGGAGCTGGAGCGCTGGACGGGACAGACCGGCGCACCGGTCACGATCCACGGCAAGCAGCGCCCGCGCAGCAGCTGGGCCGGGATCCTGCTCCAGGCCGAGCGCCTGGCGCCGGAGCCGCGCCTGATCCCCCGGGACCCCGACGAGCGAGCGCTGCTCTTCGGCCTGTCCCACGAGATCTGCGGCGAGGACGGCTTCGGCTGGAACCGGCGTTTGATGATGCTGCACGGACCCGAGGACGCGCCGGAGGCCGTGGGCGGCCTGCCCCTGGCCGAGATGACGGCGCGGCTCCGGGAGAAGTACGGCTACGACGCCGACGCCGCGGAGCGGGCCCCGGCCCGGGTCGCGGAGATCGTGCGCATGCTGGCCAGCCGCCTGCGCGCACGGCGCGAGGAGGGCTCTGCCTACCTGCTGGGCGACGCGCTCTCGGCGGTGGACATCTACTGGGCGGTCTTCGCGGCCATGCTCGAGCCCCTGCCGCCCGATCTCTGCCCGATGCCGGACTACTCCCGGCAGATCTACACGGTGACCGATCCGGTCGTGCGCGACGCCCTGGATCCGATCCTGCTCGAGCACCGCGACCGCATCTATCACGACCACCTCGAGCTGCCGGTGGATCTCTAGACCGCGACGGCAGAGCGGCCCGGACGAAGGGAGCGTCGATCATGACCCAGGAAGCACGGGATCTGTCGGGCCGCTGCGCGCTCGTGACGGGGGCCGGCTCGGGAATCGGGCTTGCGATCGCCCGCCGGCTCGCGAGGGACGGCGCGAGGCTGGCACTGCTCGACGTCGACGGCGATGCGGTCGAGAAGGCCGCCAGCGAGATCGGTGACGGGGCCCTGGCCTGCGTGGCCGACGTCTCGCAGCGCGCCCAGGTCGACGCGGCCGTGGCCCGGGTACACGAGACGCTGGGGCCCGTGCACGTGCTGGTGAACAACGCGGGCATCGAGGCGTTCGAGCCCTTCTCCGGGATCCGCGAGGAGACCTGGGAGCGGATCTACGCGGTCAACGTGCGCGGGGCATTCAGCTGCACGCAGGCGGTGGTCGACGACATGCGGGCCGCCGCCTGGGGCCGGATCGTGTGCATCAGCTCGTGCAGCGCGCAATCCGGCACGGCCATGATGGTTCACTACGCGTCATCGAAGGCAGCGCTCATCGGGTTCACCAAGTCCCTGGCACACGAGCTCGGACCCGACGGGATCACGGTGAACGCGGTCGCGCCGGGCATGATCGTCACCCCGATGCTGAAGCGCTCTGCAGCCGCGGGCAATCTCCCCGCGGACACCGAGACCCTCACCTCGCAGCTTCCGGTCCGGCGCCCCGGCCAGCCCGAGGACATCGCCGCGACGGTCTCCCACCTGGCCTCCGAGGAGGCGAGCTACGTGACCGGGCAGGTCGTGGGCGTCGGCGGCGGCATCTACATGTGACGCGCCGCGCCGGGCCAGTCCGGGCCCGTGGACGGCGAAGCTGCACGGAGATGCGCCCTTCCGGGGACTCCCGGGGTCAGCGAGCTGCCGCGACTGCGTGGTACGTTCACCGCGAGTCCGGAAGCCGAGACGCCGATACGGGAGTCCAACGATGGCAGATGAGCGCCTGGCCAGGCTGGATGAGCTGCTCGACCGGCAGGACATCGCCGACTGCCTCACGCGCTTCAGCCGCGGCATGGACCGTTTCGACCGCGAGCTCTTCGTCGGCGCGTTCCACCCCGATGCGGTGATCGCCGCCGGCGGCTACGTCGGCGGCCCGGATGAGCTCTACGACTGGGCTCGCGAGCTGCACGAGAAGGGGCAGGTGGCCACGCATCACAACCTGCTCAATCTCACCTGCGACATCGAGGGCGACACGGCCCACACCGAGCTCTACTACCTGTTCGTCGGGCGCAATCGCGACGCGACCAACTGGATCGCGGGCGGGCGCTATCTGGACAGGCTGGAGAGGCGCGACGGCGAGTGGCGGATCGCCTTCCGGACCAATGCCATCGAGTGGTCCGGGATGGTCCCCAGCCTGCCGCTTCCCTACGCCGACCTGGCGGACATCCACGGCAACGGCGCGCCCTCACGCAGCCGCGAGGATCCCTCCTACAGACGTCCGCTCGTCAATCTCCGGCAGGCGCAGCTTCCGGCAGCCCCCGGCGAGCAGGAGTGACCCCGACCTGACCGGAGCGCACCGTGATCAACGGTGATCGCGATAGATCCGGCGCACCCATGCCAGCGTCGGGCGCTCGCCCCACAGCGCCAGGTCGGCGCGTGCCCGGGGCGGGACGGCGAGCACTCCGTACGTCGGGTGCTCCCTGGGTAGCGCCAGGGGCGCCAGCAAGCTGGCGGCGCTGAGGTCGGCGCGAGAGAAGCCATCGCCCAGCAGGAAGCGCCGACCGTCGCTCAGCAACCCGTCCAGCCAGTCGAGCTCGGCCTCGACGACACACCGCGACTGCTGCCCCTGCTCGGTCCCCAGGTCCATCGCGCCCATCATCAGCTGACGTACCCGTCCCCAGTTCTCCTCGAGGGAGCGACGCTCCGGGGGCGCGAGATCGCGCGTGAAGATCGGCCGCACGCTGTCAGAATGCTCGACGAGAGCCTCGGAGTAGTAGTAGCGGCGAACGTGCACCCCGGCGACACTGTCGAGGCGCTGCTCGAGCGAACGACACTCCTCTTCGAGCGCGGACTCGGGGGTCAGGCGCCTCGAGCGATCTGCCAACGAGGACTCTGCCCAGTCGATGATTGCACCGGAGCCCTGGACCACGCGCTCCTCCGTGACGAGCAGCGGGAGCGAGGAGCCGGGCGCCCCGAGATCCTTCGCTGTTTGCACGTGGGACCCGGGAGGCAGATGCCGGAGCTCGTGGTCCACGCCCAGAGCATCCAGCGCCCAGCGCGCCTTCTCGCAGTAGTGCGAGATCGCGAATACGTGGAGCACTGGCGTGCTCAAGCTCGAATCCAGCGCGCGCGCATCTGCGGGTCCCTGACCGGCGAGAAGTCTAGAGGGAGCGCGGCAGGTCGCTGAGCGGGGTGCCCTCGAAGAAGTCGGGATTCATCGAGGTCAACATCCGCACGACATTGCCGCAGGTGAAGTCCCGGAAGGCCGCCTCGTCGATGTGGCCCTTCTCGACCAGCTCCCAGGCCTCGGGCAGCACGTCGCGCATCACGGGCACGTCCCAGTGGCCGATGTCGGAGGCGAAGACCGCGTTCATGCGCACGCCGTGGGGCAGGATACGCTCGTCGAAGCCGATCGCGTTCATCGGGTCATCCGCCTCGCAGCCGAAGTAGAACTGGCGTGTGAAGACGTCGACGATGTCCTCGGGTCTCTTCACCCCCGACAGTGCGAAGTCGTCGAAGTCGGGGTCGACCAGCTGCTTCGCGTGGGCGGCGTCCGCCTGGTACCGGTCCCGACAGCGCGCGATGGGGCCGGTCGCGAACGCGTCGAGGAGCTCGTTACACAGGTCCAGGTCGAAACGGCACGGGTCGAAGGCTCCGACCGTGTCGCGGTTGCGTTTCTCGAAGTGGCCGAGGATGTCGGCATAGAGCTGGGCGGCCCAGGTCACGCCGCCCTCGAGGAAGCTGAAGCGCAGCTCGGGAAAGCGCCGCGGCACCCCGCCCATGAACAGGGCCCGGCAAGCCGCCTCCTGGCCAGCCGCGAAGTTGCCCAGATGGTTGTAGACGTAGTTCTCGCTCGACGAGCGCGTGCCCCAGCCATAGCCGACGCCGTGAAAGGCGGGGACCACGCCCAGCTCGACGCACCGGGCCCAGACCGGGTCGTAGTCGTGGGCGCTGCCGAACCCGATGGTGTCCAGCCAGGCCGCCTCGCGACCTCCCTCGCCAGCGGGCCGCGGAACCACGCCGCCCATCACGATCGCCTTCAATCCGCGCTCGACGACCGCGTGCTCGAGCTCGTCGAGCGCCTCCTGCGGGGAGAACAGCGGGATCACCGCGACCGGCTCGAGGCGGTCCCGATAGCCGCTGAAGACCTCGGCGTAGTAGCGGTTGCACGCCCGCGCGGCCGCCTGACGCACCTCGGCGTCGGGCAGAGAGAACAGAGGCAGCCCCAGGCTCGGATAGAGCAGGGCGAAGTCCAGCCCGATCTCGTCCAGCCTCCGGTACAGGAGCTGCGGGAGGGTCGCCGTCATGCGGTCGAGCGTGTTCTCCTCGGGAAGGGACCAGAAGACACGGGCACCACCCACGTTGCGCTCGCGGGGATCGCGCGACGCGACCAGCCTCTCGAAGCCGTCGGCGACGCGCGGCCCGGCCTCCTCGCGGATGAAGTCGATCACCAGCGGGATCACCTCGATCAGGTGCCCGTCGCCGTCGACGATCGGATGGTCGATCCGCTCCCGGATCTCGCGAACCTCGGGGGCACATGAGAAGTCGAATCGCATCGGGTTCCTCCTGCCCCGGAACGTACCACGCCGATCCTGGACCGCGGCGCTCCAGGGCCGCTCAAGCGGGACGCTGGTCCAGCTCGATTCCGGGCGGGACGGTGCTCCAGCCGAGGCGCTCCCCGAGGCGGATGAAGAAGACGTGGACCACGGGGACGAGCACGAGCGTGAAGGCAGCGGAGAAGAGCAGGCCCCCGATGACGGCGGCGCCGATCGGGCGCCGGCTCTCCGCTCCCGCACCCACGGCGAGCGCCAGGGGCAGAGCACCGAGGATGGACGTCGAGGTCGTCATCAGGATGGGGCGGAAGCGTGCGCGCGCGGCACCGCGCACCGCCTCGATCAGCTCGACGCCGCGGGCGCGCTCCTGGTTCGTGAAGTCGACGAGCAGGATCGAGTTCTTCGTGACCAGCCCGACCAGCAGGATGATGCCGATCTCGCTGTAGAGGTTGAGCGTCATTCCCGCCAGGTACAGCGTGAGCAGGGCGCCGAGCAGCGCCAGGGGCACGCCGAGCATCACGGCGAGCGGGTGGAGGAAGCTCTCGAACTGCGCAGAGAGCACCAGGAAGACCACCAGCAGCGCGATCGCGAAGGTGGTCAGGAGCTGGCCCTGCGACTCCACGTAGTCGCGCGAGATGCCGCTGAAGGTGGCGCTGAAGCCCTCCGGAAGCACCGCATCCAGCGCCTGCTCGACCTGCGGCAGGACCTCGCCCAGGGTGGCGTCGGGCATCAGGTTGGCGTCGACCTTCGCGGCCCGCTGCAGGTCGTAGTGGTAGAGCACGCGCGGGCCGATGCGCGGCACGGCCTCGATCAGGCTCGACAGTGGAACCATCGCGTCGCCCCGCGAGCGCACGTGGATCTCGCCGAGGTGCTCGGGCACGCTGCGGAACGGCGAGGCGAGCGTCATCACCACGTCGTACTGCTTGTTGCGCAGGATGAACTCGTCGGTCTTGCCCTGCGAGACCAGCAGCCGGAGACTCTCCGAGACGGCGGACACCGGCACGCCGACGTCGGCCGCCTGCTCGCGATCGAAGACGACGTCCAGCATCGGGTACTCGAGCCGGAAGTCGCTGTCGAGGTTCGCCAGGCCGGGAATCCGGTCGATCCGGGCCAGGGCCGCTGCCATGACCGCGGCGAACTCGTCGAGGCTGGCCTCGGAGCTCGTCACGACGACCTCGAGCTGCTTGTTGCCGCCGCCGCCCAGCGACGGGAGGTTCGCCGCACCCACGACCGCGTGCGGGATGTTCCACAGCTGCCCCTGCAGGCGTCGGGTCAGCTCCTGCTGCGAGACGTCGCGCTCGCGCCAGTCCTTCAGACGCCCGAAGGCCACGCCGGTGCTCGAGCTCGGGGGGCCGTGGAAGGTGCTGCCGATGGACTCGTAGAAGCCCTCGATCTCCGGAACCTCGAGCAGCACCTCCTCCACGCGCCGCAGCGCCTCGAACGTGAAGTACGAGGTCGCGCCCTCCGGGGCGCGGATGAAGACCATCACCTGGCCGCGGTCCTCCGTCGGCACGAAGTCGCTGGGCAGCCGCGCCAGCAGCAGCAGGTTCGCCCCCAGGATGACCAGGAGCGCGAGGCCGACCGCGCCCCGGTGGGTGAGACACCAGCCGAGGGCAGCCTCGTAGCGGTCGCGGGCGGACGTCAGGCCGCGCTCGATCGTGCGCGCCACGCGCCCTCGCGGGCTCTCCAGGCGGAGATAGCGCGAGCAGAGCATCGCGACGAGCGTCAGGGCGACGAACGTCGAGATGGCGAGGGCGACGGCCAGGGTCAACGCGAACTCGCGGAACAGGCGACCGGTCTCTCCCGTCATCAGAGAGAGCGGGACCAGCACCGCCACGATCGCCGCGGTCGTGGAGAGCACGGCGAACCCGACCTCGCGGCTGCCGTTGAGCGCGGCGCGCAGGGGCGACTCGCCGAGCTCCTGGCGCCGGTGCGCGTTCTCGAGCACCACGATCGCATCGTCCACGAGCAGGCCCACCGAGAGGATCAGCGCGAGAAGGGTGAGCAGGTTGATCGAGAAGCCGAGGACCTGGATCGCGGCGAACGCGCCGATCAGCGAGACCGGGATGGCGACCGCGGTGATGGCCGTCGTGCGCAGCGAGCGCAGGAAGAACAGGTTGACCAGCAGCACCGCGATGAAGGCCAGTCCCAGCGCGTTGCGGGCCTCCAGCAGCGAGGCCTCGACGAAGCGCGTGTGGTCGAGCGCCACGAAGAGATCGACGTCCTCCGGAAGGGCTCGCCGGATCCCGGGCAGCGACGCCCGCACCGCCCGCGACACCGCAAGCTCGTTCGCGCGCGACTGGCGCGCCACCCCGATCCCCACGATCGGCCGGGCGCTGTAGCGGGTGATCGCCTGGTAGTTCTCCGAGCCCAGCTCCACCCAGCCCACGTCGGAGATCCGCACCAGGGCGTCGTTCTCCTTGCGGATCACGATGCGCTCGTACTCGGCCGGCTCCTCGAGACGCGCGTTCGCGTTGATCGTGAACTTGCGGGACGTCGCCTCCAGCTCGCCCGCGGGCAGCTGGAGGTTGCTCTCGTGGATGGCGCGCCGCACGTCGAGCGCGTCGACCCGGTGGGCCGCCATGCGCGCCGGGTCGAGCCAGACGCGCATCGCGTAGCGGCGCGCCCCGCCGATCTCGATGTTCGCCACGCCGGGCAGGACCTGCAGGCGCGGCTTGACCACGCGCTCCACCAGGTCGGTCAGGTCGTGGGGCGAGTAGTTCTCGCTGCTGATGTTCAGCCACATCGACGGGTAGCTGTGTGCGCCGAGCTTGCGGATGATCGGGTGCTCGGCCTCGGCGGGAAGCTCGCCGAGGACCCTCTGCACCGCGTTCGCGACGTCGGTGGAGGCCTGATCGATGTCGCGTCCGGCGAGGAACTCGAGGTCGATCGCGCTCACGCCGAAGCCGCTGGTCGAGCGCAGGCTCCTCACGCCGTCGACGCTGTTGAGGATCTGCTCCAGCGGCTCGGTGATCGTGGTCTCGACCGTCTCCGGACTGGCGCCGTGGTACATCGTCGTCACCGAGACCACCGTCTCGTCGATGTCGGGATACTCGCGAACCGCCAGGCCGAGGAACGCCGCGATGCCGGCGACCACGATCAGCAGGCTCATCACCGTGGCCAGGACCGGACGCTCGATGGACAGCTCCGAGAGGCGCAAGGCTCAGAGCTCGCACCCGGCCAGCGGGCCGAAGCGCCCGAGGTCGAGGTTGGGGTTGTCGAGCGCCTCGTAGGGCTGGGGCGCGGTCCGCGTCTGCGCGCGCAGCTTCTGCTGACCGGCGACGACGACGCGCGCACCGGGCTCGACGCCCGAGCGCAGGTGCACCCCGTCGGCGAAGAACTCCCCGAGCTGCACCTCGTGGGAGTGGGCGCGATCGTCGGAGTCCAGCACGTAGACCAGGTGCTTGGTGCCCTGGCGCACCACCGCCTCCTGCGGTACGACGAGCGCGTCCGGGATCTCCCCGACCAGCAGCCGGACCCGGACCGACATGCCGGGGAGCAGCTGGCCCGCGTCGTTGGGCACGGTCGCCAGGATGCGCAGCGTGCGCGTGGAGGGATCGATCTGGGGGTCGAGCGCGCTCACCTCGCCCTCGAAGCGCGCGCCGCAGAGCTCCGCCATGCCGAGCACGACCTGCCCGGGCGCCAGACGCGACGCGTGCCGCTGGGGCACGGCGAAGACGAGCTCGAGCGGATCGACCTGCGTGATCTCGACGACCGCGTCGCCCTGCTCCAGGTACTCCCCGACGTTGATCTGGCGCAGGCCGAGCACGCCGCGGAAGGGCGCGCGGATCACCGTGTGCGCGAGCCGGCTCTCGGCCTCCTCGAGCGCGCCCCGCGCCGCGTCGAACGCGACGAGGGCGTCCTCGAGCGCCTGCTCCGAGGTGGCCTGGGCGCCGCGCAGCGAGCGGAGCCGCTGCAGCCGCTCGTCGGCGTGGCGCAGGCGCGCCCGCGCCACCCGCGTGGCGGCGCGGTGCTCGACGTCGTCGAGCCGCACCAGGACGTGGCCGGCCGCCACCTGGCGCCCCTCCGGGATGTCGAACGAGACCACCTTGGCAGCGATCTCCGTCGCGACCGTCGCCCGCTGGGGGCTGCGCAGCGAGCCGACGCCCGTGAGGGTCTGCGGCAGCGGGGCGGGATCGGCACGCACGATCTGCACGGCGACGGGCGGCGGCTCGCGGGTCTGGCTGCCGTGCGACTCGCGGTCGCAGGCGCCAAGCAGCGCACAGAGCGCGGCCGCGAGCGCGAAGGAAGCCCTGCGCTGCGTCGAGACGCGGATCATCGAGACCATTATCCGACAACGGTGTTGAATTTGCGCGGCCGCGGGCCATATGCTCCCGGCATCATGTCGAAGGCCCCTCAACCGACACGCTCGCGCCGTCGCGACTTCGAGGACAGCCGGCGCCGGATCCTGGCGGCGGCGCGACGGGTCCTGGCCGAGCGGGGGCCCGAGGGGCTCACGGTCTCCGAGGTCGCCCACCGCGCCGGCCTCAACCGCACCACGGCCTACCAGCACTTCCGCACGCGCGATGCGCTCGCCGCCGCCGTGACGGCCGAGCTGGCCGAGGAGCTCACCGACAAGCTCACCGAGGCCGAGCCGTTCTGGGAGAACCTCGATCACCGGCTGCTCTTCTTCACCGAGCATCCGGAGCTCGCGCGCCTGGTCCTCCACCAGCTCCTCTCGGAGAGCCCGATCCCGGAGCGCGCCTGGAGCAGCTACCTCGGACGGGTCCAGAAGGTCACCGGCAGCGACGCCGCACAGCCCGACATCGATGCTGAGATGCTCAGCCACGTGCTCGCCTGCGTCGGCATCCTGTGGCCGGTGCTCGCGCGGGCGAAGTACGACGACCCGGCAGCGGCGCGGCGCGCGACCGGGCGGCTGAGCCGCGAGCTGAGGCGCCTGCTCGTGCGCGGCGTGCTGCAGCCCGCCGCGTGGCCGGACGCTCCGGATGACAGCACAGGAGGCAGCCCGTGAGCGACCCGTTCTACGAGATGCTCGGCGCCGACGATCCCGTACCCGCGCTGCACGCCCTGCGCGCCTCGGATCCGGTGCACCTCGTCGAGCCGGGCGGGTTCTGGCTCGTCATGCGACACGAGGACGTGAAGCGACTCTTCCACGACCCCGACGTCACGCACCTCAAGCAGGCATGGGAGCACTACGTCGCCCCGCCCGAGGGAACGATGCGGCGCTGGCTCGACGACCGCGGGATCTTCGCGCTGGGCGAACGGGAGCACGCACGCCTGCGCCGGCTGGTCTCCGCGGCGTTCACCCCGCGCGCCATCCGTCGCATGGAGCAGCAGATCGACCAGGTGATCGAGCACATCGCGGCGCCGCTGCGCGGACGCGAGGGCGAGGTGATCGACCTGATCGGCGAGTTCACCGGCGTGGTCCCCAACGCCGTGATCAGCCGGCTCACCGGCGTGCCTCCGGGCGACGACGAGGCGCGCTTCTGCAGGATCGCGCAGTCGGTGATCCAGGGATCCCGGCCGTTCACGCCCGGAGAGATCCTGCTCGAGGCCGAGCGCGACTTCCGCGAGCTCGCGGCCTGGGTGCGCGAGATGGTGGCGAAGCGCCGTGTCGAGCCCGCGGAGGATCTGGTGACGGACCTCGTGCGCGCACAGGACGCAGACGACGCGCTGAGCGAGGACGACATCGTTCTGCTGCTCGCGGCGCTGATCGGCGCGGGCAGCGAGGCCACCTCGATGGTCACGACGTCGATCGCGCACGTCCTCCTCGAGGAGGAAGCCGCCACACGGCGTCTCCGCCAGGACCGCCCGCTCATCCGCCGCTCGATCGACGAGATCCTGCGCTACGCGTTCAGCAGCCCGTCGGGCACCCTGCGCTTCGCCGTGCGCGACTTCGAGCTGCGCGGAAAGCGGATCCGCGCGGGCGAGATGCTCATGCTCTCGAACGGCGGCGCGAACCGCGACCCTGCCGTGTACGAGAATCCGGATGTGCTCGATCTCGAGCGGGAGATTCGCGATCTGCCGATCTTCGGCAGCGGTCCGCACTACTGCCTGGGCGCCAACCTCGCACGCGCCGAGATCTCCTCGATGATCGACGCGCTGCTCGACGTGGTCCCCCCGAAATCGAGCGTCTTCACCGATGCGCTGGAGTACCGCGACATGGGTCTCTCCCGGCGCCCGATCAACCTGCCGGTGCAGCTCGGTTCGCCGGGCGCCGGCTGAGCGTTTGACCCGCCAGTCGGCCCTGCTTACGATCCGCCCTCGTGGACACAGAGCTGACGCAAGAGCAGGAGCTGCTGCGGGAGATGAGCGCCCGCCTGATCGAGGACCGCTGTCCGATCGCCTCGGTGCGCGCCCTCGCACCCGACGAGCGCGGCGTCTCGACCGACTACCTGAAGCAGACCGCGGAGCTCGGCTGGTACGCCCTGCTCGTCGACGAGGCCCACGGGGGTGGGTGCGTCTCCGAGAGCGGGATCGCCGACGCCGCCGTCGTCGCGGAGGAGCGCGGCCGCCTCGTGCAGCCGGGTCCGTTCGTGCCGACCAACCTCGTCGCCCTCGCCCTCTCGGAGTTCGGAAGCGACGAGCAGCGCGCTCGGGAGCTGCCGGGCCTGCTCGCGGGCGAGAGCGTGGCAACCTGGGCGGCAGCGGACCCGTCCGGGAGCTGGGAGCCGGGTGCGGGCGTGCGCGCGTCGCGGCGCGGCGAGCGCGTGGTGCTGGACGGCGCGAAGGGCATCGTCCAGGACGCGCACATCGCCAGCGCGCTGCTCGTGAGCGCGGCCGGCGACGCCGGGCCGCTGCACGTCCTCGTTCCGGCCGACACCCCGGGGGTCACGGTCGAGCCCCTGTCGAGCCTCGACATCACGCGGCGCTTCTGCCGCGTCCGGTTCGACGGCGCCGAGCTCCCGGCTGACGCCGTCGTCGGCTCGCCCGACGACGCGATCCGCCTCCACGAACGGCTGCTCGCCGTCGCCGCCGTGCTGACCGTCGCGGAGTCGGTCGGCGGCATCGGGTACGTCTTCGACCTGACGGTCGAGTACGCCAAGGATCGCTACGCGTTCGGACGCCCGATCGGCTCGTTCCAGGCCATCAAGCACACGCTCGCCGACGCCGGGATGCTGCTCGAGATGTGCCGCGCCATCTCGGTCGCGGCGACGCGCGCCGTGGCGGCCGGCAGCGCCGACGCCGCCGAGGTCGCGAGCATGGCCAAGGCCTTCGTCGGCAAGCACGCCGTCGGGATCTCTCATGACTGCTTCCAGGTGATCGGCGGCATCGCCTATACCTGGGAGCACGACCAGCACCTGTACTTCCGCCGCCTGGCGACCGACGCGCTGCTCTACGGCGAGCCGGCCTGGCACCGCGAGCGGATCTGCGCCCTGCACGGGCTGTAGGCGACGCCATGTCCGAGATGATTTCCGTCGAGGAGTTCCGGGAGCGCGCACGCGACTGGCTGGCCGCGAACCTCGAGCCGCGCGTCGAGATGAAGCCGAGGCTGCGCGGCGTGGACAACCTGTCCGCAGAGCAGCTCCCCGCCGAGCGCGCGCTGCAGCGCCAGATCTGGGAGGCGGGCTACGCCGGGATCTCGTGGCCGGCGGAGTACGGCGGCCAGGGACTCAGCGGGGCGCACGAGACGGCCTTCGCCGGGGAGGCCGCCGGCTACCGCATGCCCGACTTCGGCGTGCTCGGCGGCACGACGTTCCTGGTCTGCGCCCCGACGATGCTCGCGCACGCGTCGCCGGAGTTCCTGGCGCGCCATGTCCCGCGGATCCTGGCGGGCGAGGAGCTGATCGCGCAGTTCTTCTCGGAGCCGGGCGCCGGCTCGGACCTCGCCGGGCTCACCACCCGCGCCGATCGCGACGGCGACGACTGGATGCTCAACGGCTCCAAGGTCTGGAGCAGCGGCGCCGCCCACGCCGACTGGGGCATGTGCCTGGCGCGCACCAACTGGGACGCCCGCAAGCACCGCGGCCTGACCTGGTTCGCCGTCCCCTGCGACGCGCCGGGCCTGCGCATGGACCCGATCATGGAGATCAACGGCGACGACGAGTTCTGCCAGGAGTTCCTCGACGACGTGCGCGTGCCCGACGCCGATCGCATCGGCGACGTCGACGCCGGCTGGAGCGTCACGCAGACCATGCTCGCCTACGAGCGCGGGGCGGGTCGCCCCTCCGAGGCCCGGCCCCCGGCCGGGCCGGGCGCGCTGGCCCCCGACCTCGTGGCGCTGGCGCGGCGCGTCGATCGGGCCGGGGACCCCGAGGTCCGTCAGCTCATCGCCCAGGCCCACATCGACGACCACGCGCGCGCACAGCTCGGGTACCGCCTCACGCGCCTGATGCAAGGCGACGGGATGAATGCGGGGATCGCGGCGTACGGCAAGCTCGCCCGCGGCACCTTCGATCCCCTGCGCGCACGCATGGCGCTCGAGATCGGCGGCGCGGCCGCGCTGGTCTGGGACGAGGGCGACCGCGAGGCCATGGAGCCCTCGATCCACTACCTGAACAGCCGCGTCTTCGCGATCGCGGGGGGCACCAACGAGGTGCAGCGCAACGGGATCGGCGAGCGGGTCCTGGGCCTGCCGCGCGAGCCGGCCTTCGACCTGGACCGGCCCTTCCGCGAGGTCGCCCGCGAGGGCTCGGACTGGGCGGGGAAGCCGGGGCGCAGGGAATCCTGAGCCGCCGCCGGCCGGGCCCCGCAACCGGCCCGTGACCTCCTGCGCCGGACCCGGCTGGCCCTTGCTAGTATGGCCAGGACTGGCCGTGTGAGGCACTCGCCGGCGAACGGAGGAGAAGCGATGGGTCGCAAGTACCAGATCATCTCGGCCGACGGACACGTCGAGACCCCGCCCGAGTCGTGGGTCCGCTACCTGCCCGAGGAGTTCCGCCCGCACGCCCCGCAGCTGATCAAGCTGCGCGACGGCGGCGAGGCCTGGCTGATCCAGGGTCAGCCGCTGATCCCCAACGGGCAGAACATCACCGGCCCCGGCCCGATCAAGATCAGGGGCGGCAGCTACTTCAAGGAGGACGGCAGCCCCGCGGTCGGCGCCGGCGACGCGGCCCAGCGGCTGCGCGAGCAGGACGCGGACGGCATCGACGCCGAGGTGCTCTTCCCGCCGGTGTTCGCGGCGCGCCTGATCGAGTCGATCGCGGCCTCTGACAAGGACGCGTACCTGGCACTGATCCGCGCCTACAACACCTTCCTGGCGCGGGACTACTGCTCGGTCGCGCCCGATCGCCTGATCGGCAACGCCGTGCTCCCGGTCACCGGCGTGAAGGACGCGATCGCCGAGCTCGAGTACATCGCCTCCGAGGGACTGCGCTCGGTGTCCTTCCACCAGTTCCCCAACGGCGGCGGCTTCGCCGCACCCGAGGACGACGAGTTCTGGGGGCGCAGCCTCGAGCTGGGCATCCGCCTGTCGCCGCACTTCTCGTTCGGGCTGTTCAGCCCGTCGCTCGACTTCGTGGGCCTGGGTCAGGGCCAGGGCGACCCGTTCGCCGCCACGCTCTGCCAGCGCGCCGGCGGCCTGCCCCCGGTCTACACGCTCGCGCAGCTGATGGTCGCGGGCGTATTCGACCGCTTCCCGGACATCCAGTTCTACTTCGCCGAGACCAACGCGAGCTGGATGCCCTGGTCGTTCTTCGTGCTCGACGACAACTACGAGATCTTCCGCGGCCCGTACGACCGCAAGCTCGAGCGCAAGCCGACCGAGTACATCAACGACCACTGCTGGTTCGGCATCATCCGCGACCCGCACGCGATCCAGATGCACGAGCACATCCCGTTCGACCGGCTGATGTTCGGCTCCGACTTCCCGCACTCCGTGGGCTCGTTCCCGAACTCGCGCCAGTTCCTCGAGGAGGCCTTCGCCCCGCTCGACCCGGCGCTGCGCCGCCGGATGCTGCTGGAGAACCCGGCGAACTACTACGGGCTCGACCTGAACGCCGACATCACCGAGACGCCGAGCTAGCCGGCTGCTGAAGAGCCGCTCCCGTCCGTCGTAGCTCGGCGTCGGGGCGCGACCCATATACTGCAGGTCATGACCCTGCGCTTCAGCGACTGCGTGGTCGATCCGGGCTGCTTCGAGCTGCGCCGCGGGGACCGGCCCGTGAAGCTGGAACCGAAGGTCTTCGACGTCCTGCTGTACCTGATCGAGCACCGGGAACGCGTGGTCACCAAGCAGGAGCTGCTCGACGCGCTCTGGCCCGGGGAGTCCGTCAGCGACTCGGTCCTGCCGCGCTGCATCGCCGCTGCGCGCCGCGCGGTCGGCGACACGCGCGCGAGGCAATCCATCATCGCCACGGTGCACGGGCGGGGCTATCGCTTCGCCTCGGAGCTCGAGGCGGTCCCGCCCGCGGCGCCCCGGTCGGCCACACCCGCAGCGCCCCGGTCGGGCTCCACCGCGAGCGAGCTGGAGTTCGTCGGTCGCGCCAGCGCGCTCGAGCGTCTCGATGCCCTCGTCGCCCGGACGGGGCAGGGTCAGGGAGGGCTGGCGCTGATCGCGGGCGAGCCGGGCATCGGCAAGACCCGGCTGGCGGACGAGCTTGCGGGGCGGGCGCGCGCGCACGGCTTCGAGGTGCTGACCGGCCGCTGCTACGAGGGAGAGGGAGCGCCCGCCTACTGGCCCTGGGTGCAGGTCCTGCGCGAGGCCACGGCGGCGACGCCGGACGACGCGACGCTGCGCGCGCAGCTGGGCAGCGGGGCACCCGAGCTCGTCGAGCTGATCCCGGAGCTGCGCGATCGAGTGGGAGAGCTGGCGCCCCCCGCGGCCGGCGGCAGCAACCAGGCGCGTTTTCGCCTGTACGACGCGGCGACGCGCTTCCTCACGGCGCGCGCGCTCGACCGCCCCCTGCTCCTGCTGCTCGACGACCTGCACTGGGCGGACGCCTCCTCTCTCGGGCTCCTGCGCTTCGTCGCCCGCCCCGCGACCGGCGCGCGCATCCTCGTGCTGGCCACCTACCGCGACGTCGACGTGCGGCGGGGACACCCGCTGGCCAGCGTGCTGGGGGCGCTGGCCCGCGAGACACGGAGCGAGCGCATCGCGCTCGCGGGACTCGACGAGGTCGAGATCTCGGCGTTCGTCGAGCGGCTGACGGGCGCCCCGCCGCGCCCACACCTGCTGGCCCGGCTCCGCGAGATGACCGATGGCAATCCCTTCTTCCTGCGCGAGATCGTGCGCCTGATCGCGGATCGCGAGGCCGACGGGGCGAGCGACGAGGCGCTCGACGCGCTGATCCTTCCGCAGGGCGTCAAGGACGCGATCGGTCGGCGGCTCGACACGCTCTCCGCCGAGTGCAACGAGCTCCTGCGCGTGGCCGCCGTGCTCGGACGCGACTTCCGCCTGGCCGTGCTCGAGGCCATGCAGGCCGGAGTCGGCGCTCCCGAGCGCGAGCTGCTGCTCGAGCTGCTGGGAGAGGCGCTCGACGCGGGCGTCATCGTCGAGACCGCGGCCGGCCGCTACTCCTTTGCGCACGCACTCACGCGGCAGACGCTGTACGAGGAGCTGCGCTCGCCGCAGCGGATCGCACTCCACCGGCGGGCGGGTGCGGCGATCGAGCGCGCTGCGGGTCGGCCGGCGGACGAGCACTACCCCCACGCGGAGCTGGCGCACCACTTCTTCGAGGCCGCACCCGGGGGCGACGTGGACAAGGCGATCGCCTGCGCCGTCGCGGCGGCCGAGAGCTGCCACCGCGCCCACGCGTACGACGAGGCGGTCGCCTTCTACGAGCGCACCCTCGAGGTCCTCGAGCTCGAGGTACCCGTCGACGCGACCCGCCGGGCCGAGCTCACCCTGGCCCTGGGGCAGGCCCGGTTCGTCGCGGGGAACCGCGACCGCGCGCTGCCGACCCTGCTGGGCGCCGCGAACCTGGCGCGCCCGCTGGGCCGGATGGATCTCATGGCCCGCGCCGCGATCGCGATCCGCGGCTTCGGCGAGATGGGCAACCCGCCCGACCCGGGGGTGATCGAGCTGCTGCACGAGTGCCTGGAGGGACTCCCGGAGTCGGAGCAGGCGCTGCGCGCCTCGCTGCTCAGCCGCCTCAACGGCGCCGCGGCCATGTCGATGGACGAGCGCCACGCGCTCGCGCAGCAGGCGCTCGAGATCGCCGAGCGCTGCGGGGATCCCGTGGCGCTGCGCGATGCGTACGGCGCACTGTGGTGGGCCACGCTGGGACCCGACCGGCTCCCGGAGCGCGACGCGCTGGGCCGCAAGCTTCGCGCGCTGGCCGAGCGCACGGGGGATCCGCGCTCCCGCCTCCAGGCCCTCGAGTGCGAGCTCGGAGCGGCTCTGCTGCGCGGCGATCGCGTCGCGACCGAGCAATCGCTCGACGCCTTCGAGCAGACTGCCGGCGAGCTGCGTCAGCCGATCTTCATATTCATGGGCATGAACTACCGCACGAGCTGGCTGATCAACCGGGGGCACTACGACGAGGCGGCCGGGCGGGTCGAGGCAGCGCGGCGCTTCGGGACGGGCATCGTCCCCTACGCGGAGGCCGTCTGCAGCGGACAGATGTACTGGGCACGGAACGCTCGCGGGCTGCGGACCGACATGGACCTCAGCCTGCTCGACCATGTGCTGACCGAGACCTTCACGCAGCGGGCCGTGTCGCGCGCGTTCATGGCGTCGCTGCAGTACTCGGTCGACGGGGACGCCGGGCGCGCCATCGATCTGCTCGACGACATCGACCTGCGCGCGATGGAGCGCGACGAGAACTGGCTGATGGCCCTGACGACACTCTCGGGGCTCGCGCTCGATGTCGGTCACCGGGATCTGATCGAATGGCTCCACGGGGCGCTCCGGCCCTACGCCGGGCTGATCGCGATTCACGACCTGCTGCGTGCCGGGTACTCGTCGGTGGCGAGCTCGCTGGGCAGCCTCGCGACCGAGCTCGGCGACCTCGACGCCGCGGTGGAGCTCTACGAGCAGGCGATCGAGCTCGAGGAGCGCGCCGACATGATCCCCGCGCTCACCGGCACGCGTCTGGGACTGGCCTGCACGCTGCGGCGCCGCGGCGCGCCGGACGACGGCGAGCGCTCCGTGCGGCTCGCGGAGCAGGGGGAGTCGACCTGCCGAGAGCTCGGGCTCGGCCCATTCTCGCGGCCCCGGATCCTCCTCGAGCGCCTCCGCCAGCTCTGAAATCCGCCGCGGATCCGGGCAGATGCGGATCTCGGAAAGCATCAGGAGATCCTCAGGAACCCGTCGGGACTCCGCCCGGCCCGGAGCCGATCCTCCCTGCATCGATCGTGCAGATTCGCGCGCGAGGAGGACCACCCGATGAACGCGAGCCCCGCCATCCACGGATCCGGAACGGCCGCCGCGCCACCGAGCCCGCGCCTGGAGATCCCGCCGCCGCCGCCGGGTCACGCCTTCCGCTGGCGCAAGGTCTTCCGGCTGCTGCGCGAGCTGCGCCACGCCGAGGATCCGGTGCAGGCCGGCCTGGAGCTCTTCGAGGCCGTCGGGGGCATGGACGGGGAGCGGAGCTTCCAGCGCTTCGCGGGTCGCCCGGAGGGCCGCCGGATGCTGCGCGCCCGAGCCGACCTGGTGTCACGCCTGGGCGACCGGGCCGCGCTCGCCGCGCTGCCGGACGGCAGCCTGGGCCGCGAGTATCTCGCGTTCTGCGAGCGCAACGGCTTCGCGGCCGACAGCATCCTCGAGAAGAACCGCGCGATCGCGCGCGAGAGCCGTCCGCTGGATCCGTACCGGTGCTGGTTCTGGGACCGCATCAGTGTGACGCACGACCTCTGGCACGTGCTGACCGGCTGCCCGACCACACCCGAGGGCGAGACCCGGCTGCTCTGGTTCACCTACGCGCAGGACCCGACACGCGGGCTGCGTGTGATCCTGATGCTGGTCACCCATGCGACGGGCCTCGACCCCGGTCGCCACCGTGCCCACTGGCGCAGCTGGCGCGCCGGCAGGCGTGCGCGGGAGCTGAGCGTGGCACCCTGGGAGGAGCTCCTGGAACGGCCACTGGACGAGGTGCGCCGCCGCCTCGACGTTCCCGAGCTGATGGCGTGCTGAGCGGCGCCCACCCGGCGCTGTCCCGGCGCACGCTCGCGCTCTACGCGCTGCCGACCCTGGGTCTGACGATGATGCACTGGCTCATCACGGTCTTCCTGCTCAAGTACGCGACCGACGTCATCGGCGTGTCGCCCGTGATGGTGGGCCTGCTCTTCGCGGGCGGGCGGCTCTGGGACGCGGTCAGCGATCCGCTCGCCGGCTGGGCCAGCGACGGGACGCGCTCGCGCCTGGGCCGACGGCGGCCCTGGATGCTCGGCGCGGCCGTGCCGCTCGGGCTCGCCTTCGTGGCGCTGTGGCGGGTGCCCGGGACACCGGGAAGCGGAGCCGCCGCGCTCTGGCTGGGTGGCTGCCTGCTCCTGTTCTTCACGGCGCTGACGGCGGCGCGCATCCCGTACATGGCACTCAGCGCGGAGCTCACGCCCGATCATCACGAGCGCACGCGGCTGTCGGCAGCGCGTGTCGGTGCCGAGATCCTGGGGCTCTTCTGCGGCCTGCTCGCCCTGCACATGGTCGAGAACGCGACGTCGATGCGCGAGGTCGCTGGATGGGTCGCGGGAGGGATCGCGGGACTGACGATCCTCTGCCTGGCGGTCGCGGGGATCGGCCTGCGCGAGGTCGAGGGATTCCAGGGGCGCGGCGCCACCGGCCCGGTCGCGGGGATGCGCGACGTGCTGCGAAACCCGCACGCGCGCCGCCTCACGCTGGCGCTCGTGCTCGCCGAGCTCGGTCTCGGCGCCCTGCTGGTCTCGGTGCCGTTCATCACGGAGCACTACGGACAGCCCGGCACCAGCGCGCTCCGCATCCTGAGCTTCGCCCTGCCCTTCGCGCTCTCGGTGCCCGTCTGGATCCCTCTGGGCCGGCGCTTCGGAAAGGGCCGCTGCTACACCGCCGCTACGGGTCTCTGCGCCCTGGCCTTCCTGCTGCTGGGCTGGACCTATGCGTCGCTGACGGCGTCGACCGTCTCCATGCTGCTGATCGGCTTCTCGCAGGCGGCCCTGCGCACCTTCCCCACGTCGATCAAGGCCGACATCCTCGACTGGGACGAGGCGCACACGGGACAGCGCAAGGAGGGCGCCTACTTCGCCGCCTGGGAGCTGGCCGACAAGGCCGCGGGCGCCCTGTCGGTCGCCGTGGTCGGCTTCGCGATCGCAGGAGCCGATGGTGCGGTCACGCCCGAGGGCATCCGCCTGGCGACGTCGACGATTCCCGCGATCCTGCTCGCCGTCGCCACCGTGGTCATGCTCGGCTTCCGGCTCGACGCGCGGGCGCATGCCGAGCTACGCGCCCGGATCGACGGTCGCGTGCCGCAGGGCGGCGGCTCGCGCCCGGCCTCCGCGGTCGTGACCTGACCCGGCCCTCTCGCCGGGCAGAGCGTGCGCACCGCCTCACGAGCCGGCGCTCAGACGCGCCAGTAGCGGCCCCGGCCGAGGAATCGATCGATGTCGTCCTCGCTCGCTCGATCCCGGTCGGCCCTGTCGAGGCGCACGAGCTCGCGGTAGTCTTCGTAGTGGGCGAGGAAGCCGGGGCGCGTCTCGTTCTCGGCGATCCAGCGCCGGAGGCCGGGGTAGTCCGCGGTCGAGATGCCGAGCATGCCGGGGTGCTTCCAGAGCCACGGGAACGCGGCGATGTCGGCGATCGAGAAGTCGTCGCCGCCGAGAAAGCGCGCCGCGCGCAGACGCGCATCGAACGTCTCGCACAGGCGAACGGCCTCGCTGAGGTAGCGGCGACGCCCGTAGTCGTTGCCGGCCGGAGCCGCGCGACCGAAGTGCGCGGCCTGGCCGAGCATCGGGCCGAGCGTGCTCACCTGCAGGATCAGCCACTGCAGGACCGTGCTGCGCGCCGCCGGCGTCTCGCCGAGCAGGCGTCCGGTCTTCCCGGCGAGGTAGAGCAGGATCGCGCCAGACTCGAACACGGTGTGAGGTCCGCCGCCCGGGCCCTCCGGGTCGACGATCACCGGGACCTTCGCGTGCGGGTGGAGCGCGCGGAACGCGGGACTGAACTGCTCGTGGCGGTACAGACGGACGCGGCGCAGACGAAACGGGAGCTGCGTCTCGCCCAGCATGTACAGGACCTTGAGGGTGTTCGGGGTCGTCGCCGCGTGGAGCTCCAGCATGACCTTCCCTCGATGCCCGGCAGCGACCCGGCTACGAGCCCGTCTGTCGCACGTGTTCGCGGAGCGCGGGAATCACCTCGCCGAGCAGCCGGTCGATCACCGGGTCCGGGTCCGCGCCGGCCGTGGCCGGGCTGAAGACGAAGTGGCGCGCGCCGGCGTCGTGGAACTCCGTCAGCCGGGCGATCACTTCGTCGGGGGTTCCCGCCACGGCCACGCGGTCGACCATGGCGCGGAAGTCCTGGTCGTAGGCGCCGCCCATCGAGCGGGCCGCCTGCTCGCGCGCGGCGTCGCCGTCGGCGTCGATGTTCAGGAACACCCAGACGTACCAGCCGAAGCCGCCGAGGTCCCGCCCGCAGTCGGCGGCGACGGCGCGGACGGTCTCGACGGAGGCGGCGTAGCGCCGGGGCGAGTACAGGTAGGGGAACCAGCCGTCGCCGACGGTCGCGGCCCGGCGCATCGCCGCCTCGGAACGCCCGGCGACGACGATCGGGGGGCCGCCGGGCTGCGCGGGCGCGGGGTGGATACGGACGCCCTGCATGGCGTAGTAGCGGCCCTCGTGCGTGATCTCCCGGGCCGTCCAGAGCCGCCGGATCAGCCCGATCGCCTCGCTGGCGCGTCGCCCACGCTCCTCGATCGGCACCTGGCAGGCCCGGAACTCCTGCGGGTACTCACCACCGACGCCGACGCCCAGGATCAGGCGGCCGCCGGTCTCCCGGTCGAGATCGGCGGCCTGCTTGGCGATCAGCGCCGGGGGATACAGGGGCAGCAGCAGGATCGACGTGCCGACGCGCACGCGCTCGGTCAGCGCGGCGAGCCGCGCCAGGCCCATCATCACCTCGGGACTCGGGTTACGCGATGCCACGTGGCCGCCGACCCAGAGCGAGTCGATCGGCAGGGCCTCGAGCTCGGGAATCGTGCGCTTGCCGCCACCCGGGACGAGTCCCACCTCGAGCGTGTCGTCCGGTGTCGCCATCAGCGCAGGGCCTCCGTCAACGCCGCCTGCGGCCCGGACGGTCGCACTCCGAGACGCGCCGGCCGCGCCGCGCCAGGCCTCCCGCTCGATCGCCGGACCACGTCACACGCCCAGACGCTCCAGGCTCTCGTGCGCCGCCACCGCCGAGCCGAGTCGGTGGGCGAACGTCTCCAGGATCGGCCGGGCGACCCGCTGCGTGATCGCCCACATGAAGTGGCCGTAGACCAGCGCCCGGCGGTAGGCGTCCCAGGCGTCGGACTCCGGGGGCGGCGCACCCCCGTGGGCCCGCACCGACTCGAGGTAGTGCCGGAGCAGGTCGCGCTCGCGACGCTGGCGCTCCTCGACGTCGAGCACCGCTGCCACGTGATAGGCGACGTCGAGCTCCCAGGCACCCCACTGCACCACCTGCCAGTCGATGAGTCCCGGCTCGCCGGAAGGATCGAGGTACAGGTTGCCGGCGTGCGCGTCGCCGTGCACCAGGGTCGATGCGTGGGCGGCGCTGTGCGCCGCCAGTGCGCGCAGCCCCGCCCGCAGCCGGTCGGCGCGGCGCAGCTCCGGGGGGAGTCCGTCGGCACGTCCGTCGTCGAGCTGGGTCTGCAGCCGCTCCTCGCTGACGTATCCGAGATAGCCCTCGAGGCGGGGCGCCAGGAACGAGGTGTCCTGTGCGCGGAGCGGACCCGGGTCAGCGGTGTGCAGCCGGGCGATCTGCTCGAGGGTCGCCGCCGTCTGGTCGGCGGTGTAGGGGCTCAGCGCGGTCAGGAACGTGCAGCCGCCCGCGACGAGGTCCTCCATCAGGACCAGTCCGTGATCCGTCTGCGGATCGACGCCCGCGTGCACGCACTGCGGCACCCGCAGCGGCAGCAGCGGTGCCGTGGTCGCGTAGAAGCGCGCCTCGACGAGTCCGGCCGCCGCACCCTCGCTGTGGGGCGCGAAGTAGCCCTTCACGCAGAGCGCCTCGGGAGCACCCGCGGGATTGTCCTTGTACGAGACGCGAAAGCGCACCTTGGTCGCGACGGTGCGCAGCTCCTCGACGACCGTCGTGCCGGCGACGCGCACGCCCGGGAAGCGCGGCGCGAGTACCGCGTCGAGCCACTCCGGCGAGCACACCACTCCCAGGTCCAGCGGAGCGGGGCTCACCATCCGAGCCGCTCGCGCACGATCCGGAAGCCCAGGTTCGACTCGAGGTCGAACGCCCCGGGGCCCGCGAGGACGAGCTGCATCCGCAGCGAGAGGATCACGATCTGGAAGCCCGTGAACGCCTCGAACCAGGTGAGGTCCCCCGCCGGCTCTCCGACCCGCTGCTCCCACAGGGCGAGGGTCTCATCGCGCGTGCCCAGACCGTCCAGGGTCTGCAGGCCGCGGGCGGGGCCGTTGAAGTCGTCGAAGAAGAGCCACCAGCCCAGGTCCTGGCGGATCCCACCGAGGCTGGCGGCCTCCCAGTCCATCACGCCGACCAGCCGGAAGTCGTCCCCGAACATCATGTTGCCGATGCGCGCGTCGCCCCAGGCCAGGCCTTCGGGTCGCTCGGCCGGCAGGTGCTTCACGAGCCACTCGTACAGCGTCCAGACCTCATCGGGCGTGTTGCCGCCCGTCGACCAGTCCACCGCCCCCCGCCAGTACTCCAGGTGCCGCTCGAGCTCCGATGTGCCGGGCTCCCTGCGGCGCAGGAACTCCATCTCGCTCACCGGCACTGCGGCGATGCGGCACAGCTCCTCCGCCGCGCTCTGCCAGGCGACGCGCCGCTGCGCGGGCGTGGCATCGCGCAGGAAGCCCTCGCTGTTGTAGGGAGGAGAGGTCACCGGGACCCGCCCGTGCAGCTGCTCCATCACGAAGAACGGGACGCCGAGCGCGCTCGCGTCCTCCTCGTAGAAGAGCGGCTCCGGGACGCGCACCCGGCCGGAGCGGTGGAGCGCCTCGAGCACGGCGTACTGCCGGTGGAAGTCCGGCTCGTGGTACAGCTGGATCTTCTCGGGGTGCGTGCGCGCGACGAGGTCGCGCGCCTGCCGCGTGCCGCCCGCGCTCCATGACGCACTGAACAGGATCGTCCCGCTCGACGTTCCCGCGCCCTTCGGCAGGCGCAGGTCGGCGACCTCGACGTCGGTGGCGCGCAGGCGGCGCCCCAGCGTGGCGACGAGTACCCGCGCCAGCGCGCCGAGGTCGATGTCGCGGTGCTTCGCCGCCCTCGCATAGAAGGCCGCGTCGCCGGCGGACTCCGTCATCGGAACGCCAGTGCCGCGTCCGTCAGGCGGCGACGTAGCCGCCGTCGACGGGGAGAAGCACACCCGTGATGTTCCTGGCCTCGTCCGACGCCAGGAAGACCGCGGCGGCGGCGCAGTCCTCGGCCGTGATGTACCGGCCGAGCGGCTGGAGCGCCGAGGTGCTCTCGAGCATCGCGTCGGGCGGTGCCGAGAACGGCTGGTCCGGGTCGAGCATGAAGAAGTTGGTCAGCGGCATCGCGCTCGGGCAGATGGCGTTGACCCGGATGTCGAACGGCGCGCACTCGATCGCCAGGCCCTTCGTCATCTGGTTGACCGCGCCCTTCGTCGCCCCGTACACCACGCTGCCGAAGCCCACCATGCCCGCGACCGAGCCCGTGTTGACGATCACCCCGCCGTCGCCCTGGGCCTTGAAGCGGATGACCGCGTGCTTGCAGCCGTGGAAGACGCCGCCGAAGTTGATCCCGGTCAGACGCAGCCAGTCCTCTCCGGTGCTGTCCTCGAACGTGGCGCCCGTCTTCGCGCCGGTGACCCCGGCGTTGTTGAACATGATGTCGAGCCGTCCGAAGTGCTCGACCGCCGCCGCCACGGTGCTGGCGACGTCCTCCTCGACCGTCACGTCGCAGTGCTGCGCGATCGCCTCACCGCCGGACTCCTTCACGAGCCGCACCGTCTCCGCGGCCCAGTCCTTCTGCACGTCGGCCACCAGCACCCGCGCGCCCTCGGCGGCGAAGCGCAGTGCCGACGCGCGACCCACGCCCGAGCCGGCACCTGTGATGATCGCCGACTTTCCGGCCAGCCTCATGGCGCCACGGTCCGGGGCTCGCCGGGTACAATGCCGATCTCGGTCATGAGGTCTCTCCGGTGAGTGGATCCGCTTGCTTCGCCGTCGGTGGCCGCAATCTATCCCCTGCCGATCGCGGCAGTCAATCCGCGCCCGCCGGATGACCGGGGCGGCGCAGCGGGAAGAGAGACGCCCATGAGACAGGTCTTCGAGGGTGTGCGGATCGTGGAGCTGGCCCAGTGGGTCTTCGTTCCGTCCTGCGGAGCGCTGCTCTGCGATCTCGGCGCCGACGTCGTGAAGGTCGAGGACCCGCGCACGGGCGATCCCGCTCGCGGGCTGTTCACGCAGGGGCTCGGCGTCAAGCTGGGCACGGTCGACCCGCGCGTCGAGCAGAACAACCGGGGCAAGCGCAGTGTCGCACTCAACCTCAAGGAGCCCGGTGGCATCGAGACGCTGCTGCGGCTGGTCGAGTCGGCCGACGTCTTCCTGACGAGCCTGCGCTATCCCGCGCTCGAGCGCCTCGGGCTGAGCGTCGAGGACCTGCGCGCCCGGAACCCGCGCATCATCTACGCGCGGGGCCACGGCGTGGGCGTGCGCGGGCCCGAGGCCGGGATCCCCTGCTACGACGCCACGGCCTTCTGGGCGCGCGGCGGCGTCGGCCACACGGTGGCGCCGCCGGGTCTGGAGGGCGCCCTGCCGCAGCGCCCGGCCTTCGGGGACCACACCTCGGCGATGAACCTGGCCTTCGGGATCGCCGGCGCGCTGTTCCGGCGCGCGCACACCGGCGAGCCGTCCGTGGTCGACGTCTCGCTGCTGGCAACCGCCATGTGGGTCCTGTCGGCCGACATCACCTCGTGCGGGAATCCCGACTACGATACGCACGCGCCCTATCGCGGGCCGGCGAATCCGCTGGTGTCGACGTACACGAGCGCCGACGGCCGTCACATCTCGCTGGTCATGCTGCAGCCGGACCGCTACTGGGAGCCGTTCTGCCGCGCCATCGGGCGCGAGGACCTGCTCGGCGACGCGCGCTTCCGGGAGCCGGACGCGCGCCGCGAGAACGGGCCGGTGCTCTTCGAGCTGCTCGCCGACGAGTTCGCGAAGCACTCCTACGACCACTGGCGCGGGGTGCTCGGCGGGGCCGACCTGCCCTGGGCGCCCGTGCAGAGCGCACGAGAGGTGCGCAGCGACCCGCAGACGCTGGCCAACGGCTACCTCGCGGAGCTGGAGGCGCCCGACGGCTCGAGCTACGAGCTGGTCTCGAATCCCTGCCAGTTCGACGAGCAGGTGCCGGAGCTGCAGCCCGCCCCCGAGGTCGGGGCGCACACCGAGCAGGTGCTCCTCGACCTGGGCCTGAGCTGGGACGAGATCGGGAAGCTGCGCAGCGACCAGGCGATTCTCTAGTCGCAGCTAGCGCAGCTCGCCGATCGCGAGGTGCTTCATCTGCTGGAAGGCGCGGATGCCCTCGGGTCCGCGCTCGCGACCGAGGCCGCTCTGCTTGTAGCCCCCCGACGAGGCGTAGGCGGAGAAGACCCCCGTGTTCACGTTGACCGCGCCCGTGCGCAGACGCCGGGCGACGCGCGTCGCGAGCGCGACGTCGCTGCCGTAGACCTGCCCCGAGAGCCCGTAGGCGCTGTCGTTGGCGATCCGGACGGCGTCGTCGAGATCGCGATATCCGAGCACGGCGACGATCGGCCCGAAGATCTCGTCCTGCGCGGCGGGATTCGCGTTGTCGGGCAGATCGAGAACGGTGGGCTCGAAGAAGTGACCGCGCGCATGGCCGGGGCTGCGCTCGCCCCCGGACGCGACGCGCCCGCCGTGCTCCCGGGCCAGTGCGACGTACCGCTCGCAGCGCGCGAGCTGGGCCGCGCTGATCACGGGGCCCATCGTGACCGCCGGGTCGCGCGGGTCGCCGACGACCAGGCCGGCGAGCGCCTTGCCGGCGGACTCGATCACCTCGTCCCTGCGGTCTGCGGGCACGAGGATCCGCGTGGCGGCGACGCAGGCCTGCCCGGCCATCATGCCGACGGCCCCGAGCGCGCCCGCTCCGGCGCGCTCCACGGCGTCGGGCAGGTAGATCTGCGCCGACTTGCCCCCCAGCTCGAGCGCGACCCGCTTCACGGTGGGGGCGGCCTGCGCCAGGATCTGGCGGCCGACGCCCGTCGAGCCCGTGAACGAGACCATGTCGACCGCGGGGTCCGTCGTCAGCAGCTCGGCGCCCGCCGTGCCCCCCTCGACGATGACGCTGAGCACGCCGTGCGGCAGCCCGGCCGCGTCGGCGGCGGCTCCGAGGACGAGCGAGGCCAGCGGGGTGAGCGGACTGGGCCGGAGCAGGACCGAGTTGCCCGCCACGAGGGCGGGGATGAGCTTCTGGAACGCCATCAGCAGCGCGGCGTTGTACGGCGTGATGGCCGTGACCACGCCGATCGGCTCGTGGTGACGGAAGCTCAGCGCCACACGGCCCCCCACCAGCTCGTCGAGCGGTACGGGGTTCGGCTCCTCGTGCGGCATCGAGAGGTACAGGTCGATGTAGTCCCGCGCCTGCGCGACGCCCCCGACGACCTGGCCCATCTCGGCGAAGGCGCGCGGCTGGCCCGCCTCCAGCATCACGGTCGTGCCCAGCGCGGAGCGCTGCTCGAGGATGTGATCCAGGAAGAGACCGAGGACGCGCGCGCGCTCGGCCGGACTGGCCTGCGCCCAGACGCCCTCGTCGAACGCGCGACGCGCCTCGCCGATCGCGCGGCGCACCTCGGCCAGGGGCGTGGCCGAGACCTCGGCGAAGGTCTGCTCGTCGGCCGGGTTCTCGACCGGCAGCGCCTCGTCGCCCTCGACCCAGCGGCCGGCGACGTAGGAGCGACTCTCCGTCCAGGGTCCGGCCGGCGCCTCGCTCATGCTCTGCCTCCCCGGACCCGCGTCGGTCCGGCTCGGGCGAACTGTGGCACCGGCGGGCCTCCCGGGTCAACGCGCCCCGGACCCGACGTCGCACCGCGGACGGCGCGGAACCGCAGCTACGGATTCCCGCTCACCTCCGGCCGTCCGAGGCCGTAGTCGCCGTCGATCGTCGCCCGGTGCACGCGCCGCGAGTGCACCGGATCGTGGCCGCTGACGGAATGGATGAACCGCCAGTTGTCCCAGATCAGCATGTCGGTCGGCTTCCAGCAGTGCCAGTAGGGCCGCATCTTCGCGTAGATCTCCTGGCACAGGGACTCGAGGAGCGCATCGCCCTCGGGATCCTCGTGCCCCTCGATCCCCGCGGCCTGCCAGGGTGAGACGTGCAGCACCTTCTCGCCGGAGCTGCGGCGCCAGATCGCGGGATGGATCGCCCTGGGCGCGCCCTCGCATTCCCTGAGCATGTCCCGCGTCGAGGGTGGAACGTGGATCACGCGGTAGCTCCCGGGCATTCCGAAGCGCTGGTTCATCATCATCAGCCCGACCTGGTAGAGGATGTCCAGCTCCTCGAATCTCGCGCGCAGCTCGGGTGAGATCGCCCCGTGCAGCTGCACGCCGTCCGCGAATCCCGTGAGACCCCCTTCCGGGGGAATCTCCAGGGCCCGGAGCAACCCTGCCCTGTAGATCTCCGGCGCGTAGCAGGCGTCCCAGTGCCACGGCGTCCAGCCGGCGAGCGGCCTGCCGTCGATCTCGAAGACGTTCCCCTCGCCGGGACGGGCGGCCAGCTCGGTGAAGCTGATTCCCGGACCGATCTCGACCCGCGAGACGGACTCCATCGCGTGGTGTCGGAGCGGTCCGAACACGCCGGCGAGCTCGAGCTGCATCTCGCCCGAGGGCTCCACGTCCTCGAAGACGAGCAGCCCGCGATCCTCGAACACGCTGGCAATCTGCCCGCGAACCGACGGGTCGCTCAGCTTCTCGCGAGTGACGCCGCGAATCCGCGCCCCGAAGGGGAGGTGGTCTGACAGCGAGATGACGCTGATCGAGGCGATCTCGAGCCCTCCCGGAGCGATCACCGTAGAATACGCTCGAGCCCTGTCCCTGTCATGCGAGGCGATCGACGGACCGCGGAGCTTGCGGGCGATGCCGGCCGCGCGGCGCATCCGGTACCCGTCGATCCGGAAGAGGAGACGATCGTGACACGTCGAGCAGGTCGGTTCGAAGTGCGGGGGGAGCCCGTCCGGGAGGCTCCGGCGTGGTCCTGATGCGGCCGCTCCGGCGCGTCAGTGCCTGGATCCCGGCGCTCGCCGGGGTCTCCCTGATCGCACTCGCGTCGCGATCGGGTCTCGCCGCCGGCCTGCTGGCGGTCGTGCCGGGCGCGTTGATGCTGTCGGGGGGTGTGCGGGGTCTGCTGGAGCCGGACATGCGCGCGCCGGCGCACGCCGCGGTCGGCGCCGTGCTGGGGCTGCTGCTCACGCTTCCGCTGGGGCTGCTGGGCGGTGGGATCCTGGGCGTGACGGCGCTGACAGCGTCGGCTGCCGCGTTCGTCGCGGCGGGCTGGCTCGGCATCCGCCTCGAGCCGCCGCTCGCAGACGTTCCGGCACCGCCTCCATCGATCGCCTATGGCACCCGCGTCGCGCTCGACGACGCGATGCTCAGCGTCATGACGTGGATGCAGCCACCCCCCTCCGCCGCGGCGGTGCGTGACGCGGTGCGCGAGTCCGAGACGGCCCACGCGCTCCTGACCGGGCGCGGCTGGATCGAGAAGCCCGAGAGCTTCCACGTCGTGCCGCCGGCAGTGGATGCGGTCGAGTCCAGCTCGCTCCACATCCGCGGCGTCGACTGCGAGCACATTCGCTTCGAGAGTGGCTTCGAGCCCCACGCAGACCTTCCCGGCCGTGACCGCTGGCTCTCGTACCGCGAGAACCGGACATGCCACGCGTGGATCGTCCGGCGACGGGAGCCGGGTCCCTGGCTCGTCTGCGTCCACGGCGCGGGGATGGGCACGCCGGAGATGGGTATCCCGGCCTTCCGCGTGCAGGAGCTCCACCAGCGCGCGGGACTGAACCTGGCCCTGATCGCGCTCCCGGTCCACGGACCGCGGTCCTCCAGCCGGTTCAGCGGTGCGGACTTCCTCGGGCTCTCGCCGCTGGACCTGGTGCACGCCGAGTCGCAGTCGGTGTGGGATCTGCGGCGGCTCATCGGCTGGCTGCGAGCCCAGGAGGCCACGCAGATCGGGGTCCTGGGGATCTCCCTGGGCGGCTACACGACCGCGCTCCTCGCCGGTCTCGAGGATGGGCTGGCCTGCGTCATCGCCGGGGCCCCTCCATCGGACCTGATCGCGACGAACGAGTACCTGGCCAGCTCGCTGGAGCAACGCGCCCTGCAAGCGGCCGGCATGGATGCCGCGCGCGACCGCGCCATCCACCGGGTCGTGTCACCGCTCGCGGTCTCGCCGAGGCCCGGGCGCGACCGCCGCTTCATCTTCGCCGCGACCGGGGACCACTTCGTTCCGATGACCCAGGTCCGGGCGCTCTGGAACCACTGGGACAGGCCGCGTATCAGCTGGTGCACCGGCGGCCACGTGAGCGCGCTGATGCAGCGCGAGCCTCGCCGCCTGATCGACGAGGCGATCGCGGCCTCCCTCGGGGCAGCGGCGTCCCCGAGCTGATCCGCCGCGACGGGCAGAGGCGCCTACCCCTGTACGGACCCGGTGCTGACCGGCGCGTCTCCCGCTGCCCTCACCATGTCCCGCATCGCGCCCTGCAGGCAGTCGCGGTAGAACCCGGTGTCCGGCATCAGGTCCGGGCAGGCGGTGAACGAGAAGGCGAACCGACCGGCGAAGCTGCAGACGCTGTGCAGCAGGCCACCCCCGTCCATCAGGGGTGCACACCCCGTCGAACGCACGATCTGCGAGCCCAGCAAGTACAGCGGCTCGATGGGCCCCGGAACGTTGCTCACCATGGTGTTGCAGGGCACCGAGGTCGCCGACGACGCGATCGACGACATCACTAGCGGTACGGCCCGCGCGGCAACGCCGACCAGCGCACCGGGCAGGTTCTGGACGGCCTCGAGGATCACGGGCATCACGACTCCATCCTGGACGGCCTTTCGCTCACGCGTCTCGCTCGAGATCCTGGCAAGGCGCTCGAGCGGAGCGGCGATGTTCGTGTGCAACGAGATCATCGCGACCGCGATCTGGTTGCCGCCGGACCTGGCCTGCTCCGGGGTCCGGGTCGAGATCGGCACGGCGGTCACGAGGGACTGCGTGGGCAGCTCGCCCTTCGCGTCCAGGTAGCGCCGCAGGGCCTCGGCCACGATCGTCAGGCAGACGTCGTTGATGGTCGCACCGGGCACCGCCTTGCGGACACGCTTGAGCTCGTCGAGCGTGCAGTACGCGTCGTCGAAGACGCGATGCGCCGACACCCTCCCGTTGAACGACACCCTGGGGATCTCGACATCCTCGCCGTCGTCCGGAGATCGGATCTCCTCGAAGGCCGCACGGACGAGCGTCCTCGCGTTGGAGAGCAGGAGCTGCAGGATGTTCGCGGGACGGAGAACGCTGTTGAGGCCGGCGCGCCGCAAGAGCTCCCCGTTGCGGGGAACGCGCTCGGGCTTCCAGCGGTCCAGGAGCTCCGCCGGCTCCTGCGCGGGGTCTTGCTGGTGCAGTGCGGTGAGGAGCTCGACGCCCGCTTCCCCGTCGACGGCGGAGTGGTGGATCTTCAGGACGGTCGCGAAGGCGCCGGCCGGGATGCCTTCGACGGCATCGACGCCATCGATCACGGTCATCTCCCACGGCGGTCGCGACAGGTCCAGAGGACGCGAGACGAGTCGCGAGACCTGCTTGCGGAACTGCGCCCAGTTTCCGGGCTTCGGTAGCGCGAGGTGGCGCATGTGGAAGTCGAGATCGAAGTCCTTGTCCTCGACCCAGTAGGGGTAGTCGAGGTCGAAGGGGACGCGCACGATCCTTCGACGGAGCGTCGGTGCCGCCGGCAAGCTCTTGCGCACGGCCTCGACGATGTCGTCGAACTCGGTGGGCTTGCCCACGCACGTCGACCGGTCGTACAGGTTCACCATCGTGACGTGGAATGGCGTGCGCGGTCGCTCCAGCAGGACGAAGGCGGCGTCGATCGGGCTGAGCTGCTTCATCGGGCCTCCGGACGGGTCCGGCTCGGGGGTTCTCGTCGCTCCCCCACACTACACGGCTGCAGAGGGGATGTGCTCGCCAGGGACGGGTCGATCGCGCGCCCGACGGAGACCCGTGCCCTTCGCTGAAGCGTGTGGCCGTATCCGGTAGGCTCTGCCTCCGCGCCGTCCCGGCGAGTCCGAGGTCTCGTGGCTTCCAGCATCCTCTCGAAGCTGCTCCTGCTGCCCACACTCCAGCTCGGTACCCTCCTGTCCGAGAGCTGGGACGCGGCCCGGGGCCGGTCCCGCTACACCGACGTGCCGCCGCTCGAGCCCTCGTTGATGGCGCTCATGGAGTCGACGCTCGACCGCAGCTTCACGCTGGGCCTGAACATCTTCAGCGGCATGCCGGACCCCGACACGATTCGCAGGGGAGCAGAAGAGCTCACCGCGGCCCTCGCGCTCTACCGGGACCGGGGCTGGCTCGACGATCCGCGCGCCTACCACGTGGATCCCCCGCCGCTGCGCGATGTCGAGATCGAGGCGACGAGCCAGGGCAGCGGATCGAGGGAGGAGCACTACGCACATCTGCGCTTCGCCAGTGAGTATGCGCCGCGTGCAGACGAGCCCGGCGCCCAGCGATGGCTCGACCTCGCGCTGAACCGGACCGCGCATGCCTACCTGCTCGAGCACCCGGGCGAGCCGCGGCCGTGGGTGCTGTGTGTCCATGGCTTCGGCATGGGAGACACGCGGTCGACCTTCTCGGGGTTCGGCTCCAGGTGGCTGCACGAGGAGCTGGGGCTGAACGTCGCCTTCTACGTGCTTCCCCTGCACGGCCCCCGCTCCGGCGCGCAGTTCAGTGGAGGCGAGATGATGTCGCCCGACTACACGACCGCCGTCCAGATCTTCGCCCAGGCGGTATGGGAGATCCGCCGCCTGATCCGCTGGCTGCGAGAAGAGCGCCTCGCCCGACAGGTCGGGCTGTACGGGATCTCGCTGGGCGGCTACACGGCCTCGCTCGTCGCAGGGCTCGAGCCCGGGCTCGGATGCGTGGTGGCCGGGATCCCGGCGGTCGACTTCTCGAGCCTTTCCCGCGACAACGAGCCGTGGCTGGTCCGGGCCTACGGAGCGTCGCCAGAGCTCGATGTCGACTGGGATCTCGTACGTGCGGCGACCTATGTGGTCTCGCCGCTCACCTTCGACCCGCTGCTCCCGGTCGAGCGACGCTTCATCTTCGCCGGCACGGGAGATCGCGTCACGCGGCCGAGCCAGGCACGGGCACTCTGGCGGCACTGGGACAGGCCGGAGATCCACTGGTTCCCCTCGGGACACGTGGCGGCGATGTGGAAGCGGAGCGCTCGCGACTTCGTGGCGCGGGCGCTGGCGAAGAGCGGATTCCTGGACGGCGCGCGCGCGACCTCTTCCTGACGCCGACGACTCGCGTGATCGCGGGGACTCCGGCGCGGAGCTACTCCACGATCAGGTCCTGACCGAAGCGGGGCCGGATGCTCGGATCGGAGCCGGGCTGCGACTTCCCGCTCGGGTCCTGGGTCCACGACCAGATCCTCCGGATGTCGATCGGGTTGTTCACGGCAGATCGACGGTGCTCGTTCTGGTAGTAGGTGTTGACGCGGGGATCGGAGTACAGCATCCGCGCCTCGCAGCGATCCAGCTCCGCGTTGTAGCGCCAGTAGGCGTCGTGCGTCACCTCGACCGTGCTCTTCCCCTGGGTGATCAGGCCGCCCACGCACTCGAGCGCGAAGCGGATCACCAGCTCCTCGAAGTCGACGATCTGGAGGCCGCCGAAGTTGTTCGTGTTCGGACCGTAGACCATGAAGAAGTTCGGAAATCCCGGCAGCATCGTGCCCAGGTACGCGCGCGGTCCGTCCCTCTCCCAGAGCTGCTCCACGCGGGCTCCACCGCGTCCACGCACGTCCATCGGCCACAGGAAGTCATTGGCCCGGAACCCCGTCGCGTAGACGATGATGTCGACGGGGATGGTCTTGCCACCCTCGGTCACGATCCCGTCGGGCGTGATCCTCTCGATCGAATCCGTCACCAGGCTGACGTTCTCGCGGGTCAGGGCCGTGTAGACGTTCTCGTCCTCGTCGACGAGGATGTGGCGCGCCGCCATGGGGGGATACGGCGGGATCATCTTCTCGACGAGCTCGGGACGGGAGGCGAGCTTGCGCGCCATGAAGGCGATGCGCTGGTCCCGCACGATCTTGTTCCGCGCGCTCCTCGCATGGGGATCCTCGAAGTCGGGATCGATGTGGAGGCGGCCCGGTGCCTTCTGGGGCGCCGCCATCCAGGTGCTCCGGAGACGCGCGAAGTTCATGTAGTAGGGGAAGCAGCGGTCCAGCCAGTTCACCTGCGGTTGAAGGGGCGCCAGGTAGCCGGGCACCTCGAAGCACCAGCCCGGCGTCCGCTGGAACAGGTGGACGTGCCCCGCCAGCTTCGCGAGCTCGGGCGTCGTCTGGTAGCCGCTCGCCCCCGTGCCGATGACCGCCACCCGCTTCCCGGCGAGGTCGAGGTCCTCGGGCCAGCGGGCGGTGTGAAAGGCCCGCCCCCGGAAGGTGTCCATTCCTTCGATGGAGGGCAGATTGGGCCGGGCGAGGAAGCCAACCGCGGTGATGACCGCGTTCACGCGCCAGGTCCTCGTGCCCTCCGGTCCGTCGGCGGTGATCTCCCAGAGCCCGGCCTCTTCGTCCCAGACGATCGACCTGACCTCGGTGTTGAAGGCGATGTTCTCCCGGACGCCGTAGCGGTCGGCGACCCACTTGAAGTAGCTCAGGTTGACGCTCTGCGGGCAGAAGCTGTACGGGTGGACGAAGTCGACGCCGAAGACGTGCGTGTAGGTTCGACTCGGCGAGTCGACCCGCGCACCGGGGTAGCGGTTCTCGTACCACGTGCCGCCGACCTCGTCGTTCTTCTCGAGCACGAAGTGCGAGATGCCGGCCTGCTTGAGCAACACGGCCGCGTTGAGGCCGCCCATTCCCGCGCCGATGACGGCAACGGTGAAGTCCTCCAGCGCTTCCGGCTCCGGCTTCTCCTTCCAGGACAGGCCGCGGCAGAACGGGTCCAGGGCCAGCTGCTCCAGCCACAGCCCCACCTCGGAATCGGCGATCTCGACGCCGGTCGTCAGGTTGATGCTGCGGTGCAGCCTCCCGGGCGGGCCCGGCGGGATGTCGGGCGCGCCCCGGTCCCGGTACGCCTCGAGGAAGGCCGCCGCCTTCGATCGGACCGAGCCGACGTCCTCCTCCCGCACGAGAATCTCCGCGTCGAAGTTCCCGTAGGTCGTGCTCTCGACCTCCATCGCGACCAGACTCTCGTCTCCCGTCAGCTGGTAGAGGAGGCCGCGCAGCACCAGGGGATCGGCGTGATTCACGGCATCGTCGATGGTCTCGTCCGTCGCGAGAAGCAGTTCAGTCCGTCTGTTCGTGTCCATTCAGGCCGCCCGGAATCAGGGGTGCTCGTCGACCCCCGATTCTAACAGCCTGATCGCGCAGGGGTTTCCCGACGGGTCTCCCGGGGATTCGCCGGGGGTCGGCCCCCCCGCGCACACGAGGCCCCGTCTATGTTCCCCTGTCCCGGAGGGCGCGCGGAAAGGCCGCCGCCCCCCACCCGTGCGTCCAGATCACACTGACCAGGAGTCACGTGCCGCCATCACGCCTCGCACTGCTCATCGGGCTGTTCTGCCTCGTCACCGTCGTTCCCGCCGTGGTCGACCTCGTCACCGACTGGATCTGGTTCGGAGCCGTCGGCCACGCGCAGGTGTTCACGCGCTCGCTCGGAACGCGCATCCTGCTGGGGGCCATCGCCTTCGCATTCGTGTTCGGGGTGATCTGGGCCAATCTTCACCTCGCGCGGGGTGCACTGCGGCGTCGCGATTTCACCGTGATGTCGGCGGACGGCCCGCGGCGCGTGACGGTCGACATGGCTCGCTTCGTGGTGCCGATCCTCACCGGCGCCGGCATCCTGGCGTTCTTCGTCGCGCTGTTCGCGTCGGCGCGCTGGGAGACCTGGCTGCTGTGGCGCTACGCCGTGCCCTTCGGGAGCGTCGACCCGATCCTGGGCCACGACGTCGGCTTCTACATTCTCGAGCTGCCGTTCCTTCACTTCGTCCAGGGCCTGGTCGTCTTCACCCTCGTGATCGCCCTGGTGGGCGTGGCCGCTCTTCACGTCACCGCGGGAAACCTCGGCATCGACGCCCGGCGCGGCTTCTTCGCCGGTCGCGTCGCCGTTCGCCACGTCTCCGTCCTGGTTGCACTCACGCTCGCGGCACTCGCCTGGGGTGCCTGGCTGCGCATCCCCGAGCTCCTGACGACCGCCTCGGGCATCGTTCACGGCGCCTCGTATGTCGACGTCCATGCCCGCATGCCCGCGCTCTGGCTTCTCGTGTACGCGAGCTGCCTGGGCGTCGGCCTGGCCCTGTACCAGATCTGGGCCGCGCGCTTCTGGCCACTGATCGGGGCGGTCGGCCTCTACCTCACGGTCTCGATCGGCAGCGGCCTCTACGCCCCGATCGTCAGCCGCTTCGTCGTGGCACCCAACCAGCAGGTCCGCGAGACGCCGTACATCATTCACAACATCGCATCGACACGCGCTGCGTTCGCGCTTGACGAGGTCGTCGAGAGTCCCCTGTCGGGGGAAGCGCGCCTGACCCTCGAGGATCTGGAGCGCAACCGCACCACCCTGGACAACGTGCCGCTGTGGAACGATCAGCCGCTGCTCGACACCTTCGGTCAGATCCAGGAGATCCGCACCTACTACGACTTCGTGTCGGTCGACAACGACCGCTACACGATCGACGGCGAGTACCGCCAGATCATGCTCTCCGCGCGCGAGCTGAACTCGGAGAGCCTGCCCAGCCGCACGTGGATCAACGAGCGACTGACGTTCACGCACGGCTACGGGGTCACGCTCGGACCCGTCAACCAGGTCACGCCCGAGGGCCTTCCGGTCCTGTTCATCAAGGATCTGCCGCCGGCCTCGTCGGTCGACCTGCAGGTGACGCGGCCCGAGATCTACTACGGGGAGCTCTCGAACGATCACGTCTTCGTGAACACCGACACCGAGGAGTTCAACTATCCCCAGGGAGAAGACAACGCCTTCAATCGCTACGACGGCGATGGCGGTGTCGAGATCGGCGGCCTGTTGCGGCGGCTGCTCTTCGCGGCCCGGTTCCGCTCGGCCGACACGCTGTTCTCACCCAGCGTGAGCTCCGAGAGCCGCGCGCTCATGTACCGCCGGATCTCCGAGCGCGTGCGCAGGATCGCGCCGTTCCTGACCTACGACCCCGATCCGTACATAGCGATCTCCGAGGGCAGGCTGATCTGGGTCCAGGACGCGTACACCACGAGCGACCAGTATCCCTACTCGACGACGAGCCGCGCGGGCATCAACTACATCCGCAACTCGGTCAAGGTGACCATCGATGCGTACCACGGAACGACGACGTTTCATCTGATCGATCCAGACGACCCGGTGGCGGCGACGCTGAGCCGGATCTTTCCGGACCTGTTCGAGCCGCTCGAGGCCATGCCCGAGGGCCTGCGTACGCGGCTGCGGTACCCGGAGTGGATCTTCGCGCAGCAGGCCGAGGTCTTCGCGACCTTCCACATGACCAACCCGGCGGTCTTCTACAACAAGGAGGACCAGTGGGAGATCCCGGCGATCGAGGAGGGGCCGCGCGCCGAGCCGATGGAGCCCTACTACACCATCATGAGGCTGCCTGGAGAGACCGAGCCCGAGTACATCCAGATGCTGCCGTACACGCCCCGTCAGAAGGACAACCTGGCCGCCTGGATGGTGGCGCGCAGCGATGGCCAGAACTACGGCGAGCTGAAGGTCTTCCAGTTCCCCAAGCAGACGGTCGTCTTCGGCCCGCGCCAGATCGCCGCGCGTATCAATCAGGACCAGGCGATCGCGCCTCAGATCACGCTGTGGAATCAGCAGGGCTCCGAGGTCATCCAGGGCAACCTCCTGGTCATCCCCATCGAGGAGTCGATGCTCTACATCCGGCCGCTGTACCTGCGCTCGGCGGGCGGCCGGATCCCGGAAATGAAACGCGTGGTCGTGGCCTACCTGAACCAGATCGTGATGGAGGAGACCCTCGACGCCGCGCTGGAGAGGCTCTTCCCGTCGGCGGACGGCCCCCGGCCGCCCGCCGGGCGCGCGCGGCCGACGTCTTCCGGGGTGACCGGAGAGCTTCCTCCGGGCGCAGCGGGCGACACGGATATCGCCGGCCAGGCGCGCGAGAGCTACCGGCGCGCCATCGACGCCCAGCGCGAGGGGGACTGGGGACGCTACGGCCAGGAGCTCGAGCGACTGGGCGAGCTCCTGGAGCAGCTCGCGTCTCCTCCCGACTAGAGCGACTCGGCAGGCCTCAGTCGTGTAACCGTCCGGTTCCGGGTCGCCCTGCTGCACGACCGGATGGCGGGCGGAGTCACTCGTCGAAGAGGTCCTCGATCCCGTCTCGTTCGGCGATGGCGAGCCCGATCGCGCGCAGCTCGTCCCAGATCGCGCCGGGTACAGTGTAGGCGTCGCGGTCCTCGATGTCGTCGAGGTGCTCGGCGATGTCCTCGGGCGTCGGGCTGTCGCTGCCGGAGCTGAGCCAGCCCCGGGTCAGGCCGATGAATGCCCGCGCGTAGCGACCGCAGCCCGCCGAGAAGGCCTCGCCGTTGACCGTGCACGCGCTGCTGGCGAGCCATGCCAGCATCGGCGCCACCATCGTCGTCGTGGCGTGGGGCGGGAACCCGTCCTTCAGCCCCGATCGCTGCATCTGCTCGATGAGCGCGCGCGGCGCCGGCGCGGAGCCTGGCTGCCTGTCGGGCTTCGCGATGGGCAGGAGACAGTTCGTCAGGATGCCGTGTCGGCCACCCTCGAGTGCGAGCGCCCGGCCCAGGCCGAGCAGTCCCGCCTTGGCCGCGGCGTAGTTCGCACCCCACTCGCGCCCGAACGCCCCGGCCGACGAGCTCGTCAGCACGATCCGGCCGTAGCCCTTCTGCTTCATGATCGACCAGGCGGGCTGGGTCACGAAGAAGGCGCCGCGCAGGTGGACGTCGAGCACCGGGTCGAGCTTGTCGGGTGTCATCTCGTCGTAGGGCACGTGGCGCCAGGTGCCCGCGTTGTGGATGACGGCGTCGACGCTGCCGAAGCGATCGATCGCTCGCTCGATGATCGCCGCGCCGCCGTCCGCGGTCGCCACGGAGTCGTGGGACGCCACGGCCCTGCCGCCCTCGGCCTCGATCTCCGTGACGACGCTGTCAGCAGCCGATTCCCCCGTGCTGCCGGACACGATGTCGTTGACGACGACCGCCGCCCCTCGGCGCGCGAGATCGCGCGCGTAGGCGCGGCCGAGGCGCCCGCCCGCCCCGGTGATGACCACGACCTGTCCGTCGAACGAGATTTTCATCGGAGCTCCTGCAGGAGAGCCAGCCTTGAAGGGGGAACGGGCCTCGCCGCGTGCATTGTCTCAGAGGGGGCAGCGGGCGGCGAGTCCCCCGGCACGGCGACCGGCCAGTCCTCGTTCTCCAGCCCGGGTGACCGGCGCATGATCCGTCGCTAGATCGGGGCTATGGTGCGCATGCATGTCGGGAGATGCATCGATGCGGCCCCGTCCCGTCGTCGACGACCCGGCGAGAGTCGCCGGCTGGCCGGCGCGTGCCCGATCGGCATCGCCGCGTCCGGGCGCCGGGGACAAGGGGAGACCGAGATGAACATCGTGACGGCGACAGCCACGACCAGCGAACTCGGACCGCTCACACGGCGCGTGTACGACTTCGTCGAGACCCAGAAGAATGTGATGGCAGCGGGAATCTCGTCGCCTCAGGACTGGGAGCCGCTCGCAGCGTTCATAGACCCGGACACCTTCAAGCGAGTCGGGGCTTACCTCGAGGAACTGAACTGGTCCGATTACAAGAAGTTTCTTGCCGGCTGGATGGCCGGCGGAACTCGATTCGAGTTCACCGAATTCCAGATCAGCGAGATCGGCAACGCCGTTTTCCAGGAGATCGAGGAGCGGCACTGGCGCGGCGACGAATTCATTCGCAAGAACGTGATCGCGGTGTACCGGTTCAACGACCAGAACAAGCTCGTGCATCTCGACATCTACGAGCAGGCCAGGGACTCGGGCCGCTGGATCATCGAGGCAGCCGACGCCGCGACGGCGGCCGGTTGACCGCCGGGCTCATGGGGCGCGCGGTCCGTGACGGCTCCGAACTTGCACGGCGGGGCGGCGCGCTTCCGGGCGCGCTGCGGCCAGCGCATCGGGCTACGGATCCTCGTCGGTCGCACTCTCCGGCGCACGGTAGAGGGTCGTGTCCGGCTGAAACGCGCTCCACGCGAACCAGAAGCCCTCGACCACCTCGACGTCGGGCGGCGCTTCGACGCTGAACGCCTGTCGAGCTGCATCGTAGGCCACGCTCACGCGCCGGCCGAGGAACACCTCCTCGACCCGGCCGCTGGCCCGGGCGAGCTCGGAGGCAGGGTAGGCCCGTGCCCCCTCTCCCGGGATGCGCAGCCCGAGTGTCGGCGTCTTGGGGTGGTAGCGCCGGTCGAAGCTCGCCGGGAACATCAGGCGGCGAGACTCCGCGTAGCCCTTGTACGGAGACCGGTCGTAATCGCGGTCGTGCCCCGTGTCGCGCGATAGAACCGTCGTGTCGGGGTGGTCCCGCCGCCATGCGCCCCAGGTGTCCATTCGCACCCGCAGCAGACGTAGCCGTCGACCCAGGAGAGGGCCAGTGATCGCCTCGGCAGCGATCTGGGACCACAGGCTCTCGGTCTCGCGGTCGTACATCAGGAGGTCGGAGCGGTAGAGGAGCCCGGAGACCCCGAAGCTCCGGGTCTCGCCATCGATGCGCCGGTCGAACACCAGGCCGGTGCCGCAGAGCGGGCAGAACGATACGAGAATCGGCTCGCCGCCCAGGGTGTCGTTCACCAGCTCGTGCCAGTTGAGAACGCCCACCGGATACGCACGGGCCTCTCCACCGACAACGACGCCGAGAACGCGTGCATCATCGGACCAGGCCGACCGGCCAGGCTCGATCGCGGCGGGGTGGTCGAGGGCGGGGATACCATCCCGGGGCGGACCTCCACCCAGGATCTCGCGGGTGGGGACCGACGCGGGCTCGAGGACGAAACCGTTGCGGATCGGCGCGCAGAGTGCGACCTCGGCCAGCACGAATCCCATCAGCGAGCCCAACCAGATCCAGCCGTGTGCTCGTGGTCGCCGCATTTGGACCCGGAACCTCCCCGCAGGCGCCCTTCCCTGTCTACGCGGGTCCTGCGCGGCGAGTTACCGGTGAGGCTGCAACGGGCGGGCGCGTGACTCCGGGCTCAGCCGTGGTAAAAGGTCTCGCGGACGACTTTCCCGTTGCGCCAGGTCTGCAGCGCGACCTGGCGCTGGAGGGTGCGCTCGCCCCCGCTGGGCGTCAGATCGAACGTCCACTCCACCGCCGCCTGGTCGCCATCTACCAGGACCGCTCCGACCCGGGCTCCGTGGAAGGTGACCCCTTCGACGAACGCCTGCTCGTAGGCCCGGTTCGCCTTCTTGCCCTCGCGCTCGCCGACGCCATTCTCGCTCATCACGACGTCGTCGTCGTAGTAGAGGTCAAAGGCCTCGAGGATCTCGCCCTTCAGGATGCGGTCGATGACGGCCTGTACATCGTCGCGGATACTCATGGTCGTGCTCCCGTCGCAGTGGGCTCGTCCGGCCGGGGACTGGCCCCGGTTGGACGATATACCCCTTCGGCTCGACCCGCGCCCTGAACCGCCGCAATGGGCCATGGAGACGCCCCGGACCCCGCGAACTGGAGGGAACTCTTCCGCGCTGCATGGCGGACAGAGTGGGAACCGGGAAGGCCGCGAGGGCCTGGATCATGGCTGAGAAATATCCCGGGCGCCCGGCGAATCGCGTGCGAGAATGCGGGCCTTCAGAGCCGGCCGCAGACCGCCGATGAGCTCCCGGGAAAGATTCGATCGGATGAGCCAGGGACGCCACAGCACCCGACTACTCCTCGCAGCGATCACGGCGCTGCTGACGGGCAGCCTCGTGGGCTCGTCCGACCTCGTGCTCTGCATCGGCGCGGACGGTCATCGCGCTCTGGAGCGCGAGCACGACGCGACAGGTTGCCCCACGCTCGCGGGCTCCCAGCCTGAGCTCCACGTGTCGATGGCGACGCCCGGGGTCTGCTTCGATCTCCCTGCAACCGGCGGCAGCCCGATGGCACCGTCTTCGGCCGAGGGAGAGCGCCTGCCGACGCCGCCGGCGCCGCTTCTTGCCACTCCGCTCGAGCCACCGACTCGCATCGAGACGCCTCTTCCGGCTTCGACCGACGCGCGCGCCGGCCCGCCGAGCCTCGCGCTGCACCTCCCCTCCACCGTCCTGCTCGTCTAGGAGCGGCCCGGACCCAGAGAAGCCCAGGCCCTGCCCTGGGGATGGTCCTTGTCGTTCACCCGTATTCGAGCGGGAATTCCATGATCGAAGAACGCCGCGCACCTGGCGCGGAAACGGTACGCGCCCCACACCTTCTCTCGGCTCTGCGGCTGGCGCTGGCCGCGGTGCTGGCCGGATGTGCAAGCCCGGCGGTCCGGGTCGAGCAACCCGAGCCGCGACCGCTCGGCTCCGCGCTCCCCGCCCATGCGGCGGACGAGGCGACCCCGGGCGGAGCCCGGGTCGAGAACCTCGCGGCGGAGGAGCCCGTGGGCGACGTGACCCTCCGCGACGCCCTTGCGGCGGCTCTCCTGCGCAACCCCGAGCTCGCGGCCTTCTCCTGGGAGATCCGCATCCGGGAGGCGCGCGCGCTCCAGGCGGGCCTGCGCCGGAACCCGGAGCTCGCGCTCGAGGTGGAGAACGTGGCCGGATCGGAGAGCTTCGGCGGCGCCGACCAGGCCGAGACGACCCTCGCCCTGGGCCAGCTGATCGAGCTCGGTGGCAAGCGCGTCAAGCGCCAGCGCATCGCTGAGCTCGACGCGACACTCGCGGGCTGGGACTACGAGGTGCGTCGCGTCTCGGTGTTCTCCGAGGTGGCCCGGGCGTTCGCGGACGTGCTCGCCGCCCAGGAAACGCGCTCCCTGTCCCGGGAGCTCCAGCAGCTCGCGGAGGACACCCTCGCATCGGTCCGCCGCCAGGTACACGCGGGTGCGACTTCTCCAGTCGAGCGCACCCGCGCAGAAGTCGCGCTCGCTGCCCAGGAGATCGATGGGCAGCGTGCGGACGCGGCGCTCGCCGCGACGCGCCTCCGGCTCGCGGCACTCTGGGGAAGCTCCGAGGCGCGATTCGAGGTCGTGCGCGGCGATCTGCACGTGATCGACGCACCGCCGTCGCTCCCGTCGCTGCTCGCGCGCCTCGCGCAGAGCCCGGAGCTCGCGCGATGGGTGGAGGAGATCGCTCTGCGCGAGGCGGTCGTGGAGCTCGAAGAGGCCAAACGAATCCCCGACGTCACCGCGAGTGCCGGGGTGAGGAGACTCGAAGAGACCGACGACACGGCCCTGGTCTTCGGTGTGAGCGTTCCCTTCCCCGTCCACGACAGGAACCAGGGCGAGCGCCTCGCGGCCCACCGGGCACTGTCGAAGGCGCGCCATCTCCGGCGGGCGGAGCAGGTCCGGGTGGAGACGGGCCTGCGCACGAGCTTCCGCGAGCTCAGCTCGAGCTTCGCGGAGATCCGTGCGCTCCGCGACGTCGCCGTACCGCGGGCCGATACCGCGCATCGCGGTGTCCGCGAGGGCTATCTGCGCGGCCTCTTCCGCTACGTCGACGTTCTCGATGCACAGCGTACGCTCTTCGAGCTTCGCACGCGCGAGCTCGATGCGCTGCGTCGCTACCACGGCGCGGTGGCCGACATCGAGCGGTTCACCGGCATGCCGCTGCGCACCCCCGCCTCGGCGGCCGACCCCGACACCCAAGGAACGACCCGATGACGACCCGAACGCTCCACTGGCTGTGCTCATGCCTTCTCCTGGTCCTCGCGCTCCCGGCACCACTCGCCTGCGCCGGGGAAGACTCTCACGCGGGACATGCGGACGAGGGAGAGCACGGCGACGAGACGATCCGGCTCTCGCCCGAGGTGCTCGAGGAGTTCGGGATCGAGCTGGAGACGGCCGGCTCCGGCGTCGTCGTTCGCACGGTGTCTCTACCCGCCGAGGTCCGCCCGAATCAGAACCGGCTCGCTCACATCGCGCCGCGCTTTCCGGGCGTGGCGACCGAGGTCCGCCGGGAGGTGGGAGACACCGTGAAGGCCGGCGACACGCTCGCCATCATCGAGGCCAGCCAGAGCCTGGCACCGTATGCAGTCAAGACGTTGATCGATGGCATCGTCATCG
>JAJDAJ010000016.1 GCA_029261925.1 Deltaproteobacteria bacterium | reverse complement strand
GTGTCCCCTGGTACCTTCGGAAACCGCCCCTCACGCCAGTCTTTTTTTGCTTGTTCAATGAGCTGGCTATCGCTTGCGGCAAAGTTCCACCACATGTGGCGATGTCCATCCAGGGGTTCGCCTCCGAGTATGAGTAAGCGTCTAAGGGCTATGACCGTCTGATTTTTTTGTTTTTGGCCCCGTTGTGTCGCCCCGGCGCGCTCTGCTCGAGAGCTGCTGTGGGGGCCGGGGCCTCGCGGCCCCGGCCCCCTCTTCTCCAGGCAAGAGTGCTCGCAGTCGGTCGCCCCAGGAGGACGAGGGAAATGAGAGAGAGCATCCCGTGGCTGGCGGTGGCTGTGCTCGCCCTCGCGCTGGTGCCCGCCCCGGCGGGCGCCCAGGATGACGCGGCAACCGAGGCGGAGGCCGGACCCGGACCGACGGGGGTGGAGGCCATCGAGATCGTCGGGGAGCGCATCGACGTAACCGACGTCCAGGACGAGGCGCAGGCGATCACGGCCTTCAGTGCCGAGGATCTCGACCGGGCCAACATCCAGAACATCGACAGCCTGGCCTTCAACGTGCCCGGCCTGCACGTGGGGCAGTCGGGCCAGCAGGCGATCGTGACGCTGCGTGGGGTCGGAACCGAGAACGCCTCGCTCACCGGAGAGCCGGGCGTGGCCTTCCACGTGGACGGGATCAACTACTCCCAGCCCTCCGCAGCCCGGGTGGCCTTCTTCGACCTGGAGAGTCTCGACGTCAAGCGCGGCCCTCAGGGACTCCTGGGCGGCAAGAACTCCACCTCGGGCTCGATCAACCTGATCACCCGGAAGCCCACGGACGAGTACGAGATCGAGGCGGACGTGCTCTTCGGCAACTTCGACCGTGTGCGGATCCGGGGCGCCGTCAACATCCCGCTCGGCGAGTTCCTCGCCGTGCGCACGGCCTACTTCCGCGAGGATCGCGACGGGTACCTGGACGACTTCGGGTTCAGCGACAGCCGCGACCCCTTCGATGCGGACGACGCGGGCCTGCGCACGCACCTGCGCTTCACGCCGACCGACTCGCTCGACGTCCTGCTGAGCTGGAACTGGTTCAAGCAGGGGGGCAATGGCCCCCAGGGTGACCTGGGGCCGATCCCGAAGACGGTGGACTGCAACACGAACCCGCCACGGATCGTCGACACGGTGCTGCCGCTCGGCTACGCCTGCTTCCAGCTGACCCGGATCATCTCGGAGCAGCGGATCGAGATCTTGCCGGGCGGTGGGATCAACATCATCCCGGAGGTGACCGCCACGGAGAGCTTCCCTGCGGACGAGGACGCGGACCTGCGCGGCCTCTACCGCGACAGCCTCTCCGCCCAGGACAACCGCTTCTGGGGCTGGTCGGGGACCGTGAACTGGGACGTCCCCTCGCTGCCCGGCCTGGGAGAGACCCAGGTCAAGGCACTGGGTGGGTTCCAGAAGGTCGAGACCGCCTTCCTGCAGGACTTCGACGCGACGATCCTGCCCATCAACAACGTCGACAGCCTGCGCGTGACGGAGCAGTACTCGGCCGAGCTCCAGTGGTCCGGGGCGACGTTCGACGAGCGGCTCCAGTGGCAGGCCAGCGGCTTCTTCAGCCGCGAGACGGGACTCAGCGAGATCGGTGTGCCGGCCGTACCCGTCCCCGAGGGCTTCCGCCGGCTGGGCGCCTCCTCCTCGACGTTCATCGATCAGGAGACCGAGAACAAGTCGTATGGGGCCGCACTCCACGGGCGCCTGAACCTCAGCGACACGCTCCGCTTCGAGCTGGGCGGGCGCTGGATCAAGGACGTCAAGAAGCTCACGCTGCTGCGCCAGAACGGCGGGACCTCGGACGACAACAGGTTCGTGGGATGTGCGGGCAGGCTGGCCCAGCTCAACACCGGCCAGCTGGGAGAGATGCCCCCGGAGTGCGACCTGCAGTTCCGAGGCACCAGCTGGGGCTCGTCCATCGACTGGCGGCCGTTCGGCGGTGATCACCTGCTGTACGCGAAGATCGACCGGGGCTACAAGTCCGGCGGCTTCCGCTCGGGCAAGCGAGGAGAATACCTGCCGGAGAAGATCTGGGCGTACGCCGTGGGCAGCAAGTCGGAGCTCCTCGGCTCGCGCCTGCAGATCAACCTGGAGGGCTTCTTCTACGCCTACCAGAACATGCAGCTCGTGGTGCTCGACGGGGTGTCCCTGCGCACCGAGAACGCCGACACGCGGATGTACGGCTGGGATCTGGAGCTGATGGCGAACCCGCTGCCCGGGCTGACCCTGAGCGGCGTGGTCTCGTATCTCAAGACGGAGACCCTGGACTACTTCTCCCTGGACCCGGCTTCCACCGAGATCGCGGTCGAGGAGGTGGAGGGAGCGACCATCTCGGGGGTGCGTGACTTCAACACCCGGCGCCTGCGGATGCGCGACCTCGCGGAGGATCTCAATCAGCGCGGACTGACCACCGACTACGCGTCTCAGCTCTGCTTCGCGGGTCCGCTCCTGCAGCAGATCCGGGCCGGCGCGACCACGTCCTGCGGCCAGGTCACGCAGTTCGGGGGACTGGACGATTACAGTGGCAACCAGCTCTCCCGGGCACCCGAGTGGAAGTTCACCCTGCGGGCGGAGTACGAGATTCCTCTCGGGCGCTTCGGCAGCCTGATCCCGGTGCTCCAGTACACCTGGCAGGACGACACCTACTACCGGGTCTTCAACCGGGCCTTCGACGAGCAGGAAGACCACCACATCACCGACGCCAAGCTGGTCTGGAAGAGCCTCGAGGGCATGTACGAGGCCGAGGTCTTCGTGCAGAACATCGAGGACGAGTCTCCGAAGACCAACGTGCTCGTCGGGCCCCGGGTCACGGGAGCGCCGCCCCTCTCCTGGATCGGGCCCCCGCGCTTCTACGGCGTGCGCTTCCACTTCCGCTACTGAGACTCTTCGACAGCACCTGGTGGGGACGCGCTGCCCAGTCCTTGCCAGCGGACCGGGCCTCGGCGCATCCTCACGGGCGATGCGATGCCCCCCCGCGAGGACCACCGCTCTCGCCCTGACCGCGGTGCTGGGCCTCTGGGCTGGACCCGGCCTGGCCGCCTCCCTTGCAGTCGTGGACGAGGGGGACGGGGTGTTCGCCTACGAGCTCGTGCTGGAGCCGGGGGAGGTAGTGGCGGGGATCCAGCTCGACCTGATCACTGACGGGGCGACGTTCGCAGTCCTGGATACCGGATTCGCTGTCTCCATCGGCCGCATCGGGCCGCTCGTTCTCAACCCGTGGAGCCTCACTTCGTGGGTCGCCCCTGTCGTGAGCGGGAACATTCGGCTGGCGCACACCTACGAGCAGTCGGGCGACACGTCGGCCGGGTGGTCTCGTACCCATGAGGTCCAGCCCGGCGGGCTACGGCTCACCAACCGGGAGTTCCTGGAGCAACAGGGCGGCGCGTTCCCGTTCTTCTGCGCCTCCGGTTGCTTCGCGGACTTCGAGCCGACCGGCCTCCCCGTCGCCCGCCTGCTCGTCCAGGACGGCCCCGCCCCGGCCCGCTACACCGCGAGCATCTGCGTCCCGGTGGCAGGTGCGACCTGCAACTTCCCGGAGACGAATGTGCCGGAGCCCGTGGTCCTAGTGCTGCTCCCGCTCGGCATGTTCCTCGCTACCCGGCGGCGAGGCGTGGAGTAGGATTCAGCCCATGCACCTCTGGCTACCGTTGCTGATCGCCCTGGCCGCTGTGCCAGTGTCGTCCAGTGCAGGGCTGGTGACCGTGGAGTTCGAGGGCGTCATCACCGAGATCCGCGACGGCTTCGACCTCCTTCCAGACGTTCCCGTGGGGGCGGTCTTCGCCGGCAAGTACGTGTACGACGACTCCGTGAAGCCGATCTCTTGCGGTGGCGGCCTCACCGGCCTCAGTAGCGGTCCGATCACAGTCGACGAATGCGCCACCTACGTTTCCCGGGGCAACCCAGCACCAGGGATCGCGCTAGATGTCGGGGGTGCCTCCTTCACCTTCTCGAATGCCATCTCCCCCACCGTTCCCCTGGCGATCTCGATCGGCGCCCGAGGTTCGGACTGGTACTCCGCGCGCTGGCTCCGAGACATCCTCCCCCATGGTCGCCGGCAGGACTGGGTCGAGATCGAGGTTCGCGGACCGACTGGGTCCCTGTTCGATTCGACGCAGCTGACTGTGCCTGATATCGGTGGCGCCGACTCCGCGACGCTCACATTCCTGGCACAGCACGAGGGGGTACCGGTGTCGGAACTGTCAGAGGAGCGGCGACGGCTACGGGATCTTCTCTTCTGTCGCGACAGCGCGGGGGGTTGTGGAGACCCCCAGGACGACCTGGCATTCCGCATCTCGACCATCGTCGGCGACCTGACCCGACTCCGGGTCGTCCCCGAGCCCCACGCGGCCGACTTGCTACTCCCGTTCGGCCTGCTCCTCACTTCACTGCGGAGACACCGCCAACGCCTCTAGAGCCCCACACAGGATGTCGAACATGCCCCGTCTGCTCGCCCTGCTGCTTCTGATGGTCACCCTGCTGCCGTTCACCGCCCGGGCTGCTCCCGTGACAGTGGAGTTCGACGGGGTCGTCACGGCGGTCCAGGACGACTTCGACCTGCTGCCAGACCTGGCAACCGGGTCGCCATTCTCCGGCTTCTACAGCTACGACGATTCGCTGCCTGGTGGGCTGT
>JAJDAJ010000015.1 GCA_029261925.1 Deltaproteobacteria bacterium | reverse complement strand
GCCCAGTACCCCGGCACCGCACCGGGCCACCCCCGACCAGCGCGACTCGCCGCGCGGGGAATGGCTCCCCGCAGCGCGGCCTACGACTTCTTCGGATCGAGCGGGGCCGGCGACCCCGGGGCGCTGGGCGCGGACGCCCTGCTCATCTCGATCTTGGCGCGGAGCTCGGCGCCCTCCTCGACGCGCAGCCGCTGGGTGCGCACGGTTCCCTCGACGCGCGCCGTGGGACCGAGGTGCACGAGGTCGGCCGCGGTGAGCTCGCCGTTGATCTTCCCGTGCACGACGACCGAGCCGACCGAGAGCGTGGCCTCGACGACCGCGCTCTCTCCGACGATCAGCGTGCCCTCGGCGTGGGCCTCGCCCTTGAACGACCCGTCGATGCGGACCGCTCCGGTGAACGCGATCTTTCCCTCGAAGCTGGTGCCGGCATCGAGGAAGCTCTGCAGGTTCGGCTCGCTCATCGCATCTCTCCCAGGAGCAGATCCGACAGGCGATCCAGCTCGTCCTGTCGGAAATAGTGCAGCTCGATTCGACCCTTGCCGGGCCGGCCCACGATCCGGACCTTGGTCTGGAGCTCGCGACGCAGCTGGTCCTCGAGGTCGACCACGTGCGGGTCGCGCTTGGGGCCGGGCCGGGCAGTGCGTCGCGTGCCGCCGGTCTGGCGCCGCGCCAGCTCCTCGGCAGCGCGCACCGTCAGGCCCGAGCGCAGCACCTGGTCACGGATCAGGCGCCGGTGCTCCGGAGGCGCCTGGAGGATGGCCTTGGCGTGGCCCATGCTGAGGCGGAGGTCGATCAAGTCCTGCTGTATGTCGGCTTCCAGCTCCAAAATGCGTAGGTGATTGGCTACGCTTGAGCGGTCCAGACCCACTCTGCGCCCTGCCTCTTCCTGGGTCATGCCCTCGTCCTCGGTCAGGACCCGGAAGGCCTCGGCCAGCTCGACCGGGTTCAGGTCGGCACGCTGCACGTTCTCGACCAGCGCCATCTCGACGACCTGGCGGTCCGTGGCGTCGAGAATGACCGCCGGGACCTCCTCCAGGCCGGCCATCTGCGACGCACGCCAGCGCCGCTCGCCGATGATCAGCTCGTAGCCGTCCCCGCGGCGACGCACGACCAGGGGCTGGAGCACGCCCTGCTCCCGGATCGACGCTGCCAGGCTCGCCAGCTCGTCGGGTCGGAATGCCTTGCGCGGCTGCGCGGGGTTCGGCGCGATGCTCGAGACCGCCAGGTAGAGCGGAGCACCCAGATCCTCGCCTGTCGCCACGGGCCCCGCCGGGGCGTCGGCGGCCGGCGCAGGTGTCCGCGGGCCCGCCGTCTCGGGCGGGGCCTTGATCAGGGCGGACAGCCCTCTACCGAGTGCCTTCCGGTTGGCCATGCTTCATCCTTTCCAGGAATTCCTCGGCCAGCTGCAGGTACGCCATGGCGCCCTTGGAGCTGATGTCATAGAGCAGCGCCGGCTTGCCGTGGCTCGGCGCCTCGGACAGCCGCACGTTCCGGGGCACCACGGTGCGGAAGACCGTCGAGCCGAAGTGATCCCGGGCCTCGTTCGCGACCTGCTGCGACAGGTTGTTGCGCGGGTCGTACATGGTCAGGAGCAGGCCCTCCAGGTGCAGGGCCGGGTTGAGCTCCGCGGCGACGAGCTCGATGGTCTGCATGAGCGCCGCCAGACCCTCCAGGGCCAGGTACTCGCACTGCAGCGGCACGAGCACCCCGTCGGCGGCGACCAGAGCGTTGAGCGTCAGCAGGCCCAGCGACGGCGGGGTATCGATCAGGATCACCTCGTAGGCGTCCCGGACCGGCGCCAGCGCGTCCTTCAGGCGCCGCTCGCGCCCCTCCGACGCTGCGAGCTCGACCTCGGCCCCCACCAGGTCGGTGGAGGCCGGGACCAGGCTCAGGTACTGCAGGGCCGTGCCCAGGACGAGATCCGCGATGGGACGATCGTCCACGAGGGCCCGGTAGACGTCCTCCTTCACCTCCGCCGGGAGGTGTCCGAGGCTCGAGGTCGCGTTGGCCTGGGGGTCCACGTCGACCAGCAGGGTGCGGCACTCCGCGGCCGCGAGAGACGCGGCCAGGTTGACGGCCGTCGTGGTCTTTCCCACGCCGCCCTTCTGGTTCGCTACCGCGATGACTCGCGCCATTCCCACCCCCGGGGCGAGACCAGTCTAGCTGCTGGACAGCCTTGTGTTCCACGGGAAACGCGTGCCGGCTGCATCCAGGTTGCCGGCTTCTGTTCCACGTAGAACATCCCGGGGTCCTCTGCGGACTCCGGGCGCCGGGTCCGCCGCGCGCTCCGGGACGCGCGGGCCCGGCAGGGTCGCGGGGGGCGCGTCTCCCGGGCCCGGACCCACGGTCCCGCGGGCAGGAGCGAGCGTGCCGGGGTCGTGTGGGTCCGCTCCAGCGAGCCGGCCGGTCCTGGCGCGGGAAGCGGCGCCCGCCCGGTGACCTGGACCTGACAGCTGCGCTCCATGTGCTCGTTTGTGTTCCACGCGGAACCATCCGTGCCAGCACGGCTCGCTGCCGGGACGCGGGCGCTCCGCAGGAGCCCGCCCGGGGCGCTGCCGGCATCCTGCACAGTCGTGTTCCACGTAGAACGTTCGGTGCCGGGCGCGCCAGCTGCGCACGCTCTGCGCAGCGGTGTTCCACGTAGAACACTTCGCGGCCAGCCGCGCCGGGGCTACTCCCGGCCAGAGGCGCGGAAGCGCAGGATGCGGCCGCCCGAGGCCAGCTCGATCGGGCTCGCATCCGGTCCTGCCGGCTCGTCGGGTCCCGCCCAGATCCAGATCTCGCCCCCTGCGCGCACCCACGGCAGCGCCAGCAGGCGGGCCGACGCCGGGGGCGCCACCGCACGCAGCAGCGCGACTTCGACGCCCACCTCCGGCGCCTGCTCGATGCGCCGCCGCTCGATGCGGCAGCCGAGGCCGAGGGTGCGCACGACGTGCCGCAGGAAGTGCACGCGCCGCTCCCGGATCTCCACCAGCGTCAGCTCGAGATCCGGGCGTGCGATCGCGAGCGGGATTCCGGGGAAGCCGGCGCCGCTGCCCAGGTCGGCGACGACCGCACCGCGGGCCAGGTGCGGGGCCGCCGCGAGCGAGTCGGCCACGTGCCGCTCGAGCGCGGCGGGGTCGGTGGAGCCGACGAGATTGGTGCGCGGCGCCCAGGCGCGGAGCAGGTCGAGGAAGGCCTCGATCTGCCCCTGCCCGGTCGCCTCGCTCAACCCGTCGGCTCCGCGCCGCGCGTCAGGCCTCGGGGAGCACCTTGACGCGCTTGTTGGCCCCCTCGCCCTCGCTGGCGGACGTCACTCCCTCGAAATCCTTGAGGAAGTTGTGAACCACCCAGCGCTCCTTGGAGTTCATCGACTCCAGGATCTCGGCCTCGCCGCTGCGCTGCACGCGCTCTGCGGCGCTGCGGGCGATGCCCTCGATGCGCTCCTCGTCCACGCCCTCGGGGCGGTCGCCGCGCTCCTCGCGACCCCCGCCGCCTCGACCGCGACCCCCTCGGCCCCGCGGCCGATCACCGTCGGAGGCGCGGGCCTCGCCGCGATCCCGGCCTCGACCCCCGCCTCCACGCGGACGGTCGCGATCCCCGCGACCCCGGTCCCGATCGCGGTCGCGCCCGCGATCACTGCGGCCACCCCGATCGCGATCGCGCGCCTCCTGGGGCCGGGCCTCGGCAGCGCCCTCCACCCAGATCAGGAAGCAGAGCCGGCCACCCAGCCCGGAGACGTCGGCTTCCTCCGCCACCTCCTGGACGACCAGCTTCGCCTCATCTACACCATAATGTGTAGCTGCCATGGACAGGGCGACGTCTCGCGAATCCGCGAAGAACTCCTTGACCTCGTCGATGCTCACCATCTTCGTCTTCTCTCCCGTCGGGTCAGCCGGCCTGCTTCTCGGCGGGCGTGCGGTTGACCCACATCTGCTGGGCGATTCCCAGCAGGTTGCTCACGAACCAGTAAAGCACGAGTCCGGATGCGAACCCGTAGAAAACCACGACGAACATGATGCTCATCATCTGCATCATGTTCCGCTGCTGCGGATCCGCGTTGGGCGCCGGCGAGAGCCGCTGCTGCAGCAGCATGGTGACACCCATGGCGATCGGCAGCACGCGCAGCGGGATCGGCAGGCCCGGGAAGAGATTCTCGGGTGCCGAGAGATCGTCGATCCAGAGCATGAACGGAGCGTGCCGCAGGTCGATCGACGCCTGCAGGGCGAAGTACAGTGCGATCATGAAGGGCATCTGGATCAGCATGGGCAGGCAGCCGCCTCCCATCGCCGACAGCGGGTTCAGACCCCTCTCCCGGTATGCCTTCATCATCTCCGCCTGCAGCTTGTCGGGCTCGTCCTTGTGCTTCTCCTGGATCTCCTTCATCTGCGGCGCGATCTCGCCCAGTCGCTTCATCGACTTCATCGAGCGCTGCGTCAGCGGGTAGACCGCGATCCGCAGCAGCACCGTCAGGATGATGATCGCCACGCCGTAGTTCGAGACCACGTTGTCGTGCAGCCACTTCAGGAAGGTCGCGAAGACGTCCACCAGAGGCCGCACCCAGTGCCAGCCCACGTCGGTCAGCGGAAACAGCCGCGCGTCGACCGCCGCGACCAGGTCGCCGATCTTCGGGCCGGCGTAGAGCCGGAAGCTCCGCTCCACGCTGGTCCCCGGCGGCAGGCTCATCTTCCCGTACAGCAGCAGCGCCTGCCCCGCGTCGTCGCCCAGCGGCCCGAAGTACGCCTCGGACTCGCCCGGGTTGTCGCTGATCGCGGTCAGCATGAAGTACTGGCTGTCGATCCCCACCACCTCGACCGGCCCCCGGATGCGCTGCTCGGGATCGCCCCCGAACAGGCCCCCGAAGAAGCCGGGAGAACCGATTCCCTGGACCACCTCGCGCGAGACCTCGCCGTCCGCAACGGCCAGCAGGCTGTAGTTCAGCAGGCGATCCGGCGCCCCGGACCCCCGATCCCGCCCGCTGAAGCCCAGCTCCAGACGCGGCTCCAGCGTCCGCTCGCTGCGATTGCGGATCTGGACGCTGACCCTCGCCCCGTAGCCCCGCTCGTCCAGCTCGAAGCGGCGCGTCACCTCCACTCCGTCCGCGGAGCCCACCAGCTCCACGGCCCGCGACCCCCGATCGACGATCTGCCAGTCCGAGCGCTCGAGCTCCCGCAGCGTCTCGTCACCCAGCACCAGGCGCAGGGTCCCGCGCTCGCCATCGGTCGCCAGCTCGACCGGGCCGGACCCCTCTCCCTTACGGTCGGCGAACTCCAGGAGCTCCAGATCCACGACCCGGACCGGTGTCGTCGCGATCCGCATCCGCACCGCGTCATTCTCGATAACCGCTGTTTTTTCAGGAACTTGCGTCCCGGTCGCAGGTGCGTCAGGGACCGCGTCAAAAGTAGACAGGGGCGCGTCATCATCCCCGAAGGGTCTTGACGCGCCGCGTCGATCCAGGCTCTCTCGCGGCACGCCTGGTGCGTCGGCGGCCGACGGCGCCGCGGGGCCGCGCTCGGGAACCTCGCCCGATCGCGACATCATCAAGAAGAGGCCGAAGAGCACGACCGCCCCGACGATCGCCGCGAGCTGGACGCGGTCCATCAGGGAAGATCCAGGCCGGCATGCCGGCTGAAGGGATGGCAGCGAGCCAGGCGCCGCAGCGCCCTGCGCCCGCCGCGCCAGGGTCCGTCCCGCCGGACCACCTCGGCGGCGTACTCCGAGCAGCTCGGGTGGAAGCGACACTTCCCCGGGCCCAGCAGCGGCGAGATCCCCACCTGATAGGCTCGCACCCCCAGGATCAGGAGGCCGGCGACTCCCCTGCGCAGAGCCTGGCGTCCAGGTCTGCCCGTACCTCGGCCAGCGTCAGGTCCGGCGGGATCGAGCGCTTGGCGATCACCACCAGGTCGCTCGCGCCCAGCTCGTATGTCCGCAGCCGGAACCATTCGCGGACTAGCCTCTTGATCCGGTTTCGCCGGACGGCATTGCCGACCTTGCGGGTCACGGTGATGCCGAGGCGCGTACGCCCGGCATCGCCACGATCGAGGAGGAAGACCAGGAAATGACGCGAGGAGATACGCCTCCCGGCGCCCGTCGTGCGCTGGAAGTCGGCCCGGCGCAGCCGCGGGCGCAGCTCGCCCCGTTCGGGCATGGCGCCGGGATCGCTACTTCCTCTTGACGGAAGCGCTGAGACGATGGCGGCCCTTTGCACGGCGCCGCGCGATGGTGCGCCGACCGCCCTTGGTCTTCATCCGGGCCCGGAACCCGTGGTTACGGGCGCGGCGGATGCGGCTCGGCTGGAAGGTGCGCTTCATGACGTCTCGCCTGTCTTGGCCCGTGGATCCTGCGGGAGCGACAGATGCAAGCACAGGCCCCGGGGGGTGTCAACGCGCTCCGGCAGTGCCTGGCACGATCCTCCTACTGCCCGTGATTCCACGGCTTTGCCGAAGTCCCTTGCATTGCGTCGCGGCGCGGGTGTAAAGACGGAGGCGAGAGGCGCGCGCCGCATGCGCTCCCACCGCGAGCGGCGTGTGTACCAGGGCGCACCGGACCCCGTCCCACGCGTCCTCGAGAGGTTGGACAGCATCCGGTGATTCACGTCGGCCCGACCAGTGAAGCGGTCGCGCTGTGGAGCGGCACGCTCGACGCGCTGTCCAGCCGTGTGTCGGCGCGAAGCCGCGCCGCCCTGTGCGACGCCACGCGCTGCCTGGAGCTGCGCGGATCGAGCCTGCGCGTCGCCGCGCGCTCCGGGCCGCTGCCCGGCTGGGTGCGCTCGGGCACCGTGGCCCTGCTCGACCAGGCGCTGGACACGCTGTCCGAGGGCAGCGTCGCGCTGGCGCTCGTACCGGTGGACCCCGGCGCACCGCTCGATCGCGATCCGCGCCTCGACCTCGGCTCGTTCATCACCAGCCCGGCCAACGCGCCCACCCGCGACGCCCTGCGCAGCTTCGTGAACGACGCCCGCGGCCCGGCCCGCGTGCTGATCGGACCGAGCGGCTCGGGCAAGACGCACCTCCTGCGCGCCGCGGCAGCCCGCCTCGGCGCGCCGTGCCACCCTGCCGAGGCACTGAGCATGCAGGTCGTACAGGCGATCTGGGACGAGGATCTCGACGGTCTGCGCGAGCGACTGCGCGGCAGCGCTGCGCTGGTCGTCGACGGCATCGAGGCGCTGGAGGGACGCGAGGCCACACAGGAGGAGCTCGCGACCGCACTGCTCGATCTCGACGCCCGATCCGTACCGGTGCTGCTCTCGAGCGCGCGACCGCCCGCGAAGCTCAGCCTGGAGAGCCCGGGCCTGCGCGAGCGCCTCGAACGCGCCGATCCCGTGGAGCTCGCCGCGCCGGGCTGGGAAACGCGTGTGGCGATCATCCTCGACCGCATCCGCGGCTGGGGCGTCGAGACTTCACCCGAGGTCGCCTCGCTGCTCGCCGGGCGCCTGCGCTCGCAGCTCGAGCGCCTCGACACCACGCTCACCAGCCTGCTGGCGCGCTGTGCGGGCAATGCCGAGCTGACCGACGCGGACCTCGTCCGCCAGCTCGTCGATGGTGGCGCACGGCGCTCGATCCGCGTCTCCGCCGACGAGGTGATCGCGCTCGTCGCCCGCCACTTCGACGTACGCCTGCGCGACCTGCGCTCGCCGAGTCGAAGCCCGCGCGTGACCACGCCGCGGCAGATCGCCATGTACCTGGTGCGGCGGCACTGTGGTCTGTCGTACCCGGAGATCGGCCGGCGCTTCGACCGCCACCACACCACCGCGATCCACTCGGACCGCCTCGTGCAAAAGCAGCTCGAGCAGAACGGCTCGCTGCGCTCGGCGGTGGTGCTGCTCGAGAAGGAGCTGCTCCAGCTGTCTTCCCCCGCCTCGCCCGACCCGGAAGAAGGTGGATAACTCGTGGAGAGCACCCGCCGCAGCCGAGCGCGCCGCTCCGTCCACCGGATCCCCACCCCCTGCTCAGCGCACGCGGTGAATAACTTTCCCAGCAGCCGGACGGAGATGACCCGGTTCTCCAGATCTGCACCGGCCCTGCTTCCACTGCTGATTTCTTAATATCCAAATATCTCGTAGGAGAGCGTCATGGAAATCCGCATCGAGCGCGAGGAGCTTCTCCGGGGCCTCGGCCGGATCCAGGCCATCGTCGAGCGACGGGGCACGCTGCCGATCCTCGCGAACGCGCTGATCGTGGCCACGGAAGGAAGCATCACCCTGGCGGCCACCGACCTCGAGGTCGGCGTCCTCTCGCAGCACGAGGCGCAGGTCGCCAAGCCCGGGTCGGTGACGGTGTCGGCCAAGAAGCTCTTCGAGATCGTGCGCGAGCTCGACGACGGCGAGGTCGGCATCGGCATCGAGGACGGGTCCCGGGTCAGCATCGAGAGCGGCACGGCGCGCTTCGCCCTGCTCTCGATCTCCCCCGAGGAGTACCCCACCATCCCCGACGACCAGGGCGTGGACTTCGTGCAGCTCGAGGCCTCGCTGCTCGGCGAGATGATCGACCACACGCTCTACGCCACCTCGACCGACGAGACCCGGTACAACCTCAACGGCGTGTTCATGGAGGCCGATGCCGAGCGCGTCTCCTTCGTGGCCACCGATGGCCACCGCCTCTCCCGGGTCAGCAAGGTCCTGCCCACGCCCGTGGGCTTCCTCGAGGCGGGGATCATCGTGCCCCGCAAGGGCGTGGCCGAGATCCGCAAGCTCTGCGACGAGACCGACAGCAGCGTCGAGATCGGCCTGGCCGAGGGCTTCCTGGTCCTGCGGGCGCCCGGCCTCGTGCTGTCCAGCCGGCTGATCGACGGGGAGTTCCCGAACTACCGCCAGATCCTCCCCAGCGACCCCAGCCAGCGGGTGGTGCTGGGCCGGGAGCGCCTGGTCCACGCGGTTCGCCGGATCGCCCTGGTGGCCCACGAGCGATCGAGGGGTTTCCGCTTCGCCCTCGAGGACGGCAAGCTCGAGCTCTCGGCCAGCAGTCCGGACCTGGGAGAGGCTCGCGAGACCCTGGAGGTCGAGTTCAGCGGGGAGCGCTTCGAGACCGGTTTCAATGCCCGGTACCTGCTGGACTGCCTCGGAGCCATTCTGGCCAAGGAGGTCGTCTTCGAGCTGAGCTCGGAGCTCTCGCCGGCCGCGGTCCGCCCGGCGGACGACCCCGACCAGATCGCCGTGATCATGCCCATGCGCATGTAGCCATCGCCGGCCCCGTTCGCTAGCTTTCCCTGCGTTTGCGGGCCCTTGCGATGCGGGGGCCCCCGGTACCCCGGCCGCTTCCCCGGTCGTCTCGACTGGGCCGGCTGTCGGCTTTTGCACGGTTGTTCTGCACAGGCCGGGGAACGTTCTCCGCAGGGCCGGCGCGCACCTGAGGCAAGGCAGAGATGAGCGAGTACGACGCCCGGTCCATCGAGGTCCTGGAGGGCCTCGACCCGGTCCGGAAGCGCCCGGCGATGTACATCGGTTCGACCGGTCCCGCCGGACTGCACCATCTGGTCTACGAGGTCGTGGACAACTCGATCGACGAGGCCGTCGTCGGCTTCTGCGACAGGGTCATCGTGACCATTCACACCGACGACTCCGTCACGGTCGAGGACAACGGGCGTGGCATACCCGTCGACCCGCACGAGCGCGAGGGCCGCCCCGCTGCCGAGGTCGTCATGACCACGCTGCACGCGGGCGGAAAGTTCTCGAACAAGGCCTACAAGGTCAGCTCCGGTCTGCACGGAGTCGGCGTCTCCTGCGTGAACGCCCTGTCCATCCAGCTCGATCTCGAGATCAAGACCAAGGGCAAGGTCTGGCGCCAGACCTACGAACGCGGCGTCCCGGCGAACGACCTGCACGAGGTCGGCACGACGGACAAGACCGGGACCAAGGTCACCTTCCGGCCCGATCCGAAGATCTTCGACATGACCGAGTACAGCTTCGACACGCTGGCCACGCGCCTGCGCGAGCTGAGCTTCCTCAACGCGGGCGTGCGCATCCAGCTCCTCGACGAGCGCAGCGGCAAGTCCCACGACTTCCACTACGAGGGCGGAATCGTCTCCTTCGTCGAGTACCTCAACCGGGGCAAGGAAGCGCTGCACGATCCGATCTACCTCTCGGGAGAGCGCGAGTTCCAGCAGTCCACCGGCGACGGCGCCGTGACCACGGACGTCTCGATCGAGATCGCCCTGCAGTACAACGCCGGCTACAACGAGAGCATCTTCAGCTTCGCCAACAACGTGAACACGATCGAGGGCGGGACGCACCTCACGGGCTTCCGGAACGCCCTCACGCGCACGATCAACGCCTGGCTCAAGAAGAACGGCGCCCAGAAGGACAACCTGCAGGTCGCGGGCGAGGACGCCCGCGAGGGTCTGTCGGCGGTGGTCAGCATCAAGCTCTCGCACCCGCAGTTCGAGGGCCAGACCAAGACCAAGCTGGGCAATAGCGAGGTCGCCGGGCTGGTCGCGAGCCTGATCAACGACCAGCTCGCACGCAGCTTCGACGAGAATCCCGCGCTCGCTCGCACCGTGGCCCTGAAGACCACCGAGGCCATGCGCGCCCGCGAGGCCGCGCGCAAGGCCAAGGAGCTCACGCGCCGCAAGGGCGCACTTTCCGACACCAGCCTCCCGGGAAAGCTGGCGGACTGCCAGGAGCGCGACCCGTCGAAGTCGGAGATCTTCATCGTCGAGGGTGACAGCGCGGGAGGATCCGCCAAGCAGGGCCGCGATCGCTCGAACCAGGCGATCCTGCCGCTGCGGGGCAAGCTGATCAACGTCGAGAAGGCGCGCATCGACCGCATGCTCGCGAACAACGAGATCCAGATGATGATCTCGGCGCTCGGCATGGGCTTCGCCGACGAGATGAACCTGGACAAGCTCCGCTACCACAAGGTCATCCTGATGACCGATGCTGACGTCGACGGCTCGCACATCCAGACGCTCCTTCTCACCTTCTTCTACCGGCACATGCGCGCGCTCATGGACGCCGGCTACCTGTACATCGCGCAGCCCCCGCTCTACAAGATCAAGCGCGGCAAGTCCGAGCGCTACATCCAGACCGACGCCGAGCTGCACCGCTACCTGCTCGACCTCGGGCTCGAGGAGGCGCAGGTCTTCGTGCCCGCCCGGGACGCACCCGTCGACGAGGCGGACCTGCGCGCCCTGATGTCCGAGGCGCAGCGCTGTCAGCGCGTGGCCGAGAGCATGGAGAGGCGGGGCATCGACGCGCGCCTGGTCGAGGCTGCCGCGCTCGGTGCCGGGCTCACGCGCGCCGACACCTACGACGAGCTCGCGCAGCGATCGGCCTTCGACCAGCGCGTGGTCGCGTACCTCGAGGCGGCGTACCCCGAGTCCCTGCCGGCCGAGGTCGAGTGGGTGCACGACGAGGAGCACAGTCGCTGGGCCCCCGTGCTGCGCTCGCTCGGCAGCGCCGTCGTACGCCGGGTCACGCTCGACACGGATCTGCTGGAGTCGCCCGACTACGAGCGCTTCGTCGAGCTGGGAACGCGGACCACGCAGGTCGGCACCATGCCGTTCCGCATCGTGGTGGGCGAGACCACCGAGGAGATTCCCACCGCGCGCCACCTGCTGTCGTACCTGCTCGACATCGGTGGTCGCGGCCAGTACATCCAGCGTTACAAGGGGCTGGGTGAGATGAATCCCGAGCAGCTCTGGGAAACCACGATGGATCCCCAGAAGCGGCAGCTCCTGCAGGTGCGGATCGAGGACGCCGTCGAGGCGGACCAGGTCTTCACCGTGCTGATGGGCGACCACGTCGAGCCGCGCAAGGAGTTCATCGAGACCAACGCCCTCAACGTCGTCAACCTCGACGTCTGATAGGTCCCGCACCGGATGTCCGACACGCCCGAGACCCCGACTCCCGAGGAGAACGCGCCGATCCCGGTGAACATCGAGGACGAGATGCGCGCCTCGTTCCTCGACTACTCGATGTCGGTGATCATCAGCCGCGCGCTGCCCGACGTGCGCGACGGCCTCAAGCCGAGCCAGCGCCGGATCCTGGTCACGTTCAACGACCTGAACCTGAGTGCGGGACGTCCGTACCGCAAGTGCGCGAAGATCTCCGGCGACGTCTCGGGTAACTACCACCCGCACGGCGAGGCGGTGATCTACCCGTCGATCGTGCGCCTCGCCCAGCCCTTCGCCATGCGCTACCCGCTGGTCGACGGCCAGGGCAACTTCGGCTCGATCGACGGCGATCCGCCGGCGGCCATGCGCTACACCGAGGCCCGTCTCTCGCGGATCGCCTCCGAGCTGCTGGCCGACATCGACCGCGAGACGGTCGACTTCGTCCCGAACTACGACAACACGCGCCAGGAGCCCGTCGTGCTCCCGACGCGCGTGCCCAACCTGCTGATCAACGGCTCGACGGGCATCGCCGTCGGCATGGCCACGAACATCCCGCCGCACAATCTCGGCGAGGTGGTCGACGCCCTGATCCTGCTGGCGCGCGAGCCCGAGACCGATCTCGAGTCGCTGATGGAGAAGCTGCCCGGTCCGGACTTCCCGACCGGGGCGACCATCTGCGGCACGCACGGGATCCGCCAGGCGTATCGCACGGGCCGGGGCCTGCTGACGGTCCGCGCCCATGCGGGCTTCGAGGACGGGCGCGCCGGGCGGCGGATGATCGTCGTGACCGAGATCCCGTACATGGTCAACAAGGCGGCGATGATCGAGAAGATCGCCGACCTGGTCCGCAACGGGAAGATCGACGGGATCTCCGACCTGCGCGACGAGTCGGACCGGCGCGGCATGCGCGTGGTCGTGGAGCTGAAGAAGGACATCGACGAGCAGGTCGTCCTGAACCAGCTCTACAAGCTCTCGCCGATGCAGAGCACGTTCGGCGTGAACATGGTCGCGCTGGTGAACAACCGGCCCCGGACACTGGGGCTCGTCGAGCTGCTCGACTACTTCCTGGAGTTCCGCCGGGAGGTCGTGCGCCGCCGCGCCGCCTTCGACCTGCGTCAGGCCGAGGCGCGCGCCCACATCCTCGAGGGCTTCGCGCGCGCGCTGGACAACCTCGACGAGGTCATCGCGCTGATCCGCGCCAGCGCCAGCCCGGCCGCGGCCCGCGAGGGCCTGATGACGCAGTTCGAGCTCAGCGAGGCGCAGGCCCAGGCCATCCTCGAGATGCGCCTGCAGCGCCTGACGCAGATGGAGCGCCAGAAGATCCTCGACGAGCTCGCCGAGATCCGCGCCCGCATCGCCGAGCTCACGGCGCTGCTGGCCAGTGATGACAAGGTCCGCGACCTGATCGTCGAGGAGCTCGAGGAGATTCGCGAGAAGTACGGCGACCCGCGCCGCACGCAGCTCGGCGAGGAGGTCGAGGACCTCACCACCGAGGACCTGATCGCCGTCGAGGACATGGCCGTCACCATCTCGCACTTGGGCTACGCCAAGCGCCACGCGCCGTCGAACTACCGGGCGCAGCGCCGCGGTGGCAAGGGCAAGATGGCGGCGACCACGCGCGAGGAGGACTTCGTCGAGAAGCTCTTCATCGCCTCGACCCATGCCTACCTGCTCTGCTTTACCACGCTGGGGCGCGTGTACTGGCTCAAGGTCCACCAGCTGCCCGAGCTCTCGCGGGCCGCGCGCGGCCGGCCGATCGTGAACCTGCTCCAGCTGCAGAACGAGGAGCGCGTGGCCGAGATCCTGCCCGTGCGCAGCTTCGATGAGGGCGGCTACGTGGTTCTCGCGACGCGCGCCGGTCAGATCAAGAAGACGGAGCTCTCGCAGTACGCGAATCCGCGCCGCGGCGGGATCATCGCCATCAACATCAACCAGGGGGACGAGCTGATCGGCGCCGCGCGCACCTCGGGCAGCGACGAGGTCATGCTCGCGACGCAGGACGGCAAGTCGATCCGCTTCGGCGAGGACCAGGTGCGGCCCATGGGTCGCGCCGCTGCCGGCGTGCGGGCGATCTCCACGCGCGAGGGCGACGACGCCGTCAGCATGGCGGTCCTCGAGCCCGATCAGAGCATCCTGACCGTGACGGAGCGCGGCTACGGCAAGCGCTCGACGCTGGACGACTATCGCGAGCAGCGCCGGGGCGGGCAGGGGATCATCACCATCAAGACCAACGCCCGCAACGGCAAGGTCGTGGCGCTGATCCAGGTGCGCGAGGACGACGAGATCATGGCGGTGACCAATGCCGGCAAGGTGATCCGCATGGGCGTCGGCGGCATCCCGACGCTGGGGCGCAACACCCAGGGCGTGCGCGTGATGGATACCTCGTCGAGCGCCGACGAGCGCGTGGTATCGGTGACGCGCCTGCCGCGCGACGCGGACGAGGCGCTCGAGGACCCGGCCTGAGCCCTCCGGGCGCGCGCCCGGCACGCCGTGTAGTCTCGGCGGCCATGAACGTCTCCCGCTCCCGCGAGCTGATGGAACGGGCGACTCGCGTCATCCCCGGCGGCGTGAACAGCCCCGTGCGCGCCTTCGGCTCGGTCGGGGGAGACGCCCGCTTCATCGCCGAGGCCTCCGGCGCGACCGTCACCGACGTCGACGGCAACACCTACGTGGACTACGTGGCGTCGTGGGGCGCGATCCTGCACGGCCACGCCCACCCGGCGATCGTCGACGCGGTGCGGACCGCGGCCGGCCGCGGCACCAGCTTCGGCGCGCCGACCGAGGCGGAGCTCCTGCTCGCCGAGCGCATCTGCGCGCGGGTCGCGTCGGTGGAGATGGTGCGCCTGGTCAGCTCCGGCACCGAGGCCACCATGAGCGCGCTGCGCCTGGCCCGCGGCGCGACCGGGCGCGACCGGATCGTGAAGCTCGATGGCTGCTACCACGGCCACGCCGACGCGCTGCTCGCCGCGGCGGGATCGGGCGTCGCGACGCTGGGCATCCCGGGAACGCTGGGAGTCCCGGCGCCGGCCGTCGCCGACACGATCGTCGCGCCGTACAACGACCTGGGCGCGATCGAGCGCGCCTTCGAGGACCATCCCGGGCAGATCGCCGCGGTCGTGCTGGAGCCGATCGCGGGGAACATGGGCTTCATCGAGCCGGTCGACGGCTACCTGGCAGGGGTGCGTGCGGCCTGCGACGCGAACGGCGCGCTGCTCGTGATCGACGAGGTCATGACCGGCTTTCGCGTCGCGGCCGGGGGCGCCCAGGAGCGGCTGGGCGTGCGCGCCGATCTGACCACCTTCGGCAAGGTGATCGGCCACGGACTGCCGGTGGGCGCCTACGCCGGCCGCCGCGACCTGATGGCGCAGGTCGCGCCCAGCGGCGGCGTCTACCAGGCCGGCACCCTGTCCGGGAACCCCCTGGCCACCGCGGCCGGGCTCGCCGCGCTCGAGCTGATCGAGGCCGATCCCGGCCTGTACGCGCGGCTCGAGTCCCGCGCGCGCGTCCTGGTCGACGGCCTGACCGACGCCGCCAGGCGCCTGGGCATCCCCCTGGTCGGAGGCGCGGCCGGTGGCATGTGGGGGCTGTTCTTCGCCGAGCACGCGCCCCGGGACCGGGCGGCGGCGTCCCGGGCGGACCACGAGCGCTACGCGCGCTTCTTCCACGCGCTGCTCGAGGAGGGCGTGTACCTGGCGCCGTCGGGCTACGAGGCCGCGTTCATCACCGCGGCCCACGACGACGCCTGCATCGAGCGGACCCTGGACGCGGGCCGCCGCGCCCTGGAGCGGGTGGGCTGATGGCTCGGCGTCCGGACAGGGGTCCCTCGGCCGCCAGCTGGGGCCGGGCCGCCGAGGCCGGCTGGGAGGCCGTGCTGTCCATGGGAGTGGGCATGCTGATCGGCTACTACGCCGATCGCTGGCTCGGGACCGATCCCTGGCTGTTCATCCTGTTCCTGTTCTTCGGTCTGGCCGCGGCGATCCGCCGCCTGGTGCGGCTCTCGAAGCAGACCCCCGGGGGCGATCCACCCGGCGATCCGCCCGATGCGCCGGGTCCGTGAGCGGCTGGGCTCGCTCCAGGCCAAGCACGCGCTGCTGCTCGGCCTTGCATTCTGTGCCTCGATTCCGTACGGAATGCACGCCGCAGCGAGTCTGCTCGTGGGCGGCGGGATCCAGATCCTGAATCTGCGCGCCCTGGAGCGCAGCGTGCGCCTGATCACGGGCCGGCAGATCGCCGGGCCGGTCGGGCTGGCGCTGGCCATGGCTCGCTTCGTCCTGCTGGTGCTGCTGGTGTTCCTGCTGCTGTGGGTCTCATCGCTGCACCGTCTGGCGCTCGGGATCGGCCTGCTGCTCGTGGTTCCCGCGGCGCTCTGGCACGGACTGGACACGGCGCAATCGAAAGGCTGAGCGACGGGCGATGGTTCACGTACCGACGATCTTCGACGCGTTTCGCTTCCCCGCGGAGGTGGAGTCGCTGGTTCTCGCCACCGTCCTGGTGCTGCTGATCGCGCTGGGCATCCATGCGGGCCTGCGCCGCGCCGCGGACGGCGGGATCATCCCCGACGCGCGCATCACGGGCCGCAACCTGCTCGAGGTGCTGCTCCAGGGCATCGCCTCGCTGGCGCGCGACGTGATCGGCGAGAAGTGGGCCACGTACATGCCGCTGGTCGGCACGCTGGGCTTGTTCATCCTGGTCTCGAACCTGGTCGGGCTGCTCCCGGGGCTGGGCGGGCCGACGTCGTTCATCGAGACCAACCTGGCGTGGGCGATCATCGCCGTGCTGGTGTCGGAGATCGTCGGGTTCGTCGAGCACGGAGTCGGCTACCTGGGACACTTCGCGCCCGGCCCCTGGTGGATCAAGCCGCTGACGTTCCCGATCGAGGTGATCAGCCACCTGGTCCGGCTGCTCTCGCTGACGGTCCGCCTCACGGCGAACATGTTCGCCGACCACACCCTGCTGGCGCTCTTCCTGACGCTGGGCGTCGCCGCCTGGTTCACGCCCTGGATCGTCATGGGTCTGGGCATCTTCGTGGCCTTCATCCAGGCCTTCATCTTCAGCTTCCTCACGATGATCTACATCGGGCTGGCCCTCGAGCACGCCCACTAGTCCCGGGCACTGCCCGATCCGCAAGGAAACAAGGAGACCGCAAATGCACAAGATCACTGCCTTCGCACTGGCCTTCCTGGCCTCGGTCCTGGCACCGGAGCTGGCCGGCGCGGCGGACGGAACGACGAGCCTCATCGCCGTGGGCTCGGGACTCGCGATCGGCCTGGCCGCGCTCGGCGGTGGCATCGGTCAGGGCCTGGCCGTCGCCAACACGGTGCAGGGAATCTCGCGCAATCCCGGCGCGGCCGGCGCCATCCAGACCCCGATGATCATCGGTCTGGCGCTGATCGAGTCGCTGGTGCTCTTCGGCTTCCTGATCGCCTTCATCATGCAGGGCAATCTCTAGGCCGCGCGCACGCGCATACACACCGCAGCGCCCGGGCGTTCACACGAGCGTCCGGGCGCTTCGCATTTCCGGGACCTTGCAGGCGCCCGCGGCTGGCACGCGGGTTGCTCTACTCGCGCCCGGGTGAGGTGGCCTCCCTCTAACGGGACCGGGGAGGTCTCCGAGCCCTGGCCGGGCGGGGTCATGGGAATAGGCGTGCGATGAACGGGGTGAGGCGCACGCTGGCTCCGTCCGGCCATCCGCGCGCCGTCCGCGCCGTCCCCGGGGCCGGCGGGCGGCGCCGGGCTATGCTGCCCGCGGAGATGGACCGCGGCTTCTTCATCGTGCTCGAGGGCATCGACGGGTCGGGCAAGACCACGCAGGCCGCGCGTCTGGCGGCCTGGCTTCGCGACCTCGGTCGCGAGGTCGTCGAGACCCGCGAGCCCACCGACGGTCCCTGGGGTCGTCGCTACCGGGCCTGGGCGCGCGGCGAGCTCGAGGCCAGCGCCGCCGAGGTGCTCGGCTTCTTCGTCGCCGACCGGCGCGAGCACGTCGAGACGCGGGTCGCTCCCGCGCTCGAGCGCGGCGACGTGGTGGTCTGCGACCGCTACGTGGCGTCCACGCGCGCCTACCAGGCCGCCGACGGCGTCGATCGCGCCCTGATCGAGCGGCACCTCGACAGCCCGGACCTGCCGCAGCCCGATCTGACGCTCTGGCTGCGGCTGCCCGTGGAGCGGGCGATCGAGCGCATGGGTAGCTCCGCCACGGAGCGCTACGAGCGCGCCGGCTTCCTGGCGCGCGTGGATGCCGAGTACGCACGCATGGGGCTGGATCCCATCGACGCACGCGGGGATCCGGACTCGATCCAGGCGGAGCTGCGACGCAGGGTGGGAGAGCAGCTGCCTCTGGCGTGACGCGGGTCACGGTGCAACCTTCTGCGCCGTCCCCCTCGCCGAGACCGGCGGCGCCGCGCGCGCGTCCGGTCGCATCGAAGCGAGGAGCTCCCATGGCCCGGAACGTTCGCGCCGCGCGCGCGCTGGCCCTGTCGCTCGGCGCCGCCCTGCTCTCCGGCTGTGTCTACGCCTCGGTCGGCGGAGCGGCCGCGACCGGCCTGTACGTGGCCGCCGAGGATCGCAGCCACGCCCAGCTCGCGCGCGACGCCGCGATCACCGCCCAGGTCAAGGCCCGCCTGCTGCGGGACAAGCACGTACGCGGCTTCGACGTGAACGTCGACACCCGCAACAGCGAGGTCACGCTCTGGGGTCACGTCCCCAGCCAGCTGACCGCCGAGCGCGCGATCCTGATCGCGCGCGGCACGAAGAACGTGGCGGCGGTCAGCTCGCGCCTGCAGGTGCTGCCGGGGCGCTGAGCCCCCGGTCCGGACTCGCCGTCGCAGGGGCCCCCGCGGCGAATGCGGGCTAGCCTGCGCCGATGCTTGCCCTGGAACGGCGCGCCGCTGGCGCGATACTGCTCACGGCCCTGCTCGGTGCCGCGTGCGTCGCTGCGCCTCCTCCTCCCCGCGAGCAGGGCGAGGACGTGCTCGAGCCCGGCACCGGGGAGCGGATCGCGCTGCACTTCGGCTGGCCGGCCGGCCTGAGGATCGAGGTCGCCACGTTCTGGGAGCGCTCCCGTCGCCGCGGCGAGCTGGCGCGGGAGCACCGCGGTCACTCGCGACACGAGATCCGCACCGAGCGGGCAGCGGGCGGCGCGCTGCGCATCCGCACCCTCCACGATCCGCCGGCCGATGACGGGGGCCCCGTGGAGACCCGCCTCGACGCGCGGGTGTCCTCGCTCATGCCCGACTACGTCGTTGGTGGCGAGGGGGACTTCCTGGGCATCGTGGACGTCGAGCGCCTGCGCGACGATCTGCGCCTGTTCCTGCGCGACCTGTTCCCGGGCGGCCCGCAGGGCGTCGACGGCGACGCCCTGGTCGATGGACTCACGCGCGAGGATCTGCTGGAGAGCGCCGCCGCCGGCGAGTGGAACTGGCTGGTCGGCGCCTGGGCCGGGGGCGATCTCGAGATCGGCGCGGTCTACGCGTACGACGAGCCCGGCACGCTGGCCGCGCTCGGCGGCGCCGCCGTGCGGACCCACCATCGCTTCACGCTGCTGGGCCGGACCTCGTGTCGTGACGACGGTCGCGGCGCGGAGTGCGTCGAGCTGGCCATCCGCTCCGAGGCCGATCCCGTCGACATCGAGCGCGCCATCGATCACGCCACCGCGCCGGGTGCGGGCCCGCCCGTCCGCGGGCGCCAGGGGGGCGCGCCGGACCACGAGGTGATCGAGGAGCTGAGCGTGCTGACGGAGGTGCGCCTGATCACCGAGCCCCACACGCTGCTCCCGCACCGCTTCGAGCAGACGCGCGCGACCCAGGGGCGGGCGCTGGCGGGCGGAGCGCCGGTCGAGTTCGAGCAGCGCGAGCAGAAGATCGTGCACTACCGGTACCCCGCCGCCCCGCGGCGCTGATGTCGGACGACGACGCGCGGCGGGACCAGCTCGAGCGCGCGCAGCAGGCCTGGGAGCTGCGCGTGCTGGACTCGCCCGATCCGGTGCTTCTCGACGCGGTCCGGCGGGTGCTGCGGATCAAGCGCTTCGAGCTGGAGCGCTTCGCCGCCCGGCTCCCGGGGCCGGTGCGCCGCGGTGCGCGCGTGGATCTGGAGCCGCTGCAGCGCAAGCTCGAGCAGTCGGGGATTCGCTGCGAGCTGGTGCGCCGGACGTAGCCTCGCGGTAGCCTCGGCAGCATGGATCGCGAGACCCTGGCCGCCGGCGTTCGCGACGTGCTCGTGACGCAGGCCGTGCTGCTCGTCGCGTTCTGCACGTCGATCGTGCTCTTCGGGGTGGTCCTGCTCGTCGTCGGCGGATCCGGGCCGCCATCGCTCGAGCCAGTGCAGCGGCAGGTGCTGACCGCGATCGCGGTGGTGCTCGCACTCGGCGCGTTCGTCGCGCGGCGCTGGCTGCTCTCGGCCGCCCGGCTGCGCGCGCTCGCGAGCTCGCTGCCCCCGATCGAGGAGCTCGCCGCCGCCACGCGAGGCGACGCGGATCCCGAGCGCCTCGCCGCGCTGCGCGCCGCGCCGCCCGGCGTCGTCGCGCTGCGCGGTCTGATGCTGCGCGCGCAGCCCACGCTGATCGGGCTGATGGCGCTCAACGAGAGCGTGGCGCTGCTCGGCTTCGTGCTCGCGTTCCTGCTGGGCGACCCACTGCGCTACCTGCCGTTTGCCGCGCTGGCCCTGGTGCTGCAGCTCGCGCTCGTACCGCGGCTGCCGGTCTGGCTGGAGCGGGCCCGCATCGCCCTCCCGGGCCATCCCTGGCCCCGCTGAGACCGCGAGCGCCGCGATGCGGATCCGGGGCTAGACTGCGCCGTGAATGCGTGACGACGCCCCCGATCCCTGCGAGCACCTGAGCGACGGACGCGCGACGCTCGAGCGGCGTGTGGAGCTCGAGTCCGACGAGGGGCTCGTCGAGGCCCTGGTCGCCTGTCGCACCTGCGGCGCCACCAGCTGGCTGAGCCTGCTCGACGTGGATCCGGCCGGGGGTCCGCTGCGCGTGTACGCGGCCAGCGGGATCGCGCGCGATACGGTCGACACGTACCTGGAGCGCGGCGGGCGCGCGAGCTGCGATCCCGGCAAGGGCCGGCGCGAGGTCGAGGCCGTGCTCTCGAATGCCGGGGCCCCGCGCCTGGTCGTGGTCTGCGACGCGCGCGGACGCGAGGTCGTGGCCGCGGGCCGGCTGGGTCTGGGCGAGATCGTGCCGCTGGGCCCGTGGCGCGAGCGCGTGCCGCCCCCCGACGACGGCCGCTGGTTCTCGCGCGCCGGTCTCGACAAGCCGCGCGCCGCCCCCGACTGCGACGCACTGCTCGAGCACTGGTTCGGCGCGGCCGCGCACGACGCGCGCGAGGCCGCTCGGCGCATGGACAGCTGGTTCGGGGCGGCGTCGGCGGAGCGAGACCGGGCGCTGCGCGGCCGCTTCGGCTGCGCCGTCGCCGCGGCGGGCCTGGGCGCGCTCGAGGGCTGGCAGCGCGAGCCGCGCGGCGCGCTGGGGCTGGTGCTGCTGCTAGACCAGCTGCCGCGCAGCCTGTGGCGCGGCGGTAGCCGCGCCTTCGCCCACGACGCGCAGGCGCTGTCCCTGGCGAGCCGGGCGCTGGCGCGTGGACACCTCGATCCGCTCGGGGTCGTCGAGCAGGTCTTCCTGCTCATGCCCTTCCAGCACGTCGAGAGCCTGGCCCTGCAGCGCCAGGGTGTGGCGCTGTACGAGCGCGTGCTGCGCGCGGCAGCGCCGGAATGGCAGGACGTGGCGGGGCGCAGTCACGCGAGCGCCCGGGATCACCTCGAGATCGTCGAGCGCTTCGGCCGCTTCCCGCACCGCAACGCGGCGCTCGGGCGCAGCTCGACGCGCGAGGAGCTGGCGTACCTGCAGGGCGGCGGCGAGCACTTCGGCCAGGAGGCCGCGCTCTAGCCGGGGATCTCGTAGCCCTCGGGCAGGCTGCCCAGCATCAGCGTCTGCGTGCACAGGCGATTCGCGATCCGCCAGCCGGCGGTCGTGCGCAGCAGCTCGTCGTCGTAGTAGCCGGCGTTGGTGATCACCGTCTGCGAGCCGTCGTCCTCGTCGCGTCCCATGGGTGCGCTGAAGTAGCAGCGCGAGTGGCCGCGGTCGCCGTCGAGCTCCGCGACGAGGTTGGTGATGTGGTGCAGGTTGATCGGCCAGGGCGCGAGCGCCCGGTCGAGCCAGGCGAGCACCTCGCGGTACGGGCCCTCCTGGCCGCCCGTGCTGCGGTAGTCGATGCGCGCGCCCGGCGCGAAGACCTGATCCATCAGCTCCCAGTCCCGGAAATCCACCATGCTGGCGTAGCGGTGCATGAGGTCCTGGATCGCCAGCCGGTCTCCGATCTGCCTCGTGTCCACCGCGCCTCCCGTGCCGTGCGTCGCCGACAGCCTACACTGGCGGGGTCTTGGATTCCGCGAAGGAGCCGGTGCGCGACGCGGTGGTCGCGGTGATCGCGCGCGATGCGCGCTGGCTCTGGATCCGCCGCGGTCCCGCCGCCGCGTTCGCCGGCCACTGGGCGCCGCCGAGCGGCCGCGTGGAGCCCGGGGAGACCCACGCCGCGGCGGTCGCGCGGGAGGTGCGCGAGGAGCTCGGCCTCGAGGTACGCGCCCGGGCCCGGGTCTGGAGCTGCCCGACGCACGACGGCCGCTTCCGTCTGCACTGGTGGAGCGCGCAGGTCGTCGGCGGAACGCTCCGCCCCGCGCCCGACGAGGTATCGGAGGTGCGCTGGCTCGACCCGCCGGGCATGCGCGCCCTGCGCCCGGTCTTCGGCGACGACCTGCGCTACTTCGAGCGGGTCGCGCTGGCGCGGCTGCGCACGCCGCGCCTCGAGCTGCTGCGGCTGTGCCCCGACCACCAGGCGGCGTTCGCCGCGCTGCACGCGGATCCCGCGGTGGCGCGCTGGCTCGGTGGACGCTGGACGGGCGGGCGCTCGCGTCGCGCGCTGCGGGCGGCCCTCGAGCACTGGCGCGCGCACGGCTTCGGCTGCTGGATGCTCCGCGAGCGCGCGAGCGGCCGCTGGATCGGTCGCGCCGGCCTGCGCCGGTCGCGTCTCGGCGGGCGCGAGGAGACCGAGCTCTACTACGCGCTGCTGCCGGACGCGCAGGGGCGGGGACTCGCCCGCGAGGCCGCGGGCGCGCTGGTCGACGTGGTGCTCAGGGATCTCGGGCTGGCGTCGGTCGCGGCGGTGACCCTGCCCCGGAATCACGCCTCGCGCCGCGTGCTGCGCGCCGCGGGTCTGGTACCCGGCGGGACCGTACGGCACGCTGGCCTGCCGCACGTGCTCTACCGCCTCAGAGCCGCACCCAGCGCGCGGTCGCCCGCGTGAGCAGCTCGCCGCTCGCGTCGAGGATCTCGCCCGTCACGTGGTACTGCGGATCCTCGGCCCGCTCGATCGCGGCGCGCAGCGTGAGCGGCTCGCCCACGCGCGCGGGACGCCGGTAGCGCAGCGCGAACTCCGCGGTGACGATCGGCTGTTCGTGCGGGCAGAGCGTGCGCACGGCCGTGCCCATGACCTCGTCGAGCAGCGTCGCCTGGATGCCGCCGTGCACGATCCCCGGCGCTCCCTCCAGGTGATCCGCTGCGGTGTAGCTGCACTCGACGGTCTGCTCTCCGGTCTGCACGAAGACCAGCTTCAGCCCCCGCTCGTTGAACGGGCTGCAGCCGAAGCAGTAGTTCTCGGGCCAGTCGTTGACGATCTCGCGGCGCATCGCCGCAGGGTAAACGATGCGCGGCGCGCGCACGCGCCCGGGCTAGCCGGGCCGCGCGTGCGTCGCCCGCGCCGGCACCGAGACGATCCGGTCGCTGCCGGAGAGCCAGGCGCTCAGCCGGCCGCCCCAGACGCAGCCGGTGTCCAGCCCGCGCACGCGCTCGCCCACGACCAGGCCGCGCATCGACCAGTGGCCGAAGGCGACCGTGCGCTCGCCGCGGTAGAACGCGTCCCAGGGCCGGAAGCCGGGGCCCGGGTCCAGGTCGTCGGCCGGGCGGCGGCCACCGGCGTCGCAGTGGCGGACGCGCACCAGGAAGGCCAGGTCCGGATCGTCGCTGACCCGGCGACCGGCGGCGATCGCGCGCTCCAGGGGTGCGGCCACCGCGCGCGGATCCTCCCAGCGCGGATGCAGGCCCGCGTGTACGCAGAGCACGTCGTCCCACTGCGCGACCAGCGGGCGCGAGCGCAGCCAGGCCAGCAGGTCGTCGCGGTCGGGCGCCTCGAGCACGTCGCCGAAGCTGTCGCCCGGCTTCAGCGGCCGGGAGCCCGACGCCACGTCGAGCAGGTGCAGGTCGTGGTTGCCCAGCACCGCGTGGAGGCCCCGGTCGATCGCCCGGCGCAGCACGCCCAGCGAGTCCGGGCCGCGGTTGACCAGGTCCCCGACCAGCCACACCTCGTGGCACTCGCGCCGCTGGTCGAGGGCCTCGAGGAGCTCGTCGAGCTCCGTCGCGCAGCCCTGGACGTCCCCGACGAAGACCCGCTGCCCCACGCTCCCGAGCCTAGCCGACACCGGGCGGCCCGCCGGCACGCGGTCGGGCCGCTACTGCCCGGAGAGGAGCGCCTGCTCGAGCCGCTCCAGTCGCTGGAGGATCTGCGCGTTCGCCTCGAGCTGCCGTCGCTCGTGGCTCTCGCGTCCCTCCTCGAGCGTGAAGACCCGCGCCCGGAGCTCCCGGGCGGTGTCGAGGCGCGCCTTCTCCTCGCTGTCCTGGCGCTTCTCCACGCCGAGCAGGCGGGCCGTCAGCGGGCCCAGGTCCGCCACCTCGTCGCCGGCTGCGGGAGCCGCCGGGAATGCGGGTCGATCCTTCAGCTGGGCGAGCGTCGTGGACTGCGTCTGCAGGCTCTTCTTGAGCTGTCCCAGCTCGCGCCGCAGCTTCGCCACCTCGCCCGCCAGCTCCGGGCTGCCCGCGGTCTTCGCGGTCTTCGTCGGCGCCGTGGCCAGCTTCTCGAGCCGCTCTCCCAGCTGGGTGAGCTGGTTCTCCAGCCGCTCGAGCCGGGAGCGCGCACCCTCGTCGACCAGCGGCGGCGCCAGGCCGGCGCTCTCGGTCGGGCCCGGGTCGTGCGGCCGTTGCAGGGTCGGCCCGTCGTTTCCCGTGGTTCCGGCGACGAGCAGCGCGACGAGCACGGCGGCCAGCACCGAGGCTCCCGCGGCGATCGGGAGCATCTGGCGCCGGAAGAAGCGCACGAAGAAGCGCTCCTCCTCCGGGGTGAGGCTGAAGTCCGAGGTCCTGTCCGGCGCGTCGCCCATGACATCGATCTCATCGGGCGTGCGCAGGGCCGACTTGATCGGCCGCTGCCCGCTGCGGGATTCCACCGCGACCCACGTCCCGTTGTGACGGCGCACACGCCAGGCGCGCCCCTCCAGGACCGATACGACCGCAGGGATCCGACCAGATGAGCCGCGAGACGCGCAACCGCAGACGAATACGCATGCTGGAGCCCGTGCGCGCCTGGTTCGTCACCGGTGGTGGTGGCTCGGAAGGGCGAGGCGTGGTTCACGACGTGTCGATGGGCGGCTTCTTCGTGCGCAGCACGCTCATCCCCGAGGAGGGCACGTCGATCGCGGCGGCCCTGACCACCGGCTCGGGCTGGCGCATATCCGTGCGCGGCACGGTGTGCTGGAACACCAGCGAGGCCACCACGGGGCCGGGGCTCAGCGGGTTCGGCGTGCGCCTCACTCACCGCAGCCACGACTACCGCGGCTTCGTCGACGGCGCGCTCTCGGCCTCGGCGCGTCTGCCGGGGGTGGCCGGGCCCTGAGAGCGGGCTAGCCTCGCCGGGGTGACCGGAGCCCAGGACACGCACAGCAAGCTGCTCGGCTACCTGCTCTGGCTGTTCGGCTTCACCGGATCGCACCGCTTCTACTACGGGCGGCCGCTGACGGGGACGCTGTGGTTCTTCACGCTGGGCCTGCTGGGCATCGGCTGGCTGATCGACCTGTTCCTGATCCCGTCCATGGATCGCGCCGCCGAGCGCCGCTACTCCGCGGGGCCGATCGACTACTCGATCGGCTGGATCCTGCTCACCTTCCTGGGCCCCTTCGGGGTGCACCGGATGTACATGGGCAAGTGGATCACGGGGATCCTCTGGCTGATCACCGGTGCGCTGCTCGGGCTCGGCTGGCTGTACGATTACTGGACGCTCAACGACCAGATCGCGGAGGCCAACGCCGGGGGCAGCGCATGAAGCAGCGCATCACCCGCGTGTACACCGGCGACGACGGCGAGTCGCACTTCGAGGAGCTCGAGGTCGACCTCACCGCGGGAGATCGGGCCGGCATCGGTCGCCTGTCCGAGCTCTGGCCGGCCACCGGCGTGGTCTTCCGCGAGACCGGCCCCGAGTACGATCTGGACTGGCACCAGGCGCCGCGCCGTCAGCTCGTGGTCATGCTCTCGGGCGGTGGTGTCGAGATCGAGGTGGGCAGCGGCGAGCGCCGCCGGCTCCGCGCCGGCGACATCCTGCTCGCCGAGGACACCAGCGGTCGCGGTCACCGCAGCCGCGCGATCGATGACACCCCGCGCCGCTCGATCTTCGTCACGCTCGACTGAGCAGCGCGCGCAGCTGCGTCAGAGGCGGTCGAGCAGGCGGCGGCACTGCCATAGCCCCAGGCCCGTGATCAGGGCCGAGGGCACGAGCCAGCGCGCGGGCGTGTGCGCCGCGCTCAGGTCGTCGAAGCCCGGGATGCCGAAGATGCCCGCGTTCGAGGCGATGATCACCACCCCCGTCAGCGCGTGGAGCGTCACGGCGGGCCGCACCGAGCCGCTGCAGTGGCGCAGGATGCCCAGCAGCGAGTGGGCCGCCAGCGACGGCAGCAGCAGCCAGGGGTTGTAGAAGGACACGCCGATCGCACTCAGGCTCGAGGCTGCGAAGATGCCGCGCGAGGTCCCGAGCATGCGCACGAGCCGCGGCTGCAGCGCACCGCGGTAGAACAGCTCGAAGGCGAGCGGCATCACCACCACGTAGACCAGGAAGAGCTGCCAGCCGAGGCCGCGCGTCTCGGGGGGCTCGCCGCCCTCGACCCCTGGCGGGGGGATCGCGGCGCGGGTCAGGTTGTCGATCTCGCTGGTGAGCAGCAGCGAGGCCAGCAGCAGAAGCACGGCGAGCGCGCTGCCCCGGCGCGCGGGCACCAGCCCGAGCAGCACCGGCGGCGGCTCGCTGCTGCGCGCCGCCAGGAAGGTGAAGGCCAGCGGATACGCCACGACCGCGCTCATGCCCAGCGCCGCGACCAGGTTGGTCAGGCCGACCATGCCCAGCAGGGTCAGCAGGCCGAGCGCGTGCATGAAGATCGCGAAGAGCGCGGCGAAGACCGCGAACCAGGGCGAGTCCGGAACGGGCTCGGGCGCGGGCTCCTCCTGGCTCATTCGCCGAAGAGCACCGGCCCCAGCGCCTGCCCGGTGTAGGACAGCGGGTTGTTGGCGACCTCCTCGGGTGTTCCCGTGGCGACGATCTCGCCGCCCTTGTCGCCGCCCTCGGGGCCCAGGTCGATGATGTGGTCGGCGGTCTTGATCACGTCGAGGTTGTGCTCGATCACCACCACGCTGTTGCCCCGCTCGACCAGCCGGTTGAGCACGTCGAGCAGCTTCTCGACGTCGGCCAGGTGCAGGCCCGTGGTCGGCTCGTCGAGGATGTACAGCGTGCGGCCGGTCGAGCGCTTCGACAGCTCCTTGGCGAGCTTGATCCGCTGCGCCTCGCCGCCCGAGAGCGTCGTCGCCTGCTGGCCCAGGTGGATGTAGCCCAGCCCGACCTCGGCGAGGGTCTGCAGACCGTTGCGCACCGAGGGAATGTGCTCCAGGAACCCGACCGCCTCGTCCACCGTCATGTCGAGCACGTCGGAGATCGACTTGCCCTTGTAGCGCACCTGGAGCGTCGCCTCGTTGTAGCGTTGCCCGGCGCACTCCTCGCAGGTGACGAAGACGTCGGGGAGGAAGTGCATCTCGATGCGCAGGATGCCGTCGCCCTGGCAGGCCTCGCAGCGGCCGCCCTTGACGTTGAAGCTGAAGCGGCCGGGCTTGTAGCCGCGCTGGCGGCTCTCGGGGAGCTGCGCGAAGAGCTCGCGGATGCCCGTGAAGATGCCGGTGTAGGTCGCCGGATTGGAGCGCGACGTGCGTCCGATGGGCGCCTGGTTCACGTCGATCACCTTGTCGACGTGCTGCAGCCCGTTGATCCGCTTGTGGCGCCCCGGCTTCTCCTTGCTCTCGTAGAGCTTCGCGGCCAGCGCGGGATAGAGCGTGTCGTTGATCAGCGTCGACTTGCCGCTGCCCGAGACGCCCGTGACCACCGTGAGGGTGCCGAGCGGAAAACGCGCCGAGATGTCCTTGAGGTTGTTCTCCGCCGCCCCGACCACGGTCACGAACTTGTTGGAGCCGGGCCGCCGCTTGCGGGGGATGGGGATCCTGCGCCGGCCCGAGAGGAACTGGCCGGTGACCGACTCGCGGCTGCGCGTGATCTTCGCGGGCGTACCCGCCGCGACGACGTGCCCGCCGTGGCGGCCGGCCCCGGGCCCCATGTCGATGACCCAGTCGGCCGCGCGGATGGTCTCCTCATCGTGCTCGACCACGATCACCGTGTTGCCCTTGTCGCGCAGCGAGACCAGCGTGCGCAGCAGCCGCTCGTTGTCGCGCGCGTGCAGGCCGATCGACGGCTCGTCCAGGATGTACAGCACGCCGGCGAGCGCGGAGCCGACCTGGGTGGCCAGACGGATGCGCTGGCTCTCACCGCCCGAGAGCGTGCCCGCAGTCCGCTCGAGGGAGAGGTACTCCAGGCCCACGTTTCGCAGGAACTCGAGGCGCTCGCGAATCTCGCGCAGTAGCCGCTCCGCGATCTCCTGCTCCTGGCGTCCGAGCTCGAGCTGCTCGAACCAGGCCGCCGCCGCCGCCACGGGCAGGCGGCAGATCTCGTGGATCGACTGGCCGCCCACGCGCACGTGCAGGGCCTCGGTGCGCAGCCGCGCGCCGCCGCACGCCGGGCAGTCCGTGTTGCTCATGTACTCGCGCAGCCATTCGCGCACGCCGTCGCTCTCGGTCTCGCGGTAGCGCTTGTCGAGCAGGCCCGTCACGCCGGTCCACTCCCGGTTGAAGCGGAAGCGGCGGCTGCGTCCGAAGCGGAAGGCGACCTCGTCGCCGGTGCCGTCGAGCAGCTGCGCCCGGACCTTCGACGTCAGCTTGCCCCACGGCGTGGACATGTCGAAGCCGATGTGGTCGGCGAGCGATCGCAGCATGGCCTGGTAGTAGCGCGCCGCGTGCCCGCGACCCCGGAACGGCGCGATCGCGCCCTCCGCGAGGCTGAGCTCCGGGTCCGGGACCAGCAGGTCGGTGTCGAAGTAGTCGCGCGTGCCCAGACCGTCGCACTCCGGGCAGGCGCCGTGCGGGCTGTTGAAGGAGAACATCCGCGGGTTGATCTCGGGAAAGCTCACGCCGCACTCGGCGCAGGCGGCGTTCTCCGAGAACAGGATCTCTTCCGTACCGGGGCCGATGTCGGCCTTTGCATAGCCTCCGGCCGCGCCGAGCGCGGTCTCCAGCGAGTCGGTGAGGCGCGAGCCCACGTCCTCGCGGATCACCAGCCGGTCCACGACCAGGTCGATGTCGTGGCGCTTCTTCTTGTCGATCGCGGGGGCGTCGGCCAGCTCGACGATCTCGCCGTCGATGCGCGCGCGCACGAAGCCCTGCCGCGCGAACTCCGCCAGCTCCTTGCGGTACTCGCCCTTGCGATCGCGCACGATCGGCGCCAGCACCTGGAGGCGCGTGCCCTCCTCGAGATCCGTCAGGCGGTGCACCATCTGCGGCACGGTCTGGGCGCGGATCGGCTGGTCGCACTCCGGGCAGGTCGGCACGCCCACGCGCGCGAAGAGCAGGCGCAGGTAGTCGTAGATCTCGGTGACGGTGCCGACCGTGGAGCGCGGGTTGCGGCTCGTGGTCTTCTGCTCGATCGAGATCGCCGGCGAGAGCCCGTCGATCGAGTCGACGTCGGGCTTGCTCATCTGGTCGAGGAACTGGCGCGCATAGGCGCTCAGGCTCTCGACGTAGCGCCGCTGTCCCTCGGCGTAGATCGTGTCGAACGCCAGCGAGGACTTGCCCGACCCCGACAGACCCGTGATCACGACCAGGCGGTCGCGCGGGATGTCGATGTCGAGGGACTTCAGGTTGTGCTCGCGCGCACCGCGGATGGCGATGCTCTGCGGACCGGTCGTCACGCTCCCCCCCTGGCGGCCGCGTTGCGGCCAAGCTCGATCGCCCATCTTACCGCCTCGATCATCGAGCGGGCATCGGCGCTTCCGCGGCCGGCGATGTCGAAGGCGGTGCCGTGATCGACGCTGGTGCGGATCAGACGCAGGCCCAGGGTCACGTTGATCGCCGTGCCGAAGGCGTGGGTCTTCAGCGGGCCCAGGGCCTGGTCGTGATACATGCCGAGCACGACGTCGAACTCGCCGCGCAGGGCGCGCGCGAACAGGCTGTCGGCCGCGAATGGACCGCGGCAGTCGATGCCAGCAGCGCGTGCTCGCTCGAGTGCCGGCGTGATCACCCGCCCCTCCTCGTCGCCGAAGCGGCCCTGCTCGCCGGCGTGGGGATTGAGGCCGCAGACGGCGATGCGCGGCGCGTCGATCGCGAAGCGGCCCTGCAGGTCGCGGTGGAGCACCCCGAGAACGCCCGCGATGCCGTCGACGCTCAGGCGGCCCGGCACGTCGCGCAGGGCGCAGTGGATGGTCGCCAGCGCCACGCGCAGCTCGCCGCCGAGCAGCAGCATCACCGCCGGTCCCGGGCCCGCGATCGACTCCAGCAGCTCCGTGTGCCCGGGCCAGTCGTACCCGGCCTCGGCGATCACGTGCTTGGAGATCGGGGCCGTGGCCATGGCGTCGAGCTCACCGCGCAGGCAGTCGCGCGCGGCGCTCTCGATCGCCTCGATCACGGCGTCGGCCGCGGCCGGGTCCGGCACTCCGGGCTGCACCCGCGGGCCCTGCAGCGCCCGGCGCTCGACCCCGGCGGGCAGCCCGCCGGCCGCGTCGACCGCCCGCAGGTCGCCGTAGACCCGCAGCTGCGCCGTCCCGGGCTCCAGCGCGCGCGCCGCGGCCGCGACGATCTCGGGTCCGATCCCCGCGGGATCGCCCACCGTGATGCCGATGCGGGGGGCGCTCGGGCTCAAAGGGGCGCCGGGTTGATGACCTCGATGTACTGGCCCTCGCGAATCTCCGCGAGCCACTTCTCGAACTCGGGCAGCGTCTGGCGCTCGATCAGCTCCGCGCGCAGCTGGTCGGCCACATCCTCGAAGGCGATCTTCGACGGGTCGAAGCTGTCCAGGTACTGGAAGAGGTTGAACCCGTGCTCCGTGCGGATCAGCGGCGTGACCTCGCCGGGGACCATGTCCGCCAGCGCAGCCTCGATCTGCGGCGGCGCGTCGCCCTCGCGGAACACCGTCAGCCCGCCGTCGGGTGCGGTGGGCGCGGCCGAGTAGCGCCGCGTGAGCCCCGCGAAGTCGCCCGTGTCCATCGCCTGCTGGCGCAGCTGGTCGGCGACCTGGCCCATCTGCTCGACCTGCTCGGGCGTCGCGCCGTCGGGGATCGGCAGCAGCATGTGCAGCACCCGGATGCGCCGCCCGGGCTTCACGTCGAGGTAGCGGCGCTTGTACAGCTCGCGGACCTGCTCCTCGGTCACCGAGATGCGCGAGCGCACCGCTCCCTGCACCACGCGCATGCGCGTCATCTGCGTGGCGAGCTGTTCACGGTACGCCTCGCGGTCGAGCCCCTGGGCGGCGGCGGCCCCGTAGATCTCCTCGGGCTCGACGCCCTCGTCGGCCGCGATGCTGGCCACGGCCTCGTCGATCTCCTCGTCGCTGGCCACCGCCTCCATGCGGCGCGCCACGGTCATGATGACCCGGTCGTCGATCAGGTCGCGCAGTGCCTGGGAGCGCAGCTCGCCGTACTGCTGGGCGCTGATCTGTCCGGCCTGCTGCTCGATCCGCTGCGCCATGATCATGGCCGCCAGGTCGAGCTCGCTGCGCAGGATCACGTCCTCGCCCACGACGGCGGCCACGCCGTCGAGCGGGACCTGCGCCGCGGCCGGAGCCGCCAGCGCCACGGCGCACGTCAGTACCCGGATCATCCGTCTCATCGCAGGGCCTCCAGCAGGCGCTCGTTCACGTCGATGTCGGCCGCCCGGCGCAGCCCGCGCAGCCACTCGCGCCTCAGATCCTCGAGACGCTCTCCCTCGAGCTCGAGCATGATCCGGTCGCGAACCTCGGCGTAGTCGGGCTGGTGTGCCGGCAGGCGCTGCTCCACCCGCAGGATGTGGAAGCCGTAGGGCGACTCTATGACGTCGGAGATCCGCCCGACCTTCAGCTCGAAGGCGGCGTCGAACAGCTCCGGCATCTCGCCGCGGCCGAACGGGGGCAGCAGGCCGCCGTCGGGGGCCTGGGGCGCGAGGCTGTGCTCGGCGGCGAGCTGGGCGAAGTCGGCACCTTCGCCCAGCCGCGCGTGCAGCGCCTCGGCCTCGGCGCGATCCGCGACCACGATCTGGCGCACCTCGATGCGCTCGGGCACGGCGAAGGCCTCGCGGTTCTCCTCGAAGTGCAGCACGGCCGTACCCTCCGGAACGCGCACGCGGTCCCCGAGCTCCAGCAGGACCGTGCGGCCCATCATCATCTCGCGGCGCACCTGCTCGCGGTAGTCGGCATCGGGCTCGCCGATCTCGATGCCGTGCAGGCGCTTGACCCGGGCGTCCACCTCGTCGTCGGGCACGTCGATGCGCAGCTCCGCGGCCCGGTTGAGGACCACGCGGTCGAGCACCAGCCGGTTGAGCTCGTCGTTGATGACCTCGTCGCGGTCGAGGCCCGGATCCTCCTGCAGGCGGGACTCGACGGCCGCGCGCAGCTCCCCCATCGGAACCTCCACCCCGCCGACGGTCGCGATCGGCTCGGCGTCGGGGTCGGTGCGCCCGCAGGCCGCTGCGAGCAGCAGCGCGAGCGCGCAGGCGGCGAGTGCCGGCGCCCTCACGCCGCACCCCCGAGCGCGCTCTCGCTCGCCGCGGCGGCGCTCCCGGCCGCGGGATCCAGCAGCTCCAGCAGCGCGATGCCCTCGACGAGCGCGTCCTCCACGGCCCGCAGCCGCAGCCAGATCCGGTGGTCCGGGGTCACGCGCAGGGGGGTGCCGGGCTTGTCGATCAGCCGGGCCAGGCAGTGCGGGTCGATGCGCGCCGACTCCGCCAGCCCGAGCACCAGCTCGCCGCGGCGCACGTCCACCGTCTCGATCCCGAGCCGCCGGCATGCCAGGCGCAGGCCGATCACGCCGACCAGGTTCTCCGCCTCCGGGGGCAGCGGGCCGAAGCGGTCGAGCAGGTCGGCCCGGGCCCGCCCGAGCTCGTCGGCGTCGCGCGCGGAGGACAGCTGCTTGTACAGCACCAGGCGCTGGCCGGTGTCGCCGACGTAGCTCACCGGCAGCAGCGCGGGCAGCGGCAGCCGGATCTCGGGCTCGATGTCGTCGCGGCTCGGCGCGCCGCGCATGTGCTCGATCGCCTCCTCCAGCATGTCCATGTACAGGTCATAGCCGATCGCGGAGATGTGGCCGCTCTGCTCCGCCCCCAGGAGATTGCCCGCGCCGCGGATCTCGAGGTCCTCGGTGGCCAGGCGGAAGCCCGCGCCGAGGTCGGAGAGCTCCTGCAGGGCCTCGATGCGGCGCCTCGCGTCGGGCGTCATCTGCCCCTCGGGCGGCACGAAGAGGTAGGCGTGGGCGCGGCGATCGCTGCGGCCCACGCGCCCGCGCAGCTGGTAGAGCTGGGCGAGCCCGAAGTGATCGGCGTGGTGGATCAGGATGGTGTTCGCGTTGGGGATGTCGAGCCCGGACTCGATGATCGCCGTGCAGACCAGCACGTCGAACTCGCGCCGCATGAAGCGCAGCATCACCTTCTCGAGCCGCGTGGCGGGCATCTGGCCGTGGCCCACGTCGAAGCGCGCGTCGGGCAGCAGGCGCCGCAGGTAGCCCGCGATCTCCTCGATGGTCTCGACGCGGTTGTGCACGAAGAAGACCTGACCGCCGCGGCGCAGCTCGCGCTCGATGGCCTCGCGCACGATCTCGTCCCCGAAGCGGCACACCTGCGTGCGCACCGCCACGCGGTCGGGCGGTGGCGTGGTGATGACCGAGAGGTCGCGCATGCCAGAGAACGCCATGTGCAGGGTGCGGGGGATCGGCGTCGCCGTGAGCGTGAGCACGTCGACCAGCTTGCGCAGCTGCTTGAGCCGCTCCTTGTGCGCGACGCCGAAGCGGTGTTCCTCGTCGATCACCACCAGGCCCAGGTTGCGCAGCTGGACGTCCTTCGACAGCAGGCGATGGGTTCCGATCACGATGTCGATCGCCCCCGACGCCAGGCCGTCGCGGATCTCGCGCAGCTTCGACGGTGGCGTCAGCCGCGAGAAGCTCTCGATGCGCACCGGCTCGTCGGCGAAGCGCTCGCGCAGTGACTCGAGGTGCTGCTGGCAGAGCACCGTCGTGGGGACCAGCACGGCGACCTGGCGCCCCGAGGAGACCGCCATGTAGGTCGCGCGGCAGGCGACCTCGGTCTTGCCGAAGCCGACGTCGCCGCAGACCACGCGGTCCATCGGCTGCTCGCGCTGCATGTCGGCCAGCACCTCCTCGGTGGCGCGTCTCTGGTCCGGCGTGTCCTCGTACGGGAAGCGCGCCTCGAACTCCTCGTAGTCGGCGTCGGGCGGGGGATAGGAGAAGCCCTGGAGCGCCTGGCGGGCTGCGGTCACCGCGAGCAGCTCGTCGGCCATGTAGCGCACGGCCTTGCGCGCGCGCTTCTTGCGCTTGGCCCAGCTCTGGCCGCCCAGCCGGTCCAGGGGCGGCATGGCGCCCTCGCTGGCCGCATAGCTCTGCACCTGGTCGAGCTGCGCGACCGGGATGTAGAGCTTGTCGTCGTCGCGGAAGCGCAGCATCAGGAACTCCTGGTCGATCCCGCCCGCCTGCAGGCCGGCCAGCCCGCCGTAGCGACAGATGCCGTGCTGCGCGTGCACCAGGAGGTCGTCGGCCCCGATCTGCGCCAGGCGCTCGATCGCCTGGCCGCGGCGCGTGGCCGAGGCGCGCACCGGCCGGTGGCGCACGCGCTGTCCGAAGACGTCCTGCTCGGTGACCAGGACGAGATCGTCGTCCGGCCACTCGAAGCCCTCGGCGAGCGAGCCGGTCGCCACGTCGATCACGCCCGGCTCCGGCAGCCTCGCGAGCACGTCGCTCTCGCCCAGCACCAGCGGCAGCTCGAAGCCGTAGTCGCCCAGGATGTCGACGATGCGCTCGCAGGCGGACGGCGAGGGGCAGAGCAGGCGCACCCGCCGTCCGGCCTCGCTCCACTCCGTGAGGCGCTCGGCCAGGGGCTGGAGCGCCCGGCCCGCGCCGCGGCGCCCGGCCACGCTGCGGCGCAGCTCGCGGTGATCGCTCGTGTCGGCGGTCAGGCGCTCCTCGTCGGCGCTGGCATCCACCGTCCCCAGCGCGTCGAGCAGCAGCGGGCGGCGCCGGAGCACGGCGGACCAGGCGTCGTCGTCGGTCAGGTAGAGCTCCAGCGGCGAGGCCACCAGACGGTCCTGTGCGCGCGCGCGGGCCTGCGCCGCGGCCACCTCGTCGGCGTACTTCGCCGCGCGCTGCCGGGTGGACTCCGGGTCGTCCACGAGCACGCGCGTGCCCTCGGGCAGGTAGTCGAAGACGGTCTCCATGACGTCGTGGAGGACCGGCTCCAGGTTCTCGATGCCCGGTGGCAGGTGCCGCCGGCCCAGTGCCTCGGTCAGCGTGTAGATCTGCGACTCGGGCAGCCGTGCCTCGCGGCCGCGCTGGCGCACGCCCTGCAGCAGCGGCTCGAGGTCGTGCGGCAGCCGGAACGCCCGGGGCGGGATCGCGATCGCCGAGTCGAGCTCGTCCTGGGAGCGCTGCGTGCCCGGATCGAAGCTGCGCATCGAGCCGATCTCGTCGAAGTCGAACTCCAGCCGCACCGGGCGCTCGAGCTGCGGGGGGTACAGGTCGAGCACCCCCCCGCGCACCGCGACCTCGCCGCGCTCCTCGACCAGGGTGGTGCGGTGGTAGCCGGCCGAGATCAGCACCTGCAGCAGCGCGTCGCGATCGACCCGGCGGCCGCGCTCCAGGTGCGTCACGCGCTCGCGGATCTCGGAGCGCGGCGGAACCCGGCGCAGCAGCGCCGAGATCGGGGTCACCAGGGTCAGCGGCGTCCCGGCGTCGGAGGCGAGCAGGCGGTACAGCCAGCTCATGCGCCGCGCCTCGATCTCGGGGTGCGGCGAGAAGCGGTCGTAGGGAGGCGTGTCGTAGCGCGGCAGCAGCCCCACGTCGGCCGGGTCCAGGAAGGCCCCCAGCGCGGCCGCGAAGTCCCGCGCCCGGGTCGAGGTGGCGCAGACGATCACCAGCGGTCCGGGGTGGCTCGCGCGCAGCCGGGCGGCCAGGTAGGCCGGGGCCGAGCCGCAGAGCCGCCCCAGGCGCAGCGGTCTGTGCGCCTCCAGGGCCCGCTGGACGACCTGAGCGACCTCCACCTGACCTCCGCGTCCGCCGCTGCGGACGCACGGACACCCCCCTCCCGGGCATTCCGGGGGGTGGGTGTCATCGGGAACCGGGCAAGTTAGCGGCCCTCCCGGGGCGTGTCGGGCGCTCGCGGCCCCGCTGGCCGGCGGCTATACTGCGCCGCCCGCGCGTCCCGGGTGGACGCGCCCATTCCCTTCTCCAGGAGCTCCCCGCCATGGGTCTCGAGCTGGTCGGCCGCAAGCTGGGTATGACCCAGATCTTCAACGACGCCGGCGAGCGCGTCCCCGTCACGGTCGTGGCGGCGGGCCCGTGCCGCGTCATCTGCAAGAAGACCCCGCAGACGGATGGCTACAGCGCCGTCCAGCTCGGCTTCGAGGAGGCGCGCGAGAAGAAGCTCAGCGCCGCCCAGCGCGGGCACCTGGCGAAGGCCGGCTCCAGCCCGCTGCGCCACCTGTTCGAGGTGCGGCTCAGCGAGAAGGAGCTCGAGGCGCTCGAGGTCGGCCAGGAGCTCGACGCCGGGCTGTTCAGCGAGGGCCAGCGCATCGACGTGAGCGGTCGCTCCAAGGGGAGCGGCTTCTCGGGCGTGGTCAAGCGGCACGGCTACGCCACCGCGCGTGCGACCCACGGCACCCACGAGTTCTTCCGGCACGGCGGCGCCATGGCCGCCGGCACGTACCCCGGTCGCATCCACCCCGGCAAGAAGATGGCGGGCCAGCACGGCAACCGCCGCGTGACCACCGTGGGCCTGCGGGTCGAGAAGGTGGACGCCGAGAAGGGCCTGATCTACGTCCGCGGCGCGATCCCGGGCCACCGGCGCGGTCTGGTGCGCATCCGCACCAGCGTCCGCGGGGCGTAGTCGCGGCGGATTACGAGCGCAAGGACGCCTTCTACCGCCGCGCCCGCGAGGAGGGCTACCGCTCGCGGGCGGCCTACAAGCTCGAGGACCTGCTGCGCCGCGTGCGCCTGCGCCGCGGCGCCCGCGTCGTCGAGCTGGGCTGCTGGCCCGGCGCCTGGCTCCAGGTGCTCGCCGGGCGCGTCGGCCCGGACGGCGTCGTCGTCGGCGTGGACGTCAAGGCCGTCGATCCGCTCGGTCCGCCGGTCACGACCCTGGCTGGCGACTTCACCGACGCCGCGATCCGCGAGCGCATCGCCGCGGCCCTCGGAGGTCCGGCCGACCTGATCGCGAGCGATGCGGCGCCGGGGCTCAGCGGCATCGCCGACGTGGACCGCGCCGCCATGGAGGAGCTGCACGAGGGCGCGCTCGCGCTCGTCGAGGAGCTCGCGGCCCCCGACGCGGCCGTGATCATCAAGGCGTTCCCGGGCGCCGAGGCACAGGCCATGCGGGCTCGGATCAAGGCGCGCTTCGGCAAGGTCGCCGAGGTCCGGCCCGAGGGAAAGCGGGCGACGTCGAGGGAGTTCTACTGGGTCGCGGGGCCCGGTCCCTCCTCCGGGGGTTCCCGTTCCCGGGGTCGTGGGCGGGGTCGTAGTCGGAAGCGGTGAGCCTGTCGGTCGGCCCGGATCGTTTCCGGACGCGAGCCGGAGCGCCGACTGTACGTGGGTACAGCTGACGCGCGCTTCGTTGGGGCTCATTGCGGCGTCTCCGGCTCGCGTCCGGAAACGATCCGGGCCCGGGCTGCTGCCTGGCGCTGCGGGCCGTCGCTTCGTGGGGGGCGGGATCAGGAGGTCGGGTCTTCCCGCTCGTGGCCTTTCCCGGGGGCCGGAGGGGGCGGGTCTTCCCTCTCGTGGAATCTACGGGTGCGGTGGCTCGTTGCGGTGTGCTTGCTGCGGCATCCGGGCTAGGGCTGGCAGCGGTAGACGTCGTAGGACTGGCGGCCGTTGTCGGGGGCGGCGCGGGGGACGATGGTGTCGCCGCCGAGCCGGGTGGCCTCGTCGCGTGCCAGGTTCTCGAGGTCTCGCTGTACCCCGCGGTCGCTGCGGTGGAAGGGCCCGCTGCGCGCCCAGACCTTGCTCTGCGCGACGCCGACGTGCTCGCAGCTCGCGACCGCGGCGATGCCCGAGACCTCGACCCGGCGCGCCTCGGGCGTGACCGGGACCCAGGTGCAGGCCGTCGCGACCGCCAGCAGGCCGGCGAGTCTCGTGCGAGCGCTCATCTCCCCCTCCCCTTCTCGATCCCGCGAGCGTAGCTCGTGACGACCGCGCCGGCCGCGGGCAGGCGGCCGGGTGCGGTAGAGTGGCGCGTCCACGCCGGAGGTCGCATGGGAAAGCTCGCGGGCAGGGTCGCGCTGATCACGGGGGCGGGCCAGGGCGTCGGTCAGGGGATCGCGCTGGCGCTCGCCGACGAGGGCGCGGCGATCGCCGTCGCGGGCCGCACGGAGTCCAAGCTCCTGGACACCTGCAAGCTCGTCGAGCAGCGCGGTGCGCGCGCCGTGCCGATCGTCTGCGACGTCGTCGATCTCGAGCAGATCGAGCGCTGCGTGGCCACGACCGTTGCCGAGCTGGGCACGGTGGACATCCTGGTGAACAACGCGCAGATCGTGCCGCTGGGCACGCTGCTCGAGGTGAGCGACGAGATGTTCGAGGCGGGCTTCCGCTCGGGCCCCCAGGCGACCCACCGCTTCATGCGCGCCTGCCACCCGCACCTGAAGGGCGGCGGCGTGATCATCAACCTGGGCACCGCAGCGGCGCTGCGCCACGACCCGGTCGGCTTCGGCTGCTACGGCGCGGTCAAGGAGGCGATCCGCACGCTCACGCGCGCCGCCGCCGTCGAGTGGGGGCCCGATCGCATCCGGGTGCTCAACATCCTGCCGCTGGCGAGGTCGCCGGGCATGGACGACTGGGAGAAGAACTTCCCGGAGGCGTACGAGGAGTACTGCCGCGAGATCCCGGTGGGCCGCATGGGCGACTGCGAGCACGACATCGGGCGCGTGGTCGCGTTCCTCTGCGGGCCCGACGGCGACTACGTCAACGGCACGACCCTGACCATCGACGGCGGACGCGACTTCCTGCGCTGAGCCGACCCGGGGCCGTCGTGAACACATCGAGCAGGCGCGCGGGCGCGCCGGAGGTTGCGAGCTGAGCATGGAGAGCATCAATCCCGCCACCGGCGAGAAGATCGCCAGCTACGAGGCCCACGGCCCCGAACGCGTCGACGAGATCGTGAGCGCCGCCGACGCCGCGTTCGCACGCTGGCGCGACGTGCCGTTCGCCGAACGCGCCGACCACATGCGCGAAGCGGCGCGGCTCCTGCGCGAGCGCAAGGACCGCTACGGCCGGCTGATGTCCGACGAGATGGGCAAGCTGCTGCGCGACGGCGTCGCCGAGACGGAGAAGTGCGCCTGGGTCTGCGAGTACTACGCCGAGAACGCCGCGACCTTCCTCGCGCGCGAGCCGGTCGAGACGGACGCGTCGCGCAGCTTCGTGCACTACGAGCCCCTGGGCGTGGTGCTCGCGGTCATGCCCTGGAATTTCCCCTTCTGGCAGGTCTTCCGCTTCGCGGCGCCCGCGCTGATGGCGGGCAACACGGGCGTGCTCAAGCACGCCAGCAACGTCTGCGGAAGCGCCCTGGCGATCGAGGAGGTGATCGCCGACGCGGGCTTCCCCGCCGACGTGTTCCGCACGCTGCTCGTACCGGGGAGCAAGATGGACGCGGTGATCGCCCACCCGAAGATCCGCGCGGTCACGCTCACGGGCAGCACGCCCGCCGGCCGCTCGGTCGCGAGCCGCGCCGGCGAGCTGCTGAAGAAGACCGTGCTCGAGCTGGGCGGGAGCGACCCCTACGTGATCCTGGCCGACGCCGACCTCGACCTGGCGGTAGAGCAGTGCGTCAGCAGCCGCCTGATCAACGCGGGCCAGAGCTGCATCGCGGCCAAGCGCTTCATCGTCGTGCCCGAGGTCCGTGAGGCGTTCGAGACCCGCTACGTCGAGGCCATGCGCGCCAGGCAAATGGGCGACCCGCTCGACCCGGCCAGCGATCTGGGCCCGCAGGCGCGCGAGGACCTGCGCGACGAGCTCCACGGGCAGGTGCAGCAGAGCATCTCCAAGGGCGCGCGCTGCGTTCTGGGCGGCGAGATCCCGGACCGCGTCGGGGCCTGGTACCCGCCGACCGTGCTCACCGACGTCGGTCCCGGCACGCAGGCCTACGACGACGAGCTCTTCGGTCCCGTGGCCGCGATCATCGCGGCGGACGACGAGGCCGACGCGCTGCGCATCGCCAACGACTCGCCGTTCGGACTCGGCGCCGCCGTGTTCACCCGCGACGTCGAGCGCGGTGAGCAGATCGCCGCCCGCCACCTCGATGCGGGCTGCTGCTTCGTCAACGGGATGGTCAAGTCCGATCCGCGCCTGCCCTTCGGCGGCATCAAGGAGTCGGGCTACGGCCGCGAGCTCGGTCCGTACGGGATCCGCGAGTTCGTGAATCTCAAGTCCGTGTGGGTCCGCTGATGCGCCGCTCCCCTGCGGCTCTGCTGGGCGCGGCGCTCGCGCTGGCGTGCATCCCCGCCTCGATCGGGCCGGGGTCCTCGTCGTGGACACCCCCCGCCGCGCCGGCGCTCGCGGCCGCGCTCGTCGGGCGCGAGCCCTGCGCGCATCGCGAGCCGCTGCGCCAGCCGCTGTTCGGCGACCTGCACGTGCACACGCGCTTCTCCATGGACGCCAGCGCGCGCGGGCTGGCGAAGGAGGGGCCCGACTTCGCGTACCGCTTCGCCAGCGGCCACGAGGTCTCGCTGCCGCCCTACGACGCGCGCGGCGTCGGCACGCGCCGCGTGCGCATCGACCGTCCGCTGGACTTCGCCGCGGCCACCGACCACGCCGAGTGGATGGGCGAGGTGTCGCTCTGCATGCGGCCGGGCTCGTCGATGTACGCCACGCGCCGCTGCCGCCAGTTCCGCGGCGAGGCGAGCTCGGCAATCCCCGGTGTGGGCGGGATGAACGCGCGCATGATGGGAATCATCAGCCTGAGCGAGGGCCGGCCGGCGGCGCTCTGCGGGCGCGACGGCGGCATCTGCCGGGCCGAGCTGCGCAGCGCCTGGGAGCTGACGCGGGCCGCGGCCGAGCGCTGGTACGACCGCACCTCGGAGTGTCGCTTCACCACCTTCGCGGCCTGGGAGTACAGCGCCTCGCCGGGGCGCAGCAAGGTCCACCGCAACGTGATCCTGCGCAACGAGCTCGCGCCCGAGCTGCCGATCTCGTGGCTCGACGTGCCCGACGCGGAGCAGATGTGGGCGCGCCTGCGGGCACTGTGTAACGACACCGGCACGGGCTGCGAGGCGCTGGCGATCCCGCACAATCCCAACCTGTCCAACGGCCAGATGTTCTCGATCCCCTGGCGGGACGCGCCGCTCGCGGAGCAGCGCGAGCGCGCGCGGCTGCGCGCCGAGATGGAGCCGGTCGTCGAGATGATGCAGCACAAGGGCGAGTCGGAGTGCCGCAACGGCATGTACGGCGTGGTCGGCGGCGCGGACGAGCTCTGCGACTTCGAGAAGGCGCGCGGGCTCGGTGCCGCGTCCCCACCCGACTGCGGGGAGGGCTCGGGCGAGGGCGCGCTGATGGGCGAGGGCTGCATCTCGCGCCTGGACTTCGTGCGCTACGCGCTCCTCGAGGGCCTGCGCGAACAGCAGCGCACGGGCGTGAACCCGTATCGCCTCGGCTTCATCGGCAGCACCGACAACCACAGCGCGGCGCCGGGGAGCGTGAACGAGCGGCGCTACCTGGGCGGCAACGCCGCGCGCGACGCGACGCTGGCGGACCGGCTCGATGGCAAGGTCGGCGGGACCAGCATGCGCCCCGCGCTGCGCAATCCCGGGGGCCTGGCGGGGGTCTGGGCGGAGGAGAACACGCGCGACGCGATCTTCGATGCGATCAGGCGCCGCGAGACGTTCGCCACCAGCGGACCGCGAATCGCCCCGCGCTTCTTCGCGGGCTGGGGCTATCCCGCGGACATCTGCACGCGCGCCGATCTCGTCGAGCGCGGCTACGCCGAGGGCGTGCCCATGGGCGGGGAGCTGCGCGAGCGCCTGCCGGGCGCCGGGCCCCCGGCATTCGTGGTCTCGGCACTGCGCGATGCCGGCAGCGAGGGCCTGCCGGGCACGCAGCTCCAGCGCCTGCAGGTGATCAAGGGCTTCGTCGGCGACGACGGTGCCTTCCACCAGGAGGTCCACGACGTCGCGGGCGCCGCGGGCGCCGGCGGTGTCGACCCCCGGACCTGCACGCCGCAGGGCAGCGCCTTCGACTCGCTCTGCGCGCGCTGGACCGATCCCGACTTCGATCCCGCGCGGCCCGCCGTCTACTACGCGCGCGTGGTCGAGGCGCCGAGCTGCCGCTGGCAGGCCGCCGAGTGCGTGGGACTGGCGGGTGAAGAGCGCCCCGCGGGCTGCGACGACCCCGCCCTGCCCGACGTGATCCAGGAGCGGGCCTGGACCTCGCCGATCTGGTACCGGCCCTGAGCCGCTGACCCGGCGGGCGTCGCTCGGCGCCGCGGCGCCACTCCAGGCCGTCGCGGACGCCCCTCCAGGGGGCCGCGGGCCAAGCTCAGGCGTAGCCCTCGAGGAACTCCCGCTTCCAGCCCGCGAAGTCGCTCGCGACGATCGCCTGGCGCATGTCCGCCATCAGGCGCTGGTAGAAGCGCACGTTGTGGATGGCACCGAGGATCGTCCCCAGGATCTCGTTGGACTGGTAGAGATGGTGCACGTAGGCCCGGGTGAAGCCGCTGCACGCCTCGCAGTCGCACGACGGATCGATCGGGAAGAAGTCGCGCCGGTAGCGGCGCGCGTTGATGCGGATGCGGCCGCGCCGCGTGAACAGCGTGGCGCTGCGCGCGTAGCGCGTGGGGATCACGCAGTCGAACATGTCGATGCCCCGCTGCACGCTCTCGATCAGGTCCTCGGGCAGGCCCACGCCCATCAGGTAGCGCGGCCGGTCCTCGGGCAGCAGCGGTGCGGTCACCGAGACGATGTGCTTGAGCTCGTCGAGCCCCTCGCCCACCGAGACGCCGCCGATCGCGTAGCCGGGCAGGTCGTGCTTGACGATCGCACGGGCGCATTGCTTGCGGAGCTGCGGGTAGACCGAGCCCTGCACGATCCCGAACAGGGCCTGGCTCGAGTCGCCGTGCGCGGCGATGCAGCGCTCCAGCCAGTCGAGCGTGTTGCGCACGCCGCGCTCGGCCAGGTCGGGATCGGCCGGGTACGGCGTGCACTCGTCGAAGGCCATGATGATGTCGGCGCCGAGCGCGTGCTGGATCTCCACGGTGCGCTCGGGCGTGAGCATGACGCTGCTGCCGTCGACCTCGTTGCGGAAGCGCACGCCGTCGGGCGTGATCTCGCGGCCCTTCAGGCTGAACACCTGGAAGCCGCCCGAGTCGGTGAGGATCGGGCCCTGCCACTGCATGAACGCGTGCAGGCCGCCCGCCTTGCGCACCAGCTCCTCGCCGGGGCGCAGGGCCAGGTGGTAGGTGTTGGCGAGCACGATGCGCGCGCCCGTGGCCGCGACCTGCCCGGGGGTCATGGCGCGCACCGCGGCCTGCGTGCCGACCGGCATGAAGACCGGCGTCTCGACCTCGCCCCGATCCGTCTGCAGACGCCCGGCGCGGGCCGCGCTGCCGCGGTCCGTCGCCTCGGGGATCCAGCGGATCACGCGTCCTCGGAAGTGAAGTGCTTCGAGTGGCCGATCAGGCCCTCGCCGGAGATGCGCACGCGGCGCTCGGGGTCGTCCACGGCGTGGCCGAGGCGCCACGCCTCCAGACCCGTGGCGCGCAGCGCGTCGATCGCCTTGTCGGCGTCGGCGTCCGCGACCACCACGCACAGGCCGATGCCCATGTTGAAGACCGTGCGCATCTCGCCGCGGCCGATCTCGCCCACGCGCTCGATCAGCTCGAACACGGCCGGAGGATCGGGCAGCCGGGTGATCTCGAAGCCCACCGCTGCCTCGACGCGGCGCAGGTTGAGCAGCCCGTCGCCGGTGATGTGTGCGATCGCCCGCGGGCGCACGCCCGCCGCGGCCAGTGCAACGGTCTGCGGCACGTAGATCTGCGTGGGCCGCAGCAGCTCGTCGACCACCGTGGTGCCCAGCTCCTCGACGTAGTCGCCGGGGCGGAACTTCGACAGCAGCACGCGACGCGCCAGCGAGAGCCCGTTGGAGTGCACGCCGCTCGACGCCACCCCGATCACCGCGTCGCCGGGTGCGATGGTGGAGCCGTCGAGCAGGGCGTCCTCGGGCACGATGCCCACGGCCATGCCGACCAGGTCCAGCCCGCTGCCCTCGCGCACGCCGCGGAGCATCTCGGGCACCTGCGCGGTCTCGCCGCCCACGATGCTCACGCCCGCCTGCTTGGCGCCCTCGGCCAGGCCGCGGCCGAGCTGCGCGAAGACCTCGGGATCCGTTCGCTCGACCGCGATGTAGTCGAGCATGGCCGCGGGCGTGGCGCCGACGCAGATCAGGTCGTTGACGTTCATCGCCACGCAGTCGATCCCGACCGTGTCGTAGCGCTCGGCCAGCTCGGCGATCAGCAGCTTGGTACCGACCCCGTCGGTCGTCAGCGCCAGCTGGACCGGCCCGATGCGGACCACCGCGGCGAAGTGACCCACGCCCACGGTGCTCTCGGCGCCGTAGGCCAGCGTGGGCGAGACCTCGAGCAGCAGGCGCGCGAGCGCCCGGTCGGCCTGATCGGTGTCGACGCCGGCCCGCGAGTAGGCGTTGGTGCCCACGCGGGGCCCCTACGGACGTCCGGTCTCGCCCCGGCTGCGGCGCAGCCGCGCGCGGCGGTGCTTCGCCCTGAGCTTTGCCCGGTAGCGCTTGGTCTTGCGCCGGTTGCGATGCGGCAGCTTGGCGGATTTCCTCATGGCCGACGCAGGATATGGGACGCGGCGCCGCCCCACAACCGAGCGGCCCGGGCGAGCTCGTGGGGGCCCGCCGCGGGGCTCTCCGGGCGCCGGAGACCGGCTCCGGGGCCCCTGGCCTGCTAGAAGAGCGGCTCGAGCTTCGCGGCGGTGCCCACGGCGTGCAGGCGCAGGCCCGTGGCCTCGCCCTCGGGCGCATGGGCGAAGGGATCCAGGGTCACCTCGAGGCCCACCACGGCGTTGGCGCCGAGCACGCGGGCCTTGTCGCGCAGCGACTCGAGCAGCTCGCGCTCGGCCTTGGTCCAGGCCGCCGTGCGGTCCTCGACCTCGTCGTCGGGCAGGAAGAGCTCCGAGCTGATGGGGCCGAAGTACGCGGCAGCGCGCGTGCCGCTCACCCAGGGGGACGTGTACAGCTCGACGTCCTGCTCGGGCTCGCTCTCCGGATTCGGCCGACCCATCGAAGGGCCTATCGGTTCGCCCCTCCGGGACCTGTATCGCGAGCGCGCAGGCGCTGCGCGCCCGGGCCGATAAGCTCGGAGTGCAACGAGAGGACGGCCGAGCATGAGGCGAACCCGGGCTGCGCTGGCGCTCGTCGCGGCACTGTCGCTGGCCCTGGCCTGCGCGGGCCCGCCACCCGCCGACGAGGGCGGACTCGATCCCGGCGTCGCGCCCGTGGTGCGTCGCGCCGAGGTGGCCGCGCAGTCCGGCGACTACACCGCGGCGATCGCCGCGTACGGCGAGGCGCTGGAGCGCACGCCCTGGAACACGCGCTTCGAGCGCCTGCTCGCGGTCTCGCACGCCGAGCGCGCGGCCCAGCAGCGCGCTGCGGGTGGCCGCGACGGGCTGGCCGCTGCGGCCGCCGACCTGCGGCGCGCACGCGAGATCGATCCCGGAGATCCCACCTTCGGGCGCAACCTCGCGGTGGTGCTCGTCGAGCTGGCGCGGCTCGAGACCGAGCCGGAGCTGGCCGCGGCCGCGCGAGCGGAGGCCGCGGAGCTCGATCCCGAGCTCGTCGCCGCCTCGCCGCACCGCAGCCTGGGCGTGGAGCGCCGCCTGGACCTGGCCTTCGAGCTGATCGGTCGCGGGCAGCTGGCCGCCGGGGTGCGGCGCCTGGAGGCGCTGCACGCGGACCATCCCGGACGCGCCGACGTGGCGCGACTGCTGGCGCAGGCGCTGGTGCGGCTCGGGGACGAGCGCGCCGAGCACCGCAACTACCCCGAGGCGGGTGGGGCCTATACCCGCGCCGTCGACGTGTACGACGGCCTGGCGCCCTGCGACGGGGCGCGCTGCACGGCCGACGAGCTGCGCGCCGCGCACTACAACCGGCTGGTCGCGCTGATCGAGCAGGGGGATCGCGACGCGGTGCGCGCCGCGCTCGCGCGCGCCCGCGCCCGGGGCCTGCGCTTTCCGGGACTCGAGAGCGCCGCGCGGCGCTGACGCCCGGGCAGCGGCGCCGCGCAGCGAAAGTCCGTTTCACCCCGGGCCGGCTCCCGCAGGGCGTCCGGGACGCAGCCGTGTGGAGGGTGCGCAGCTGCACCCGGAGATTGTCCGGAGGCCCCGGGCTGGCGTAAGATTCCCGATCGTTGGGCCCCACGCGGGGGCCCGGTTTCGAGGGCCTCTCGAGGCCCGTTCGAGGGCCCCGCCGGAAGAGCCGGCTCCCGGGTCAGGAATGAGAGCATGAAGAAGCTGTATGTCGGCAACCTCCCCTGGAGCATGACCGACAGCGATCTCGAGGATCTCTTCTCCCGCTTCGGTGCTGTTCACAGCTCGAAGGTCATCACCGACCGGGAGACGGGACGCTCGCGGGGATTCGGCTTCGTCGAGCTGGACGAGTCCAGCGCCGGCGACGCGGTCCGCGAGCTGGACGGCACCGACTTCGGTGGCCGCGCGATCCGCGTGAACGAGGCACAGGAGCGCCAGCGCGACGGCGGCGGAGGTGGTCGCTCGCGCGACGATCGCCGCTGACGTTGACCGCGTCGACCTAGTACGAGCGGGGCAGGCCGAGTAGCTGCTCCCCGATACGGTTGCGGACCATCTCGTTGGTCAGCGGCGAGAAGCTCCAGAGCCGACCATCGCGGAAGAACCTCTGCATGGCGACGCCACGCGTGTATCCGAGGCCGCCCATCAGCTGCATGCCCTGCTCGCTGATGCGGACCGCGGCCTCGGACGCGACCAGCTTCGCCATCGAGGCCAGCAGCCCCGAGTCGGTGCCCGCGACCTCGAGCGCGGCCGCGCGCAGCATCAGGCTGCGGGCGGACTCGAGCGCCACGGCGCCGTCCACCATCCAGTGCTGCGGCACCTGGAACGCGCCGATGGGCTTGCCGAAGACCTCGCGCTCGCCGGCGTGGCGCACGGCGAGCTCCAGCGCCGCGCGACCCACGCCCAGCGTGGCCGCGGCGGCGTTGAGACCCTCGCGATTCACCGTGGCGAAGACCTGCCGCATGCCCCGGTCCACGTCGCCGAGAACGGCGTCGGCGGGCACGGTCACGCCGTCGAGGAAGACGTCGCAGGTCGAGAGTCCGTGGATCCCGAAGGTGTCGATCGGCCGCACCTCGACGCCCGGGGCGTCCGCCGGCACCAGGAACATGCTGATGCCGTGCACCGGCGAGCGCTCCACCGGCGACGTGCGCGCGAGCACCACGATCCAGCGCGCCGCCGCCGCCCCCGACGTCCAGGTCTTCTGACCGTCGAGGCGCCAGTCGCCCGAGGCGGTCCGCTGCGCGCGGGTGCGCATGGCGCGCGCCACGTCGGTCCCGCCGCCGGGCTCCGAGAGCGCGAAAGACACCCGCACCGACCCGTCGATCAGCTCCCGCAGCACGGCGCGCTGGGTCTCCTCGCGACCGAAGCCCGCGAGCACCTGCACCACGGCGAACTGTGCGATCACGAACGCCGCCATCGACGTGGGGCCCGCCGCCAGCTCCTCGACCACCACGAGCTGGTCGCGCACGTCGCCGCTGCCCCCGAGCTCCTCCGGCGCATCGATCCCCAGCAGGCCCAGCTCCGCCAGCCGGGCGTGCAGCGCGTCGTCGAAGCGCTCCGCCTCGTCCAGCTCGTGCACGCGTTCGGGCGGCGACTCGCGCGCGATCAGCTCGCGCAGCGTCCGCCGCAGCTCCGCCCGCTCGGGCGGCTCCGCCAGCGGGTCTCCGGCCAGCGGCTCGTCGGGGAAGGGGTACGGCACGGGCTCTCCGGGGGCTGCGTGTAGACTGCGGCCATGGTGAACCAACCGGGTGCGCCGCGCATGTAGACTGGGGTCGCGCTCGCAGCGGCGCCGTCGAGCGGCGGCCGCGCGACGCGACGAGAGGAGCTCCGATGAGCGAGGTCCACGGGGGTCGGCTGGCGGCGCGGGCGCTGCGCGAGGCCGGGGTCGGCTGCATCTTCACGCTCACGGGCGGCCACGTGATGGCGGTCCACGACGGGGCGCTCGACGAGGGCATCCCGATCATCGACGTGCGCCACGAGCAGGCCGCCGTGCACGCGGCGGACGCCTACAGCCGCCTGAATCCGGGCCGCATCGGCTGCGCCGTGGTGACCGCCGGTCCGGGCGTGACCGACGGCGTGACGGGCATCGCCAACGCCTGGCGCGCGAACAGCCCGATCGTGGTGATCGGGGGTCAGGGGCCGTTCGCGAACCTGCGCCGCGGGTCGCTCCAGGAGATGGACCACGTGGGCATGGTGCGCCCGATCAGCAAGTGGGCCGACGCCTGCTACCAGACCGAGCGCATCCCGGAGTACGTGGAGCTGGCCGTGCGCCACGCGGTCTCGGGCGTGCCCGGGCCGGCGTTCCTCGAGATCCCGATGGACGTGCTGCTCGGTCGCGTCGAGCAGGACAGCGTGCGCATGCCGCGCTTCCGCACGCGCCCGTCGCGCTCGATCCCCGAGCGCGCCGACGTGCTCGAGGCACTGCGCATCCTGGAGGGCGCCGAGCGCCCCGTGATGATGGCGGGCACGGCGGTCAAGTGGTCGCAGGGCTCGGCATCCCTGCAGCGCTTCGTCGCCGAGACGCGGCTGCCGACGTTCCTCAACGGCATGGGGCGCGGGCAGCTGCGCTTCGACGACCCGCAGTTCTTCAACCGCGTGCGCAAGGAGGCCATGGAGCGCTGCGACGTCTTCGTCCTGGCGGGCTCGCCGCTCGACTTCCGGCTGCGCTTCGGCGCGTCGATCCCCGCCGACGCCAAGATCGTGCAGCTGGAGATGGACGCCACGCTGGTGGGGCAGAATCGCTCCGCCGACGCGGCCATCGTGGGCAACCTGGGCGTGGCGTTCGACGAGCTGCTGCGCGCGGCCAAGGACGAGTCGATCGGGCTCGACTTCACGGGCTGGCGCGACGAGCTGCGCGCGCGGGAGAACGAGATCGAGGCGGGCTTCGAGTCCCAGCTGAACTCCGACGAGAGCCCGGTGGACCCGCTGCGGCTGTGTCGCGAGATCCGCGACTTCATCGACGAGGACACGATCCTGATCGGCGACGGCGGCGACATCGTCGCGCAGGCGGCCAAGGTCGTGCCCGTGATGAAGGAGAACTGCTGGATGGACCCGGGGCCGCTGGGAACCCTGGGCGTGGGCATGCCCTTCGCGCTGGCGGCGCAGCACAGCTTCCCCGACAAGAAGGTGCTGATCATCTACGGCGACGGCTCGTTCGGGCTCAACGGCTTCGAGTACGACACCGCCGTGCGCTTCGGCCTGCCCATCGTCGGGATCGTGGGCAACGACGCCGCCTGGGGACAGATGCTGCGCCCGTACATCGGGCTGTACGGCAACGAGCGACGCGTGGCCGTCGACCTCGCCTACACGCGCTACGACCGCGTGGTCGAGGCGCTCGGGGGCCACGGCGAGTACTGCGAGCGGCCCGAGGAGATCCGGCCGGCGCTCGAGCGCGCCTTCGCCTCCGGGAAGCCGGCCCTGGTCAACGTGAAGATCCGCAAGGACGAGGGCGCGATGAAGGGCAGCACCTACGCGTGAGCGACCCCCGGGTCGACGATCCGGCCTGGGGCCCGTCCGTCGATCCGGGCGCCGCCGGACCGGGCCTGCCCCTGCGCAACGGCGCGGTCGACGGCTACGCCACGCGCGACGGCGTCTTCCTCTCGGCCGGCCGGATCGACGCCCTGGCGCGCTGCGAGCTGGGCATGGCGCGGACGTCGCTCGCGTCGTCCACGCACGTGGGGCTGGCGCAGGTGCGGCGCCTGGCGAGCGGCGGTCCGCTGCGGCTGCTGCACGTGGTCTTCGCGCCGTCCGAGGCGCGGCCGCTGCTGCTGGGCCTGGCCCGGCTGCGCAACGACTCCGCCGAGCCGCTCATCGTGGACTACACGGAGATCTGGGAGGTGGACGGCGCCGACTTCGCCGCGGGCACGGGCGCCTGCCTGCGCGTGACCGCGGAGGGTCCGCGCGCCCTGGCCGACGCCGGGATCGCCGTGCGCGCGCGCGTGCCCGAGCCGCCGCCGCGCCGCGGGCTCGCGCTCGACGTGCGCCTGGCGCTGCCCCCGCACGCGCTCCGCGAGCTGCACTTCGCGTACGCGGCGCCCGGTCCCGACGGCAGGCCGGAGCTGCTGGTGCGGGCCTGGCGCGGCGAGGTGGCGACCGCGCTGGCGCGGACCGCCCGATACTGGCTCGAGCGCACGGGCGCCACCGGCGCGGCGGCGGTCGAGGCCTACCGCGCGGCCGTCGGCTGAGTCGCTAAGCTGCTTCCGGACCGCAAGGAGGATCCGATGCGCCGTCTCCGCCCCGCACTCGCCGCCGCACTTCTCGCTGTACTGGCCGCACCCCACGCGCTGCGCGCCGCGCACCACGAGGGGTCGGAGATCCCGCGCACGCCCGCGCCCGCGGGGGCGAGCGCGTACATCATCTCGCCGGCCGACGGCGAGGTCGTCTCGAGCCCGGTCAAGGTGCGCTTCGGGCTCTCGGGCATGGGCATCGCGCCCGCCGGCGTTCCGGCGCAGGCCACCGGCCACCACCACCTGATCATCGACGCCGACACGCCGTCGGGCAACGCCGCGATCCCCGACGACGACCGCCACCGCCACTTCGGCAGGGGACAGACCGAGGTCACGCTCGAGCTCGAGCCCGGCGAGCACACGCTGCAGCTCCTGATCGGCGACCACAATCACGTGCCGCACGACCCGCCGGTGGTCTCGGAGCGGATCACGATCCGCGTCGAGTAGCCGCCGCGCCGTGCGGGCAGCTCAGGCCGCCTCGATCGCCGACTCGATCACGTCGACCGCGCGATCCAGATCCGCCTCGTCGATGTTCAGCGCGGGGAACAGGCGCAGCACGCGCTCCGCGGTCAGGTTGACCAGCACGCCGCGCTCGCGCACGTCCGCGTGCACGCGCGCCGCCAGCGCGGGCTCGCGCAGCACCAGGCCGATCAGCAGGCCGCGCCCGCGCACGCCCTCGACGCGCTCGGACTCGAGCTTGGCGAAGGCGTCGAGCCGGCCCGAGACCTGCTGACCCAGGTGAGCCGCGCGCTCGACCAGTCCGTCCTGCTCGATCACGTCGAAGACGGCCATCGCCGCCCGGCACGACAGCGGGTTGCCCGCGTAGGTGCCGCCGTGATCGCCGGGAACGATCGCGTTCATCACGTCATCGGTCGCCATGAAGCCGGCGATCGGCACGCCGCCGCCCAGACCCTTGCCCAGCGTCACGATGTCGGGCGTCACGTCGTCGTGCTCGACCGCCAGCCAGCGCCCCGTGCGGCCCATGCAGGTCTGCACCTCGTCGGCGATCAGCAGCGCGCCCGCCTCGTGGCAGGCGCGGGCCAGCTCCGCGAGGTAGCCCGGGGGCGGCACGTGGACTCCTCCCTCGCCCTGGACCGGCTCCACGATCATGGCGGCCACGTCGTCGCCCAGCGCCGCGCGCGCCGCGCCGGCGTCGCCATAGGGCACGAAGCGCGCCTCGCGCACCAGCTCGCTCCAGGGCTGGCGGTACTTGTCCTGGCCCAGACAGCCCAGGGCGCCGAGCGTGCGGCCGTGGAAGCTGCCGAGCGTCGCCACGAAGCGGCTGCGACCCGTGCGCCGCGCGGCGAGCTTCAGCGCGCCCTCGTTGGCCTCGGCGCCGCTGCTGGTGAAGAACGAGCGGTGGATGCCGCCCGGCGCGACGCGGGCGAGGCGGCGCGCGAGCTCCAGCTGGGGCTCGGTGTAGACCACGTTGGTGGTCTGCATCAGGGTGCGCGCCTGGTCGCTGATGGCCTCGACCAGCGCCGGGTGGCAGTGGCCGATCGACGTCACGCCCCAGCCCGCCGTCAGGTCGAGGTACTCGTTGCCGTCCACGTCCCAGACGCGCGAGCCGTCGCCGCGCACGATCGACAGCGGCCAGCGGCGCACCGTGGGCATGAAGACCTGCTTCTCGAGGCTGACCAGGGCGTCATGCCGTGAGGACATCGGTGACCTCCGCGTGGCGCGCCGCGTCGGGCGCGCCGAGGAACTCCAGCACTTCTCGGGCGAACGCGGCCGGAGCTTCAAGGTAAGCCATGTGCCCGGCACCCGGTACCCGCGCCAGGCGCGCCAGCGGCAGCGCTGCGGCCAGCGCGTGCGCGTGGGCCGGCGGCATGAGGCGATCGTCCGTGCCCGCGACGACCAGCGCGGGCACGTGCAGCGTGCGCAGCCGGTCGAGGGCGTCGTGCGCGGCACAGGCCCGCGCCTGGTGCGCGTAGTCCGCCGGCCGGTCGCCGGCGAGCCGGGCGCGCAGGTACGGCTCGACGAGCTCGCGATCGGCCATGGCGGCACTGCCCAGGCACCAGAGCATCGACGCGTGGTGGCGCAGCCGGGCGGGAACGCCGGCCTCGGCCAGCCGCGCCCAGTGCTCGAAGATGGCCGCCAGGTGCGCGTCGCAGCGGCCCGTGGTCGAGGCCAGCACCAGGCGCTCGATGCGCGCGGGCTCCAGCAGCGCCAGCTCCTGGGCGATCATGCCGCCCATGCTGCGGCCGACCACCGGCACGCGCTCGAGCTCCAGGTGATCGAGCAGCGCGATCACGTCGAGCGCCAGGTCGCGGATCGTGAGGCCCGGGCGGGCGGCGGCCGCCGCGCCGGCGCCGCGGTTGTCGAGCGTCAGCACGCAGAAGTGCCGCGCCGCGCTGCCCAGGAAAGGTCGCCAGCTGGTGCCCTTGGCACCGAGGCCCGAGAGCAGCAGCAGCGGGGGTCCGTCGCCGTGGGCTTGCCACGGGGGCAGGACCGGCCGGGTGGAGGTCGTCATCTTCGGGTTCCGTCGCCGCGCGTGTGCGCGGTCAGGGGGCGGGTTCGCCGCGTTCGTTCCGGTGGAGGCTCCGAGGTGGATCCCCGACCGGCGCGGGTGCCGCTCAGTCCAGGCGGACGGAGCCCCGGCGCCGGGGGGGCCCGGTACGGGAGCGTCGGGGGGCTCGTGCCTGTGCCGTGAACATGGGCGGCGGAGAATGCGCACGTCCGGCGCCGCTGTCAACGGCAACCGACAGCCCGCCCGCCAGGCGATATGCTCGGACCCGTGAGCGACGCCATCCTGCTCGAGGGCCTCCAGGTGCCGGCCGCGCTCGGCGTGACCGCGGGCGAGCGCGCCCTGCGGCGCCCGGTCGAGATCGACCTGCGCCTGCACGCCGACCTGCGCCGCCCGGGCACCAGCGACGCGCTCGAGGACACCGCCGACTACGCGCAGGTGTACGAGGTCGTGGCCAAGATCGCCTCGGGGCGCGAGCACCTGCTGATCGAGGCCCTGGCGCAGCGTATCTGCGACGCCCTGCTCGGCACCTTTCCCGACGTGGAGCGCGTGGGGATCCGCGTGCGCAAGATCGCGCCGTTCGCGGCCGCGCTGCGCACCGCGGGCGTCGAGATCGAGCGCGGCCGGGACTGAGCGGCCCGGCGCGGCGCTCGTCTCAGACCGCCTCGAGCCGGTCCGGGGCCTGCTCGCGGTACGCCCGTCCGCAGCTGCAGGTCGCCGCGGCGCCGGCGAGCTCCAGCGTCAGGCCGCAGGCGCACGCCCAGCCGATGCGCCGCGCCGGCGTGCCGACCACGATCGCCTGCGCGGGCACGTCGCGGGTGACCACCGCGCCCGCCCCCACCAGGGCGCACTCGCCGATCGTGATCCCGGCCAGGATGGTCGAGTTCGCGCCCATCGACGCGCCGCGCCGCACGAGCGTGGCGGCGTAGTCGTCGCCGGTGTTGCGCGGGAACGCCGATCGCGGCGTGACCACGTTGGTGAAGACCATGCTCGGCCCGCAGAACACGTCGTCCTCGAGCACCACGCCCTCGTACACCGACACATTGTTCTGGATCTTGACGTTGCTCCCGATCACGACCTGCGGCGACACGACCACGTTCTGGCCCAGGTTGCAGCGCTCGCCGATGCGGCTGTTCGCCATGATGTGCGAGAAGTGCCAGATGCGCGTGCCCGCGCCGATCTCGCAGGGCTCGTCGATGTACACGCTGGGGTGGATCTGCACGCCGGGGTGCAGGTCGGGATCGAAGTCGGGCATGGAGCGGATCCTGGGGCTGCGGGTTTCCGGGCTCGGGGTGCCGCATTTGACCGGCGACCGCGGCCGGGGTCAAGCTCCGCCATCCCGGTGCCGGCAGGATCGACGCAAGAGCACGGCGGGAGCACCCTGCGCGTGCTCGTCGTCAGCCACCTGTACCCGCTCGAGCGCGAGCCGGGTCTCGGGATCTTCGTGACGCGGGAGCTCGGCGACCTGGCGCCGCACGGGCTCGAGTTCGAGGTGCTCGTGCCGCGACCCTGGGCGCCCTGGCCGCTGAGCCGGCTGGGCCGCTGGCGCCAGTACGCGGCGTCCAACCGGCTGGCGGGTCCGGCGGCGATCCCCGCCCGCGTCGTCCGCTACCCGCGCCTGCCCGGCTTCGGCTTCCGGCGCCTGGAGGGCGCGGTCCTGGCGCCGGCCCTGCGCGCGGCCGCCCGGCGCGCACACCGCGAGCGGGCGTTCGACCTGGTGCTGGCGATCGGGATCTTCCCGTCGGCCGAGGCGTCCTGCGGCGTGGCCGAGGCGCTGGGAATTCCGCTCGCGGCCATGGCGGTGGGGAGCGACGTGATGGTGATGACGGATCGCGCCCCGTACCTGCAGCAGCGTCTGCAGCGGATCGCCGCACGCGCAGCGCTCTGCGTGGGCGTGAGCGAGATGCTCTGCGAGCGCCTGCGCGCCGCCGGTGCGCGCGATCCGCTGCGTGTGTGCCTGGGCCGCGACACCGCGCTGTTCCGGCCCGCCGAGGATCGCGAGGCGCTGCGCCGCGAGCTCGGCTGGGCCCCGGGCGACGTGGTCGGCGCGTTCGTCGGTGCGCTCTGGCGCGGCAAGGGCATGGACGAGCTGGCGCAGGTCATGCCCGGGCTGCTGCGTGCGAGCCCGGAGCTGCGCCTGGTCTGCGTCGGCCAGGGCGAGGCCGCGCCGGCGCTACGAGCTGCGGCCGCCGCCGCCGGGCGGCCCGACGCGCTGCTGCTGCCGGGACACGTGCCGCCGATCGAGGTGCCGCGCTACCTGCAGGCCGCCGACTTCCTGGTCTTTCCCTCGCACAGCGAGGGCCTGCCCCAGGCCGTGCTCGAGGCCATGAACTGCGGCCTGCCGGTGATCGCCACGCGCGTCGGCGGGATCCCCGAGGCCGTGGTCGACGGCGAGACCGGCATCCTGATCGAGCCGCGTGCCCCCGAGCAGCTGCGCGCGGAGATCGAGCGCATGACCGGCGACCCGGCGCTGCGCGAGCGCCTGGGCCGCGCCGGGCTCGAGCGCGCCCGCGAGCACTTCGATCCCGCCGCGGAGGCACGGCGGCTGGCCGGGGCACTGCGGGAGCGGGTCGCCCGCGGCTAGGCCGCGCGCGCTCTTCTGCCGCGGACCAGCTCGCGCAGCCAGGCGTCGATGCGCTCGAGATCCACCTCCCAGACCAGGTTCTCGAGCAGGTAGGTACGGCCGCGCGCCCCGATGCGCTTCGCCTCCTCCGGATCGTCCATCCAGGCCTCGATCTGGTCGCAGATGGCGTCGGTCTGGTCGGCCCAGAACAGCGCCCCGCCGCCGCTCTGCGCGATAACGCGCCCGTTCGCCGAGGACGGGCTGGTGATGACGGGCAGCCCGGCGCCCATGAACTCGAGCACCTTGTTCTGCAGGGTGATCTGGGCCGTGCGATTGTCGAGATACGGGCTGAAACCGATCCGCGCCGCGCGGAACAGCTCCAGAACCTCCTCGTGCGGCAGGTACGACTCGACCAGGTGGACGTTCGCCTGCAGGTCGTGCTCGTGCACGAACTCGCGCGAGCGTTCGAGCGCGCCCGCCGGGAAATGGCCGCCGAAGCAAAGGGTGAAGTCGTCGCGCCCGCGCTCCCGGACCATGGCGCGCGCGACGTCGAGCTGCTGGTACAGGCCCCGCTCGACGTGGACCGCACCGACGTTCACGCAGGTGTATCGTCTCGTGCCGGCGTCGGGCGCGCGGCCGAGCGCCTCGACGGTCTCGCGCGTCGGATAGTTGTGCGCCACGCGGGTCACCGTTCGCGGATGCAGGTTCTCGATCATCTCCTCGAGCACGACGATCACGCCGTCCAGGCGCGGGGCGATCCAGCGCTCGTAGTGGCGGTACGCCCGGGCGACCAGGCTGGAAACGCCCCCGTGCTGCACGAGGCTCCCCGGCTCCTCGAAGTTCTCGTGGCGATCGAAGACCACCGGGATGCCGTGGCGGCGCCCGTAGCGCGGCAGCAGCAGCAGCAGCTCCGGGTCGGGAAAGAGGATCAGGTCGGGGCGCGCGCGCTCCAGGGCGGGGAGCACGCGGTCCAGCCGTCGCAAGCGCTCCACGTAGCTCTCGCATAGGTCCACCGGCACGTGCTCCGCGCCGGGTGGGAAGTCGGGCACGAAGCCGGTCCGTGGCGCGATGTGCGTGACGCGCCAGCCCCTGCCCGCGAGACCGCGCGTCCAGCGCGAGAACATCCGCGTGTCGTCGACCCGGTGCTGCGTGCAGACGATCGCGACGTGCGGCGCGCTCATGGCGCGGCGTCGAGTGCCTCGAGCAGGCGCTGCGCGATCCTGCGGCCCGCGTGCCCGTCGCCGAACAGGCCTGCCGGGCCGGCGGACAGCGGGGAGGCGTCGAGCGCGGCGTTCACCCGGGAGAGCACCGAGGCGGGGTCGACCGGACCCGGTAGCGCGGCACCCGCCTCGACCAGCTCCGGCCAGGACGCGTACTCCCAGGGCACCACGCAGCGTCGGCCGCCGAAGTACGCCTCGCGCTGCAGGCCACCGCTGTCGCTGAGGACCAGGCGCGAGTGCTCGACCAGCGCCTGCAGCGCCTGGAACCCCAGCGAGTCGATCACCTTCACGCCGGCCGCCTCGAGCTTGCCCTGGCGGCCGATCCGCCCGATGGCGCTGCGCGTTCGCGGGTGCACCGGGAAGACGACCTGTTCGATCTCGCGCTGCACGGCCTCGATCGAGTCGATCACCTCGGCCAGGCGGGTGTCCTCGTCGGTGTTCTCGGCCCGGTGAACCGTGCACAGCACGTACGCATTCTCGCGCAGCCCGGCGCGCTCGAGGATGCCCACGTCCATGCGCGCCAGGAAGTGCCTGTAGTTGTCGAGCATCGTGTCCCCCGAGAACAGGCTGCCGTCACCGAGTGCCTCGCCCTCCAGGGTCCGGAGGTTGAGCTCGGTGCAGCAGAATCGCGAGGTCGAGATGCGGTCCGTGACGACGCGGTTGAGCTCCTCGGTCTGGAACAGGTTGCCGGTGCGTACCCCCGCCTCGACGTGTGCGACGGGAACGCGGCACTGGGTGGCCGCGAGCGCCCCGGCCAGCGTCGCGTTCGTGTCGCCGTAGACCACGACCTGGTCGGGCCGCCAGTCCTCGATGACTCCGGTCACGCCCTTCAGCGTGGCCCCGATCTGATGCGCGTGGGATCCGCTTCCCACGCCGAGGTTGTAGTCGGGTAGCGGGATCTCGAGCTCCTCGAAGAAGACCTCGCTCAGCTCCCGGTCGTAGTGCTGGCCCGAGTGGACCACGCGCTCCTCGACGCGGTCGGGGTGCTCGCGCAGGGCACGCCGCAGCGCCGCGAGCTTGGGAAACTGGGGACGCGAGCCGACCACGTGCAGGATGCGCGCCCGGTCGGTCATCGATCAGCGGGCAGCCCCGACGACGGCGTCGCAGATGCGGGCGGCGGTGGCGTCGTCCATGTACGGGTGCATCGGCAGGCTCAGGATCCGCCGGCTGAGCGATTCGCTGACGGGCAGCGAGCCTTCCCCGTGGCCGTGCTCGCGGTAGGCCTCCTGCAGGTGCATCGGTACCGGGTAGTAGATCGCGAACGGGATCCCGGCCGCCTGGAGCGACGCGGCGAGCCCGTCGCGATCGTCGACCAGGACCGAGTACTGCGCCCAGGCACTGCGCACGCCGTCGATGCGTACGGGCGTGCGTACGGCCTCCGAGAGTGCGGCGTCGTAGGTGCGCGCCAGGCGATCGCGAGCCTCGAGCTCGGCCGGAAAGGCCTCGAGCTTGGGCAGGAGGATCGCCGCCTGCAGGGTGTCGAGGCGGCCGTTGAGACCCAGGCGCACGATCTCGTACTTCTCGGTGCCCTTGCCGTGGGCCCGGATCGAGCGCAGCACCTCCGCGAGCTCGTCGTCGGTGGTGAAGATCGCCCCGCCGTCCCCGTAGGCGCCCAGCGGCTTGGCGGGGAAGAAGCTGGTGGCCGTGACGCGAGCCAGGCTCCCGACGCGGGTCTCGCCCGCCCTGGCGCCGAACGACTGCGCGGCGTCGGCGATGATCTCGATCGAGAACTCGTCCGCGATCTTGCCCAGTGCGGCGTAGTCGGCCGGAAGCCCGAACAGGTCGACCGCGATCAGCGCGCGGGGGCGCAGCTCTCCCGCCGAAAGCGTCCGCTGGACGGCCGCGCGGAGCGACCCCGGATCGACGTTGAAGGTGTCGGGATCCACGTCGACGAAGACCGGCGAGGCGCCGGCCAGGACCGCGACCTCCGCGGTGGCAGTGAACGTGAACGCCGGCAGGAAGACGGCGTCGCCCGGTCCGATCTCGAGCGCCATCAGGGCCATCAGCAGGGCGTCGGTGCCGCTCGAGACGCTGATCGCGTGCGGCGCACCGGTGAAGCGTGCCAGCTCGCGCTCCAGCTCACCGACCTCGGGGCCCATGATGAACTGGCCGTGGTCGAGCACGGCCTGGATGCGCGCGTCGATCCGCGGCTTGAGCTCGCGGTACTGCGCGGCGAGATCCACGAAGGGAATGTTCGCCATGCTCGCTCCTCTGCGCGCTCGCTCAGCGGCGGTCGCGGCTGGCCTCGGCCAGGGCGTGCGCGGCGCGCGCCGCGTCGAGGTCGGCCTGCGCGGCGTTGAGCACCTCGATCACGCGCAGGCCCTCCTCGCCGTCGGTCCGCGGCGTCTTGCGATCCTCGACGCGCTCGAGAAAGTGCTCGACCTCGAGACGCAGCGGCTCGGCGTCGTCGATCTCGATGGGCTCCGGCGTGCCCTTGATGGACTGGGGCGCGCTGCCCTCCCACTCGACCTTGTAGGGGTAGAAGATCAGCTTTTCGGCGAGCGGCTGCGTGTCGTCGAAGACGGCCATGCCGCGGTCGCCCACCACCACCAGCCGCTGCTCCTTGCTCGGGTGCAGCCAGGACACGAACACGTGCGCCCGCAGCCCGTCGGCGAACTCGAAGTGCGTGGTGGTCACGTCGGCGACGTCACCGGAGAGCGAGTGGTGACCGATCGCGCCGACGCGCACCGGGAGCTGCCCCGCGAGCCCGAGGATCATCGAGATGTCGTGCGGCGCGAAGCTCCACAGGATGTTCTCCTCCGTGCGGATGCGCCCGAAGTTCAGCCGGTGCGAGTACACGTACTGGAGCTTGCCGAGCCTGCCGTCGGCGGCGAGCTGACGCAGGCGCACGTACCCGGGGTGGTACTGCAGCAGGTGGCCCACCATGAGCACCCGGCGCTCGCGCTCGGCGATCGTGCACAGGTGGCGCGCCTCGTGGGCGCGCAGCGAGAGGGGCTTCTCCACGAAGACGTCGCGACCCGACTCCAGGAGCTGGCGGGTCACCTCGTAGTGCGTGACCGCCGGCGTGGCCACCAGCGCCGCGCGGATCGAGGCGTCCGAGAGGATCTGGTCGAGGGAGTCGACGCGCTCGACCCCGTGCCGGGCGGCCACCTCCGCGGCCGGCAGGCCCGGGTCGCAGATCACGGCCAGACGGCCGGCCTCGCTGAGGACCCGCGCCAGGTTCTTGCCCCAGTAGCCGGCCCCGATCAGGGCGATGTCGCGCATGGTCTGCTCCTGTGTCCCGTGGCCGCGGAACCCCTGGCGCAGCGGGACGGGCCCCGCCGCGCATGATGCATTGCATGCACGAGGCCTGCCAATTCCCGGGCCGGCTGGACGCCGCGCTGCGTCCTCCGGAAACCTGCAGGCACGCGGGGGCTTCCGCGCTCTGATACGCGCGGACTGCGGATCGCGGCCCGGAGGAGCAGCTCCCCGGGAATGCCACCTCAGGGTAGCGGGGGTGATTCGTGGCCGGGGCCCTGGCCGCGGGCCGCGATCTGCTCGAGCCTTGCCTCCAGCCGCGCGAAGCCACCGGATCGATCGCCCTGCTCCTCCACGAGCGCACGGTTCCGGAGCAGGACGCCCGCACGGTCCGGGTCGTCGAGGGCACGCTCGATTGCGCCGGCCAGCTCGCTGGCGCTGCCCGGAGGGAAGAGCTGACCGCCTTTGCCGGGTCGGATCCAGGGCCGGTTGGCCGCGATGTCCGACACGATCGGATACAGGCCGCCCGCCATGGCCTCGAGCAGGGAGACCGACGTGCCGTCGCGGTGCGAGGCCGATACGTACACGTCGCTGGTGGCCATCAGCGCACCGAGCCGATCGGCGTCGTAGCCGCCGAGCATGTCCACGCTCCCGGAGAGGCCCGAATCGTGGATCCGCTGCTCCAGCCCGGGCCCCAGCCCCCCGCCCGCGGCGAAGGTCAGGTGCACGTCTCGCCCGGCCGTCCGGAGAATCTCCAGTGCGCCGACGATCGTCCCCGGATCGTAGACCTCCTCGAGATAGCGCGTGCACAGCAGGCGCGGCACATCCGCGGCGTCGTCCCGCGGCCGGAACGGGAAGCGCCCGACGTCGACGCCCATGCCCACGCGCAGCAGCTTCGGCTCCGGGATCCCGCAGGCCCGAAGCGTGTCCTCGAGCTCGTGAGACACCGGGTTCAGCAGCGCCGCGCGCCGCGCGACGAAGCCGGCGATCCGGCGGCGCATCCAGCGGGGCGGCCCCATGAGGTCGGAGCCGTGCACCGTCACCGCGAGTGGACCTACCCCGGCCAGCGCCGCCAGCAGGCCCGCGCTGCTGAGGAAGTGCGCGTGGATCACCCCGGGCGCGACGCGGGCGACGATCCTGCGCAGCTCCCGGAACGCGCCGACGCGCGCCAGCTTCCGCCAGGAGATGCCCCGCCCCGGCCACGCGGGCGCCAGGGGGATGACATCGACTCCCGGCGGGGGATCGGCCGGCTCGCCGCCGAACGCGACCCATCGCACCCGGTGTCCGCGCGCCGCGAAGAAGGTGAGGTAGGCGCGGACGTGGGTGAGTCCGGCGTGTGAGATCTCGAGCAGGTCGATCGGCGGAAGGTCTCACCGGCTCTCCCGCTGGTCAACCCTCTCCAATCCTCTCATCGACCTGCGGCGTACGCGACGACACGCCACGCTCGGGTGCCCGCCCTGTTGACCGGAGGGCAGATCACCGCGAGATTTCTGGCCGGGTCCGGATCGGCGGAACCCCGAGAACGATCCGGAAACCCGGGAGGACAGCCCTGCCACTTCGCGTCGCCATGGTGACTCCCTTTCCCGCCGACTCCTCCCGTATCGTCGGCGGGGTCGCGGGCGTGGCGCGATACCTCGCTCCGCAGCTCGCGGCGACCGGTGATGTCGAGCTCCTGGTCGTGGCGCCGGGTGCCGGCCCGCCCGGCCTCCGGGAGCAGCAGGGGTTCCGGGTCTGCCACCTGGCCCGGCCGCCCGGCCCGGGCTTCCTCTCCTACTGGGCACTCGAGCCTCGCCGCATCCGCAGGGTGCTCGAGGACTTCCGGCCCCAGGTGGTGCACGTTCAGGGAGCCGGCGGCTGGGCCCTCGGGTGCCCCTATCCCTGGCTCCTGACCATCCACGGGCTGGGCGAGCGCGACGTGCTGTATTCCGACGGCCCGCTGCGGGGCCTTCGCTCCGCCGTGATGGCCCGCGTGGAGGCGCGAGCGCGACGCCGGGCAACGGACGTCATCTGCATCAGTCCGTACATCACCGAGCTGCTCGCAGATCAGCTGCGTGGCCGGGTCTGGGACATCGAGAATCCGATCGACGATCGCTTCTTCGAGATCGAGCGGCGGGAGATCCCCGGACGGATCCTGTTCGTCGGCCGGATCGGCCCGCGCAAGAACCTGCTCGGGCTTCTCGAGGCCTTCGAGCAGGTCGCACCACGTTATCCCGAGGCAGAGCTCCACGTGGCGGGCGATGCCGAGACGCAGGCCTATGACGGCGCATGTCGCGCACGTGTCGAGGCGAGCGCAGCTCTCAAGGGCCGCGTTCACTTCCTGGGCTCGCTTCCCATCGAACGCGTTCGCGAGCTGCTCGCCGGGGCCAGTGCCCTGGTACTCCCCTCGTTCCAGGAGACCGCGCCCCTCGTGATCGAGGAGGCCATGGCCGCGGGAGTCCCGGCCCTGGCATCTCGTGCCTTCGGAATCCCGTACATGATCGAGGACGGCGCGACGGGATTCCTCTTCGATCCGCAGCGACCGGACGAGATCGCCGAGAAGCTCGCACGGGTACTCGGCGATGCACCTCTGCGCGACCGCCTCTCCGAGCGCTCGCGCCGCATCGCCGACGATCGCTTCCGTGCCTCCCGGGTGGCCCAGCGCACGGCGGAGGTCTATCGCGAGGTTGCCGCTCGCGGCTGATCGGAGTCTCGCCTCAGGAGGCCCGGCACACGTAGACGATGTTCTGGGCGATCGAGCGCGTCATCGGGATGCGCCCCAGCACGCGCTCGACGGACTCGACGACGGCGACCGGACGGATCATGTGCCGGTTGCTGAGGGGCAAGCTGGCGATCGGGTACTCGCGAACGATCCCGAGCCCGGCAGCCGCAACCAGGTTCTCGACCTCCCGGCGCGACATGATCCGGGTGGTCGGATCGGCACTCTCGCGACCGCGCAACCGGGCCAGGCGAATCGCGAGGCTGCCCGCATTGATGTGGTTGTTGAAGACGAGCACCCCATCGCTCCTGAGCCGGCTCGCCAGCTCCCGGAGTGCACCGACCCTAAGGTCGTCCTCGGCGTTGGGGAAAAAGCGGAAAGCCGTTATGAGATCGAAGCTGCGCTCGCGCAGGACGTGATCGCGCGTGATGTCGGCACAGATCAGCTCCGCACCCGGAGCATTCTTCCGGGCGACCTCGAGCATGCTCTCGGAGACGTCGACGCCCGTCGCCGATCGTGCGCGAGCTGACAGGAATCCCAGAACACGACCCGTTCCGCACGCGAAATCGAGATAGTCATCGATACCCGAGTCCAGGAACTCGTCGACGATCCGCTGCAGCACGGTCCGCTCCATGCGCCAGACCATCGCCGTGTGCGGCGCGGTGAACAGCTCCTGGTATTCGGGGCCCTTCTCCCTGTGGGAGTCCCGGTAGCTCTGGCTCACTGTTCGGATCACTCCAGGCCTTCTGGCAGGTTCAGTACGAAGCGGCGGACGTGGCACAGAGCGTCGAGCCGCACCAGCATCCGGAGAGCGCCCCGGGCCCGCCAGCGATCCGCCGCGTAGCGCCGCAGTATGCCGGGGAACGATCTCCGCAGCTCCAGGAAGTCGTACTCTGCGGCTCGCGCGTCATTGTAGCTTGCCAGGAATGCGCGAGCGACGCGCGCGGGATCGATGACGCGGACTGTGTCCAGCGGTCGACGGTAGAACAGGGACAGCAGGAAGATCGAGAGATCGATGGCTGCCGGGCCGTGCCCGGTCCGGGCCTCTTCAAGCCACCGCGCTCCGCTCCAGTCGATGACGAACAGCTTGTCCCGGGCTCGGCTGAACAGGAGGTTACCGAGGGCGAAGTCGCCGTGGAGGCTCACCTGTCCCGCGGCCGCATCGTCCCGGGGGCACGACTCCGCGGCATCGTGAATCGCCGCGAGCGCGGCGCCGCAGCGTCCCGAGATGCGCGACGTCTCCACGGCCGTGAGCGTGGGCAGCAGCTCGGTCATCCGCTCCGCATCCAGTACGCGCTCGAACGTGAGCGTACCGCTGGCTGGATCGAAGCCCTCGATTCTGGGAACACTGAAGCACCCCGAGGCCGTTCCGATCCGGCGTCCGACCTCCGTGCGCTCGCGTTCGCGCACGGCGGCGTCCAGCGATTGCCGCTTGATCACCTGGGTCGGCGTGAACTCGATGTGCTGCATCCGATGTTCCTCAGTCGTCTCGGAGCCGGGGCTGGTCATCGGGTCCGTCGAATCTGCGCGATGACCCAGCTGAGATCAGCGCGCTGCGGGCACCAGGTATCCGCGAACGTGCATCCGGCAATCCGCCGGTAGGTCAGCGCGAGATAGGCGCTGCGTACGGTGAATCCCGCCGTCATTCCCCACGCGCCCGCCGCGGCACCGAGCCGGGGGTAGAGTCCGAGGAGGACCGCCGCGTTGACGATGAGCCCGAGCCAGATCGCCCACGAGCATACGGCCGCGCGATCCGTCCCGCGGAAGTACGACATCAGGGGCTTGGCGGCGCCGTACACGGCGACTCCCGGCGCCAGGATCCAGATCAGCGGTACCGCGGGGAGGAAGGCCTCGGACAGCAGCAGCTGGACGATGGGCCAGGCCAGGCCGGCCAGGGCGATCGCGCCGACCCCCGTGGCGAGGCCGGAGATCCTGAGGCTCCTGCCGACCAGCTCGGCTTGCACGCCCGGTCCAGAGGCGATCCGGGGAAGAATCGCCACCTCGAGGCTGTCCGAGATCATGAAGAGCCTCAGCGTGAGTGCGGCTGCCGCCGCGAAGAAGCCGATCTCCGCACGCGTGCCGATGGCCGCCAGGAAGAGGCTGCCCGACTGGAGGTCGATCTGGGTCCCGATCCGCGCTGGGTAGTAGGCGATGCCGTAGGTCAGGACGTCGCGGAAGTCCTGCCGGGTCGGTGGCGTCAGACGCAGCCCGTCGTTGCGGAACAGGCAGTACGCTCCGTAGGCCGCCCTGAGAGCCGAGGCGATGACCACCGCGACGATGGCGCCCTCGACTCCGAGTTCCCGGAACCACACGAGGTAGACCAGCCCCGTGAGGTAGACGGCGGACTGGAGAATGGTGGCGACCCCGAGGCGCCCGAAGCTGCGGACTCCGGCGAGCTGCAGGTCCACCAGGGTGCCGCCGAGGGTCACCGGGATCAGCACGAGCGCGATCGCCAGCGCCCGGGGCTCCGTGTTGTCGAAGAAGCTCAGGCCGCTCCGGCTCAGCGGGATCGCGATGATGATCGCGACCAGGGATGCCACCAGGTTGATGACGAGCCCTACAGACGTCGAACGGCTGAGGCTCTGCTTGCCCGACATCATCTGGTACTGGGCGCCGCGGTCACTGCCCAGGGCGAACAATACGCCGAAGACGGTTCCAAACACGGTACACGCCGCGAAGACGCCTCTACCCTCTGGCGCCAGGATGCGCGCGAGGAGAGCCTGCGTGAGGAGCCCGGCCAGGAGCATCCACCCGCGGGTCGCGAGCAGGATCGCCACCTCGTGCCCGCCGCGGCGATGCACGCGTCCCGGAGCCTCAGTCATCGGGGTCGAAGAGCAGCGCCAGCGACAAGTGTGCGTCGCCGGGTCCGGGGTCGATCGCCGCAGGGCGCGGATGCTCTGCGCCGCTGTCCGAGCGTCGCGGAGTCTGCCCGTACAGCGGGGCTCTGCGCATCGCCGTACTCATACGACTGCTCAGAGCGGCCCGCAGCGGATGCCCAGCCTGCGCCAGACCAGGACCGCGAGAGTGGTGTTGCGGAAGATCGACGTCGCCAGGGTGGCGCCCGCTGCCCCCAGAATGCCGTATGCCGGAACCAGCACCGCAGCGGCCAGGATGAGTACCACGGCGACCGCCGCCTCGATGCGCCTCGCGACCCACTCGTGCCCGGTCATGATGAGCAGGCTCGCTGCGGTCCCGGTGAAACACGTCAGGCACTCGGCAATCGCGAGGATCATCAGGGACACGAAGGTATCGGTGAAGCCAGGGTCGAACAACGCGAGCAGCCAGTCTCCCCAGACTGCGAGGATGGCGGTGACGACGAGTGCGAAGGCGAGGGTCGCGCGAGCTCCCAGCCTGGAGATGCGCGCCATGCCCTCGCGGTCCCCGACGGACTCACGCTGTGCGATCAGGGGCGAGGCCCAGGCCGACACGGCGACGAAACCGAAGGACACCAGTGTGGAGAGTCGGAGTGCTACGGCGTAGCGGGCGACCTCCTCTGCTGGTGCTACGAGGCCCAGGATCGTGGTCGCGAGCCGGAGCTGCAGCACCTGGAGGAGGGCGATGCCCAGCATCCGGCTGGTGACCTGCCTCCACTCCCCCCGCTCGTACACCGATGTGCTGCTCCGCGCAGGCAGCGGCGTTGCCCGAAGCAGCAGGGTGCCGCTCACGGCCGCTGCGATCCCCATCGAGATCACGTAGAGCAGCGCGAGATCTGCCGCTCTGGTCTCGGAGCGGCTCATGCCCAGCGCGATCGCGCCTGCTGCGAGCGGGAACAGGATGCTCAGAGGGAGCTGCGAGGCAGCGACCCTCTGGAGCGCACGGAGCTGCGTACCCCAGACCGTGAGCAGTGCGATCGGGGCCAGACCGAGGGCCAGCGTCGACAGTGCCCCGGCGAAATCCCGATCGAGTCCCTCGGCCGCGAGAGCGAGCAAGCTCGCCGTCGCCGCACCCACCGCGACCGATGCCATCAAGACCGCGCGTCGCGTGAGCCGCAGGAAGCCGCGCAGCCTGGGCCAGTCGTTGTGCGCGTGGTAGGCCGGCACGAATCGCAGACTCGCGGTGTTGAGTCCGAGGTGACCCAGCAGCAGCAAGATGGCGAGCCAGTTCAGTGCGTATGCGAAGTGGCCGTACTGCTCGGCTCCGGAGATCCGGACGAGCAGCGCGTGGAGCCCGAAGCTGAGGGCGGCGCCGGCCCCCTGGATGATCAGAAGAGTCGCGGAGCCTCCGTAGAGCGTGCCGGCGATCCCGCGCGGCTGACCGCGAGCCTCCCCACCGGGCAGCACGGGGCGTCCGTCCTAGCCGTGCAGAGGGGGTACGGTCACGGCATCGAGCACCGGTTGCGGATCGGGCGTCTCGGCCGTGGAGGTGCTGGGCTGGCGTGCCCGCGCGATCGCGAGCAGGGCGGTCGACAGTCCGAAGACCATCCACATCGGCTTGTACCTGGCCCCGCTCAGGAAGAGTCCAGCCACCGTCAAGGCGATGAAGCCGGCCTGCAGCATTCCTCCCAGCCACACCAGGCTGCGCAGGCTCGAGTCTGCTCGATAGTCGCGCGATCGACGCAGGCGAGCGACGCGTGAGAGCTCCACCCAGGTCAGCAGGTAGATCATGGCGAAGGGGATCATCCCCAGGAGGCCGGTCTCCACCAGGACGATCAGGAAAGTGTTGTGAATCACCTGGTGGCGCTGCGTCCGGCCCGAGATGGCTCTCAGATCCGTGCGCGAGATCGCCCCGCCGAATGCCTCGGACAGGTGACTGCGACCGGCACCCACACCGAGTACGGGATTGCTGCCGAACATCCCCAGGGCACGGTCGTACTGGGCCAGACGGCTCTGGACCGATCCGTCGAGCTGGATGCTCGTCGTGGTCAGCGTCAGGATCCGCTCGCGGACATCCTGGGGGAGTGCGAACGGCAATGCGAGAACCACCATGAGAGCCGGCACCAGCACCAGATGGTGGCCCCAGCGCACCAGCCGGTAGACGAGGAAGAGGCTCGCCGCGCCCAGGGCGATGAAGCCGCCGCGGGACAGGCTGGAGAGGGAGCCCGCGATCATGATCGCGATCGCGCCGACCAGCGCCACCCGCACGGCGAGCGAGCGAGAACGGATCAGCGGATAGATCGCGATCATCGCGCTCGCGGCAGCGCCCATGGCGAAGTAGTTGGGGTCTCCCGACAGGCCACCGGTGCGCTGCTCCTCGCCAGTCACCCCGAACTCGCTGGCCCCGTAGCCCAGCAGCACCGACACGGAGGCGATGGTCCCACCGGCGATCACGCCCCACACCAGCGCAGTCGCGTCCTCGAGTGATGCGACCGCCAGCGACAGGAGGAAGTAGAAGGCGATGACCGAGAAGTAGGAGAGCGCGAGCAGATTGAGGAAGCGCCACGGGAGACCCTGCGTCAGGGAGTACACGAAGCTCGCCAGCAGCATGACGCTGAAGAGAGTCACCCACAGGTGCTTTGCACTGAGGCGGATGCGTGCGCGCCGGACGGCGAGGGTCATCACGGTCGTGACGCCCAGGAGAGCGGTCGCGGGCTTCGAGACGCCCACCAGGCCCGGGATCAGCGCGATTCCGCCACTCAGGATGGAGAGCCCGGCGACGAAGAGCGCGATCCGATGCAGTGTGTGGATTCCCATGGAGTCCCTCTCGCCGCCGCTCAGGCGACGCCCAGATCCTGGCTGCTGTTCTGCTCCGTCGTCGGCGACATCCGACGGACCAGCTCCAGGTAGCGCGTCGCGAGCATGGTCCGGTCGTGGTGAATCTCGGCGTACCTGGCGCCATTCTGGCCCAGGCGCTCGCACAGGGCCGGGTCCTGGCGTAGCTGCAGGAGCGCCTCGACGAGCTCGGCGTCGTTCTCGCGCTCGATGGAGATCCCACCCCCGGACTCCTCGATCACCCGGGCGGCAGCGGGCCCCCCGCCCATGATGATCGGCCGCGCCATCGACATCGCCTCGGCGGTCTTGGAGGGCACGACCTTCTGGAACCAGTCCGCTCCGATCATGTGGACCAGGCAGCAATCGGACACCGACATGATCGCCGGGATCTTCGACTTGTCCTGACGGCCCATGAACACCAGCTCGTCGAGTCCCTGGGACCGTGCCTGGCTCTCCAGCTCGTCGCGCGTGGCACCGTCCCCGACGAGCAGGAACACGACGTCGTCGATTCCCTTCTCCTGGAGGGACCGCGCAGCCCTCAGGACGATATCGAGCCCACACGAGAGGCCGATGGTCCCGACGAACGAGCAGACGAACTTCCCCTCGAGCTCCAGTCGGCGAATCAGGTCCTGGTCAGGTGGCTGGGGCCGGAACAGTGAGCGGTCCACGCCGTGTGTGATCAGCGTGATCTTCTCGGGCGGTACGCCCTTGGCAGTGATGATCTCGACGCATCCCTCACCTACGGTGACGATGTGATCGGCGGCGGAATACATTCGCTTCTCGAGCCACTCCAGCGTGCTGATCAGCGTCGGGTTCTGGATCACGCCGACGGCAACCACGGCCTCCGGCCACGGATCGCGAATCTCGAGGATCAGGGGTCTCCGGCGTAGCCACTTCGTGAGCACCCCGGCCCAGCCGCAGAAGAACTGGGGGCTGGTGGCGACGATCACGTCGGGACGCTCGACCAGGAGCGCACGCAGCGTCGCCGTGAGCATGAAGGAGATGAACATGACGGTACGCGCCAGGCCCTCGTTCGGGGTCAGGATGCTCCAGACCCGCAGGACCTCGATGCCATCGACCACCTCGCGGTGCAGCCAGCGGTTGCGATAGCCCTCGTAGACCTTGCCGTCCGGTACGTTCGGCGCACACGTGATGACCTGCACCCTGTGCCCGGCCTGCGCCCAGCAGCGGCAGGTCTCGTGCACGCGGGTGGCGGGGGCGTTGCTCTCCGGCGGGAAGTAGTGAGACAGGAAGAGGATCTTCAGCTCCTCGTCGGCGTGCGCGACGCGCGTGGTCGCCGACTTCTCCCAGGTCGCATGAGAGCGGCCGCGCAGGAAGTCCCAGAAGCCCTTCAAGGCCGCGAAGTTGACCATGGTGAAGTAGAAGGGCAGAAGCACGAGACTGGGGGCTCGATTGCGCAGCAATGCGGCGAGCGGGACCAGAGCGTAGAAGACCAGCTGCGCGCCGAGCATCCAGCCGAGGAACCGGCTCGTGCCCAGCATCGACGTCAGCAGCAGCAGCATCATCAGGGGTGCAGCGAACCACCGGATGACCTTGTGCAGCAGGACCTGAGCCAGCAGTAGAGGCCTCGAGCGCATCAGCTCGGGGCGCAGCGCTCGCAGGGCCTCGAAGCCCTGGGCGACGATCCGGGCCTTTGCCCTGAACTCCTCGGACGCCTCGGTCGGCAGACGTTCCTCGGCGACCGCGTCGTCGACGTACACGCGGGCGAAGCCGCGCATCGAGATACGAATCGGCACGACCATGTCGTCTGCGACGGGAGCGGGAACCGGCTCGAAGAGCTCCTTGCGCAGCGCGTAGATACTGCCGTTGGCGACGAGGAGCTCGCCCAGGGCTCCCTCGAGCGCCTTGAGCAGGTTCTCGTAGCGCCAGTAGAAGATCTCGCCCGTGCTGGTCGCACGGTCCTCGACCACGTAGCTCAGATGCCCGCAGGCCAGGCCCACGTCGGGGCTCGCGAGAGGCGCAACCAGCGCCGCGAGGGCATCGGGCCGGAACATGGTGTTCGCATCGGAGAAGACGATGATCTCGCCCGGCGCATCGGGCACCGCGGCGGAGATCGCCACGGTCTTTCCGCTTCGCTCTGTCCGCTCGAGGATCCGGATACGCCCCTGGTCCTCGGGCGATTGCTCGGCCACCAGCGCTCGCGCCAGCTCACAGGTTCGATCGGAGGATCCGTCCGAGACGATGGTGAGGTCGAGCGCCGAGGCGGGGTAGTCGAGGGCGAGGAAGTTGCGGATCTTCTGCTCGATGACCAGCGACTCGTTGTGCGCGGCAACGATCACCGAGACGGTCGCCGGGCCGCCGGCTACGTGCTCGGGTGTGTCCTCTCCCGCGAGGCGCCGGACCCGGATCAGCAGCCACAGGACGGCCGGGTAGCCCACGTAGGAGGCCAGCAGGGGCAGAGCGAACAGGGCGAAGGCCACATCCCAGGACATCAGCGGTCTCCCGTGCCGATCCGCCCCGCCCGGAAGGCCTCACGCCGTCCGCAGGGATGACTTGCCACGCAACGAGGCGCGGGGAACTGCGCCGGGTGTGGCGCGCTGCTGGAGTCTGGGGGGCAGTTCATGGGACCGCTGTCCGGAGGAGAGGAAGCAATCGGCGTGCCACGGCGCGGGCCGGAGCGCGGCACGATCCGCGCCCGGGGCTGCCAGATGCGGAACTCGCCTACCGATTCTCTGGAGGATGCCTCCGTCCCGCCGCTGTCTGCGACCGGGACGCACCGGTATCGTATCCGGGCGCAGGGGGTCTGCGCGAGGGACGCCCAGCGTGGATCGCCAGCCGGCCAGTCAGCCTCCGCCCGCCGCGCGAGACCGGGGCGCCCTCGCCCGGAACCTGCCGGCGGTCTGCGCGTGCCTGATCGGCAGCGCTGCGGTGCTCCTCTCGGTGCCGTGGGACGCGGACCCGGGCTGGTGGGATGCCAGCCGCCACGCCATGGACGGCGCCTTCTACCTCGACCTGCTGCGCGACGGCGGCTGGCTCGATCCGTTCGCCTACGCGCAGCGCTACTACGCCCGGTACCCGGCCATCGCGCCCGCGATGTACCCCCCGCTCTTCGCGCTGGTCGAGGGTCTGATGTACGGCCTGCTCGGCATCGCACCCTGGGTCGCGCGCGTGACCGTGACGCTCTTCCTGCTCGCGGGGGCGCTGGGCCTGGTGCGGCTGGCGGGTGATCTCGGCGGGCGCCTGATGGGGGCAGCGGCGGGGCTGCTCTTCCTGGGCATGCCGCTGGTCGTCGAGTGGAGCCGCTACGTGATGCTCGAGCCGGCGGCGATCGCCCTGAGCGTGTGGAGCCTGGTGTACCTGCGGCGCTTCATCGTCGGGGAGGCGACGCGCGACCTGGTGCTCGCGCTGGGTCTGGCGGTCCTGGTGCCGTACACGAAGCAGAACTTCGTCTTCGTGTTCGCGATCGGCGCCGCGGCGCTGTTGCTATCGGGCTGGCGCCGCGCGCTGGACCGGCGCGTGCTCGTCGGGCTGGCCGCTGCCGCTCTGGCCGGGGTCCCGCTGGCCTACGTCACGCTGCGCTGGGGATCGGTCAACCTGGGACAGGCGTTCGGTCAGGTCGACAGCGTGCAGCTCTCCCTGGCGGGCCACCTGGGCTTCCACCTCGCGCATCTCCCCGGCAGCGTGGGCTGGCCGGTGCTCGCCCTGTCGGCCGTGGGACTGCGCGCCTGGTGGCGGGAGCGGGGCGAGGGCGATCCCGCGGGCGAGCGGCGGCTGATCGGCGCCTGGCTCGTCGTGGGCTGGGTGAGCGTGACGCTGCTGATGAAGGAGCCGCGGCACGGCCTGCTCTGGGTGCCCGTGTTCGCGGTGCTCGCCGCGCGCGGGGTCGACGAGCTCCTGCGGCTGCGACCGGCGCACGGAGGGCTCCGCTGGGCTGCGGTGCTGGGCCTCGGCGCGCTGCTGCTCGGCGGATCACTGTCGCGCGCGCACATGACGTGGAGCGAGGGGCTGCGCGAGGTGGCGCTGCGTGCCTGGGAGCAGCGCGACGGCACGCCGCTGCTGGTCAGCCTCGAGCACGAGGGCGCGCTGATCTTCCGCCTGCGCTCGCTCGACCGCGACCGGGAGCTCGTGATCTACCGCTCGTCCAAGATCTTCGAGAGCCGCATGGTGCACCAGCACTGGGGAGTCGAGGCCAAGGTCGGCTCGGCGGCCGAGATCCGCGAGGCCATCGGCCGCCACGGCATCCGCTTCCTGGTGATCGAGGAGGACATGCGCGACCAGACGCCCGTAGATCGGATGCTCCGAGAGACCGTGGCGGGCCCGGATTTCGAGCGTCTGGCGGTGTTCGACGTGCTCTACTCGAAGCAGCGCCCGCACATGGTGGCGGTGTACCGCTTCACGGGTGCGCTGCAGGACCCGCCCGACGTGCCGGCGATCTACCTGCCGATCGTCGGTCTCGAGCTCGAGCCCGGCTGACGCCGGCGAGCGTGCCAGCGACGAGCAGCACGCCGAGCGCCAGGCGCGCCCAGAGGGACAGCAACGGGATCGCGCGTGGCGGGAGGTCGCCCGAGAGCCCGGGATCGGTGATGACCAGCCCGCCGAGTGCCCCACCCGTCCGGACCTCGTTGCCCAGCGCGATCGCGTCGATGCCCAGGGCGATCATCGAGGGATCGAAGCGCACGGCCAGAGCGATCGCGGCGGCGACCTCTGCGGGCAGCTGCCCCGGGGTGGTGGTGACCGTCACCGATGCGCCTCCGAGCGTGACCTGCACGGTCCCGCCGAGGGCCGCCGTCCCGAACAGGGGCACGGTGGTCTCGTAGCGGCAGCTTGCCGAGCAGCCGTCGCCGTCGAGCATGTTCGCATCGTCGCACTCCTCCTCGGGGGCCTGGGCGAAGCCGTCGCCGCAGCTGGCGATGCACGGGCAGTCCTGTGGGGTCGGGCACTTGCGCAGGACGACCGAGTCGATCGCGCTGCCGTCGGCGCCCAGGAAGGTCGCAGTGAGGGTGTCCGTACTGGCCTGGAACAGGCCGATCCCGATCCGGGGCTCGTAGATCTGCATGGGCGCTTCCAGCGACAGCGGCACCGGGCCCGGCGGGAGGCGTGTCCAGGCCCCGGTTCCGGGATAGATCAGGGTCGTGCCCGGACCGGCGGGACAGCTGCTCCAGTCGACCCAGGGATCCTGCGCGAGCACGGAGGTCACGGGCAGGTAGCGCTGGTACGAGTGCACGGCTCCGGCCAGGAAGAGGTCGGCGCCCTGCTCCACCGCAACCGAGAGGATGTGGTCGCGAACCGCCGCGCTCTGCTGCCGGTCGATCCCGTACGGATCCAGGGTGAGGGGTGGCTCGTGGGTTTACACCACCTTCCTGCGCGGGCCCGAGGCGCCCACAGCCGCCACGCCCCAGGCCCCGGCAGCCTGGATGTCGCCGGGCTCGAGCGCCGAGTTGATGCTCGCGAAGTGGACCCCTCCGCGGTCGAAGGAGTAGTGCTGCTCGTCGAGGCCGGGAGGCCCGTTGCGGGGCAGGTAGAAGTGATCGAGCACGGGTCGCCCGGCGTCGGTCAGCTGCTCGTGGTTGCCCACGGTGGCGACGAACGGCCGGGACTTCATGGTGTCGCCATAGACCAGGTTGATGCGCGGCTTGTGGTGCTCGTACTCGCCCAGGTTGTAGACCATGTCCCCCAGCAGCAGGTGCAGGTCCGGATCCAGCAGCGCCAGCCGCTCCCCGATCAGATGTGCGTTCGGGCTGCCCTGCCCGGAGTTTCCGAACGCCGTGAAGCGCAGGTCCTCCGCCGCGGGTCGCGTATCGACGAACGCCGAGTGACTCGCCAGCACGGCGCCGTTTCGCAGCTGCGCGAGGCGGTACTCGTACTGCGTATCGAGCGCCAGGTCGCTGAGGATCCCGGAGTGATTGAGGCGCGACGTGGAGCCGTACTCGATCGGCGGTTCGAGTGGCACCGCAATCCAGGAGCTGTCGCCCGCCTGCCGGTACTCGAGCTCGAAGGCATCGGCGTTCGGGCCACCCGCCGCACGCGTGATGGTCTGCCAGGCGATCACGAGCTGATCGCCGGGAGCGCCCGCTGCCGGATCTCCGATCTGCACGTACGGCTCGACGTTCACGTCGTACTCGATCGGGGGCAAGGGGCTCAGGACGACCTGCCCGAGTCCGGGTCCCAGCGTTCCTGCGTCATCGATCGCCGCGAGCGTCGCGCTCCCCGGCGCGCCCCCGAGCTCCAGCGAGACGGGCTGCACGTTCGCCGCGCCCGCCGCGAACACGAGCGGGAGCAGGCCCCCGACCGCCCCGGTGGGGTTCGCGACCGTGGGATCGGAGCTCGCCAGGCTGATGCTGACGTCGTCGGCGGCGTTGCTGCCGGGCGGGATCGCGACATCGATGCTGGTGCCCGGATTGCCCACGCCGAGGTACACCGCCGCGGGACCGAGCGTCACGGAGCCCGTCGCGATGGTCACCGGAAGCGCCGCGTCGTCGATGCCCGCATCGTTCTGCGTGGTGAGCGTGGCCGAGCCCGCGGAGCCGATCGCGAGCTGCAGGAGCTGCGCGGTCACCCCGCCCTGCGGGAAGAGCAGCGGGCTGCCGACTGGGCTCGCCACGCCCGGCGCATCGCTGGCCACGCTCACACTCACCGGGCCGAGCGCATTCGAGCCCGGCGGAATGCGGACCTCGACGCTCTGCGTCCCGCCGGCCGGGGACGCCTCGAGCGAGACCGGGGAGAACGCCACGGTGGGCTCGAACGTGACCGTCAGCCTGGGCCGATCCTGCGTCACGGGCGATTCGCTGGAGTGGACGCGGGTCTCGTTCGCTCCCTGGTGGCGCTTGGGGATCGTGAGCTGGGGCGACGATGTGTAGGACTCGTCTGGATGAATGCCGTCGCCCAGCGTCAGGCCCCAGGACACCAGCCGAGCCGCGGAGCCACCCCCGATCCACTCGTCGGTGACCGTCAGCACCCAGGCGCCGCTGGCGGGTCCCCCGCAGAGGCCACCGGTCCCGCTGTCCGTGCACAGGGGCAGATCGACGCAGGAGGCGTCGGGCCTCCAGCTGCCCGTGAGACCGTTGCCGGGTCCCGAGTCGTGAACGTCGGCCACGGCCGCGTCGTCGAGCGTGATGTCGAGGTCGTCCGACGTGATGCCCGAGCTGCTGGTGCAGCCGCTCCGCCCGATGCGGTCGAGCAGAACCGCCAGGTAGCTGCCCTTCCGGAGCGTGACCACCAGCTCGCCGCGCGCGGGCGTGAGGATCTCGAGGTCGACGCTCACGCGGGTCACGCTGTCCAGATCCGAGCCCTGGATCGAGATCGTGTCCTGGGCTCCGACCGGCAGGAAGGCCCATCCCCGGTTCGCTTCCGGCGCGTCTGACCAGGCCTGCAGGCTCGCGGTGACGTCGAGCTGGATCGGCCCCCCGCCCGGCGGCGAGGTGCCGGTCGTGGCCTCGATGTCGCCGGCGTAGTCGGTCCCCATCCCGGGCCCTGGCAGCGGGCCGAAGCTGCTCCAGCGTGTCGACTCGTCCCAGTCCACCAGCACCCGGTGCAGGTTCCCCGGGTCTCCCTCGAGGGCGTGGGCAGCCTCGAGCTCCAGCATCGCGGAGCTGATCTGCGCGCCCGGAGGGACCTGGCCCGGGCCGTCCCCGAAGACGTCACGGAAGCGCAGCAGCCCGACGTTGTCGCCCGAGCCGACCCGGGACGCACCCGAGCTGAAGACGACGCTGCCCTCTCCCCAGGTGTCCTCGCCGTCCCACTCCCAGCGGGGGTTCTCGGGGTCGGTCTGGAACTCGCTCTCCCCGTGCCCGTTGCCCGTGTCGTTCGCCGGGATCGCCAGGTGGAGATCCTCCGTCCCCGCGTAGCCGTCCACCCCCTGCTGGAAGCTGACCGTCTCCGCACCCGCATCCGCGCAGAGCAGACAGGCGCAGAGTACGGCCTGGAGGATCAGGCCCTGCGTGCCGGGATTCCGGAGCATGTGGGATTGTGCCCGCGGAGCCCGGCGGGACTCAAGCCCCGCCTGGCTCCAGGTGCGCGGCCCCCTCGAGAGTGCAGGAGGCGTCCCGGACAAGCGTCGTGGCGACGTTGTTCATCTCCACCCGCTCGAGGCGGGCGTGGCTGGGACCGAAGGTGGGCTTCTTCACGTACAGGGCGAGGCCGACCTCCAGGTCCTCGAGGCGTGTGTCCTGGATCGTCGCGTTCGAGAGATCCTTGACGGCGATTCCGGTGCGGCAGCCGCGGATCCGGTTGCCCGAGATCCTGGCCACGGTTCGCTCGCCGACGCTCATGCCCTTGTCGCCACACCCCTCGATCCGGTTTCCCTCGACGTCGACGTCGGAGCCGCTGAAGTCGAGCCCGTCACCACCGGCGTCCTCGATCCAGTTGTTCCGGAGCACTCCGCGACAGAAGTCGCAGTCGACCGCGTCGTCCAGTGCCCGCACGAAGCGGCTGTCGTCGATCTCGACCTCGCAGTACTTCAGGTTGATGCCGTCGTCCGCGCCGGCATCCCGGAACTCGCTCTCGCGGATGCGCACCCGGCCGTCGTGCACGGCGAACGGGGCCGTGAACCAGGTCCGGGCGTTCTGTGCGCCGCTGCCCCCGACCACGAGCGTATGCTCGAGGTGGACCTGGCGCGGCTCGGTACGCGTTCCCTGTACGAAGATTCCGCCCCACGGTGCCTTCGCCGCTCCGGAGATCCGGACCGGAGCGTCGGCCCGTCCGACCGACTCCAGATCGCCGTAGATCCCCAGCGTCGCGCCGGGGCCCATCCGCAGGTCCAGGCCCGGCGCGAACACGACGTCGTGACTGGAGGGAACTTCCAGGGCCCGGGCCAGATGCACGATTCCCGGGCCGAACGTGACCTGATCCGCATCGACCCGGACGTTGTCGAGAGCGATCTGCAGCGCGGGAGCGGGTGTGGCCGTCAGTCCGGGCGCTGGACCGCTACCGGCTTCGATCCGTATCGCCCCTGGATCCACCGGCGCTCCGGTGACACCGTTGGTCGCCTCGAGGGCGCCCGGCCGGAGGCCGGGCGGGAGCTCGATCACGAGGGTCGCGCGGCCCGGTGCGCCTCCCCAGGTGCCATCGACGATCAACGGGTCGATCGGCACGCTCACCCGACCCCGCGCGCTGCTCGCGACGAGACCCGTGACCTCGGCGAAGGCCTTGGCGTGGTTCTCGATCTGGACGACGAGCCCGGCGCTGGTGCGCCAGGTGCGCGCGCGCAGATCATCGCGCTCGAGCAGCGCGCGGAGCTGGCGCCGGTTCCCGTCCAGCGTCGTCTCGAACTGTCTCTGGCGCTCGCGGTCGAGCTCGAACGATGGATGACGCACGTCCCCGATCAGGGCGGGGGCCAGCTCTTCGAAGTGGCTCCTCGCCCGCTCGATCATCGGGTCCACGCGCTCGTTCAGCAGGATCCAGAGGCGCGAATCCCGCTCCTGCCGGTACCGGTCGATGCCGTAGAAGGCAGCCGCGTAATCGCCGCCGAGTCGGGGCTCGCCGTCCGCGCTTCCGGGGTCGAGTGGGTAGTAGAAGTAGTCCCACGGCACCGGCTCGAACTTTCCGCGCGCCGGATCCCAGAACAGACGCAGGTTGTCGCCATCCCAGGCGTGCGCCGAGTGCAGCAGCGCGATCATCGCCCCCGCCCAGGCCCAGCGATCCACGTCGAAGTAGCTGCTGAAGAAGTCCCAGCCACAGCCGTCGGCGCCCGGCTCTCCACCCTGGCGACAGGCCATGACGCGCTCGATGGCTCCGCGCGCCTTGTCGTATCCCGGCCCCTCGCTGCCGAAGAGCTGGCCGTCGCCCGAGAAGATGAAGCCCTCCGGCCGGCCGGTCCGATCCGCCATGCTGCGGCCGAACTGCTCGATCTCCTGGAAGAGTCCCTGCAGCTCGTCGTTGACGCGAACGATCACGAAGCGGCTGTCCCAGGTCAGGATGCCGTACCGCTCCAGCTCCCGGTTGGTGGTCGCGTCGATGGTCAGGCCCTTGTCGTAGGGGTCCGACAGGTTGATCTGCCGCTTGCCCTCGAAGAGACGATCCCGCGGGAACTTGACCCTGAGCGAGGGCCGCATCTTCAGGTAGTGCAGGCTCATCAGCCCGCGCAGCTTCACCTGCACCGGCCAGCTCTCGTTCCCGGAGCGGAAACGGGCCGGCACGTACTCCCTGGGGACTCCGACCGCCACGGTCCTCGCGGTCACCCGCTCGGCCGTCTGCTGGATCGTCGCCAGATGCTTCGTGGCGATCTGCAGATCGTAGACACGCAGTCCGCTTTCGAGCAGCGCCTGGTTGCCGATCGGGCGGGGCAGCTCGTAGAGCGTGTTGAGCGCGATGTTTCGCACCGGCTCCAGCGGCGATACGGGCGGCAGGCCCGGGTCCGAGGCGCGCTCCTGTCGGTACGTCGCGTAGCGCTGGAAGTACTCGCCGACGAAGAAGAGGCCGATACCGAACCCGATCAGGGCGATCACGAGGGAGATGCTGGCCAGAGGCCCGCGACGGCGCGGCTCCCCCGTGTAGCTGTCCGAGAACAGGTCAGAACGGGGCATGCTGGTCGCTCTGGTAGATCGCGAGGTTGGAGACCCCCTCGATCTCGCGGAGCCGGCTCTCGATCTCGTGGGGGTCCTTGTTCCGGGCCGGTCGGACGACGTAGACGTTGGTCTCGTGGTCCTCACCGAAGTCCAGCACGCGGTTGATCAGCTTGAACTCACGAAACGATCCCTCGAGCTCGCGCTCGATCTGCTCGAGAGTGCCTTCGCCCACCCGGTAGGTCACCCGCAGGATGCTCTCGAGCTTCTGCTTGATCCCGAAGTCGGTCGCGTACAGAACGATCACGAGAACCGAGATGAACGCGGTCAGGCTGATCGAGGCCAGGTAGAACTGTGTCCCGCAGCCCATCCCGGCAATCATCGCGGCGAAGAGGTAGCCGGTGTCGCGGGCGTCCTTGACCGCCGTGCGGAAGCGAATGATCGAGAGTGCGCCGACGAGGCTGAACGCCCGCGCGATGTTGCTGCCGATGATCATCATCACGACGCTGGTCGCCACTGCCATGATGAACAGGGTCACGAGGAACGACTGCGAGTAGCTCGTACCCCTGTGCGTGTAGCGGTAGGCGTGGGCGAGCACGTACGCCAGCAGCGTCGAGATCGTCATTGCGAGCATCAGATCGGGAAAGGTGAAGATGTCGGTCTCGGACGGTCGGAACAGCTTGTCGAGGAAGTAGTCGTTCATGCGTAGGCTCCGGCGGGCGCGAGTCCGGGCAGGCCCAGGACCTCGACCGCGGTGATGTACTTGGGAATGGTCTGCTGCTGGAGTTCGGCCGCGACGATGCCGTCGTGAACCCAGCGAGGGATACCGCGGGTCGCCTTCACCTCGAGGATCTCGAGCGTGTCGGGCATCAGGCTTCGCATGTGGTCGCGGAGGAGCGTGCCCGTCACGACCTCTCCCGGGTGCAGCCCCGTGAGGCAGGTGTCGAACGTGACGCGGATGTCGCTCTCGACCGCACCCTCGTATGCCTCGCGCTGATAGTAGACCTGCGCGGAGGCCCGGAGCCTGTGTCGCTCCAGCAGGGTCAGGAAGGCGGACTCCATCTGCGGGTCGTCGAAGCGCCAGTGCGACGGATCGAGCCACTCCGGGCCGAAGTCGGAGATCTGCTGGCGGTACTTCCGGACGAGATCGTTCTGACGATGCTTGATCTCGAGGAACGCGGTTTGCCCGGGTGTGAAGCGCTGACTGTAGACGCGGAGGCGTACCTTGTTGCGCAGCGCTATGCCGTCCAGCTTCTCGTAGTAGAAGGCCAGCTCCGGGGAGTCGTAGTACTGACTGAGGATCGGTGTCACGGCGTGTGCGTTGGTGAACGGTGCGCGCACCAGGTACCGCCGCCAGCGCTCGAGCAGCATCGTCTTCACGCTGTGATGCACGCGGAACTTCAGCTCCTGTCTGAACGGACGCATGGGTCTCAGAGCTCCCCCAGGCGTCGATCCAGGCTGGCGAGCAGATCCCCGCTCTGGTGGAGCGTGACGTGTGCCCTCAGTCCGGCCCGGAGCCTGGACGCATAGGCTTCCAGCCCGGCTTCCAGGGCCTCGCGCTCGGCTGCATCGAAGGGCTCGAGCTCCTCGCCCTCGCGCCATCCGGCGTTCACCCAGCGCGCGTAGCGCGCGTCGTGAAAGCTCGCGGGAGCGCGCCCGTAGCGCGCCCTGAAGAGCGCCGGCAGCGACACAGGTAGGGGCAGCAGGCTCACGCTCCAGGGCTCCACGTTCTGGATCAACAGCGTGGTCTCGGCCGTGGGTGCGCGACGGGCCAGCCAGGCCAGCGCCGGTGCGGGCTCCCGTAGCCGGGGAAACACTCCGCTCGCGATCGAGTCGACGTAGACGCCGGGTGCGTCGTCGAAGCGCGAGTCGATGCCCATCAGACGGTCGCCCTCGACCGCGAGGATCTCGCGCAGTATCCCGCTGCCACCGTCCTTCTTCCGGGGGTCGAAGGGGAGGGATACGCGCAGGTAGAGACCCTGGTACACGCGGTTCACGAACAGACTCGTCCAGCTCACCTGCGGGAGCTCGAGCTCGCGCCTGAGCTCGCGAACGAAACGGTAGTAGTACGGGTACACGGGATCGGGAACGTCGGGGTAAGGCACGTAGAACACGGTGCCCTTGCCCTTGCGCTTCGACTGCGCGATCCACGTATCGCCGGACGCACCCGGGATCCGGTCGAGGCGCCACCTGTCCCCCTGCTGCGCCGAGTCCGAGCGACGCACCGTCGAGGCGCGCCTGCCCACGATGTAGCCGCGGCCGGGCTCCGACTTGTCGGTCATCAGATAGGTCTCGGCGATGCCGGTCGACTCGAGGTCCAGGTTGGAGAGCCGGGTCGTCCGGGAAACGCCGTGAGACCAGATCGCGAGCACGCTCGCCAGCAGGAGCGCCGCAAGCGCGGGCCAGAGGGCTGGAATCCGGGTCAGCTGCATCGCACTCGGTCGCCGTCACCTGGGGGGGCGGCGCATGGTACAGGATCGAGAAGCCCTGGCGGCGGGAGGCCGGACGCGCAGCCCGCGCGCAGCCGGGCTGCAGGGGCCGCCCCCGGTCACCTGCCAGCCCCCGCGTCCTCCACCCCCTGCCGCACGAACGCCCCCGAGCGCAGGAAGTGCACGACCTGCCGCTTCACCTCGTCGCCGCGCATGATGAAGGTGTGCGTGCGCTCGACGACGAGGAAGTCGCGCATGCCCTCGATCCGCGCGCTGTCCACGGAGACGCGGCCGTCGTCGGGTCCGGGGATCAGCCAGGAGCTCAGGGGGTTGAACGAGGCGCTGCCGGCGATCACGCCGAGCTCGAAGCCGGGCGGGGGCAGGCGCCGGGGAGCGCTGTCGGGGCCCGTGCCCAGCGCGCGGCCGGCGGGGCCCAGCGACCAGGCGAGGCCCCAGGCGTCGAGCGCGTCGACGACCTCGCTGCCGCCGCTCGGGGGCGCCAGCAGCACGGCGCGGCCGAAGCGCGGCAGCGGGTCGCGGGCCATGAGCTGGCGCAGCAGCACGCCGCCGAGCGAGTGCGTGACCGCGTGCACGGTCGCAGCGGCGGGCGCGCGCTCGACGATCTCGCGGCGCACGCGCGCGGCGAGCGTCTCGATCGGCTCGCGGGTCGAGGGGTAGTCGATCGAGAGCGTGGTCCAGCCCGCCTGCTCGAGGTGTCGCGCCAGCGGCGCCATGGCGCGCTCGCTGCGGAACAGGCCGTGCAGCAGCACGACCACCTCGTCGCCCGGCGCGGCCGGCGCCGGCCCGGCGGCCAGGGCCGTCGCCAGCGCCAGGGAGGCCGCGCCCAGCCGCCGCACCGCGCGCACGGGATACCGCCTTCGAGCGCGCTGCCCTGCGCCGCGGCGCATGCGCGTCACGGGTACGCGATCCCCGCACCCGGCCCGAGCGCCCAGCCGGCGCTCGCCCAGACGGCCAGCAGCACGCTCCAGCCGAGCCCGAAGGCGATCGAGTACGGGAGCATGGCGGCCATCAGCGTCCCGAGCCCGGCGTCGCGGTCGTACTTCTGCGCGAACACGATGATGATCGGCAGGTAGGGCATCAGCGGCGAGATGATGTTGGTGACCGAGTCGCCCACGCGGTACGTGGCCTGCGCCGCCTCGGGGCTGAAGCCGGTCAGCATCAGCATCGGGACGAAGATCGGCGCCATGAAGGCCCACTTGGCCGAGGCGCTGCCCACGAACAGGTTCATGGTGGCCGAGACCGCGAGGAACGCGATCAGCAGCGGCACGCCGCCGAGCCCGATCGCCTGCAGCAGGCCGGCCCCCTTCACCGCCGTGATCGCACCCAGGTGCGTCCAGTTGAACGCGGCCACGAACTGCGCGGCCACGAAGGCCAGCACGATGTAGGCGCCCATGGTCGCCATGGTGTCCGAGGTCATCGCGGCCACGTCGCGGTCGCTGCGGATCTGCCCCGTGCGCCAGCCGTGGATCACGCCGGGCACGAAGAACAGCGCAGCGATCTGGATCTCGATCGCGCCGAAGAACGGGGCCAGCGCGCCGATCGCGGGGGCGCCCTCGGGCACGGGATCGCGCAGCGGTGAGCCGGGCCAGAGCGCGAGCGCCGCCATGCCCAGCGCGACGACGCCCGCGCCGAGCGCCGCGGCGCGCAGCCCGGCGCGCTCCTCGGCGCCGATCGCATCGGGGAGCTCGGGCGCCCCGCGTGCGCGCGAGCGGTCCCAGGTGCCCAGCATGGGCTCGACCACGCGCACGGTCACCAGCGTGCCGAGCCCCGTCACCAGGAACGTCGACGCGAGCATGAAGTAGTAGTTGGCCGTGGCGTGCACGACGTACGCCGGGTCGATCGCGCGCGCCGCCTCCTGCGTCAGTCCGGCGAGCATCGGGTCGAGGCCGGTCAGCAGCAGGTTGGCGCTGTAGCCGCCGGACACGCCCGCGAACGCGGCGGCGAGGCCCGCCAGCGGGTGGCGGCCGAGCCCGGCGAAGAGCACCCCGCCCAGCGGCGTGAGGACCACGTAGCCGGCGTCGGCCGCCATCGAGCTCATCACGCCGGCGAAGACCACGGCCGCGGTGATCGCGCTCGCGGGGACGCTCTGCACCAGCAGGCGCAGCGCGGCGGTCACCAGCCCGGTGCGCTCGGCCACGCCGATGCCGAGCATCACGGTGAGCACCTTGCCCAGCGGGGCGAAGCCGGTGAAGTTGGTGACGGCCGAGTCGAAGAACCAGCGCACGCCCTCGCGCGACAGCAGGCTGCGTACGCTGCGCTCCAGCACGCCGCCGTCGCGCTGGATCACCTCCTCGCTCACCCCCGCGGCCAGCGCCGAGATCAGCACCACCGCCAGGGTGAGCAGCGCGAACAGGGTCACGGGGTCGGGCAGGCGGTTGCCGAGCTCCGCCAGGCGCGTCAGGACGCGCAGGATCCAGCTCATCGGACCGGCGGCCGGCCGTGCAGCCAGTCCGCCAGCTCGCGCAGGTCGGCGATCACGCCGTCGGGCGGCTTGCCCGGGTGCGCGTCGAGGGCGTCGGCGGGATCGGGCACGCGCCGCGTGAGCCAGACCGTGCGCATGCCCAGGGCCGCTGCGCCCTCGATGTCGGCCCCGAGGTTGTCGCCCACGTGCACGACCTGCGCGGCGGGCAGGTCGAGCGCGTCGAGCGCGGCCTGGAAGATCTCGGGTCGGGGCTTGCGGATGCCCACGTCCTCGGAGATCACGATCGGGTCCAGGTCGCCCCGCAGGCCGGCCTCGTCGAGCACCTGGAGCGCCAGCGGGGTGTGGCTGAAGTTCGAGACCACCGCGAGCCGGTAGCGCTCCCGCAGCCCGCCGAGCACGTCGCGATGGTGGGGCAGGATCCGCACCTGCTCGCGCAGCCGGCCCATGTGGGTCTCCGTGAGCAGCGCGGGCGCGGCGGGATCGCCCACGCCGATGCGCGCGCAGAAGGCCTCGAAGCGGCGCAGCGTGGGCAGCTCGAGCCCCTCGCCGTGGTGGCTGCGGTACAGCGCCTTGTCGGATGCGCGCAGCTCCGATACGAACTCGTCGAAGGGCAGCCGCTCGAAGGCCTCGAGCGCCTCGTGCAGCGCGCCCAGGGTCGACGGGACACGCCGCCCGGCGATCTCGACGACCGGCAGACGATCCATGTGGAGGTCCACCAGCGTGTCGAACAGGTCGAAGCAGATCGCCTGCACCGTCACGCGCAGCAGGGTAGCCGCGTGAACCGCATCGTGCTCGGCGACAACCTGCGGGTGCTGCCGTCGCTGCCCGCCGGCGGCGTGGCGCTGATCTACGCCGACCCGCCCTTCAACACGGGCCGCACCCAGCGGCGCCGGCGCCTGCGGACCACCCGCGACCCGGACGGGGATCGCACCGGCTTCGGGGGCCAGCGCTACCGCAGCCAGGTGCTGGGCGAGAGCGCCTTCTCCGATCGCTTCGACGACTACCTGGCCTTCCTGGAGCCGCGCCTGCTCGAGGCCCATCGCATCCTGGCGCCCGAGGGGTCGCTCTTCCTGCACGTGGACCCCCGCGAGTCGCACCACTGCCGGCTGCTGCTCGACGGCATCTTCGGGCGCGACTGCTTCATGAACGAGATCATCTGGGCCTACGACTTCGGGGGCCGCTCGCGGCGCCGCTGGCCGGCCAAGCACGACACCATCCTCTGGTACGCCCGCGACCCGGAGACCTACCTGTTCGACCACGACGCCATCGACCGCATCCCGTACATGGCCCCGGGCCTCGTCGGGGCCGAGAAGGCCGCCCGCGGCAAGACCCCGACCGACGTCTGGTGGCACACCATCGTGCCCACGGGGTCGCGGGAGCGGACCGGCTATGCCACCCAGAAGCCCCTGGGCGTGGTGCGCCGGATCGTGCGCGTGCACAGCCGGCCCGGCGACCTCTGCGTGGACTTCTTCGCGGGCAGCGGGACCCTGGGCGAGGCCGCCGCGCGCGAGGGGCGCCGCTTCCTGCTGATCGACTCCAGCCCCGAGGCGATCGAGGTCATGCGCAAGCGCCTGGCCTTCGCGGACCCCGAGATCGTGGAGGCGCCCGGCGGGCCCTGAAGCGGGCGCGCCGCGCCCGGAGCCGACGCTGCGGGGCTCGCGAGTGCTAGCATCCGGGGCTCCTCCCAGGACAGGAGTGCCCTGTTGGCCCCCAGCCGCGCCGAGCTCCTCGAGCGCATTCGCAAGGCCGTCGACGCCGAGCCGCTGACGTACGCGGACGCGGTGGCGATCGCGGAGCGGCTGGAGCACGACGCCGCCTCGATCCTCGAGCCGCTGCTCGAGGCCGGCCGCGAGCTCGGCGAGCGCGGCCACGGCCGCGTGATCACGGTCTCGCGCAACGTCTTCATCCCGCTGACCAACCTGTGCCGGAACCGCTGCAGCTACTGCACCTTCGCCGTCCAGCCCGACTCCCCCGCGGCGCGCACCTACGTGCTCGAGGAGGTGCGCGAGACCGCGCGCGGCGCGCGGCGCGCGGGCTGCCTCGAGGCGCTGTTCTGCCTGGGCGACAAGCCCGAGGTCGCCTACCGGGGCTACCGCGGCTGGCTCCAGGAGCGCGGCTACGCGAGCACCAGCGAGTACCTGGTCGATGCCTGCCGCGTCGCGTACGACGAGGGCACCTTCCCGCACACGAACGCCGGCATCATGAGCGCCGAGGAGCTGGCGGCGCTGCGCCCCTTCAACGCCAGCATGGGGCTGATGCTCGAGACCACGAGCCGGCGCCTGCGCGAGCGCGGCCAGGCGCACTACTGGGCGCCCGACAAGGAGCCCGCCACGCGCCTGCGCATGACCCGCGAGGCCGGCGAGCTGCGCATCCCGTTCACCAGCGGGATCCTGATCGGTATCGGCGAGACGCCGGCCGAGCGCGTCGACACGCTCGAGGCGATCCGCGACCTGCACGCGGCCGGCGGCCACGTGCAGGAGGTGATCGTCCAGAACTTCCACCCCAAGCCCGACACGCTCATGGCCGACGTGCCCCAGCCCTCCGACGCGCTGATGGCCGGGACCGTCGCGCTCGCACGCCTGGTGCTCGGGCCCGCCATGAACCTGCAGGCGCCGCCGAACCTCTCGCCCACGTCGCTCGAGCTGCTGGTCCGCTCGGGGCTGAACGACTGGGGCGGGGTGTCGCCGCTCACGATCGACTTCATCAATCCCGAGGCCCCCTGGCCCGAGCTCGACGACCTGCGCCGGCGCACCGAGGCGGCGGGCTACGAGCTGCGCGAGCGGCTCTGCGTGTACCCGGAGTACATCACCGGCCGACCGGAGATGTTCGACCCGGAGATGCTGCGCCGGCTGCGCGACGCATCGGATCCCGAAGGCTACGCGCGACCCGCGCACGGAGACCCCGAATGAACCTCGCCGACCACCTGATGCGCGACGTGAGCCACCCGGTGCGCGACGCGCTCGAGCGGGCGCTGGAGGGGCGCGAGCTGCATCGCGACGACGTCGTGACGCTGCTCGGCACGCAGGGGCGGGACCTGCACGCGCTGTGCACGGTGGCCGACCTGGCGCGCGCCGACGACTGCGGTGACGAGGTCTCCTACGTCATCTGCCGCAACATCAACTTCACCAACGTCTGCTACGTGGGCTGCACCTACTGTGGCTTCTCGCGCCACAAGCAGGACGCCGACGCCTACGACCGCGGGCTCGACGACATCGTGGAGCGCTCGCTCGAGGCCTGGGGCCGCGGCGCCTCCGAGGTCTGCATCCAGGGCGGGATCCATCCCAACCGGGACGGCGCCTGGTACCGCGAGATCGCGCGGGCCGTCAAGAGCGCCCTGCCCGAGATGCACCTGCACGCCTTCTCGCCCGAGGAGATCGACTGGGGTCATCGCAGCTCCGGCGGCATGGGCCTGCGCGACTACCTGATCTCGCTGCGCGACTCCGGGGTGGGCACGATCCCGGGCACGGCGGCAGAGATCCTGCACGATGACGTGCGCCGCATCATCGCGCCGCGCAAGATCATGAGCGATCGCTGGGTCGAGATCGTGACCGCGGCGCACGAGATCGGGCTGCGCTCCACATCCACGATCATGTACGGGCACGTGGAGCAGCCGGAGCACGTGGCGCACCACCTGGACCTGATCCGCTCGATCCAGAAGCGCACGGGCGGCTTCACGGAGTTCGTGCCGCTGGGCTTCATCCACCACCAGACCGCCCTGTACCGCGATCACGGGGCGCGGCCCGGCGCGACCATGCCCGAGGACGTGCGCATGATCGCGATCGCGCGCCTGTTCCTGCGTCCGTGGATCACCAACGTGCAGATGTCCTGGGTGAAGATGGGCAAGAAGATGGCGCAGGTCGCGCTCACCTGCGGCGCCAACGACTTCGGCGGCACGCTGATGGAGGAGTCGATCAGCAACGCCGCGGGCTCGGAGCACGGCGACCACATCGATCCCGAGGAGATCGAGCGGCTGATCCGCGACCTGGGCCGCACGCCCTACGAGCGCACGACCACGTACGGCCGGCGTACGCCGCCCTGGCTGTCGCGCGCGCCGCAGCCGACCGCCCCGACCGAGCTCCCCGTCATCGCGTCGGCATGACCACACGCGTCCTGGTCACCGGAGGCTGCGGCTTCATCGGCTCGTGCTTCGTGCGCCTGCTGATCGACGAGGAATCCGACGTCGAGGTCATGAATCTCGATGCCCTGACCTACGCGGGCAACCCGCGCAACGTGGAGGCCGTGGCTGGCTCGCCGCGCTACCGCTTCGAGCACGGCGACATCCGCGACGAGGCGCTCGTGGCCCGGCTGGTCGAGGGCGCGGACTGGGTGGTCAACTTCGCCGCGGAGTCGCACGTGGACCGCTCCACCTCGGAGCGCGCGGGCGAGTTCATCGAGACCAACGTGCTGGGCGCCTACGTCGTGCTCGAGATGACGCGCCGGCACGCGCCCGGAGCGCGCTTCCTGCAGGTCGGTACCGACGAGGTCTACGGCGACGTGGCGTGGCCCGGGTTTCCCGACGAGCAGGCGCCGCTGCACCCCTCGAGCCCGTACTCCGCGGCCAAGGCGGGTGCCGATCACGTGGCCCTGGCGTTCGCGCGCACGCACGGGCTCGACGTGATCGTCTCGCGCTGCACGAACAACTACGGCGCCTACCAGTACCCCGAGAAGATGATCCCGCTCTTCGTCACCAACGCGCTCGCCGACGAGCCGCTGCCGCTGTACGACGGCGGCACGCAGGTGCGCGACTGGCTGCGGGTGGAGGATCACTGCCGCGCGCTGCTCCTGCTGCTGCGCCGGGGGGCGAGCGGCGAGGTCTACAACATCGGCGCCAACCAGGATCCCGAGGTGCCCAACAAGGACCTGACCGCGATGATCCTCGAGGCCTGCGGCAAGCCGGCGTCGCTGATCCGTCCGGTCGAGGGCCTGCGGCCCGGGCACGACCAGCGCTACGCCGTCGACACGGCGAAGATCCGCGCGCTGGGCTGGAGCCCGCGCCTCGACCTCTCCGACGGCATTGCCGAGACCGTGGCGTGGTATCGCGAGCGCCGGGACTGGTGGGAGCCCATCAAGTCGGGCGAGTACCGGAAGTTCTACGAGGAGCTGTACGGCTCCGGGAGCTGAGGCGATGGGCTTCGAGGGCAAGCTGGCGGTCGTGACGGGGGCGGCATCGGGGATCGGTCGCGAGACCGCGCAGGCCTTCGCGCGCGTCGGAGCCGAGGTTGCGCTGGTGGACCTCGACGTCGCCGGCGCGGGCCGCGTGGCCGCGGGCATCGAGGCCGGAGGCGGTCTCGCCAGTGCGCACGCGGCCGATCTGTCCGACGTGGATGCGGTCCGCACGCTGCTTCGCGAGCTCGTGAAGCGTCACGGCCGGCTCGACGTGCTGGCCAACGTCGCGGCGATCTACCCCGGCATGCCCACGCTCGAGGTCACGCCCGAGCACTGGGATCGCGTGATGGATCTGAACCTGCGCGGCGTGTTCTTCGCCTGCCAGGAGGCGATCCGCCTGATGCTCGATCACGGCGGCGGAGCGATCGTGAACATCGCGTCGGGCGCCGCATTTTCCCCCCTGCCCGGCATGGCCGCCTACTCGTCGTCGAAGTCCGGGCTGGTGGGCGCGACGCGGGTGCTCGCGCTGGAGACGGCGCGGACGGACGTGCGCATCAACGTGGTCGCGCCCGGACCGACCCGGACCGAGGGCACCGCCGCCAGCAGGCCCGATGCACAGCGCGAGGCGGTCGCCGACGCCATCGCGACCGAGGACTGGCGCACGCCAGACGAGATTGCCGACGCGATCGTCTTCCTCTGCTCCGATGCGGCGCGCGGGATCCACGGTGCGATCCTCAACGTGAACGGCGGCCTCTGGATGCCCTGAGCCGGGGCGCCCGCCCCGGCTGGACTCAGAGCTTGCGGGCCAGCGCCTCGAGCTGGTAGCGCAGCTGCGGCTGCTCGGCGACGCGCTTCTCGACCACGCCGACGGCGTACATCACGCTGGTGTGGTCGCGGCTGAATGCGCGTCCGATGTCCTTGAGGCTGGCCTCGGTGTAGTGGCGGCAGATGTACATGGCGAACTGCCGCGGCCGCACGATCTGGCGGCGGCGCGAGCGGCTGCGCAGCTGCTCGGTGTCGAGCCCGTACGCGCGGGCGACCACGCGCATGATCTCCTCGATCGTGCGCGGCGCGCCCGGCACGTCGACCGCGGCCAGCGACTCGGCGACCAGCGCCACGTCGATCGGACGCGAGAGCAGCGAGGCGCGCGCGATCACCTGGTTCAGCCCCGACACGAGGTCGCGGACGCTGCTCACCGGGCGACCGGCCAGCATGTCGAGGCAGTCGCCCTCGATGCGCACGCCCCCGCGGGCCGCGCGGTCGCGCAGGATCTCGCGGCGGGTGTGCATCTCGGGGGGCGCGATGCACGCGACCAGGCCGGTCGCGAGCCGCGAGCGCAGCTTGGGGTCGAGCTCGTCGAGCTCCTGCGGTCCGCGATCGGAGCTGATCACGACGGAGCGCCCGCGCGACAGCAGGTGGTCGAGCGTGTGGAAGAGCTCCGTCTGCGTGGCGCGCTTGCCGGCCAGGAACTGCACGTCCTCGAGGATCAGAACGTTCGCGGCGCGGCGGTAGCGGTGCCGGATGCGGGCCATCTCGCCGCTTCGCATCGCCTGGGTCACCTCGCTGGTGAACTCCTCGCTGGACCGGTAGACGACCTCGCCCCCGAGCTCGCGGCGGATCGCGCGGCACAGGTGGGTCTTGCCCAGGCCAGCGCTGGCCTGGAGGAACAGCGGGCTGCAGCGGCCCGCCTCGCCGCGGGCGATGGCCCGCGCGGCCTCCAGGGCCAGGGCGCTGTTCGGTCCCGCCACGAAGCTGTCGAAGGTCCACGGGTCGCTGCTCGCTGCGCGCGAGCGCGGCCGCGGAGCCGCCGCGGCGCGCCCCGGACGCTCGGGAGCCGGCCGTGCCGCCGGCGGGGAGGCCGGGGCCTCGCGCCGCGGCTCACCCAGCTCGAAGTCGATCGTCTTCCCGTCCGGCACGACGCGCGCGAGCACGTCGCCGTAGCGCTCGCGAATCCAGTCGCGACAGAAGCGATCCGGACACCGGATCACCACACGCTCGTCCTCGACCCGGCCCTCGAGCGAGCGGAACCACGCCTCCCAGGCGTGGGGACCGATCTGCTCGCGAACCGCGTCGATGACGAACTCCCACCCCCCGAGTTCTTCCATCGCCCCCTCGGACCCTGTGCTCTCTGGCGTTCAGCCCCTCATGGCCCTCGCGTCCCCGGCGCCCCCGCCCCGGTGATCCTCCGGCCTGTGTGGCGTTCTGGCCCTTTGTGGCCCCGTTTGACGCCGTGTGCGGATCTTCGCGTGAATCGATAGGCAGCGGCAACGCCCGGAATCGGGCCCTGAGCTTTCGCTTGAGGTTCCCCGGGCCCAGTGTGCAGGTAGCGACACAGAACTGCTTCGGGTCGACGGAAACGCCCGAGATCAGGAGCGGATTCCGGACCCGCGTCACGTACGCGTGTATGGATCTTCACAGCGGCGTGCACATGCGTTCACCTGGCGAATGGCACACTCGTGTGTCAGGTGATTTCCAGATTACGCCTCTGATCGACCCATATCGCAGAGAATCTGCGATTTCCGGAGTTTCCTCAGGCGCCTCAGTTCAGGCTGCGGGAGCCGGCCGCGGCCGCGCGCTCGGCCCGGCGCATCTCGACCAGGCGGATCAGCAGCTCGACCCGGGCCGGACCCGGCTCGGACTCGAGCAGGCCCTGCTTCTCGACCACGCCGCAGTCCAGACCGAACGCGAGCTGGGCGCTGAGCTGCAGGGGATCCAGGCGCGCCATCTGCTGGCGCAGGCTCTCGACCTGGTCGGGCACGGCCAGGCGCGCGAGCTCGAGCATCTGCAGGCGCAGGTGCTCCGCCGCGCCCTCGAGCGCGGTCTGCTCGTCGGGCTCGAGGGCGGCGAGATCCGGCTCGGGCAGCCACTCGGGCTCGATCACCCGGTACAGGCGCTCGACGTCGAGCTCGCGCGCGATCCGGAAGCGCCGCAGCCCCACCAGCACGAAGGCGTAGCGCCCGTCGGGCAGCGCGCTCACGCGCGTCATCCGGCCGGCGCAGCCCACATCGAAGACCGGCGCCCGCGACTGCATGGGCGACTCGCCTGGCCGGATCAGGCTCATGCCGATCAGCCCCGCGCCCTCGATCGCGTCGGTGGTCATCTGGCGGTAGCGGGGCTCGAAGACGTGCAGCGGCAGCGGCACGCCGGGGAAGAGCACGACGTTGGGCAGCGGGAATATGGGCAGTCGCGACGGAAGGTCGGGGTCCGACATCCAGCTGGCTATATTAGCGTCTGCGGTCCCGCCCCCGGGCCGCCGGAGGGAGCGTGTCCAAGCGGCTGACGCCCGAGCGGCAGCAGGAGCAGGTGGTGCTGGCCTTGCTGCGCCGCCACGCCGCGCGACTCGCCGACTCGTTCCGGCTCCCGCTGCGCCGGGTCGACGCCGAGAGCGCGCGCGTCAAGCGGCGCTACGGGGTCTGCTACGACGACGGCACGATCAAGATCCGCCTGCGCAGCGTGCGCAGCGGCGAGCTGCTGCGCGAGTCCTCGCTGGTGGACACGCTCTGTCACGAGCTCGCGCACCTGCGGCACTTCGATCACGGGCCGCGCTTCTGGCGGCTCTACCAGCAGATCCTGGAGTACGCGCGTCGCCACGGTGTGTACCGACCCGGCCAGCCGTCGCGCTGGCGCTTCCCCGAGCCGGAGCAGCGGGTCGCCGAGCGCCCCGCCCCGCGGGCGCGACCTCGACCTCCGGGCCGTCCCGCGCCGCCGCTGCGCCCGCCGGGCGGCGAGCAGCTGGAGCTCTTCTAGCTCAGGCGCCCTTGGCCTGGTCGTACTCGTCGAGCGTCTTGGGCCCGCTGATCACCTCGGCGCCGACCGCATCGAGGGCGATCGACTTGTCGAGGATCTGGGAGATCAGCTTTCCCACGTCGATCTCGTCGAACTCCGCCATGGCGTCCTCGAGATCCTGCTCGTCCACGGAGAGCTTTACCTGGAGCGTGATGTCGATGGCCATGTCGATTCCTCGGCTGGTCGGAGCTCGGATCGTCGGGGCGCGCCCTGACTGACGCCTCCCCGCAGCCCCGCGAGTCGTCCTCGGGGGTGGGTCGGATGCGCGCGGTCGCGCAAGGGCTCCGGATGATAACGCAGGCCCGGTCCGGCGCCAGAGAGAATTTGCTTTGGAACTCGCTGAATCTATGTGACTTTTCGGTTTCCCGTCGCCGCCCGGGGCAGCGTCACGAGATCCCAGGCGAGTGCGGACAGGGCGATGGCGCTGGCCGCCAGGTACAGACCGCGCGAGAGCTGGTGCAGGATCGTGAAGCGGGCCATGCCCTCCTGATCCGTCAGGCCCGCGATGCCGCCACCCGCCGCGTCGCGCAGGGCGCCGATCTCGGGAGTCACCCAGAGCAGGCTGAGCAGGTGCGCGGCCACCCCCAGCAGCGGCAGGAGCACCCGCGTCCGGCCGATGGCGGCGCCGCCGCGAGCGCTCGCCAGCCCCAGCACGGTCGCCGCGCTGCCGGCGACCAGGCCGGCCCGGTCGAGCCCGACGAAGCCGTGGGCGAGCAGGTTCGCGGCCTGGTCGGACGGGATGCCGACCTGGAAGGCCGGGTAGACCGCGAACAGCGCGTACGACACCAGCGCCGCCCCCCAGGCTGCCAGCAAGGCGATGCGCAGCCCGTCGAGCCGCATGGCCGGAGTATAGGCGGCGCAGGCGGCGGCATCCGGTAACGTCTGGCGCGTGCGCTCGATCGTCTGGCCCTGCCTCGCTGCGATGCTGCTCGGACTGGTCGGCTGCGACCGGCGGCTCGAGCCCTGGGTCGACGCCGACCAGGAGCCCGCAGCCAGCGGGCAGCCGGTGCGGATCCCCGGGCTGGAGCGACCCGCCCCCGCGCCGTTCGCCGCCGCGCCCGAGCCCGTCCCGTCGGCACCCGCTCGCGGGGCCGCGGCGGCGCCCATCCAGGGGACCCTGCGCCTTGCCGGGGCTGCCCGGGTTCCGCCGGGGGGCGTGCTCTTCGTGATCGCGCGCAGCGGCCAGGGCGGGCCGCCGCTGGCGGTGCGCCGGATGCCGGCCGGTCCGTTCCCCCTGGAGTTCTCGATCGGGCCCGAGCACGCCATGATCCAGGGCCGGCCCTTCGCCGGGCCCCTGACCCTCAGCGCGCGCGTGGATGCCGATGGCGATCCGCTGACCCGCTCCGCCTCCGATCTCGTGGCCGCGCCGCTCGAGGCGGTCGAGCCCGGTGCGAGCGGTCTCGAGCTCGTGCTGGCGCCCGGAGGGGCGTAGGCTTGTCCACTCGGGCCGCTCAAGTCCGGCCGCCACCGCCCGACCCGTGAGCCGTGGCGGCACCCGAGGTACACATGCGCCGGGAGGCCGGCGTCGAGATGATCGTCGCGATCGACTCGACCGCGCGCGGTCCGGCGCTCGGCGGCTGTCGCTGGAAGCCCTACCCCGACCTCGAGGCCGCGCGCAGCGATGCGTGTGCGCTCGCCGCGGCCATGACGCGCAAGGCCGCGCTCGCCCGGCTCTCGCTCGGCGGGGGCAAGGCGGTCGTCGTCGGCGATCCGGCGACGCGCACGCGCGAGCAGCTGCTGGCGTTCGGCGATCTCGTCGAATCCCTGGAGGGCCGCTACATCACGGCCGCCGACATGGGAACGGGTGCCGCCGAGATGGCCGTCATCTCCGAGCGCACGCGTCACGTGGTCGGTCTGCCCGAGTCGCTGGGCGGCTGCGGGGACCCGGGGCCGTGGACCGCGCGCGGCGTGCTGCTGGCGCTGGCGGGGACCGCCGCCGAGCTCGGCAGCGCGCTCGACCGCCTGCACGTCGCGATCCAGGGCGTCGGCAGCGTCGGTGCCGCGCTGGCAGTCAGCCTGCTGGACGCCGGTGCTCGCGTCAGCGTGGCCGACCCGCGCGCGTCGGCGCTCGACCGCCTGCGTCAGCTCGCCCTCGGCCGGGCGTTCGACGCGGTCGCTCCCGGGCAGATCCTCGACGTGGCCTGTGACGTGCTCGCGCCCTGTGGCCCGCCGGGCGTGATCGACGTGGAGCGCGCCGGGCAGCTGCGCTGCCGCGCCGTCTGCGGCGCCGCGAACAACCCGCTCACCGGGCCCGAGGTCGCCGCGGCGCTCGCCCGTCGCGGCATCCTGTACGTGCCCGACCATCTCGCCAACGCCGGCGGCCTGATCCGCCTGGCCGTCGCGCTGGAGGGCGGCGGCCCGGCGCGGCTCGACAAGGCCCTCTCCGTCATCCCCGAGAACCTGGCCCGCGTGCTCGAGCGCTCCAAGGCGCGCGGCATCGACCCGCTGAGCGCGGCGCGCGAGCTCGAGCAGGCGAGCTGAGCCGGGACGCTCAGGGCGCGCTGACGCGGGCCGGGCAGCCCCGGATCGCCTGGAGGATTCGCGGCGAGACCAGATCCGGGTTCCACTCCGGCTCGTCTTCGACCGCCAGCAGCGCATCGTGCATGACGCACGCGTCATCCCCCCGGTCGAAGGCCACGTATACGTAGATCAGGTGCCGCAGCAGCAGCGCCCGGTCGAGCTGGCTTCCGGACTCGAGCACCGGCTGCCGCAGCGCCTCGAGGCGCTCCAGTGCCACCTCGAAGTCCCCGTCTAGATAGAGGTTCACGGCCTGGAGGAGCCTCTCGGTGTGCTCCGATGACGCGGCTGCGCCGACTGGCGGGGTGTTTGACGCGGTGCCAGGCACCTCGACGGAAGCGTCATGACGCGCGTCATTCTCGCTCACTCCGGGCGTCGCAACCGGGTCACTCGTCCCGCGCACTGCGTCATCCGAGCCCGGCTGGGGCAGTGCCGGGTTCCGTACGGGAACCAGGACCGGCGTCCCCACCCCGAGGCGGCGCGGATTCTCGAAGCGATTGAGGCCGGCCAGGGGCTGCGCGAAGGCCACGTCGCGCAGGAACACGCGCGCGAGTCTTGCCAGCGTGTCCCCGGGCTGCAGCCGATAGCGGGCCAGTGCGGGGATCAGGATCTCGTCCCCCACCGGCGGCGGCTCGGAGGCCGGGTGACCCGAGAACAGCGCGAGGTACGCCCCCAGGTCCGGATCTCCCCAGTAGCGCCGCGCCAGGTCCTCCCAGCTCTGCCCCGGCACCACCCGGTGCCGCCGAGCGGCCGGCAGGCTCACCTCGGAGCCCACCTCGAGCCTGCGCACGCCATTGTGACTGGAGAGCAGCTCGCCCAGTCCCGCGTCCCCCAGTGTGCGCTCCGCGAGCGCGCCGAAGTCCTCGCCCTCCCGCGCGACCGCCCTCAGCTCTGACGCATGCGTCAAAGCGCCTGGCACCAGGAGCAGGACGACGAGCCCGTGCGTCATGGACCGCGCCCAACGCGTCAAAAAGCGCGTCAAGTACCTGGCACCTGCGTCAGCACCTGCGTCAGATCGAAGACGTGGCGGACGGTGCGGTGCTGACCCGAGGCGAGCCGGATGGTGCGCTCGACGCGGCCGAAGCGGGGATGCTCGAGGACCACGCGGTGGCGGCCGGGGGGCAGCTCGAGCGGCGCCGCACGCGGGGTCGTGAAGGTACTGACGCCGTTGACGTGGACCTCCGCCCACGGGAAGGCGCTGACTCGCAGGTAGGACGGCTCCGGGGGCGCGAGGCCCGCGTCGACCGCTGCCGGCTCGAGCCGCAGCTCTGCGTATCGGTCGGGCGCAGGCGCGGGGCCGGCGGCGTGCTGGCTGGCCAGCTCGAGTGCGCCGACCACGAGGGCGCCCGCGGCGATGCCTGCCGCCATCGGCCGCAGGCTGGCCCGCGGCAGCGCTGGCAGCCGCAGCGCGGGCACCCAGGAGCTCCAGGCCCCCGCGGGAGCGGCGCGGAGTGCCGATGCCGCGGGCGGTGCCGGCGCGGCGAGTACAGCGGGCATGGCAGTGGTGCCGCCTGCCTCCGCCGTCCGGGCGTCTCCGCTCGCGGCCGGTCGCGCGGCCGAGAGCCAGCCGAGCACCTCGGTGCCGGCGCGCGAGTCGGCCAGTGCGACCAGGCGCTCCACACGCGCGCAGACGTCGGCCGCGCGCGGGCGCCGGGCAGGATCGCGGTCGAGGCAGGCGCGGAGCAGCAGGGCCAGGCGCGGGTCCATGCGCAGCAGCGGGGCCGGGCGGTCGCCCGGCGGGACGCCGGTGACCAGCTCGGCGGCCAGCGTCGCCCACGCGTACACGTCGGCGGGGGGGCCACAGCCGGCGCCGGCGACGACCTCGGGTGCGCTGTAGGGGTTGACCGGTGCTGCCGGCGCGTCCGTCTCGTCGACGCTGCGCGCCGCACTCCAGTCGCGCAGCTGGATGACGCCCCAGCGGCCGAGGCTCACGTGCTCGGGACGCATGTCGGCGTGGACCAGGCCCGCGGCGTGCAGCGCATCGAGCGCGCGCGCCAGGGCGCGCACGATCGCCAGCGCGGCCCGTCGCGGCGGGCGGCCGTGCCGCTCGAGCGCCTCCCGCAGGCTCGGACCGTCTGCATCCTCGAGCACCAGGTAGTGATCGCCGCCGTGGGCGAACAGGTCGATCACGCCCGACACGTTGGGGTGACGCACGCGGGCGGCCAGTCGTGCCTCGCGCCGGAACGCGTCGGCGAGCCCCGGCCGGACCAGCAGGTCGCGGCGCAGCTTGCGCACGAGCACGCGGCGATCGAGCCCGGGCTGCTGTGCCCGATAGAGCTCGGTCGCGGCGCTGCTGGCCACGCGCTCCTCAAGCACGATGCTCCCGATCGCCGTACTCAAGCTCGACCCCCGCCGCTCGACAGTACAGCGGGCTGGTCGCTTCGCAAGCGGCTCGTGTCAGCCGCCGAGCGCCTCGAAGAGCCACCAGGCGACGAGGAAGTCCAGTCCGGTGTACTCGGTGTCGGGCGCGACACGCTGCGCCACCCGGTACGGGCTGCTCTTCCACTCGAACGAGACGACGGGGCGCATCTCGATGGGCACCGGGTCGCGGGCCAGCGGCTTCCACTTCCGGCCGGGGAGCCAGCGTCGCGGCAGCTCTTCCAGCCCCGGCCTCGGCAGCTTGCGCTTGCCGTCCGGGAACGCGCGCAGCATCTGGCCCACCCACTCGAGCGTTGCGGGATCGCAGGCGCCGCGCAGCTCGCACTCGACCAGCGCGAAGTAGGCATTGTGATCGCCGCGCACGCGTCGCGCCACGCGGTCGAGACCGTCCATCAGGTCCTCCAGCGCCACGTCGCCGGTTCGCCGCGCCAGCGGGATCAGCACGCGCAGCAGGTCGAAGGTCATCAGGTCGTTCGAGTGATTGGTGACGCCGAGCACGCGCAGGTTGGTGCGCCGGACGCCGCGCGAGACCACGCGATGCCGGTCCCGCAGCTCGTCGCGCGCGCTGGCCAGGCGCGGATCGCCGTCGAGCTCGGCCGCGAGCGCCATGATTCCCCAGCCCGCGAGCATGGCGATCCCGTTGAAGCCCCAGCCCGAGCGCGGCCCCAGGTCGCCGTAGCGCGTGCGTCGCCCGTCGGGATCGACCAGGCGCATCTCCCGCGCCAGCAGCCCCCGGGCCGCGGCGAGGATCAGCGCACGCGCCCGCTCCGGGAAGAGCTCCCGGCACAGACCGACGGCGGGCAGCAGGCCGTTGGCGTACTGGTCGTGGGACACGTCCCCGCGCCAGGCCCAGCCCTGGTGGCCCGGTCCCCCGGGGAACCAGCGCCGCTTTCCGGTCGGCTCCGGGACGGGCCCGCGCCGGGCGCAGCGCGCCATGAGCCCCTCCACGCCCGTCACCCGCATCAGCAGCTCCATGCCGTCCAGCGCGCGGCGCGCGTCCTCGAGCGCGCGCTCGCGCTCGGCGCCGCGGGTGCTCGCCGCGCGGGCGCATGCGGAGCCCGCCCACAGGCCCGTGAACGTGGGCACGTCGGCGGAGTCGGGGTATGCGCCGCTCGCGAGCTGCTCCTCGATTCGCCGCAGGTCGACGCGGTACAGCAGCAGGCCCTCCGGGCTGACGTGCCGCGCGTACATGGCCTCGCGGAAGCGCTGCGCCTTGGCGGCCAGCGGATCCGCGGCGGCACTTCCCGCGGTCAGCAGCGCCAGCGCTGCCAGGAGGCCCGCGCCCCGCATGCTCAGCCCGCCGCCCGCACGGCGTCGGCGAGCTCCCGCGCGGCGGCCAGGTCCCCGTTGCGGCCGCCGTAGATCCCGCGGTAGGCGGGGGGCAGCAGGTCGGCGGTCAGGAAGCCGATCGCGTCGGCGATCGCGCCACGCCGGTTGCGGGCCCTGTCGAACAGGGCGCGCGCGTCGATCGGTGCCCCGAAGCGCACGTGCACGTCGGCGTGGTGCGGCCGCTCGTCGTCGATCGGCACCAGGGCCTCCGTTCCGTGCAGGCCGAAGGGAACGATGGTCGCGAACGGCTCCTCGACGTAGCGCGCGATCGCGGCCAGCACCCGCTGCATGCTGGCGCTGCGCGAGCGCGTGCCCTCGCTGAAGATCAGCACGTGCCCGCCACGCGCACGCCGCTCACGCGTGGCATCGAGGGTCAGCGCGGCCAGGCGCAGGGTCTCGCGTCGCGAGAGCACGGCCTCGCCGGACGCGCGGCTCGTGCTCTGCGGCATCTTGATCGTGCCGAAGCACAGGCTCGCGAGCCGGCGAACGGGCTCGGAGTACACCTTGGGACCCGCGAGCACGGTGAGCGACCGCGTGACGTCGTCGAGCCCGTGCGTGGACAGGAGGTGATCGACGGTGTTGGCGTCGATGAACGACAGGTGGTTGCCCAGGAGCACGACCGGACCGCGCCGCGCCGCAGCCGCTCCGCCGTCGTCGAGCAGGGTCGAGCCCTCGCCGGCGAAGATGCGGTGCACGAGCCGCGAGATCCGTCGCGCCACCGGATCCGGGGCGTGGTATCCCCAGTCCGATCCGGTCGTCTCGAGCCGGACGAAGAGCTCGCCGAGCTCTGCGTCGCTCACGTCCGTCAGGGCGCCGTCGAGCAGCCCGTGGACGTCCTCGATCGACGGCCCGCCCCACTCGGCGAAGAGCTTCGCGAGTCGATCGATCAGTGCGCCGCGCTCGCTCAACTGTGGCGCCCCGGGCAGCGCGCATCCGGTGAACCGCCGCGCCCCGCGCCGGGGGCGTGACTCGTGTCACCGGCTGGATGTAGCGGGCCCCCCATGGCGCGCTCGAATTTAGCCGAACTTGCCGCGGCCGCCGGCGATTCGCACGATCCGCGTCCTGTTGATGCTGCTGCCCCCGTCGTGTTGCCGAGGATGTTGAACGCCAATACCACCGAACGGAAGTTTGCTCGCTTCCACAGTCTGTACACCAGGGACTTCAAGAAGGACGCGGCGATCTACCTCGACCTGGCGGCCAAGTGCGCCGGGCCGGTGCTCGAGATCGGCTGCGCCACCGGCCGCGTCACGGGACACCTGGCGGCCGCCGGCTTCGAGGTCCACGGGATCGACACGCGCAGACCGATGCTCGAGATCGCCCGGCGCCACCTGGAGCCATGGGCGGCGCGCGCGTCGGTGGCCGACTTCGACCTGAGGCGACAGCCGCTCCCGGAGCGCTACGGGCTGATCCTGTCGACCCTGTACGCCTTCAATGACCTCATCGACGTCGAGGAGCAGCGCCTGTTCCTGCGCCACCTGCTGCGCTCGCTGGCTCCGGGCGGCGTCCTGGCCATGGACCTGTTCTGCCCGCTGAGCTACGCCCGGCCCGAGGCCGGGGAGGGCTGGCGCGAGATCGAGCACACGGTCGACGGCCAGCGGCTGCGCGTCCGGGACCTCCGGGAGATGCTCACGCCCCTCCTGGAGCGCCGCACGCAGCGCTTCCGGGTGGATGACGAGTCCGAGGAGGAGCTGGTCAGCCACCGGCGCTACATCCCGCCCCAGCAGGCCGCCGCCCTGCTGGCCGAGTCCGGCTTCGAGAAGCTGCGCGTGATTCCGGGGTACGACCTCGCGGCCGCGGGCCCGGTCGACGCCCCGGTCCCGGCGGCGGGCCCGTTCATCCTGGTCGGCCAGATCTAGCGGGCCGCCCCCGGCGGGCCTGCGCTGGGTCCCGGATCGCGATCTGCTATCTAGGGTCCCAGCATGGGCCGCAACCTCCTGCAGAAGGTCTGGGAGCTCCACAGCGTGGGCGAGCTGCCCGGCGGGCAGACGCAGCTGCTGGTCGGGCTGCATCTGATCCACGAGGTCACGTCGCCCCAGGCGTTCGCCGAGCTGGCCGAGCGCGGCCTGAGCGTGCTGCGCCCGGACCGCACCTTCGCCACGGTCGACCACATCGTGCCCACCGACTCCGTCGCGCGGCCCCTGAGTGACCCCCTGGCCGAGGAGATGCTCGTCGCGCTCGAGCGCAACGTGCGCGAGAACCGGCTGGCGTTCTTCGACATCGGCTCCGGGCGCCAGGGCATCGTCCACGTGATCGGTCCCGAGCTGGGTCTGACCCAGCCCGGCATGACCATCGCCTGCGGCGACAGCCACACCTCGACGCACGGCGCCTTCGGCGCGATCGCCTTCGGTATCGGCACCAGCCAGGTGCGCGACGTGCTGGCCACCCAGTGCATCTCGCTGTCATCCCTGGCCGTGCGGCGCATCGACGTGACCGGGAAGCTCGGCTTCGGCGTCTACGCCAAGGACGTGACCCTGGAGGTCATCCGCCGCCTCGGAGTGAACGGCGGCGCGGGTCACGCCTACGAGTACGGGGGCGAGGTGATCGACGGCTTCTCCATGGAGGAGCGCATGACGCTGTGCAACATGGCGATCGAGGGCGGCGCGCGCGTCGGCTACGTCAATCCCGACCAGACGACCTTCGACTTCCTGCGCGGGCGCCCCTTCGCTCCGCAGGGCCCCGCCTTCGACCGGGCCGTCGAGTGGTGGCGCTCGATCGCCAGCGATCCCGACGCCGCCTACGACGATCGCGTCACCCTCGCGGGCGAGCAGATCGCGCCCAACGTCACCTGGGGCACCAATCCCGGGCAGTCGGTGGCCGTGGACGGGAAGCTGCCGGCGATCGCCGATCTGCCGGAGGCCGAGCGCGGGACCGCCGAGGACGCGCTGCGCTACATGGAGCTGACGTCCGGCTCGCCGATCGCGGGTCTCCACGTGGACGTGGCCTTCATCGGCTCGTGCACCAACGGCCGGCTGTCGGACCTGCGCGAGGCGGCGCGCGTCGCCCGCGGGCGCAGGGTCGCCGACGGCGTGCGCGCGCTGGTGGTGCCAGGCTCCGAGCAGGTGGCCCGGGAGGCCGAGGCCGAGGGGCTCGACCGCGTCTTCTCCGACGCGGGCTTCGACTGGCGCATGCCGGGCTGCTCGATGTGCCTGGCCATGAACCCCGACCGCCTGCAGGGCAACGAGGTCTGTGCCTCGAGCTCGAACCGGAACTTCAAGGGCCGGCAGGGCAGCCCGACCGGCCGCACGCTGCTGATGAGCCCGGCCATGGTCGCCGCGGCCGCCATCGAGGGGCGCGTCTGCGACGTGCGGGAGCTGCTGTCGTGAGCGAGGCGCTGGAGCAGATCACCGGCCATCGCGGACGCGGCGTGGTCGTGCGCGGCAACGACATCGACACCGACGTGATCATGCCGGCGCGCTTCCTGAAGACGGTGACGTTCGCCGGTCTCGAGGAGAACGTCTTTCGGGACGTGCGCTTCGGTCCGGACGGCGAGCGCAGGGACCACCCTTTCGATCGGCCCGCGTTCCAGGGCGCCTCGATCCTGGTCGTGAATTCCGGATTCGGCTGCGGCAGCTCGCGGGAGCACGCGCCCCAGGGACTCCGCCGCTGGGGCATCCGGGCGCTGATCGGCGAGTCGTTCTCCGAGATCTTCTTCGGCAACTGCGTCTCGATCGGCCTGCCCGCCGTGACCGCTGCGCCCGCCGACGTCGCCCGGCTCATGGACGCCGTCGAGGGCGATCCGGCCGCGGAGCTCGAGCTCGACCTCGAGAGTCTGCGCCTCACCGGGCCCGCCGGCAGCATCGACGTGGCCATGCCCGAGGGAGCGCGCACCCGGCTGCTGCAGGGTCACTGGGACGCGCTGGGTCTGCTGCTCTCGAAGAGCGAGCGGATCCACGCCACGGCCGACGCCCTGCCCTACGTCCGCGGCTTCTGACGCGACTCGACGCGACGCGGCGGGCGCCTGCGGCGCGAGCTGCCGGCGAGCTGCGTGCCGGCTGCGCCCGCGCTGACGCGGCGCGTCGACGGAGACGGCCACGCACCGGGTCAAGTTCGCATCCCGGGCGCCGCTAAGGGAAACGAACACGACATGCGCGCCCGGTGGGGAGCCGCATGACGAGGGTATCGGCATGCCGTACACGGCGAAGGAAGGCGCGCTGGCGTCATACCTGGATCGCCACAGCGTCTCGGTGGAGTTCCTGCGGGGCGCCGTGACCCGCGGAGAGTTCCCGATCTCGCAGCAGCGGATCACCCTGGGACGTGGGCCGGGCGTCGACCTCGCCCTCGAGGCGGGAGGGCTCGCTCGCGAGCACGCCGTGATCGAGTTCTGGGGCGAGGCCTTCGTGCTGCGCGACGTCGACACCACGCATCCCGTGCGCGTGAACGGGGGCGAGGTGCGCTGCGCCGAGCTCAAGGACGGAGACCGGATCGAGCTCGGCGAGCTCGCGATCGTGTTCCACTGCAGCGGCCGACTCTGAGGCCACACCCGGCCGCCCCGCGGCCGTGCGCCCGCCGCGGCGGGCACGCGCTGGACTAGACTGGTCGCGTGCCCGAGCTGCCCGACGTCACCGTGTACATCGAGGCGCTCGAGCGCCGCGTGGCCGGGCGGCGCCTCGAGCGGGTGAAGCTCGGCTCGCCCTTCCTGCTGCGCTCGGTGGAGCCGCCGCTCGACGACGTCTGCGGTCGTCGTGTCGAGGGGCTGCGCCGGCTGGGCAAGCGCATCGTCTTCGAGCTCGAGGACGAGCTCTTCCTGGTGCTGCACCTGATGATCGCCGGGCGCCTGCGCTGGCGTGAGGCCGGCACCCGGCCTCCCGGCCGCAGCGCGCTGGCGGCCTTCGAGTTCGACAGCGGCACCCTGGTCCTGACCGAGGCGGGGAGCCGCAAGCGCGCCTCGCTCCACGTGGTCCGCGGTGCCGCCGCGCTCGCCGCGCACGACCCGGGCGGCATGGAGGTGCGCGCGGACGATCTCGACGGCTTCGCGCGCCGCCTGCGCGCGCGCAACCACACCCTGAAGCGCGCGCTCACCGATCCGCGCCTGTTCTCGGGTATCGGCAACGCGTACTCCGACGAGATCCTGCACCGTGCGCGGCTCTCGCCCGTGCGCTGGACCACGCGTCTCGACGACGCGGAGGTCGAGCGCCTCCACCGCGCGAGCGTCGAGGTGCTCGAGTCCTGGGTGCAGCGGCTCCGCGCCGAGACCGGCGAGGGCTTCCCCTCGAAGGTCACCGCGTTCCGCGAGGACATGGCCGTGCACGGGCGCCACCGGCAGCCGTGCCCGGTCTGCGGCTCGCCCGTGCAGCGAATCGTCTATGCGCGCAGCGAGACCAACTACTGCGCCACCTGCCAGACTGGCGGCAAGCTGCTCGCCGACCGCGCGCTGTCGCGGCTGATGAAGCAGGACTGGCCGCGCACGCTCGAGGAGCTCGAGGCGCTGCGCGGGGCGGATCAGACCACGTAGGTCGCCAGCACGAAGCCGCCGCCGCCCGCCAGC
>JAJDAJ010000014.1 GCA_029261925.1 Deltaproteobacteria bacterium | reverse complement strand
TTGAGGATCCGCTCCAGCGCCTCGTCGGTCACGTCGGAGGTCTCCACCACCTTGTACTCGATGTCGCTCATGCGCTCTCCACCGGTCCGGCGCTCTCGAAGGCCTGCTCGAGCGCGTCGGCCAGGCCCTCGTCGCTGGCCTGCTCCGCCTCGACCAGGTGCACGCCCAGCGGCTCCAGCGCGGCGCGGGTCGTGGGGCCGATGCACGCGAACCAGGCGCGCTCCCGGAGCGCGTCCGCGCGCGCCGGATCCAGCAGGCCAAAGAGGTGCTCGACGCTCGAGGGGCTGGTCAGCGCCACCGCGTCGAGGCCGGCGTCGACCGCCGCGGCCAGGCGCCCGGCCGCGCCGGCGGGGGCCCGCGTGCGATACGCCTCGACCGCGGTCACGTCCGCGCCGCGCGCCGCGAGCGCCTCGACCAGGGTCTGGCGTGCGCGCTGGGCGCGCGGCACCAGCACGCGTGCACGCGACAGGTCGGCGCGGCTCTCCATGGCGCCCACCAGCGCCTCCGGGAGCGCGCGGTCGGGCGGGCAGACGTCGACGCGCCAGCCCGCCTCGCCCGCGGCGCGCGCGGTGGCGGCGCCGATGCACGCCACCCGCGCGCGCGCGGGCGCGCACCCGGCCGCGGCGACGGCAGCATGCACCGCGTTCGACGACGTGAAGGCGATCCAGTCCCAGGCATCGGGATCGGCCAGCGCGGCGGCCAGGGCGGCGGGATCCGCCGGCGGTGCGAACTCCAGCAGCGGCACGCAGACGGGCCGTGCGCCGCGTCCGCGCAGCTCGAGGACCAGGCCCGCGCGCTGCCCGGCGGCCCGACCCACCAGCACGCGGCGCCCGAACAGCGGCCGCCGCTCGTACCAGTCGAGCACGTCGGCGAGCTGCGCCACCGCGCCGATCACGATCACGGTGGGCGCGCGCAGCCCCGCCTCGCGGGCGCGATCCGCGAGCTCGCCGAGCGGGGCCCGCACCACCCGCTGCTCCGGCGTGGCGCCACTCTCGATCGCGGCGGCCGGCGTATCGGGATCGCGCCCGCCCTCGATCACGCGGCGGGCGATGTCCGGCAGCCAGGCGGTCCCCATCAGCACGACCAGGGTCTCGGCGCTCGCCGCCAGCCCCTCCCAGTCGATGCGATCGTCGCGCTCGGCCTTGCCCCGGTGGCCCGTGACCACCGCGAAGCTCGACGACCAGCGCCGGTCGGTGACCGGTATGCCCGCGAACGCGGGAACCGCGAGCGCCGAGCTGATCCCCGGCACGATCTCGAAGGGCACGCCGGCCGCGCGCAGCACCCCGGCCTCCTCGCCGCCCCGCCCGAAGACGAACGGATCGCCGCCCTTCAGGCGCACCACGCGCCGCCCCCCGGACGCGAGGCGCAGCATCAGCGCGGCGATCTCGTCCTGCGAGACCCCGCGCGTACCGTCGCCGCGCTTGCCCACGTCGATGCGCTCGCAGCCGGGCGGTGCGAGCTCCAGCACCGCGGGATCCACCAGCGCGTCGTAGAGCAGGACCTCGGCGCGCCCGATCTCGCGGGCGGCGCGGACGGTCAGCAGGTCGGGATCGCCCGGTCCCGCTCCGACGAGCAGGACGCGACCCCTCATCCGGCAGCCTCGAGCAGTCGCCGCGCGCCGCGCTGGAGCAGCTCGCGCCCCAGCGTCACACCGAGCATCTCCGGTGAGGTCAGCGCGCCCTCGCCCGAGCCCTCGACGCGCTCGCTGCCATCGGGCGCGAAGACCACCGCGCGCAGCCGCAGGCGAACGCCGTGGATCGAGGCGTGTACCGCGATCGCCGTGTGGCAGTCGCCGCCCAGCTCGTGCAGGAACGCACGCTCCGCCCGGACCTGTGCAGCGACGTCGGGGTTCTCGAGCTGGCCGACGATGCGCTGGACGTCGTCGTCGTCGATCCGCACCTCGATGCCCAGCGCACCCTGGCCCGCCGCAGGGATGTAGCGGTCCGGGTCGAGCGGATCGAGGATCCGGTCCTCGAGACCCAGGCGGATCAGCCCCGCGGAGGCCAGGATCACGCCGTGGAGCTCCATCGACTCGATCTTCTCGAGCCGCGTGGGCACGTTGCCGCGGATCGGCACGGGCTCCAGCTCCGGGCGCAGCGCCCGCAGCAGGGCGATGCGCCGCGTGCTGCCGGTGCCGACGCGCGAGCCCGGGGGCAGCGAGGCGAAGCGGCGCCCCGGCGCGCCGATGAAGACGTCGCGGGGATCCTCGCGCTGCGGCCAGGCGCCCACCGTCAGACCATCGGCGAGATCGGTCGGCATGTCCTTGGCGCTGTGCACGGCCAGGTCGACACCGCCGTCGAGCAGGGCATCCTCGATCTCCTTGATCCAGGCACTCTTGCCGCCCACCTCGCTCAGCGGTCCGGGTGTGACGTCGCCGGTCGTCTTGACGCGCACGATCTCGACGTCGTGGCCGAGCCCGCGAATCTGCTGCGCGACGTACTCCGCCTGCGCCAGCGCCAGATCGCTGCCTCGCGTCCCCAAGCGGAGCACGCTCAATCGGGTTCCTCCTCGTCGAGCGCGAACAGGCGCCGGACCGCCTCGGTGTAGTAGGCGCCCGCACCATCGGCCGCCTCGCGGCGCAGGCGCTCGAAGGGACGGTGCAGAATCCTGGCGGCGATCGCTTCCGCCTGCCTCCGCCGGGCCGCCGGATCGGCGCCGCCAGCGGAGCTTCTCGCCAGCTCCGCCTCGACCAGCGCCTGGACCCGCTCGCCGAGGGCGCGGATGGTCGGCACCAGGGGCAGCGCGGCCCGCCAGCGCTCCCAGGCCTCGGCCTCGCGGGCCACGATCTCGCGCGCCGCGGGCACGGAGGCGGCGCGGCTGGCCCGGGCGCGCTCCGCTGCAGACTCGAGATCGTCGAGGTCGTAGACGTAGAGGTTGGCGAGCTCGTTCGCCTCGGGATGAATGTTCCGCGGCAGCCCCAGATCGATCATCAGGGTCGGAAGGCCGTGGCGGCCCGCCAGCGCGCGTCCGAGCAGCGCCGGTCCCAGGATCGGCTGGTCCACCTGCACCGAGGTGATCACCACGTCGGCGAGGGCCAGCTCGGACTCCAGCTCGTCGAGCCCACGCGCACGGCCCCCGAAGCGCTCCGCCAGGGCGCGGGCTGTCTCGAAGGTGCGATTGACCAGCACGAAGTCGCGGGCCCCGGCGTCGCGCAGCCCGTAGAGCGCGGCCTCGGCCATCTCGCCGGCACCCAGCAGCATCACGCGCTTGTGCTCGAAGCTCTCGAAGACCTGGCGCGCGAGCTGCACGCCCACGCGCGCCACCGACACGTTCGAGCTGCCCAGCCCGGTCTCGCTGCGCACCCTCTTGGCGGCGCGGAAGGCGTGCTGGAACAGCCGGTTGAGCAGCGGCCCGCAGCTCTGCGCGTCCACCGCCGCACGGTAGGCGTCCTTGAGCTGTCCCAGGATCTGCGCCTCGCCCAGGACCATCGAGTCGAGGCTTGCCGCCACCGAGAAGACGTGCTCGAGCGCGTCGCGCCCGTCGCGCCCGTAGAGCTGCCCGGGCGACGCGCTCCCGTCGCCCACGCGATCGTGCAGGAAGCGCACGAGCGTCTCGCGCAGCGCGACCGGATCGGGCCCGACCGCGAGCAGCTCCGTGCGGTTGCACGTGGACAGCACCGCGGCCTCGCTCACCGCCGGCTGGCGCACGAGCTTCTCGTCGAGGCTCACGACGCTCCCGGCGCCGACCGCGTAGCGCTCGCGCACGGCGACCGGCGCCGTGCGGTGATTGAGACCGACCAGGACCAGGTTCACGCGATCGCCCCCAGGACGCGCACGCCGATGTACGAGAACGCGAGCACGGCGAAGCACACCACGACGCCGCGGGCGGGGGCCGGGCCGTGCTGGTGGCGCACGAGGCGCAGACCGACGGGCACCAGGTAGACGGCCCAGGACGCCAGCAGGAACAGGGCGTGACCCGTCCAGGGGCTGGCCTGGCGGTCGAGGCCCCAGACGAAGCCGGTCACCACGCCCAGCGTGAGCAGCACGAAGCCGAGGCTCAGCGTCAGGTGCTCGACCCGGTCCAGGCTCTCGAGCGGCGGCAGCTCCGGCCCGCGAGGCGCGCCCGACTTGCGCTTGAGGGCACGTTCCTTGGCCAGGTAGCCCAGTCCTGCGAGGCTCGAGAGCGTCAGCACCGCGAAGCCGCCGGTCGACAGCAGCACGTGCGCATGCGACCAGAGCCCCCCGCGCGGGGTGTCGCCCGCGCCGCCGAGCTGGAGCCCGATCTCGGCCAGGAGCGTGAAGGCCGCCGCGACCAGACCGATCCAGGCGCCGATCCCGCCCAGCCGCGCGAACGGCAGCGCCAGGAGGTAGCCGACCGCGGCGCACCAGCCGATCAGCGAGAACGCCGCGGGCACGCTCTCCAGCGGCACGGGCGGTACCGCCAGGTGCATCCCCTAGAGGCCGAGCGCGTGCAGTGCCGCGCCGACGGCCAGCACCGACGCCACACCTCGCCCGCGCGCGACGCCGCGGGCGGGACGCCAGCCGATCAGCGCGGCGAAGAGGTACAGGGCAGCGGCCAGTGCGTGGCCGATCAGCGTCATCGCCCCAGCCGCTCCATCTGCAGCCGCACCTTGTCCGCATCGTGGACCATCTCGAAGACGCGGTACGCGGGCTCGCCGTACAGCACGAAGCGGATCTCCTCCAGGCCGGTTCCGCGCTCGACGTGCGCGCGCGCCTCCTCGAGCATGACCTCGGCACAGCGCTGCATCGGAAAGCCGCCGACGCCCGTTCCGATCGCGGGCAGGGCCACGGTCTTCAGTCCGCTGCGGTCGGCGAGCTCGAGTGCGGCCCGCGTGCAGGCGCGCAGCGACGGCTCGTCGACCTGACCGCCCGGCTCCATGCCGGCGGCGTGGATCACGTGGCGCGCCGGCAGCTCGCCCGCACCGGTGATCGCGGCCTCGCCCAGACCCACCGCCGGGTGGGCGTCGCACTCGCTCTGGATCGCGGGGCCGCCGCGCTCCCGGATCGCGCCGGCCACCCCCGCCCCGAGCCGGAGCGCGGTGTTGGCGGCGTTGACGATCGCGTCCACGGGCGCGCCGGTCAGGTCGCCCTCCTCGATGCGGATGCGCGCCATCGGCCGATCATGGCCCTCGGCGGGGGCCCGGGCAACACCCGCGACGCGCGCCTGTCGAGGGCGTGCGTCAACGGCGCCGGGCCGCTGCCGGTGGCGCGGCGGACAGGGTTGCCGGGCGGTGGACCCGCCGTCTCCGCTAAGATCGTGTGATGGACCCAGCCGGCACCGGCCGCCCCAGGTCGCGCTCCGTGGCGCCCCGTGCGGCGCGGCGGCGGGTGCTCGCGGTGCTGGGCCTGGCCGCGATGATCGCGGGCGGCTGCGGCCCCGTCCCGCCCTCCTACGAGCTGGTGGGCATGGTTCGCGCCCACGAGCTGCTGCTCGACCCCGGCCTGGCCGTCGTGCACGTGCTGGATCCGGAGACCGACGCTCCGGGCCTGCCGACGGGCGGCCTGCGCTGGAACCCGGCGACCGAGGACCCGCCCACGGACGCCCTGCACGACGCGCCGGTACTGCTGATCGGCCCCAGCGACGCGCTGGCCCACCGCGGCGCGGCCGCACTCGCACGGACCCGTAACCAGCGCGTCTACGTCTGCATCGCACGAAGTGCGGAGGAACGCAGCAGCCTGTATGCTCGCGTCCGCGAGATCGAGGAGGTTCCCGGTGGCCGAGATTCTTGACGTGAGCGACGCCGAGTTCGACGAGCAGATCATGAAGTCCGACACGCCCGTGCTCGTCGACTTCTGGGCCGAGTGGTGCGCTCCGTGCCGCCAGCTCGCGCCGGTCATCAAGCAGCTCGCCGACGAGTACGACGGCCGCCTCCGCGTCGCCAAGGTCGATGCCGACTCGAACCAGCAGACCGCGGCCAACCTGCAGATCCAGGCCCTGCCCACCCTGCTCTTCATCCGCGACGGCGTGGTCAAGTCCCAGATGGTCGGCCGCCAGCCGAAGGATCGCATCAGCGCCGAGATCGACGCGCTCCTCTCCTAGACGGCCGCGAGCCGGCGCAGGGATGCGCCGCGGGGAGCAGCCGAGCCCCCAAGACCTGAGGCCATCGAACAGGCCCGACAGGATCCGAGGGCCGGATCGCGGCCCCGAGCAACCGTGTCCGAGCCCATGCTCGTCAGGCCTCAGGGATCCGTGAAGAAGTGCGTGGGCCAGCGTCGCCGCCGTGCCTCGCGGTACAGGGGCGGATCGGGGTTCACCACCACGGGGTGACCGACGAGCTCGAGCAGCGGAAGGTCGCTCATCGAGTCCGTGTAGAACCAGCTCCGGGCCAGATCGATCCGCTCCTGCTCGATCAGCCGCTGCAGGAGCTGCACCTTGCCGCGACCGAAGCACAGCGGCAGCACCGGGCGGCCGGTCAGCCGGCCCTCCTCGGTCTCCAGATTCGTGCACAGCACGTGCTTCACGCCGAGGTACTCGGCGAGCGGCTCGACCACGAAGCGCGTCGAGCCCGAGACGAGCGCGACCACGTGGCCCCGCTGCATGTGCTCCTGCACGCGCCGCACGGCCTCCGGGTAGATGGTGGGCTTGACGCGCTGCTCGAAGAAGTCGCGGGCCTCCTCGACCAGCTCGACCTCGGTGCGCCCGCGCATGTGCGTCATGGCGTGCTCGGCCCAGCGGTTGATGTCGAGCCAGTTGACCTTGTAGCGGAGGTACGAGCCCAGGTTCCTCACGACCGTCCAGGCGTCGATCTCGCCGCGCTCGTACATCTCCTGCAGGTACAGGCGACCCGAGTTCACGGCCAGGATCGTCTTGTCGACGTCGAAGAACGCGGCGATGCGGCTGACCATGGCTCCAGTCTACTCAGAAGACGTAGCGGCGCATCGAGACGTTCATGAGCAGGCCGAGGCCGATCATCGACGTGAGCAGCGAGGAGCCGCCGTACGACAGGAAGGGAAGCGGAACCCCCACGACCGGCAGGGCGCCCAGGACCATCCCGACGTTGATGGCCGCGGCCCAGAAGAGCAGCGCGACCACGCCGATGGCGACGTAGGACCCGAAGGCGTCCTTCGAGGCATGGGCGATCATGAGCCCGCGTACGAGGATGCCCAGGTACAGCAGCATCACGGTCGCGGCGCCGATGAAGCCCCACTCCTCCGCGAGTACCGAGAACACGAAGTCCGTCTGCTGCTCGGGCAGGAAGTCGAGCTGGCTCTGCGGACCCTGCAGGTAGCCCTTGCCGAGCCAGCCCCCGGAGCCCACGGCGATCTGGCTCTGGATCGCGTGATAGGCCGCGCCCAGCGGGTCCTGCTCGGGGTTGAGGAAGACCAGGATCCGGTCCTTCTGGTAGTCGCGCAGGTAGAAGAGCCAGGCGGCCGCCGCGGCGGCGACGCCCGAGGCCGCGAGGCCCGCCAGCAGCCCCACGCGAACCCGGGCGATCAGGAGGTAGGTGCTCGCCACGATCGCGATCAGCAGCGTGGTGCCGAGGTCCGGCTGACGCAGCACCAGAGCGGCGGGCAGCGCCAGCAGGATCGCGGGCAGGGCCAGGTCGAGCAGGCCGATCGGCTGCTGCGGATTGCGCCGCGCCAGCAGGCGTGCGAACAGCAGGATCACCGCCAGCTTGGTCAGCTCCGAGGGCTGCAGGCGCGCCGGGCCCAGCACGAGCCAGCGCTGCGATCCGTTGATGATGGGCCCGAAGACCAGCACGGCGACGAGCAGCGCGCAGCAGGTCACGTATACCGGGAGCGAGAGCCGCTCCAGCACACGGTAGTCGATGAAGAGCGTGACCAGCAGCGCGACGGAGCCGGCGCCGAGCCAGGCGAGCTGCCGCAGCGCGGTCGGTGCCAGCCAGCCCGACGCACCCGGCGCGGCCGAATTGATGTTCACGATGCCGAGCAGCGCCACGAGCAGCCCCATCACGAGCAGGGGCCACTCGAAGTTCTGGATCAGACGGCGGTCAATGCCCTGCAACAACGAGCGACTCCTCGGCGTCCCCGGGTGTCTCCGGTCGGTCACGGGTCTCGAGCCAGGTCTCGGCGATGCGGCGCGCGAGCGGCGCCGCGGTGGCGCCGCCGTGCCCGCCGTGCTCGACCAGGATCGCGAGCACCAGCTCGGGATCGTCCGCGGGCAGGTAGGTCACGAACCAGGCGTGGTCGCGGAAGCGCTCGGGAATGTCCTCCTCGTCCTCGGGCCCATCGCTGCGCAGGGCGACGACCTGAGCGGTGCCGGTCTTGCCCGCCGCCTCGACGCCGCCGGGCAGGCCGCGCATCGCCGAGCCGGTACCGCGCGGCTCGTGCACGACGCCGCGCAGCGCCTTGCGGATCAGCGCCAGCGTCTCGTCCTTGAACGGGAGCGTACCGATCTCCTCCTCCTGCGTGCGCCGCACCACCTGTCCGTCGGGGCTCTCCACGCGATCGACCAGGAACGGCCGGTAGCGCGTGCCGCCGCTCGCGATCCCGGCGTACATGTGCGCGAGCTGGATCGGCGTGAGCAGGTTGAAGCCCTGCCCGATCGCCACCGACAGGGACTCACCCTTGACCCAGACCTCGCCGAAACGCCGCGCCTTCCAGCGGCTGGTGGGCACCAGGCCGGCGCGCTCGCCCGGCAGCTCGATGCCGGTCGGGCGCCCCAGTCCGAGCATGCGGGCGTAGTACGCCAGGCGATCCACGCCGAGCACCTCGCCGCTGCTGCGGTTCTCGAGCTCCTCGGCGACCCGGTAGAAGAACACGTCGCAGGACTGGACCAGGGCGCGGTGCACGTCCATCGAGCCGTGCCCACCGCGACGCCAGCAGCGGTAGCGCCGCCGGCCCAGCCGGTAGGACCCGAGGCAGACGATCTCGTCGTCGGCGTCGATCACCCCTTCCTCGAGCGCGGCGATCGCCGTGACCAGCTTGTACGTCGAGCCAGGTGGGTACTGGCCCTGCAGGGCCCGGTGGTGCAGGGGCGTGCGCGGATCGGAGCGCAGGATCTGCCAGTCGTCGGAGTCGATGCCGATCGCGAACTGGTTCGGGTCGAAGGCGGGCCGGCTGGCCAGCACCCGGACCCGCCCGCTGCCCGGCTCGATGCCGACCACGGTGCCCGCGCGGCCGATCTCGTCGAGCGCCTGCTCGGCGACGAGCTGCAGGCGGTGATCGAGATTCAGGACCACGTTGTAGCCCGGCTGGGGCTCCACGTTGCTCAGCTCGTCGAGCTCGCGACCGTGCGCGTTGACCAGCACGTTGCGACCTCCGGGCCGTCCTCGGAGCTCGCGGTCGAGCAGGCGCTCGACGCCCTTGCGACCGACCACGTCGCCGCGCCGGTAGCCCTGGAACTCGCGGCGCTGGAGCTGGTCCGCGCCGATCTCGCCGAGCCAGCCCAGCACGTGGGCCGCGCTGTCCCCGAAGCGGTACTCGCGGATCGGCCGGAACTCGTCGTGCACGCCGTCGAGCGCCCAGAGCCGCGCGTCCAGGCGCGCCTTGGCCTCCCAGGACATGTCCGACACCACGCGGTGCGGCCTGAAGCGCGCGCTGCCCCTCGGCTCGCCCACGCGCGCGACGAGATCCTCGGGATCGCTGCCGGTCGCGCCCGCGAGCCGGCGCAGCGTGCGCTCGAGATCGCGCGTCTCGCTGGGCACCACGAACGCGTCGTACGACGGGCGCGAATCGACCAGGATCTCGCCGGTACGATCGAGCAGCATGCCGCGCGGCGCCTCGACGCGATGCGTGCGCACGCTGTTCCGCGTCGCGGAGACCGCGTAGCGCTCCGACTCGACCACCTGGAGCTGGAACATGCGGGCCAGGAGCAGCAGCCAGGTGCCCACGATCACCACGGCGGCCGCGGTGATGCGCTTCTCGACGAAGCCGTCGACCGGGGAGCCCGGACCCGAGAGCTGGCTCATCGCCGCGACCCGGCCGAGCTGAGCACGGTCCACGAGGAGTCGCGCTCCTCGGCGCTCTCGACCCGGCGCAGCAGCGCGTACAGCAGCCCCGCCGCGATCCCGGTGGCGACCGCGGCACCGGGCACGCGCACCAGCACGTCGAGCCAGCCCGGCAGCGCCGCGGGACGCAGCAGCTGCAGCACGGCGACCATCCCGATCCAGTCCACGACTGCCCAGCCCGCCGCGTAGAGGCCCCACGGCAGCGGCGCCCGCAGGTACAGGGCGCGGTCGAAGGCACGCGTCACGGCGCAGGCGGTGCCGCGCAGCAGCGCGTACAGGCCGGGGTCCGAGCCCGACAGGGCGTCGAACGCGAAGCCGAACCCGAACGCCATGGCCAGGCTCCAGGTCGGTGAGGCGCGGCGGACGCCCAGGGCGAGCGCGTAGATCAGCACCAGGTCCGGACGCACCCAGGCCGGCAGCAGGTTCGCGATCAACCCCTGCGCGGCCAGCAGGGCAGTGCCCAGGCCGAGCCAGCGCAGATTGCCGATCATGGCGCGGGCCCCGGCTCCTGCCTGGCGGGCGCGGCTGCCTCCCCCGTGCTCCACAGTGCGCCGTCGTCCGCCGTGTACGCGTCGGGCTCGGGCAGGCCGCGGCGCTCGAGGATCACGAAGACCTCCTCGAGCTTGCCGAAGTCCACGGCGGGCTCGATGCGCGAGATCTGGAACAGGCCGTACGGCTTGCGCTCGACCTCCGCGACGCGGCCGATCACCAGACCCTTGGGGAAGACCGCTCCGAGACCGGAGGTGAGCAGCTGGTCGTCCACGCGAACGTCCTCGTCGCGCAGCACCTGCTCCAGGGTGGCGCTGTGCCGCGCCCCGCCCCGCACGCTGCCGCGCGCGCGCGAGCGCTGCACGTAGGCGTCGACCCGGCTCTGCGGATCGGTCAGCAGCAGCACCTTGGCATTCGACGGCGTGGTGCCGGAGACCACGCCGACCACCCCGGCGTCGTTGATGACCGGCATGCCCGGACGGATCCCCGCCGTCGTCCCCTGGTCGATGATGACACTCTGGAACCACGAGGAGAGGTCCTCGTGGACCACGTTGGCCGGCACCATGGGCACGTCGTGGCTGGCGCGGAAGCCGGCCAGGCGCTGGAAGCGCTCGCTGGAGACGATCGCCTCGCGGTACTGCAGGTTCTCGTCCTCGAGCCGCGCGATGCGCTGCCGCAGCGCGGAGTTCTCCTCGCGCACCTGCACCAGCTCGACCAGATCGTCCCACCAGCCTCGCGCCTCGTCGACCGGAACGGTCACCATGCGCTCGAGGGGCAACGTCAGGGAGACCAGGACACCGGAGGCCGCGCCCATCTCGCCCGGCACGCGACGCGAGGCCATGCCAGTGACGCACAGGGACGCCAGAAGCAGGTAGGTGAGGGGGAAGCGGTAGCGGCGCAGCAGCTCGCCCAATCCTGGCCCTCTATCCGGTCATGCTCTGTCGGTCACGTCTCTGAGCAGGTCGATCTCGTCGAGACAGCGCCCACAACCCATCACGACGGCCGTGAAGGGATCCTCTGCCAGCATTATCGGCAGCCCGGTCTCCTCCCGTAGCAGGACGTCGAGGTTCTCGATCATGGCCCCCCCGCCGGTCAGGACGATGCCCTTGTCGGCAATGTCGGCAGCCAGCTCGGGAGGCGTGCGCTCCAGGGCGATCTTGACGGACTCGGCGATCGCGTTGATCGGCTCGCTGAGCGCCTCGCGGATGTCCTCGGTGTTGATCTCCAGCGTCTTGGGCACGCCGGCGACCAGGTCGCGGCCCTTGACGAGCATGGTCTGGACCTCGTCGCTGGGCCAGGCCGTGCCGATCTCGATCTTGATGCGCTCCGCGGTCCGCTCGCCGATCAGCAGATTGTACTTGCGCTTGATGTAGCTGAGGATCGCGTCGTCCATCTTGTCACCACCGATGCGCACGCTGTTCGCGTAGACGATGCCCGCGAGCGAGATGATCGCGACCTCCGTCGTACCGCCACCGATGTCGACGATCATGTTCCCCGACGGCTCCGTGATCGGCAGCCCCGCGCCGATCGCGGCGGCCATCGGCTCCTCGAGCAGGTACACCTCGCGCGCGCTCGCCGACAGTGCCGACTCGCGCACCGCGCGCTTTTCCACCTCGGTGATGCCCGACGGGACCGAGATCACGATCCGCGGCCGCAGCAGCGTCGAGCGGTTGTGCGCCTTCTGGATGAAGTAGCGCAGCATGGCCTCGGCGATGTCGAAGTCTGCGATCACGCCGTCGCGCAGCGGACGCACGGCGCGGATCGAGCCCGGCGTGCGGCCGAGCATGCTCTTGGCCTCCTTGCCCACGGCCCGCACGCGGTTGCGCTGCGTGTCGACCGCGACCACGGAGGGCTCGCTCGAGATGATGCCGCGCCCCTTGGCGTAGACCAGCGTGTTCGCGGTGCCGAGGTCGATGGCCAGGTCGTTCGAGAAAAGGCCGAGAACGCGATCGAGCGCCTTCAGCATCCGTGGGGTACCCCGTGCGGCCCCGCCCTCGTGCGCCCGGATGCGGCCCGGAGGGGAGCCGCGGGTCTCGAGAGGCAAGGCACTGAAAAGAAACGCGCCAGCGGCGCGTGGGACGTTGCGATTCTACGAGCGTGCCGGTCCCGTCGCAAGGCGACGGCAGCGCCGATAACGACGCCGGAGCGACGACTTGCAGCGCGTGACCCGGCGCGGCAGGCAGGCTAGCCTCCACGCCGCCTGAAGAGCGGCCCGGCGCCCGCATCCGCGCGCATCCGGTGACCCGCATCACCTTCCAGCAGAGCCGTTCAGGGAGCCGAGTCATGCCGATCTGGCTGGGGCGCCTGGTCCTCGTGGCCATCGTCGCCCTCATCGTGGGAGCGTTCATCCTCACCGGGTACGGCAGTCCCGGGGACTCGAGCGGTCTGCTGATCGCACGTGTGGACGGCGAGGCCATCGACCGCGAGACCTTCGAGTACTTCCGCGAGGGCACGGAGCAGACGCTGGCCGCGCTCGCGGACCAGCTGCCCACCAACGCCGCGCGGCGTGACTTCCTGGACGAGCAGACCCGCGCCGCCCTGCTGCGCCGCCGCATCCTGCGGCGCGAGGCGCGCCAGCTGGGCATGGAAGTGCCCGACGCCGAGCTGCGCGACGACCTGCACTCGAACCCGCAGTTCCAGACCGACGGGGTCTTCGATCGCGAGCTGGTCGAGCTCTTCGCCGCCAACAGCCGCCTGGGAATGGGAGGGCTGATGGAGGAGTATCGCAACGACCTGTTCGTACGGAAGTTCCGGCGCCTGGCCGAGGGGCCCGTGCGCGTCTCCCGGGCGCAGGTGCGCTGGGAGGCCGAGCGCGCCGCCACCCAGGTGAGCCTGCGCTACGCCGTGGCCCGGGCCGCGGACTTCTCGGCCGGCATCGAGGTCAGCGAGGAGGAGGTCCAGACCCTGCTCGCGGAAGAGGAGCGGGCCGTGCGGGACGCCTACGCCTCCCGCAGCGCAGAGTTCCAGCGCCCCGAGGAGATCCGGGCCCGGCACGTGCTCCTGAGCGGCGAGGGAGCCCGGGAGCGCGCGGCAGCGGCGCTCGAGCGCCTGCGCGCGGGGGAGGCCTTCGAGGAGGTCGCCGCGGAGCTCTCGAACGACGAGGCCACCGCGGAGCAGGGCGGCGATCTGGGGTGGTTCCCACGCGGGATCTTCGTGGAGGGCTTCGATCAGGTGGCGTTCAGCCTCGAGCCCGGCCAGCTCTCCGAGCCGGTCGAGACCGAGCGGGGCTGGCACGTGATCCGGCTGGAGGAGCGCCGCGAGGCACTGGACCGCAGCTTCGAGGACGCCACCCCCGAGCTGGCGCGCCAGCTGCTGCGGGACCGCCGCGCCCGCGAGGCGGCGCGGGCCGCCGCCGAGCGCGTGCTCGAGGCGGTGCGCGGGGGCGCCGACCTCGACGCGGCCGCATCGGCCGAGGGGCTGGAGATCTCGACCACGCCGCCGTTCGGAGTGCGCGACCGGACCGTGCCCGGGCTCCGCGAGCTGGGCGGCCTGGTCGAGCTCGGTTTCGCGCTCTCCGAGGAGCATCCGGCCGCGCCCCGCGTGCTCGAGGCCGGCGATCGCTTCTACGCCGTGGCGCTGGCCCAGCGCAGCCCGCCCGATCCCGCCGAGATCGAGGCCGAGGTCCAGACGCAGCTGGATCGCGCGACCGACCTGGCGCGCAGCGAGGCCAGCGCGATCTGGTACCAGGTGCGACGCAACGAGCTCGACGAGGCCGGGAAGATCGAGCTCTACCCGCTGTACCGTTGATGCGTACCGCCCTGCTCACGATCGCCTGCCTGGCCGCGACGCAGCCAGGCTGCGCCCGCATCCTCTACAACCACGGCGAGGTCGAGCCCGGGCGCATCTACCGCAGCGCCCAGCCCTCGCCCCTGATGCTGCGCCGGGCGCTGCACCGGGAGCCGGCGCTGCGCGCGCTGGTGAACCTGCGCGGACGCACGCCCGGCTTCGAGAGCGCCTTCGCCGCGCGCCACGGTCTGCGCCTGTACAGCTTCGACTTCAGCGCGTCGCGGCCGCCCCCGGCCGCCGAGATCGAGCGACTGCTGGCGGTGCTGCGCGATCCGGCCAATCACCCGCTGCTGGTGCACTGCCGCAACGGTGTCGACCGGACCGGGTACGCGATCGGGATCTACCGCCAGCAGGAGCACGGCTGGAGCGCGCGGCGGGCGCTGGCGGAGATGCGTCGCTACCTGCAGTTCGAGACGCTCAACGACGTCCCCGCACGGGTCGTTCGCGACGGGCTCCGCGCCCCCTGAGCGCCGGACGAGCCGGTCTCAGGGATCCGAGGGGTGGCGGGCGCAGAAGCTGGTCGCGCCCTCGCTGAAGATATCGGCGTTCACCGCGAGGATGTCCTGCACGTTGCAGAGGCCGTCGTTGTTGGCGTCGCAGAGCACGCCGACCGGCTCCTGCTCGAAGATCGCGTTGTTGATCCCGAGGATGTCGTTCACGTTGATCAGGCCATCGCCGTTCTGGTCACCGCACTCGCAGTCGTCCCCGCGGCCGTTCATGTTCGCGTCTGCCGCGGGATCGGCCTCGGGAAAGTGCGGGCACAGGTCGGTGCCGTCGGGGTTGCCGTCGCAGTCGAGGTCCCCGGGCGTACCCGGCGTGCAGCTGAGCACCTGCCCCAGCACCGCGGCGGAGACCGGAGCGGTCGTGAGGGTCGTCGGGACCTCCTGGCCGCTCAGCATCTGTACGACACCGGTGGCCCCGTTCACCTGCACCTGGAGCGTGCCTAGCTTCACCACGCCGTTCTCGCCGGCGAACGGGTTGCCGCAGTTGTGGCGGTAGTGGGTCGCGTCAGCCAGGAAGCCCACGCAGTAGTCGGGTCCGACCTCCGCGATGCGCCCGGCGTCGGCGGTGAAGCCCAGGATCTCGACGTCTCCGGTGGACTCGTACTGGAAGTCCGTCGCACAGGTGTACGTACCGTCGGAGCCGGGCCCCGAGCAGGCCGCCGCCGGGTCGGCGCCCGGATCCGGCGCGCCCCCGTTCGCGGTGTCGATGTAGACGTGGAGGTCGTTGGCGCCGGGCGCCAGGGCGCTGGGGCCGCGGTTCGACGGGTTGTCCCCGATGGCGTTGAAGATCTCGAGCGCCCCGGCCGGGCCGGCCGCCAGCAGCGCCGAGATCGCGATCAGGGGGATCCTTGCCAGGTTGCGCATCGCCTGCCTCCTTGCACGGGGCGATTATACCCCCAACAGCGTCCCTGGAGGATGCCAGAATCGAGCGGCGGCGCTGTGAAGCCGAGCACAGTCCGCCCGGAGCGGCCCGGAGGGCCCTGGCAGGCTGCTGAAGAACCCGCTCCCGTCGCCCCGCGACGCCCTCGGGCCGATCCCTGCGTTGCGGCACTACGCCTGCGGTCTCGCTGCCTTGATCCCGGTCCGAACCCGCTCGCGTGGCTCGGTCCGGGGCTCCTCAGCAGCCTGCTAGAGCTCGGCGAAGCCCTCGAGGAGCCGGTGCTTGGCGGAGTGGCGCAGCTTCTCGATGGCCCGGGCCTCGAGCTGCCGCACGCGCTCGCGGGACAGGCCCAGCTTGGCACCGATCTCTTCCAGGGTGTGGTCCTGCTCGCCCTTCATGCCGAAGCGCCAGCGCAGGATGTTGCGCTCGCGCTCGTTGAGCTGGGCGATCGAGGCCTCGGTCGCCTGCTCGAGGCGAACCCGGTCCAGGCCATCGAGGGGCGAGAGCATCGAGGGATCCTTGACGAAGTCCTTGAGAAGCTTCGAGTCGGTTCCCTTGACCTGGGTCTCGAGCGAGACCGGCTCGCGGGTCATCTTCTGCAGGCGCTCCGTCTGGTCGACGGTGATCTTGAGCTCCTTCGCGAGCTCCTCGGTCTTGGGCTCGCGCCCGAGTCGCTTCGAGAGCGTGTTGAAGGTGCGGTAGTACTTGAGCAGCGTGTCGTGCATGTGGCTGGGGATGCGGATCGTGCGCGACTGGTTCTGGATCGCGCGGATCAGGGCCTGGCGGATCCACCACAGCGCGTAGGTCGAGAACTTGTGGCCCCGCCGGTAGTCGAACTTCTCGACCGCGCGGATCAGGCCCAGGTTCCCCTCCTGGATCAGGTCCTGGAACGCGATCCCCATGTTCCGGTAGTCCTTGGCGATCGCGATCACGAGCTTGAGGTTGTGCTGCACGAAGCGGTTCTTGTGCAGCATGAGGCGCTCGTAGGACAGGTCGACCACCTCCATCAGCGCGAAGTAGTCGGCCGCCGACATCCCGACCTCGACCTCCAGCTCGCCGAGGCGTGCGGCGCGCCCGGCGATCTCTCCGTCGCGCTCCACGCGGCCCTTCTCGGTGCGCGGCGCCCGCTTGGGCGATGCCAGCGAGCGGATCTCGCGGTCGAGGCGCGCCATCTCGTTGCGCCGGTCGCGCAGCGCGCGACGCACGCGCTCGAAGATCTGCATGGACAGATCGGTCTCCTTGAGCGCCTTGCGGATCGCCCGCTGCGCCCGGGCGATCTGCTCGCTGCTGCCGCCGGTCGCGTGCAGCTCGTCGTACTTGCCCACCTGGGTGTGCACGCGCTTGAGGCTGCGATCGACGACATCGCCGCGATCGACTCCCTCGGGCGACTCGGTCCCGTACGCCTCCGACATCTTGGCGGTCACGCGGCTCTCAGCCTGCAGGCCGTGCCAGATGTCGATCGCCATGCGCCAGGTGAAGGGCACCCGGAGGATGGCCTCGCGCATCTCGAGCGTCGCCGACTCCATCTCCTTCGCCAGCATCACCTCCTCCTCCTTCTTGAGGGTCGGGATGTCGGCAATGTCGTTGAAGTACGACAGAAGCGTGTTGCGATTGCGGGCGACCTCCTCGTCGGGATCGACGTTGCTGTTCTCGGAGTCGATCGCCTTGTCTTTCTTAGTCGCCATAGACCTCGAGTCCGTGCGGAACGCTCGCGCTGGAACGTCCTCGCGTGCGGCGACAGATGTCGCCGTGCGCCCGACCTCGCTCGTTGCTGCTGCAAGGCTTCAACGGCATTGCGGTGCGCGTGCCCCCCGATTTTTCGGCCGACGGCGCCTGCCAGCCGGCTCGCGAAGAAAACCGAATCCGGAGCTGAGTTCCGGCGGCGTCTACCCGGCGTGCGCCCGGAGGCGCGGGGCCGGAGGGGGGGACGACCGCGTCGACACAGCTCCCGGTCTCTCTTCGGTCGCGACCCTAAGGGACTTTAGCCCCGGTGTCAACAAACCCCGATGGCAATCAATCCGGTGGCTGCGGAGGCGCTTGCGCGCCGAGCTGCGAGCGGACCGCGGCTCAGAAGGCGCGCGGCTTGCGCAGCAGCTGCATGAACTCGTCGCGCGTCTTGGGATCGGACTCGAACTCGCCGACCATGGCACTCGTCAGGGTGTACGAGTTCTGCTTCTGGACGCCGCGCATCATCATGCACAGGTGCAGGGCCTCGAGGACCACGGCCACGCCCTTGGGCTGGAGAACCTTGGCGATCTCGTCCGCCACCTCGTTGGTCAGCCGCTCCTGCACCTGCAGGCGCCGCGCGTACATGTCGACCAGGCGCGGCAGCTTCGACAGGCCGACCACCCGCCCGTCGGGGATGTACGCGATGTGCGCCCTGCCGAAGAACGGCAGCATGTGGTGCTCGCACAGGCTGTAGAAGTCGATGTCGCGGACCACGACCATCTCGTCGTAGCCCTCCTCGAAGACCGCCTGGTTGAGGATCGCGTGGGGATCCATGGTGTAGCCGGAGGTCAGGTACTTCATCGCCTCGGCCACGCGCAGCGGGGTGCGCAGCAGGCCCTGCCTCGAGGGGTCCTCGCCGAGCTCGAGCAGCTGCTCGCGGACCAGGTCTTCGAATCGTGTCGCCATCGGGATCAGCTTAGCCCAGCGGGCCTTTGAGCTCAGAAGCGGCGGATCAGCCCGATCACGACCCCCTGGATCTCGACGTCGTCCGCCGGGAACTCCATGGGCGACAGCCGCTCGTTGGCCGGGACGAGCCGGACCGAGGGCCCGTCCTGGTAGAAGCGCTTGAGCGTGCACTCCTCGCGCCGGATCAGCGCCACCACGGTCTCGCCGTTGCGAGGCACCTTGCGCGACTCCAGGACCACCACGTCGCCGTCCACGATGTGATCGTCGATCATCGAGTCGCCGCTGACGGTGAGCGCGAAGGCCTGCTTGCTGCCGATCATGTCCGGCGGCACCGAGATGACGTCGGGCGTCGAGACGGCCTCGATCGGGGCTCCGGCCGCGACGCTGCCCAGCAGGGGCACGTTCACGCCGTCCGAGACCGGGTCGTCCTCGACCAGCTCGATCGAGCGGCTGCGATTCCAGGCCTTCCGCAGCAGCCCCTTCTCGACCAGGTTCTGCACGTGCTTGTGCACGGTGGCGACCGAGTTCAGCCCGAACTCCGCGCCGATCTCCTCCAGGCTGGGCGCGTACCCGTCCCGGTGGATGCAGTCCCGGATGAAGTCGTAGATCTCTCTCTGCCGCTTGGTGAGATGCACTTTCGAACCCCATCTCCGCGTCGTGGCCCGGATTCGCCGTACCTTCCGGTGCGCAAGACCCCGGCCGGCGGCGATTGTACGCCCAGGCGCCCCCCCGGCGTCCAGCGAGTTTCGCACCCCGATCGTAAGTGAACAGAAGGCGAAACTCAAGCTTCGCGGCCCGACACGGTTGACACGCCCCCCGGCGTATCTAGGCTGCGCGCGCCGCTGACTGTCAGGGCCGACGCGCCCGGCGGTCGGGCGGCCTCGTTTTGTCCATCACCAGGGTCCCCCAGAGCTCGCACCGGGCGGGGGGACGGAGAGAGGAAGATGAAGATCCGACCACTGCACGACAGGGTCCTCGTGGAGCGCATCGACGAGGAGGAGACGACCGCCGGCGGGATCATCATCCCGGACACCGCCAAGGAGAAGCCCCAGGAGGGCCGGGTGGTGGCGGTGGGCAAGGGCCGGGTGACCGAGGACGGCTCGGTGACCAAGCTCGACGTCAAGGCGGGCGACCGGGTCCTGTTCGGCAAGTACGGAGGGGCCGACGTGACCCTCGACGGCAACGATTATCTGATCCTGCGCGAGGACGACATCCTCGCGATCGTCGGCTAGCCCGGCGGCAAAACCCATTCCGAGGAGTCGCAAGCGATGAGTGCCAAGGAGATCAAGTTCGACCAGGCGGCTGCCAACGCGATCCTGCGTGGCGTAAATACCATGGCCGACGCGGTCAAGGTCACGCTGGGGCCGAAGGGCCGCAACGTGATCATCGAGAAGAGCTTCGGGTCGCCGGTCGTCACCAAGGACGGCGTCACGGTGGCCAAGGAGATCGAGCTCTCCGACAAGTTCGAGAACATGGGCGCGCAGATGGTCAAGGAGGTCGCCTCGAAGACCTCGGACGTGGCCGGTGACGGCACGACCACCGCGACCGTGCTGGCGCAGGCCATCTTCCGCGAGGGCCTCAAGATGGTGGCGGCCGGGCACAGCCCGATCGAGCTCAAGCGGGGCATCGACAAGGCGGTCGAGGCGATCGTCGGCCAGCTCGAGAAGCAGTCGAAGCCGACCAACAACCGCGCCGAGGTGGCGCAGGTCGGCGCGATCAGCGCCAACAACGATCTCGAGATCGGCGACATCCTGGCCGAGGCCATGGACAAGGTCGGCAAGGAAGGCGTGATCACGGTCGAGGAGAACAAGGGCCTCGAGACCCTGCTCGACGTGGTCGAAGGCATGCAGTTCGATCGCGGCTACCTGTCGCCGTACTTCGCGACCGACCCGGAGCGCATGGAGGCCATCCTCGAGGATGCGCTGATCCTCCTGCACGAGAAGAAGATCTCGTCGATGAAGGATCTCCTGCCCGTGCTCGAGCAGGTCGCAAAGCTGGGCAAGCCGCTGCTGATCGTGGCCGAGGACATCGAGGGCGAGGCCCTCGCGACCCTGGTCGTGAACAAGATCCGCGGCACGCTCCAGGTCTGCGCGGTCAAGGCGCCGGGCTTCGGCGATCGCCGCAAGGCCATGCTCGAGGACATGGCGATCCTGACCGGCGGTCAGGTGATCGCCGAGGAGCTGGGCATCAAGCTCGAGAACGTGACGGCGCAGGACCTCGGCAAGGTCGGCCGCGTGGTGATCGACAAGGACAACACGACGATCATCGAGGGTGGCGGCAAGAAGAGCGACATCGAGGGCCGCTGCCAGGAGATCCGCAAGCAGGTCGAGGACACGACCTCGGACTACGACCGCGAGAAGCTCCAGGAGCGCCTGGCCAAGCTGGCCGGCGGCGTGGCGGTCGTGAAGGTCGGCGCCGCGACCGAGAGCGAGATGAAGGAGAAGAAGGCGCGCGTCGAGGACGCCCTGCACGCGACGCGTGCAGCCGTCGAGGAGGGCATCGTGCCCGGCGGCGGCGTGGCCCTGATCCGCGCCAAGACGGCGATCGGCAAGCTCAAGCTCGACAGCGCCGAGCAGCAGGCCGGGGCCGACATCATCCTGCGTGCGGTCGAGGAGCCGCTGCGGATGATCTCCCAGAATGCGGGCCAGGAGGCCTCGATCATCGTGGACAAGGTCGCCAACGGCTCCGACGCCTTCGGGTTCAACGCCGCCAGCGACCAGTTCGAGGACCTCGTGAAGGCCGGCGTGATCGACCCGACCAAGGTCGTGCGCACGGCGCTGCAGAACGCGGCCAGCGTGGCCAGCCTGCTGCTGACCACCGAGGCGATGATCGCCGACCGTCCCGACGACGAGAAGGGCGGCGGGATGTCGGCCGGCATGCCCGGAATGTAGAGTCACGGCGCGCCACGAGCGCCAGGGCCCCGGGAGCACGCGCTCCCGGGGCCTTTTTCGTGTTCAGCAGGGCGGCCCGTGCTCCGATGGCGCCAGCGTGGCAGAGACCGAGGCGCGACACGCGGCGTTCCTGGCCCGACGGCTGGCGCGGATGGGAATCCGCACGAGCCACCACGAGGGCGAGCCCTTCGCGCGCGGCGAGCTGAGACTCGGGGCGGAGGCGTTGCCCACGCTCGACGGTCCGCTCCGCGTGGAGCGCGCGATCTTCTACACGCTCGGCCACGACCGCATCAAGCTCTGCCAGCCGCGTCCCCTGTTCGACCTGCCGCCGCTCGAGATCGGGCCCTGCGACACGCGCGAGGAGATCGAGACGCTGCTGCGCCGCGCCTGGGCGCAGATGCAGTCCGAGCTGGAGGGCGCGCGCGAGTGGCTCGAGGGCCTCGGCGCCGCGCACCGCCGCATGCGCAACGGCACCCGGCTACGCCTGGAGCCCGGGATCGCGATCGACGCGCCGTGCGAGGTGCGCTCGACGCACGAGATCCTGCTGCCGAGCACGGGTGCGCTGGCCGAGATCGATCCGGCGGCCCCCGACGCGCGTCGCTTCCGCCCCCTGGCGGGCTACGAGAGCGCCAACGACCTCGAGATCGGCCTGGCCGACGCCATCGAGCGCTGCGCCCGCGAGCACACGCGCGACCCCGGCCTCGCCCCGGCGATCGACGCCCCGGTCGTGGTTCCCCAGGCCGGGCGTCGCGTGCGGGCCATCCTGATCGCGGACCGCAGCGAGCTGATCCTGCCCCTGGAGACGGCGCTGCGCCCGCGCGGCATCGACCTCGAGACGATCGACGATCCCGCCGACGCCCTGGCGGCGTTCCGGGACCGGAGCTTCGACGTGGTCTTCACCGCGGCGCGCCTGGCGCGCGGCGACGGCTTCGAGATTGCCCACGACGTCCGCAAGCTGCCGGGCATCGAGGCGCTGCCGGTCGTGATCCTCGACGAGCGCGAGCACGGGACGCACCGGCGGATCGCCGAGGAGATCGACGCCTTCGCGTACCTGCCGGGCGTGCCCCCGCCCGACGTGCTCGAGGCGCTGCTCCAGGAGGCCACCGAGCGCCTGCCGCGCCGGCGCTTCCGGCGCTTCGACGCGCGGCTGGCGGTCCACGCCCAGGGAGCGGCCGGCCGCGACGACCTGACGGAGTCGATCGCCCGCGGCGGGCTCTGCCTGCGGACCACCCGCGATCTGCTCCCCGGAGCGCGCGAGGCGTACGCCATTCGCCTGCCCGGCCACCCGCTACCGGTGCAGGTCGTGGGCGAGCTCGTGGCCCGGCACACGGTTCCCGGCTACGCGAGCATCCTCGCGGGAATCCGCTTCCTGCGCTTCGTCCCGGAGGATGAGGCCCGCTGGATCTCGCTGATCGAGGCGCTGTCCGGGGACGCTCCCGGCCAGCACTGATCGCGCAGACGATCGAGGCTATTACCCCACGGAATGCGGGGTCGGGGGCTCACACCCCGAGCTGCTGCCTCGCGCGCGAGATGTCGCCGTCCATGATGGTCTTGCGCTTGTCGTCGCTGGCGCTCGAGGCCGCGATCTGCGCCATGCGCGCCACGAAGGCCTCGGTGGCCGCCACGGCAGCCTCCACGGCGCTACCCGACGTCCGCAGATCGTTGCCGTGCTTGACCAGGAGCCGCTTTACGGCCGCGGCAGGAAGTTCGGCCATGCTCTCATCCCCCTGTGAGCGCGCGGCCTCTGGGGTCCGGCGCCCTGTGAGGATTGTCCAGAGCAGCGCGGGAGTCAATCGGCCCGCAGCGGGCCGCCCAGGAAGCGACGGATCCGCCGGATCACCTCGGCGCGCTCCACATCCGCCGTCAGGACGTGACCGCTGCGCTCCAGCCAGGCCAGCTCCACGTCCGCGGACGACACGCCCGCCGCGATCAGGGCGGCGTTGCGGGGGCTCACCGTGGCGTCGGCCCGGCTGTAGATCATCAGCAGCGGCGCCTGGACCTTCGCCAGGTCCGCGTGCACCTCGCGCTGCAGCGCCACCAGCTGCCGCACCGCCGCCAGGGGCATGCGGCGGTAGCCGGGATGCGCGTCGCGGAGCCGCGGCTCCACGATCCCGGGCAGGCGCTCGACGCGCGGCAGCAGCCCGCGCAGCAGCCGCGAGCCGCTCCGCGCGAGCCAGCCCAGGCGCAGCGGGGTCGCCATCAGCGCGGCGCCGGCCACGGGCCGCTGCTCGCAGATCGACAGGGCCAGCACGCCGCCCATGGACAGCCCCGCCACGTACACGCGGTCGTGTCGGTCGGCGAGCGCGTCGAAAGCACCCAGGGCGCTGGCGACCCAGGCCTCGCGCGGCGTCCGCGCCAGCTCCTCCCAGCGGCTGCCGTGGCCGGGCAGCAGCGGCCCGACGCAGCGCAGCCCGGCCGCAGCGGCGTCCTCGGCGATCTCGCGCAGATCCCAGGGCGTCCCGCAGAGCCCGTGCAGGCAGAGCAGCCCCGCGGCTCGCGGGTCGTCGGGCCCGATCGCG
>JAJDAJ010000013.1 GCA_029261925.1 Deltaproteobacteria bacterium | reverse complement strand
CGCACCACATCATCACCGCCATGGGCACCGGCGGGATGGTCTGCGTGGACGACGAGGCGCTCTGGGACCGCGGCCTGACGCTGCGCGGCTGGGGTCGCTCCTCGGAGCCGTTCATGTACGGCTCGCGCCAGCAGGACGCCGACGCCCGCTTCCTCGAGGAGCTCGACGGCATCGACTACGACTCCATGTTCATCTTCCGCGAGCTCGGGTACGGCTTCATCCCTTCGGAGCCCGGTGCGGCCTTTGGCCTGGCGCAGCTCGACAAGCTGCCCGGGTTCAAGCGCCAGCGGCAGGCCCTGTTCGACCGGCACCTGGACTACGTGACGCGCAACGCCGACGTCTTCGTCCCGCCCCGCGTGCTCGATGGCGTGGACACCACCTGGCTCTGCTTCCCGGTCCAGCTGCGCCCCGAGCTGGGCTGGAGCCGGAAGGCGCTGCAGATGCACCTGCTCGACGCGGGCATCCAGAACCGCTTGATCTTCTCCGGGAACGTCACGCGCCAGCCGATGCTGCGCGGCGTGGAGCACCGCACCGACCCCGCGGGCTACCCCGCCGCCGACCAGATCATGCAGCACGGGACCATGCTCCCGTGCCACCCGACGATGACCTCCGACGACTGTGCGTACCTGTACGACACGCTCGACGGATTCATCGCCAAGATGCGCTGAGGAAAGCCTCGTGAAGCCCGAGCCCTTCGAGATCCGGATCCCCGACGCGAAGCTCGACGACCTGCGGCGTCGCCTGGGGTCGGTGAACTGGGCACCCGAGCTCGCCAACGAGGACTGGCGCTACGGAACCCAGGGCGCCTACCTGCGCGAGCTCGTCGCGTACTGGCGCGACGGCTACGACTGGCGCGCGCGCGAGCGCGAGCTCAACGCCCACGAGCACGCGCGCGTCGAGATCGAGGGCATCCCGATCCACTTCATGCGCGTGCCGGGCAAGGGTCCGCGGCCGGTGCCCCTGGTGCTCACGCACGGCTGGCCCTGGACCTTCTGGGACTTCCACCGCGTGGTGGGGCCGCTCGCCGATCCCGGCGCCCACGGGGGTGACCCCGACGACGCCTTCGAGGTGATCGTGCCCTCACTGCCGGGCTATGCGCTCTCGACGCCGCTCGAGCGGACGGGCATCAACTTCTGGCGCACCGGCGACCTCTGGGTCTCCCTGATGCGCGACGCGCTCGGGCACGAGCGTTTCTTCGCGCACGGCGGCGACTGGGGCGCGCTCGTCACCATGCACCTGGGCCACCGCCACGCCGACACGGTGCGCGGCATCCACCTGACCAACGCGTTCCCCCTCGACCACTTCAGCGGGCCGCGCCCTTGGGCGATCGGCGACGCGGCGAGCGCCGTGCCGGACCCCGACGACGGGCTGCGCCACTGGGAGCGCAAGTTCGCCAGCCACGTCGCGGTGCACGTGCTGGATCCGCAGACGCTGGCGTGGGCGCTGCACGACTCACCCGTGGGCCTGCTGGCCTGGCTGCTGGAGCGGCGGCGGGCCTGGAGCGACTGCGGCGGCGACGTGGAGCGCCGCTTCTCCCGCGACCACCTGCTCACGACCACCATGCTGTTCTGGGCGACCGACAGCTTCGCGAGCTCGCTGCGCTTCTACTCCGAGGCCGGGAACAACCCCTGGAAACCCTCGCACGACCGCACCCCGGTCGTCGAGGCGCCCACGGGGATCTCGTTCTTCCGCGGTGACATGGCGCCCGGCCCCATCGACTGGACCGCGGACTACTACAACCGCACCTACGTGCAGATTCACGAGTCGGGCGGCCACTTCGCGCCCGCGGAGGAGCCGGAGGCCGTCGTGGACGACATCCGCGCGACGTTCCGCCCGCTCAGGGAGACCCTCTGATGTACGACGGCCTGCCGATCTTCGACGCCGATGGCCACGTGATCGAGCCGACGACGCTGTGGTGGGACTTCATCGACCCCGACTTCCGCTCCGCGCTCGAGCCCGACGCCGCTCGCCTGGGCGAGACCTACGGGCGCCTGATGCCACGCGTCGAGGGGCGGCCCACGTTCCAGGGCAGCGCCATGATGACCGAGTACCTGCGCAGCGACTCGGTCGACGACATGCAGCGCGAGCGCTTCGGAAGCATCGCCGAGCAGGGCTTCTCGCCCGCCGGGCTGATCGACGCGATCGACGCCGAGGGCATCGACCTGGCGGCGGTCTACCCGAGCTTCGGCCTGCACGTGCCCTACTGCCGCGACCTCTCCCCGCCCCTGGCCGTGGCGCTCGCGCGCGCCTACAACCGGTGGATCGGCGAGTACGCACGCGAGGCGGGGCCGCGCGTGGTGCCCATCGGACTGGCGCCGCTGCACGACCCGGCCGGGATCGAGGCCGAGATCCGCCGCAGCGTGCGCGAGGACGGCGTGCGCGGCTTCATGATCCGCCCGAACCCGATCGGCGGCCGCCCGCTGCACCACCCGGGCAACGAGCGGGTTTTCGCCGCGCTCCAGGAGCTCGACGTGGCCGCCATCATCCACGAGGGCCGCGGCGCCAACGTGACGTACACCGGAGAGGATCGCTTCGACACCTGGTACGCCTCGCGCGCCGCCTCCCACCCCATGGAGGCGATGATGGCCTTCGCGGGACTGGCGGTCGACGGCTACTTCGACCGCCTGCCGCGCCTGCGCGTGGCCTTCCTCGAGTCGGGCACGGGCTGGCTGCCCTACTGGCTCGACCGGCTCGACGAGCACCACGAGATGTGGGCGGCCGGCGAGCGGCCGGACCTGCAGCATCCGCCGAGCGTGTACTTCGAGCGCCAGTGCGCGATCTCGGGCGAGACTGACGACCGCTTCGTCGGCGACGTCGTTCGCTTCGCCGGCGCGCAGCGCGTGATGTGGGCGTCGGACTTCCCGCACATGGAGTGCCACTGGCCCGACTCGCTGCGACTGTTCATGGAGAAGACCGAGCTCGACCGCGACGCCCTGCGCAGCGTGCTCTGGGAGACGCCGTGTCGCATCTACGGCCTCGACCCGGCCGAGCTCCCGAAGACGGCGGAGGGAAGCTGAGATGGACCTGCAGCTCGGGGGACGGCGCGCGCTGGTCGGCGGCGCATCAGGGGGAATCGGCCTGGCCACGGCGCGCGCGCTCGCGGCCGAGGGCGTGGAGCTGGTGATCGGCTCGCGGGACGCCGCGCGCATCGAGGCGGCCGCCAAGGAGATCGGCGGGCGCACCCGCACGCTGGTCTGCGATCTGAGCGATCCCGACGGGGCGCGCGAGTTCGCGGAGCGCGGGCACGAGCTGCTCGGGGGCGTGGACATCCTGATCGCCAACGGCGGGGGACCCCCGCCGGGCCCGGCACTCGGCGCCGACCTCGACGGCCTCCGGGCCGCGCTCGATCGCTGCATGCTGGCCATGGTCGCGATGTGCCAGACGGTGCTGCCCGGAATGCGCGAGCGCGGCTGGGGTCGGATCGTGGCCGTGACCTCGATCGGGGTACGCCAGCCGCTCGAGAACATGGTCTACTCGAATGCGTCGCGCACCGGCCTGACCGCGTACCTGAAGACCCTCGCCCGCGAGGTCATCCGCGACGGCGTCACCGTCAACACCATGCTGCCGATGAACATCGTCACCGATCGCCTCCACAGCCTGATCGGCGACGGCATGGAGGCCTACCTGAGCAGCGTGCCCGCGGGTCGAGGCGGGGAGCCCGACGACTTCGGGCGCGTGGCGGCCTTCCTGTGCTCCGAGAGCGCGCGCTACCTCAGCGGCGTGGCGCTGCCGGTGGACGGCGCCGCGGGGGTGACGCTCACCTGACGACGACCGGCATGGCGTCGTAGCCGTGCAGGAACTCGCTGTAGGCGCGGCGGGCACCCGCGGCCTCGACCTCGTAGTCGGGAGCGGCCGCCAGGATCTCCTCGAGAAGCACGCGTCCCTCGAGGTTTCCCAGGTGCTCGCCGATGCACTGGTGAAACCCGTGCCCGTACGAGAGGACTCGCTGCGGGCGACGTGTGATGTCGAAGCGATCGGCGTGCTCGAACTCGCGCTCGTCGCGATTGGCCGACGCCCAGAGGAACATCACGCCCTGCCCCGCGCGCAGGCGCTCGCCGCGCAGCTCGACCTCGTCGCGCACGAAGCGGCCCAGCAGATTCGTCGGCTGGTCGTGGCGCAGTGACTCCGCGAAGGCCGCCGCGACCAGCGCCGGGTCGTCGGTCACCGCGCGCCGCTGGTCCGGGTGCCTCCAGAGGTACCAGATCGTGTTGGCGACGCTCAGCGGCACGACCTCGGCGCCGGTCACCAGCATGGTGAACGCCATCGCCACGATCATGCCGGGCGTGGGCCGCCGCCCCTCGACCTCGCCCCGCAGGTACACCGAGATGTGATCGTCGCCCCCGGTCCGGCCCGACGCCATGCGCTCGCCCACGATCTCACCGAGCCGCGTGAACACGCGCAGCTGCTCGGCGGCGCCCGCGGGCGAGGTGCCGACCTGCCCGGGCTCGCGGGAGAAGAAGCGCTCGACGCCGTCGCGGAGCGATTGCGCCTCGTCAGCGGGCAGACCGATCAGCTCCGCGATCACGCGCGTGGCGAGCGGATTGGCCAGGTCGCGATAGACGTCGAAGCGGCCCCGCTCGAGCAGAGGGGCCAGCAGCTCGCGCGCCAGCACACGCACCCGGTCCTCGAGAGCCGCGACGCTGCGCCGCGTGTACGCGGGCGCGAGCAGGCGTCGGTAGTCCCGCTGGCGCGGCATGTCGAGCATCGAGAAGACCGGCTCGGGCGGCGGGGGGCTCTTGAGCAGGACCATCTCCGGCGTGACCCCGCGCTCGGCGCTGAACAGGTCGCTGCGCGTCGCGTTCCAGACGTCCTCGAAGCGCGACAGGAACCAGGTGTCGTACTTCTCGTGGTAGTACACGGGCGCCTCGCGGCGCAGCCGCGCGTAGGCCGGCCAGGGGTCAGCCATCACCTCGTGCGAGAAGGGGTCGTACTCCACGCCGCCTCAGCCGTCGCCCTGCCCGACCTCGATCATGTTCCCGTCGGGATCCTGCACCTGCGCGACCCGCCGACCCGGCCGCAGCTCGAAGGGCGCGAGCGCGACGCTGCCCCCGGTCGCGGCGGCGGCCGCGACCGCGGCATCGACATCGGTCACCTCGAGCGTGAGGTAGCGGAAGCCGGCGCGCCCGGCCCAGCCTCCCGACGGCGCATCGGCCTCGGGCGCCTGCTCGGGCACCATGACCCGCAGAACGCTCTGCCCACAGGCGAGCTTGTGAATCTGCCCGACGCCGGGGATCCGCAGTCCATCGAGGGGCTCGAGACCGAAGACCTCGCGGTAGAACGCGAGCAGCGGCCCGGCATCCGCGGTCACGATGCCCACGTCGAGAGCCGGCTTCGCCATCGTGGTCGCCAATCTCGCACCTCCGCTCCGGCCGCGCATCCTACCAGGGTCGTGCAGAATGCCGGCCGTGAAGCGCTTCGAGATCCGCCGCAAGATCGATGCGCCGCGCGAGCGGGTCTGGCAGGCCGTGCTCGACCTGATGTCGGGACCCGACGGGCGCCCGGACTACGCAGTGGAGGGCAATCCCCCTCCCCACGGCCCGGGCGCCGTCAAGGTCTTCGACCTGCCCGGCACCGGCCGGCTGCGCGAGCAGACGCTCGCGCTCGAGCCGCCGCGGCGCCGCGCCTACCGGATCACCGAGGGCGCGCCCGTGGATCGCTACGAGGCCGAGACGCTGATCGAGGCGGCAGGCGACGCGAGCGAGCTGCGCTGGAGCGGAGAGGTCCACGCCGGGGATGCCGCCGCCGAGGCCCGGTTCGCGGCGCTTGCGCGACGCACGCTCGAGGCTGCCGTCGAGCGCGTCGCGCGCGCGGCCGAGGCGTGAGCGATCCGCACGAGCCGCTCGCGCACGGCTCGATCTCGCTGCGCATGTACCCGCACGAGCTGCCCGCCGAGGGCGTGATCGCCGAGATGCGCGCGCAGGCGGCGCTCGCCGAGGCGGCGGGCTTCGACGGCCTGATGACCAGCGAGCACCACGGCGGCTTCCGCGGCTACCTGCCCAACCCGCTCCAGGCCGCCGGCTTCCTGCTCGACGCCACGCGCCGCGCCTGGGCCGCGCCATGCCCGCTGCTGCTGCCGCTGCGCCACTGGACGCAGGTCGCCGAGGACGTGGCGTGGCTGGCCGCGCGCTTCCCGGGCCGGGTCGGCGCGGGCCTCGCGGCGGGGGGGCTCGCGCAGGACTTCGAGATGGCAGACCTGGAGTTCGAGTCGCGCCGCGCCGCCTTCCGCGACGCGCTGCCGCGGCTGGCCGGCGCGCTGCGCGGACGCTGCGAGCCACCGCTGGCCGACGACGCCGCGATCGCGGCGTGCGAGCAGCATCCGGTGCCCGTGGTCTGCGCGGCGCAGGGCCCGCTGACCGCGCGCCGCGCGGCGAAGCTCGGCATCGGCGTGATCTACGACTCGCTCCAGCCGCCCCCGACGCTGGGAGAGGTTTCCGCGGCCCACGCCGGGGCCGGCGGGAATGCTCCGCGGATCCTGATCCGCCGCGCCTGGATCGGTCGACCGCCGAGCGCCGAGGTGGAGGCGCAGATGGAGTTCTACCGCGGCTACGCGGCGCGCGATGCGCAGTCGAGCTGGGGGCCGGGCAACGAGCTGGTCGGCGGCGACAGCGGCGAGCAGCTGGCCGACGGGCTGGCTCATGCGCTCGACGCGAGCGGCTGCAGCGCCCTGAACCTGCGCGTGCACCTGCACGGGCTCTCGCCCGCGACGGTCCGCGGGCAGATCGAGCGGCTCGGCTCCGAGGTGCTGCCGCTGCTGCGCCGACGGCTGCAGCGCCGCCCCCGGGACCCGCTCGGCGCATCGAGCTGAAGCAGTCAGGGCTCGCCCGGGCCACGGAGCGGCTGCAGGCCGAGCTGCCGGGCCAGCGGAGCACGGCGGCGCGACACCAGGTCCGCGAGCGTGAAGCCGTCGAGCACCGCCAGGAAGGCGTCCAGGGCCATGTGGAGTGCTCGGCGCAGCAGGCAGGCCTGCTCGATGGGGCAGCGACCCTCGCCGCGAAAGCACTCGACGAGGGCGAGGTTCTCCTCGGTGCGACGGATCACCTCGCCCACGTTCACATCCACCGGCTCCCGTGCCAGTCGCAGCCCGCCGGAGCGCCCGCGGACGGTCTCGACGTAGCCGAGCGCCGAGAGGTGGCGAACCACCTTCATCAGGTGGCCCCGCGAGATGCCGTAGGCCGCGGCGATCTCCTCGATGGTGGACAGGGGCGCCCGCGCGACGGCCAGGTAGATCAGAACGCGCAGGGAGAAGTCGCTGTAGCGGGTCAGCTGCATCTTGACTTGACCTATAACAAATAGATCACATATCTTTTTAAAGGTCTCGCGACGTGCGGGCCGGGGGGGCAGCTGATGCAGGGGCAGGACACCCGCGCCGCGGACGCCAGCGCACCGGGCTGGCTGTGGGCGCTCGGAGGACTGGCGCTCGTCGCCATCGGGGCCTCGATGCTGTACGCGCTGGCGATCGGCGTGACGAACTTCTCGCGGATCGGCGTCTAGCCGTGCGCTCAGGGGAGTCCTCGGACCTGCCGCTCGCGCTGCTGGTTCTGGCCGCGAGCGCTCTGGTGCTGTCCGCACCCGTGCTGGGTCGGATCGGCCTGGGGACGGCCGCCGATCTCGCCATGCTCGCGGCGGCCGGCTGCGGCGTCGCCTCGTTCGCCCTCGCCGGCGCGGCCACGGTCCGTGCCGCGCGCCGCCGTGGGCGGGAAGGGAGCGGATCGTGACGAAGGTCTCCACGCGTCGCTTCTTCTTCGGCGGGACGGTCGTCTTCACGCTCGTCTTCATCGGATTGACCATCCACACCCACACGACGATCGCCGCGCGGACACATGCCGACGCGATCGACGCCGGGGTGGTGCGCGGCCTCCACGTGTGGGCGGGCTACAACTGCGAGAACTGTCACACGCTCCTGGGCGAGGGCGCCTACTACGCGCCGGATCTCACCGAGGTCGTGGCGCAGCGCGGGCGCACGTACCTGGCCGCCTTCCTGGCGAACCCCGCGACGTTCTACTCCGAGGAGCGACACGGCCGCCTGATGCCGACGCTCGGCCTCTCGGGGCAGGAGATCGACGACGTGCTCGACTTCCTGACCTGGGTGGACGGCATCGACACCAATGGCTGGCCGCCGCGGCCCATCCTGGTGAGCGGCGCGGCTCCGCGCGGACTGCCCGGGATCGAGGCCCGACCGGACGCCGCCGAGCCCGCCGCGCGCGGGCAGGCGCTCTTCAACGGTGCAGGTGCGTGCGCGAGCTGCCACGCACTGGTCGCGGACGTGGCCCTGGTCGGGCCCTCGCTCGCGGGCGTGGCGAGCCGCGCGACTGCGCGGGTGAGCGACCCCGCCTACAGCGGAGATGCCGGGTCGGTCGAGGCCTACCTGCGCGAGTCGATCCTGGCGCCGAGCCGCTACCTGGTGCCGGGCGAGCGCTACTCGGCGGGCGGCATCTCCTTCATGCCCGACATCGCGGGCAACCTCGAGCCCGGACAGATCGACGACCTGGTCGCCTACCTGGCGACCCTGCGCTGAGGGACCCATGACCTATCGCTCGCAACGCGTTGCCTGGGCCTACTTCGCAGCCGCGCTCGTCCTGTTCGCGCTGCAGATCAGCTTCGGCTTCCTGAGCCTCGCGAAGTACCTGGGTCCCGATCCGCTCCTGAACGTCATGCACTTCGCGACCACCAAGGCCATCCACACCAACCTGCTGCTGGTGTGGCTGCTCACGGGCTTCATGGGCGCGACCTACTACCTGGTTCCCGAGGAGTCGCGCACGGAGCTGCACAGCGAGCGCCTGGCCTGGATCCAGCTCGGGCTCTGGCTGGCGGCGGGGGTGGCTGCGGTGGTCGGATACCTGTTCGGCATCACCGAGGGGCGGAAGTTCCTCGAGATGCCCCTCGTGCTCAAGCTCGGCGTCGTCGTGGTGATGCTGATGTTCCTGTACAACGTCGCCATGACGATCCGCAAGTCGGGTCGCTTCACGACCACCGAGGGCGTGCTGATCGGAGGTCTGGCAGGTGCAGCGCTGCTCTTCCTGCCCGGGCTGATCCCCTTCGACAACTACACGCTCGACCGCTTCTACCGCTGGTGGGTCGTGCACCTCTGGGTCGAGGGCGTGTGGGAGCTGATCATGGGCGCGCTGCTCGCGTTCCTGCTGATCCGGCTGTCGGGCGCCGATCGCGAGGTCCTGGAGAAGTGGCTCTACGTGATCGTCGGGCTCACGTTCCTCTCGGGGATCCTGGGGACGGGGCACCACTACTACTGGATCGGGACGCCTCGCTACTGGCTCTGGGTCGGGGGCTTCTTCTCGGCGCTCGAGCCGCTGGCCTTCCTGGGCATGGCGATCTACGCCTACACGACGCTGCGCCGCTCGGGCCTCGCCCACGCGAACTCGGTCGCGCTGCACTGGACCGTGGGCTCGGCCATCTTCTCGGCGGTCGGAGCCGGCATCCTGGGCTTTGCCCACACCTGGCCGCAGGTGAACCAGTGGACCCACGGCACCCACGTCACCACCATGCACGGCCACATGGCCTTCTTCGGCGCCTACGCGATGATCGTGCTGGCGATGATCTCCTACGCACTCCCGTCGCTGACCGGCCGCCGCGACGAGGAGGGCCAGACGCCGCTGGCGCTGGCCAGCTTCTGGCTCATGGTCAGCGGCATGCTCGGCATGACCATGGCGCTGGCGGCCGCGGGCATCACGCAGACCTACCTCGAGCGCATCCTCGGACTGGGCTACCTCGAGACACAGATGAAGATCCAGGTGCACTACCTGATGTGGCTCGGCACCGCCGTGGTCTTCGCGCTCGGCGCAGCGGCCTACATCTGGGACTTCGTGCGAGCCGGTGCACCGCGCGCCGCCCCGCCGGCGGCGCCGGCTCGAGCATGAGCAGCGCGGTGGGCGCGGGCACGCCGCACGAGCTCTCGACCGCGCGCGGGCCCGGAGCCGGCCTGCTCGAGCCAGCGCCCGCCGAGGAGCCCTTCTACCGCGCAGCGAGCGACGAGGTGGAGGTCTTCGAGGCGGCCGCACGCGATCGCCTGCCCGTGCTGCTCCGCGGCCCGACGGGCTGCGGCAAGAGCCGCTTCGTGCGGCACATGGCCTGGCGACTCGGCCGGCCGCTGGTGACCGTGGCCTGTCACGACGACCTGTCGGCCTCCGACCTCACGGGCCGCTTCCTCGTGCGCGGCGGCGAGACGGTCTGGCAGGACGGACCGCTCACGCAGGCCGCGCGCGCCGGCGCGATCGCTTACCTCGACGAGCTGGTCGAGGCGCGCCAGGACACGGTGGTGGTGCTGCACCCGCTCGCGGACGACCGGCGGCTGCTGCCCCTGGAGCGTCGGGGCGAGCTGGTCGCCGCGCATCCGGAGTTCCAGCTCGTGGTCTCGTACAACCCGGGCTACCAGAGCCTGGCCAAGGAGCTCAAGCCCTCGACCCGCCAGCGCTTCGTGGCGCTCGAGCTCGGGTTCCCGCCGCCCGACACCGAGGCGGAGATCGTGGCGCGCGAGACGGGCGTGGAGCCGCACACCGCGCGTGCCCTGGTGGGCGTGGCGGAGCGGATCCGCCCCCTGCGCGACCGGGGGCTCACCGAGGCGCCGAGCACGCGGCTCCTGGTACACGCGGCGCGCCTGGTCGCGGCGGGCCTCGAGCCCGGGGTCGCCTGCCGCGTCGCCCTGTGCGCCCCGCTCACCGATGACCCGGAGCTCGCGGCGACGCTCGCCGAGATCGTCCGCGCCGTGCTCGGCTGAGTCGCGATGTCCGAGGCCGAGGACATCCTCCTCGACGCAGCGGCGCACGTCGGTGCCCTCACGCGTGCGCTCTGGGCGCGCGGCGCCGCACCCGGGGACGCCGCCGCGCGACGCGGCGCGGCGGCGCAGCGGCGCATCGCCGCCTGGCTCCAGGCGACCTCCGGCTCCGCGCTGCCGATCCACCCCTGCGACGCGCCGCCCGCACCCGGCTGGCTCGAGCGCGCGCTGGGCAGGCCGGCGCCCTGGCGCGGCCAGGTGCGGGCGAGCGCCTGGACCGACGCGACCCGGCTCTTCCTGCCGCGAGAGCAGCTCGAGGCGAGCGACGCACTGGAATCCACGCCACTGCTGCTCGCGGCGCTGGCCCAGGGCCGGCGCGTGGCGTCGGGGCGCGCTCCGGCGCCCCCGGCGGTCCCACTCGAGCGCGACGTGCGCTTCGCCCTCGAGGCAGCGCTCGGCGACGCGGAGCTCGCCGGGGCGCTGCCGGGCCTCGGCGACGCGCTGGACGCAGCGCGCCGGACCGCGCTGAGGCGCCGGCCGAAGCTGTCGCTGCTGCGTCCCGCGGAGCGCGTCGTCGAGGAGCTCGTCGGAGCGCTGCTCACCGGGCCCGCACGCGAGGCCACGCGGGCGCTCGAGGGCGTGCTCGGCGAGCCGCCGGAGTCCGGAAGCATCGCGGAGCTCGCGCGTCGCACGGCACGGCGACTCGCGAACGAGCCGGGCGGCTACCGGGGCGTGGCACCCGTCGAGCACTGGGGCGTCCCCGCCGGCCCCGGGCCCGGGGCGAGTCACCCCTACCCCGCCGCGCCGGGAGCCGGGGCGCGGGTGCAGCGGCCGCGCACGCGCACGTTGCCGCGCCACCTGGAGCGGCGTGCCGCCGACGCACAGGACGACCCCGGGCGCCCGGGCCCGTTCGTGCTGCCGTCCGGCGCGCCGCACCTGGCGGTACAGGATGCGCGCGGCCTGGTCCGGCCCGAAGACCGTGGTGACCCGGAGCTCGATGCCCTCGCGGAGGAGCTGGCGCGCGCGGGGGAGCTTCCCGTTGTGCACGGCGGCAGCGAGGCGCGCGAGGTGATGGAGGCGGCAGGTGGCGCGAGGCGGGCGCCGGCCGGCCACGCCGCCTCGACCCCGCCCGCGGGACTCGCGCTCACGTACCCCGAGTGGGACGCGAGCGCCGGTGCCTACCGCGACCCGGGCATCGTGCTGCGCGAGCTTCCGGTGAGCGACAGCGATCTCGCCTGGGCCGCGCGCGTGCGGCGCGAGCAGGGACCGCTGCTGGCGCAGCTGCGGCGTCACTTCGACGCCCTGCGCCCGCGCCGCGAGCGCATCGGCCGCCAGCTCGAGGGCGATCTCGTCGACATGGACGCGATCGTCGACGACTTCGCCGAGCGCCGCGCTGGACTCTCGCCGGAGGGGCGCTTCTACGCGCGGGAGCGGCCGCGGCGACGTGACGTCGCCGTGCTCCTGCTCGTCGACGCGAGTGGCTCGACCGATGCCTGGGTCTCGCGCCAGCAGCGGGTGATCGACGTCGAGAAGCAGGCCGCCCTGTGTCTCGGCGAGGCACTCACCGCTCTCGGTGACCGTCACGCCATCTGCGCCTTCTCCGGGCGCGGGCCACGGGACGTGCGCGTGTCCGTGGCCAAGCGCTTCGACGAGCCGTGGAGCGACGCCGCCCGCGGCCGGCTGGGCGCGCTGCAGCCCGACCGGGCCACCCGGATGGGCGGGCCGATCCGCCACGCCACGGCGCTGCTCGCACGGCAGCCGGCGCGCGTGCGGCTGCTGCTGGTGCTGTCGGACGGCAAGCCCGATGACGAGGATGTCTACGAGGGCGAGTACGGGCTCGCCGACGTGCGCCAGGCCGTTTTCGAGGCACGGCGCGCCCGCGTCCAGCCCTTCTGCGTGACCATCGATCACGCTGGCCCGGCCTACCTGCCGCAGCTCTTCGGACCGGCGGGCTACAGCGTGCTCTGGGACGTGCAGCAGCTACCCGCCCGGCTGCCCGCCATCTACCGGCGGCTGGCGGTGCCCTGACGCGCGCCGCGAGCCACGGCAGCTCGAACCGGCGCGAAGGATGCGGGCAGCGCCGGAGCGACGGCCGACGTCCAGGCTTGACCGGGAAGCGGCGGCGGACGTACGGTCGCCCAGCCGCGTCGTCCGACGCCATCCGATGAGGGGATCCGAATGCACGCCGCCGTGATGCACGCGCTGCACGAGCCACTGCGCGTCGAGGACGCGCACGTCGCGCCGCTGGAGCGCGTGAACGAGGCCTTCGACGCGCGGCTCCAGGGCGAGGTCGCGCGGACGGCGGTGCAGCCGTGAGCGCCCTGCCGGTGCCCGCGGAGATCGCCGACCCCGAGGAGGTCTTCGCCTGCATCCTCGACCCGGAGCGTCGCGGCGAGCTCTATCCCTGGTACCACCGGCTGCGCGAGCTGGCTCCGGTCCACCCCACACGCGCGCTGCGCAACGAGGTCGCGTACGTGCTCACGCGGCACCGTCACGTGGACGCCGTGCTCCGCGATCCCGGCGTCTGGAGCGACCGCCGCAACGTCGAGATCTTCGACGCCGGCCCCCCCGGCATCCGCTTCTACCGCATGATGCAGCGCCTGCTGCTGTACCTGGATCCGGCCGAGCACGACCGTATCCGCGGCCTGCTCTCCCGGGCGTTCACCCCGCGTGCGGTCGAGGCGCGGCGCCCGCGCATCCGCCAGGTGGTGGGCGAGCTGCTCGACCGCGTGGAGGATCGCGGGCGCATGGACCTCGTCGAGGACTTCGCGTACCCGCTGCCGGTCGTCGTGATCTGCGAGATGCTCGGCGTCCCGGCCGACGACCTGCCGCGCTTCTACACCTGGGCGCACGGCTTCGCGCGCCGCGGCGACGTGTCCGACGTGACTCCCGAGCGTGTCCGCGAGGGCGAGAGCGCCACCGAGGGCTTTCGCGGCTACTTCATGGACCTCATCGCCGACCGGAGACGCAGCCCGCGTGACGACCTGATGACGGCGCTGGTCGGGCTGCGCGACGAGCAGGGGCCGCTCGCAGACGAGGACATCGTCGCGTCGTGCGTGATCCTGCTGCAGGCCGGCCACGAGACCACCGCCGACCTGATCGGCATGGGAACGCTGGCCCTGCTGCGTCACCGCGACCAGCTCGAGCTGCTGCGTCGCGAGCCCGCCCGCATGCCCGACGCCGTCGAGGAGCTGATCCGCCACGACACCTCGGTGCAGATCAGCCAGCGCGTGGCGCCCCACGACATCGACCTCGACGGGGTCGTCGTGCCCGCGGGTCACGTCTTCGTGATCATCAACGGCGCCGCGAACCGCGACCCCGAGGTCTTTCCCGGGCCCGATCGCCTCGACATCGAGCGCCGCCCGAAGCAGCACCTGAGCTTCGGACTCGGGCGACACATCTGCCTGGGGGCCACGCTGGCGCGGACGGAGATCGCGATCGCGCTCGAGACCCTGCTGCAGCGCTTCGAGCGCCTGGAGCTCGACACCGACGCGCCCGAGTACCGGGCCAGCCTCTTCCTCCGCGGACTCGCCCGCCTGCCGCTGCGCTGGTGACGCGCCGCCGGCGGGACCGGGCCTAGCAGGCTGCTGAAAAACCCGCTCCCGTCGCCCCGCGGCGTTCTCGGGCCGATCTCTGCGTTGCGAAACCTCGCCGTAGGGGCACTACGCCTGCGGTTTCGCGCCTGGATCTCGACCCGAACCCGCTCGCGCGCCTCGGTCCGGGGTTCTTCAGCAACCTGCTAGAGGGCGGCCTCGCGCGCCAGGAGCTCGCGGATCTGCTCGCGCAGGCGGAACTTCTGCACCTTGCCGCTCGCGGTGGCCGGGAGCTCGTCGACGATCTCGAGCCGCTCGGGCCACTTCTGCTTGGCCAGGCCCTGCTCACCGAGGAACGCCGTGAGCTCGGCCAGGCTCGGCGGACTCCCGGCGGGCACGACGAAGGCGCAGCCGCGCTCGACCAGCACCGGGTCGGGCATGGCGACCACCGCCACTGCGCCCACCTTCGGATGCCGGTACAGGGCGTCCTCGACCTGCTTGGCGCTGACGTTCTCGCCGCCGCGCAGGATGATGTCCTTCTTGCGCCCGCGGATCGTCACCTCGCCGTCGGGTCCGATCTCGCCGAGATCCCCGGAGTGGAAGAATCCGTCGGCGGTGAACGAGTCGGCGTTCAGCGCGGGGTCGAGATAGCCCAGGAACATCTGCGGCCCGCGCAGCAGCAGCTCGCCGACGCCGTCAACCGCCTCGTGCAGGCGCGCCTCGGAGCCCGGCAGCATCGGGATGCCGTCGGTCTCGGCGCAGATGTGCTCGCTCTGGTCGCGACCGCCGATCACGTAGGCCGGCACCTCCGAGGAGCCGTAGCAGCGTCCGGCCCACATCCCCAGCTCGCGGCGCGCCGCGCGGATCAGGTCGGCCGGCACGTCCGCGCCGCCGCAGATGAAGCCGTGCAGCGCGCACTCGCCGGTACCCGCGGCCCGGTAGGCGTCGAGCAGGCCCTGCAGGAACGGGGTGGCGCCGATCGAGAAGCGGCACTGCTCGGCCTCGATGATCTCGCGCGCTCGGGCCGGGTCCCAGACGTCCATGAGCACACAGGGCGTGCCGACGAGGACCGGCGCGAGGACCACCCAGGTGAAGCCGGTGATGTGCGTGACCGGCGAGGGCATGAAGATGGTCTCGTCGGGGTCCAGAGCCGAGTGGCCCGACATGCCGCGCACCGCGCGCTCCAGGGTGCGGTGATCGTGCAGCACGCCCTTGGGATCCGAGGTCGTCCCGGAGGTGTACATGAGCATGCACACGTCGTCCGCCGACGTCGGGTTCTCCACCTCCGCGCCGTCCCCCGAGGCGTCGAAGACGCCGAATCCCGGGGGCAGCGGGCCCTCGGGGCGGACCACGAGCACCGCGGGCGGATCGTCGAGCTGCGGCAGCAGGCGCTCGAACATCTCCACGTAGTCGAACCCGCGAAAGCGGTGCGGGATGACCAGCGCGCGCGGCCGGGCCTGGCGCAGGATGAAGCTGAGCTCCGCGTCGCGGTAGATCGGTACCACGGGATTGGTGACCGCACCGACCTTCAGGAAGCCGTGCATGGCGACGGCGGCCTCCCACCAGTTCGGCAGCATCACCAGGGCGACGTCGTGCGCGCGCAGGCCGTGCGCGACCAGCTGGCGCGCGCTGGCCTGTGCGCGCTGCTCCAGGTCGGCCCAGGACAGACGGTGCTCCGCATCGACCAGCGCGAGGTCCCCGGGACGCGTCGCCGCCAGCCCGGTCAGGTACGAGCCCAGCAGGCGGCCTGGTCCCGGCTCGACGAAGTCCGGGTGCATGGGGTGCGTCGGTCGGATGATCCGCGTGCCCTGGGTCCGGCTGGCCTGGCTCATGGATCGCATTCTATCCGCTCGTGGCCCCCGTCCGTGGCGGCGGCGGCCCAGCGCTCAGCGAGCGCGCAGGCCCGCCGCGTCCATGGCGCTGTACAGCCCCAGCCCGCCGTCGGCGTCGAGCACCTGGCCGGTCACCCAGTCGGCCTGGAGCAGGGCCAGCACCGCGCCGGCCACGTCGTCCGGCTGCCCGGGACGGCCCAGCGGCGTTCGCTCGCAGGCTCGCTCCACGAAGCCGGGCAGCTCCATGTTTCGCCGCGCCAGCGGGGTGTCCGTGACGCCCGGCGCCACGCAGTTCACGCGAATGCCGTGGGGCCCCAGCTCCGCGGCCGCCGTTCGCGCGAGCACCTCGACCGCGGCCTTCGAGGCGCTGTAGGCCGACATGCCGGGATCGACGATGCGCGCGCTCACGCTGGTGATGCAGACGATGGCGCCTGGCTCGCCGCGCTCGACCAGGCCGCGCGCCACGGCCTGGATGCAGAGCAGCGAGCCGTGCACGTTCACGCCCTGCACGCGATCCCACTCCTCGAGCGTCATCTCGGTGACCGGCCGCAGCGAGCCCGTACCCGCGCAGGTGACCAGGACGCTCGGCGGACCGGCATCGCGCACGGTCTGCTCGTACGCCTCGCGCACCGCCTCCGGGTCCGAGACATCGCAGCGCAGCTGCGCGCCCGCGGCGATGT
>JAJDAJ010000012.1 GCA_029261925.1 Deltaproteobacteria bacterium | reverse complement strand
TTCATCGACGGAGTTCAGAAGGTCAACAAGGAGAAGGACGCCGCCTGATCCTCATCCGTCGATCCACAACTTTTGACAATACCCCGCGGGTTCCCGCTGACGAGTCGCCTTGGGGCGTTTGGAAGCAGGCATCAGCTGGGCCGCAGCGGAGCGCCGACTTCGGAGGCTGGCGGGCCGCCGGCCATCGACCAGTGCGCGCGGCTGATCGGCGAGCGTCGGCAGTCGCTGCGCCTGCTGGCGTAGTGTGCCAAAACTCGGCTGAGGCGAAGCGCGAGCTATTCCAGGGGCTTGGCGGCGCGGAGAAGGGCCACGTTCGAGCGGGCTGAGTGGCGTACGCTGGGCCTGATGAGCGCGTTGCACCTCCAGTTCTGGGTCTCGGTCGTGGCCGGTTGGATGAGCCGCAGCCAGCAGCATGTGATCGAGTACCTCCAGGCGGAGAACCGCGTCCTGCGCGAGCAGCTGGGCGGAAAGCGACTGCGGCTCACGGACACCCAGCGTCGCCGGCTGGCGCGCAAGGCCAGGAAGGTCGGTCGTCGAGGCCTGCGCGAGCTCGAGACGCTGGTCACTCCAGACACGTTGCTGCGCTGGTACCGGAAGCTGATCGCGAAGAAGTATGACGGGAGCCAGGCTCGGCAACCGGGGCGGCCGGAGACGGCGGCGGAAATCAGGGAGCTCGTCCTATGGATGGCACGGGACAATTCCGGGTGGGGCTACACGCGGATCCGGGGCGCGCTGTATAACCTCGGGCACGACATTGGTCGCAACACGATCAAGCGAATTCTCCAGGCGGAAGGGATCGATCCAGCTCCTGAGCGGAAACGAGGGATGTCCTGGAAGACATTTCTCAAGGCCCACTGGGGAGCCATCGCCGCGGCCGACTTCTTCACTGTCGAAGTGCTGACCCGGGCTGGCCTGGTCCGATACTTCGTGCTGTTCGTCATCGAGCTCAAGACCCGCAGGGTGGAGGTCGCTGGAATCGTTCACCAATCCGATGGGCGATGGATGAAGCAGGTGGCGCGGAACCTGACCGACTCCGTAGGCGGATTCCTCCAAGGCAGTCGCTACCTGATCCACGATCGGGATCCCCTGTTCACGGAGGAGTTCCGGGATCTGCTGAGACCGGCCGGCGTGACGGCCGTGAAGTTGCCTGCGCGGAGCCCGAACCTGAACGCCTATGCAGAGCGATTCGTTCGATCGATCAAATCCGAGTGCCTGAGCCAGATCATCCCGCTGGGCGAAGACCACCTTCGCCAGGCGGTCCAGGAGTTCACCCAGCACTACCACTCCGAGCGAAATCACCAGGGCCTCGGGAACCGGTTGATCGAAGAGCCCGGTGAGCGAATCGGGCGCGAGCCTGCCTCGATCGTCCGACGAGAACGGCTCGGGGGTGTCCTCAACTACTACGAGCGGGTCGCCGCATAAGGTGGGCCGAGTCTTGGCACTCTACGCGAGAGACCAATGCAACGGAACTCTGACTATCGAGTGTGAAGTTCGGGCCACCTGGAAGTGAGATGCGCTCGACGTCGCCCTAGTTGGGCGGCCTATCCCGAATGGGATACGAACGCTGGATGGAACGGGATCGAAGTCGCGGCTTCGCTGGGTGAAGGCCCCGCGTGCTCGCACTCGCTGGAACTCGGGTCCCGGAAGTCTCCGACGCGCGAAGCCTGCCGGGGTGAACGAGAGCACGAGCGTTCGGTTATCCCGGCCGCTGGGCCGCCCTGACGCGACCGGTGGTAGGATTCTGCAGGCGCAACACCTGTCTGGAGCTTGATGATGAGATCGGCGTGGCCAATTGGAGTCTCTTCCGGATGGGTTCCCATTGCAATGACGGGCTTAGGCTGGGTCTAACTTCCAGCACGTGATGGAGGGCGTATGGTGCGGGGAATCCTACTGGGCGTGTTTGTGCTCTGCGCGGCGACAGTGGCCGGAGCCGCGCCGGTCACCGTCCACTTCACGGGCGCGATCATCGAACTCCCTGAGCCGACGCCCCTGCTCGGCTCCGTCGTGGTGGGCTCGCCCATCGAGGGCGCCTATACCGTCGACATCGAGCAAGCGGCCGGGATCTCCGGCAGCTCCTCCGGCGGGCTCTTCCACGGTCTGAGCGAGCCCGGCAGCCTAAGCTACTCGGTAGGCGAGATCTCGCTGAGCAGTGCGATCAACGCCATCGAGATCACCAACGACACGACCCTCCTCGAGCTCCAGGGTGCTGACCTGTGGAGCACGGCGGTGGCCACATCGCTCCTGCCCACCGGATCTCTGTTCACGACGCTCGCGTACGTGGACTTTTCGGGTATGTGGCTCCAGGAAGAGGACGAGGCGAGCCTGTTCATCCCGGGACCAGAGGATGGGTGGGAAGTCGCCGGGTTCAGCATCCGCGAGATCAGATCTCAGAGCATCGTTGAGGTCGCCCGGGCGATCATCGTCGTTCCGGAGCCTGACGGGTGCCTGCTGTTGCTGTCGAGCTTGATCCTTGCGGCAGTGCGCTGGGGCCCTGCTGCAGAGTGTGTCCGGGACGTAGGAGGGATGACGGGGCTGCTGGGAGGCGGCGCACCGACTCCAATGATGCAAGCTCCATCGTGGGGCAACGGTGTCGCCCGACGTGTGCTCGGGCGCTCGGGAAGCACCGGGGTGGTCAGCCCTGCGAAACTGGAGCCAGCCTCTGAGTTAGCCTCGAGGGGAGGCAACGGGGGGCGAGATGAAGCGAGCGCGTTTCAGTGAAGAGCAGATCATCGGGATCTTGAAGGACGCGGAGACGGCCGGGAGCATCCGAGCGGTGTGCGGTGAGCACAACATCTCGGAGCAGACCTTCTACCGGTGGCGGAACAAGTACGGCGGGCTGGATGTTTCCGAGGCCCGGAAGCTGCGGGAACTCGAGCGG
>JAJDAJ010000011.1 GCA_029261925.1 Deltaproteobacteria bacterium | reverse complement strand
ATGGCATCGTCATCGAGCGTCACGTGACGCGCGGCGAGCCGGTGTCCCAGCAGCGCGGGTCCCTCTTCACCGTCGCTGACCTGAGCTCGGTGTGGATCGATCTGAGCGTCTACCAGCGTCACCTGCCCGAGCTCGTCGCGGGCCAGCGCGTCACGGTCTCGGCAGGTCACGGCCTTCCGGAAGCCGTCGGCGCCCTCTCCTACGTGGCACCCGTCGTCAACGAGGAGACCAGGACGGCCACCGCTCGCGTGGTCCTCGACAATCCGGAGGGCACCTGGCGCCCCGGCATGTTCGTCACGGCACGAGTGGAGATCGGCCGCGAGGATGTCGCGGTGGCGGTTCCGAGAAGCGCGCTCGCCACGGTGGACGGCCGCGCCACCGTCTTCGTTCAGGACGCGGACGGCTTCGAGCCGCGCACGGTCGAGCTCGGTCGCGAGGGCGAGCACGTGGTCGAGATCCGCGCTGGACTCTCTTCCGGCGAGCGCTTCGTCGCGCGCGGCGGGTTCACACTCAAGTCCGAGCTCGCTCGTGAAGAGCTGAGCGGTGGACACGGCCACTGACGGGCGACGCAGCATGCAACGACTCATCGACTTCGTCCTCGGCAGCCGCCCCCTGCTGCTGACGCTCGCGGCCCTGCTCGCCGTGGCCGGCTACCGCAGCTACCAGCAGCTTCCCATCGACGCCTTCCCGGACGTCTCGCCGAACCTCGTGCAGATCTTCACCGTGACCGAGGGCCTCTCTCCGGAAGACGTCGAGAAGTACGTGACCTATCCCGTCGAGACGGCGATGAACGGTCTCCCGGGACTCGAGCGGATCCGCTCCATCTCGAACTTCGGGCTGTCGGTCGTGAACGTCTACTTCGACGACGACACCGACCTCTACTTCGCGCGCCAGATCGTGAACGAGCGCCTCCAGGAGGCGCGCGAACGGATCCCGGAGGGCTTCGGCGAGCCCGAGATGGGGCCCATCTCGACGGGGATGGGCCTCATCCTGTTCTACTACCTGGAGGACACGACCGGCCAGTACTCGCTCACCGAGCTCCGCTCGCTCCAGGACTGGCTCGTCAAGCAGAACCTGCAGACCGTGTCCGGCGTGACCGAGGTGCTCGGCATCGGGGGCTACGAGAAGCAGTTCCAGGTGCGGGTTCACCCGGAGAACCTGATCCGCTACGACGTCACGATCGGCGAGGTCATCGACCGGATCCGTGAGAACAACCTGAATGTGGGTGCCCAGTTCCTGGAGAAGGGAGCCGAGGAATACGTCGTCCGCTCCGTCGGCCTGGCGACCGACGTGAACGACCTCGAGAACGTCGTCATCAAGAGCCAGGACGGAACGCCCGTCTTCCTCCACGAGATCGCCGATGTCGAGATCGGTGGCGCCATCCGTCGCGGCGTCCAGACGCGAAACGGCACCGAGGAGGTCGTGTCCGGGATGGTCGTCAAGCTCCTGGGCACGAACTCCTCCACGGTGATCGGACGCGTCGAGCAGAAGCTCGACGAGATCAACGCGATTCTCCCCGAGGGCGTGCGCCTCGTGCCCTACTACGAGCAGAAGACGCTCGTCGCAGCCTGTGTGCGCACGGTTCGCAACGCGCTCGTGCAGGGCATCGTTCTGGTCGCGCTCGTCCTGATGGTCTTCATGGGTGCCCTGCGACCGAGCGTCGTCGTGGCGCTCTCGATCCCCTTCTCGGTGCTGTTCGCGACCCTCGGCATGGGGTGGCTGGGCATCTCCGCCAACCTGATGTCCTTCGGAGGGCTGGCCATCGCCATCGGCATGATGGTCGACGGCGCGATCGTGATGGTCGAGAACGTCGACCGGCACCTTCGAGAGGCGCCCCCGGATGCGCCCCGGGCGCGGGTCGTGGCGCGCGCCTGCGGCGAGGTGGCGCGACCGATCGCCTTCGCCATCTCGATCATCATCCTCGTGTTCCTGCCTCTGTTCACCCTCCAGGGTGTGGAGGGCAAGACCTTCCGCCCCCTCGCGTACACCGTCGCGCTGGCCATGGCGGGCTCGCTCGTCTTCGCGATCACGCTCGCCCCCGTCGCATCCGATCTGCTGCTGCGGCGGCCGCGAGGTGCGGGAGGCGAGGTCTGGATCGTTCGCACGCTCCAGCGGCTCTACCGACCCGCCGTCTCCTACTTCGTACGTCATCGCCTGCTGGCGGCGGCGCTGGCGCTCGCGCTTCTCCTCCTGGGCGCCCTCTCCTTCCCCTTCCTCGGCTCGGAGTTCACCCCCCGCCTCCAGGAGGGCACGCTGGTCGTCCGCCTCTCCATGGCGCCTTCGATCTCGCTCACCGAGAGCACGCGCGTGACGCAGATCGTGGAACGTCGCCTCATGCAGGTGCCGGAGATCGAGGGTGTGGTCACGCGGATCGGCCGCGGCGAGGTCGGTGCTCATACCGACCCCGTGAACAGCGCCGAGATGTACGTGCTGCTCCGCCCCGAGGACGAGTGGGAGTCCGCCTCCTCGCAGAAAGGGCTCGAGGCGGTGGTCCGCGAGCGCCTGGGCGTGATCCCGGGAGTCCTCACGAACTTCACCCAGCCCATCGCCATGTCGGTGGACGAGCTCCTCGAAGGCGTACGGGCGGAGCTCGCCATCAAGCTGTTCGGCGACGACCTCGGGCGCCTGGCCGAGAGCGCGGCCGAGATCGCGCAGGTCGTCCGTCGAGTTCCCGGAGCTGCCGACGTCCAGGTCGACCAGGTCGCCGGGACCTCCCAGCTCGTGATCCGCGTGGACCGCCAGGCCGTGGCGCGCTACGGGCTGAACGTGGCCGACGTGCAGCGCACCATCCGCGCAGCCATCGGCGGAGAGAACGCGGGCGAGATCTTCGAGGGGATCCGCCGCTTCCCGATCTACGTCCGCTTCGCTCCGGAGTACCGGGAGACGGCGAGCGACGTCGGGGAAGTCCAGGTGACGACACCGAGCGGTGCTCGCGTTCTCCTGTCGGAGCTCGCGAGCCTCGAGGAGGTCGTGGGACCGCGCCAGATCACGCGCGAGAACAACCAGCGCTTCATCACGATCCAGTGCAACGTCGTCGGGCGGGACATCGGGAGCTTCGTCGAAGAAGCCCGGAACGCGATCGACGCTCGCGTCGAGCTTCCACCCGGCTACCTCGTGACCTGGGGCGGGCAGTTCCGGCTCCAGCAGGAGGCCAACCGGCGGCTCGCGGTCGTCGTGCCGCTCACCCTGCTCATCGTTTCCCTCCTGCTCTATTCGAGCTTCCGGTCGCTGCGCAGCGCAGGGCTGATTCTGCTGAACATCCCCCTCGCGCTCGTGGGCGGCGTCGTGGCGCTCACGGTCTCGGGGCAGAACCTCTCCGTTCCCGCCTCGGTCGGATTCATCGCGCTACTGGGAATCGCCCTCGAGAACGGCATGGTGCTCGTCACCTACCTGAACCAGCTCGTCGAGGACGGCGTCCCTGTCGACGAGGCCTCCGTGCGCGGGGCCACGCTTCGACTCCGGCCCGTGCTCATGACCGCAGTCACGACGGCCCTGGGTCTGCTGCCGCTCCTGTTCTCGACAGGTGCCGGGAGCGAGGTGCAGCGCCCGCTGGCCACGGTCGTCGTGGGAGGACTGGTCACCTCGACGTTGTTGACGCTCCTCGTCCTCCCGGCACTCTACCGGTGGTTCGCTCCCGTGGCCCCCAGCTCCGGCGCGTCCGCCTGACCCTCACCTGGTTGCGCCGCCACCGGCAGGGAAGCCAGGATCACCCGCTCGGGCGACCGCGCTCTCCGTCAGACCGTGCGCCCCGCCCTCGACCCCGTGCGCACCACGAGGGCAGAAATCTGGCCGAGATCGCCCGCGAGGATGGCGGCACGCCGACGTCCGCCATGCTGCGGCTTTCTCTTGCAGGAAGCTTCGAAACCGTGTTCGAGAGCGCGGGCCAGGTGAATTGCACCACGTCAGAGGTAGCGCGCCTGCCGATGCCGGCACCGCGCTCCGGAGTTCGCGGACCGCGGTGTGCGCCTCGTCGACGTCGAGGGCAACGGGAAGCCCTGCTACATGTTCGATGGGGGGCGCACACACCCGATCTTGCCGGGTCCGGGGGATGTCCACCCGCGCCCGCGACCCGGTGCCCTGCACGACTACTTCGCCGGCAAGAGCGACAGGGCTCGCGTCGGCCACGAGCTGTCGTGCGAGGATCCGGCCGAGCACCCGGAGTGGTTCCAGCCGGACGCCCGGCTGCGCTGCATGGACGAGCAGGGCATCGAGGCGGCCTGGCTGTTCCCATCGCAGGGGGTGTGCATGGAGGGCCCGATGCAGCCCGACATCGAGGCCTCGATCCACATCCTGCGGGCCTTCAATCGCTGGCTGGAAGAAGACTGGGGATTCGCCTACCAGAACCGGATCTTCACCGTCCCGTTCCTGACGCTGTCCGACGTCGATCGGGCCGTCGAGGACCTGCAGTGGTGCCTCGACAGGGGCGCGCGTGTGGTCTCCATCCGCAACGGGCCGGCTTTCACCCCGGAAGGCACCCGGTCACCGGCGGATCCGATGTTCGACCCGTTCTGGGCACGCGCGGCCGAGGCCGGGATCGTGGTCGCGCCACACGCCGGCTTCGAGGACGGCTACGTCAAGGTGAACCAGGCCGTCGCCGAGGAGTGGGGCCGGCCCGCGGTCGAGCTGCGGGGGATCGGCGATCCTGCCGCGGCCCCCATCTTCATGCTCATGAAGCGCCGTCTGGTCCACGACTTTGCAGCCATCCTCGTGATCGACAAGCTCTTCGAACGACATCCCGGTGTGCGCGTCGCGTACATCGAGAACGGCGGCACCTGGGTGGGCGATCTGCTCCACGGCCTCCAGGTGCTCCACGGTCAGCAGCCCGGCATGTTCAAGAGCAACCCGGTCGATCAGTTCCACCAGAACTGCTGGGTCGCGCCGTTCGTGGAGGACAGCGTGCCGGAGCTGGCCAGACACCTGCCCGTCGAGCGGATCCTGTTCGGCTCGGACTGGCCGCACGCCGAGGGCGCCGCCCATCCGCGCGACTTCTTCGAGAAGATCGAGGACTTCTCGATCGAGGATCAGCGCAAGATCATGCTGGAGAACGCCCGCGAGCTGACGCTGGCCTAGCGGGTGCTGCTCCGCAGCACCGCTGGCGTGACGCCGCCTCGATCGGTGGCATGGCCCTGATCCGGAGTCGATCTCCGATGCACGACATCCAGCCGTTCCGGACCGAATCGTGAGCCTGTTCACCAGCTCATAGCAGACCGGATCCGCTTGTTGACAAGCTTTTGCCGGCGGGCGCATTCTAGTCAGAACCGCCGGCTCTTTGAGGGCGAGGGCGGAGAACGCGCCGCGGATCCCTGTGGCAGGAGCCAACGGAAGAGATCCGGCGCACTTGGGAGGGAGCTGGCAATGCGTGGGATCATGTTTGGAATAGGGCTCGCAGCGGCATTCGTGCTGCTGACGACGCCCAGCTCGGCGCAGGTGATCGACTGCTCTGGCGATTGCACGGAGACGAAGTACGGCCTGGGCCACCCCGACGATCGAAACTTCAGGGCCCCGTTCGACGACGTGTTCGCGGTCAGCCACGACGACTTCAGTGGAAGCTACCTCTGGACCCAGTCGAGCCTCGCGGGCATCAACGAGCCCGAGTGCGGGCCAGAGCGAGGCTTCTTTCCGTACTCCGGTCAGGTGATCATTCGCGAGCAGACCGGCTGCGTGCCGAGCGCGGAGTTCCCGGTCTGCGACTCGGGCGATCGCGTGGGCGAGGAGTGCAACGCTCCCGGCTTCGCCCTGGAAGAGGACTGCCCGGGCGGTGGCCTCTGCGACCCCGCCGGCGGCTGCCCGATCGAGCTCCCGTTGATCAGTGACCTTGGCGGCGGACAGGAGAACGAGGCCACGATCTCGAGCGGAATCCGGAACTCGTCCTCCGTCTTCGAGCTGCTCTCCTCATCTTCGCCCTCGTTCAACGGGACCTCTCCCGACGTGGACGGGAACGGCAACAACTGCCTCGAGGGCAACAAGCGCGCCGAGCCGGCCCAGGGCTGGCGCTTCAACCTGCCGGCGAGCCGCGGGGGCGGCAGCGGCGAGACCTACCTCCGCTTCCACGGCGACCCGCTCAAGGGCCTGTACCGGTTCGATGACAACGGCTCCTTCTGCTGCACCAGCCCGAGCGGCGCGGTCTGCGGGGCCATCTCGGAAGGCTTCAACGAGTATCCCGACCTGTATCGCCGCAACTGCACGGTGGATCCCAATCGCGTCAACTATCTCATCATCCGCACCAACGACTGGATCTTCGACAACGACCCGGCACTTCCGCCGTACGGACGCTTCGAGACCGACCCCGAGCAGATCCGTCCGGGTCAGCAGCAGGGCCTGTGCCGGGTCAACCGCCTGGTCTTCTGCGAAGCCAACAAGCCCAACCCGATCGATCCCTGTCCCGATCTCGACGCCACTCCGGAGGACGGAGTGCAGGGCCCCGGCGAGCCGGGCTTCGTGGCCGACGAGTGCGACCTGCGCGAGCGCGGCTTCCGCAACGCGCGGCCGACCAACGAGGACACCGACGGCGACGGTATCGGCGAGACACCCGCCCGCACCTGCCCGACCAACCCGACCGTGCTGCGCGGCGTACCGGGCATGTACTGCACGATCGTCGAGCAGTACGCGCTGCCCGGCGAGGCGGGTCAGCCCGCCGGCGATCCGGGACCCGACTGCGGCGTGTTCAACTTCGGCGGACGCACCGTTCCTGACTTCAACTGCGATGGCGTCGACGACCGCGAAGAAGCGGGCGGCCTCGGGGAGGACCTCTGCCCGTTCCTGAACGAGTACAACCCCGTTGCCGATGCCGATACGGACTGCACCGACGGCGATCCGAGCACGCCATGCCGGGGCGACGAGTGCGAGTGCGGCGACCAGACCCTGGACGGCTTCGTCAACGTGAATGACATCCTCGCGATCAACAACGCGATCTTCGAGCTCGAGACCCAGGAGAGGATCGCCGACGCGAACAACGATCTGGTCGTCAACGTGAGCGACATCCTGGGTGTGAACGCGGAGATCTTCAATCCGAACGCCGCCGAGTGCCGCCACGTGACTCGCCTCGGCTGCGGCAACGGCATCATCGAGACCGGTGAGGCCTGCGACGACGGCAACGTCCAGAATCTGGACGGTTGCGACACCGCCTGCCAGCTGGAGTAGGCCACAGCCAGATTCTCAGGGCACATCCGCCCGGGGGCCTTGCGGCCCCCGGGCGGAACTATCTGCAGAGGAGCCCTCGAATGCGACTCAGATGCCGCCTGACCTGGCTGCCCGCGGTGGCAGCGCTCATCGGGCTCCCGGCTCCGGCCCTCGCGCAGGAACAGCCCCCCCCAGCAGCCGGGCCGGTCGCCTCCCCGGCGGAGCAGGCACCGCCGAGCATCGAGGCACTCGAGGTGATCGGCGAGCGCCTCGACGCGACCGATGTGCAGGACGAGGCGCAGGCAATCACGGCCTTCACAGCCGAGGATCTCGACCGCGCGAACATCGTCAACATCGATTCACTCGCATCGAGCGTGCCTGGCCTGCACGTGGGCCAGTCCGGCCAGCAAGCGATCGTGACGCTCCGCGGCATCGGTACCGAGAACGCGTCGATCACGGGCGAGCCCGGCGTGGCCTTCCACGTCGACGGCGTGAACTTCTCTCAGCCGTCCGCCGCCCGCGTGGCCTTCTTCGACCTGGAGACCCTCGACGTCAAGCGCGGGCCCCAGGGCCTGCAGGGGGGCAAGAACTCGACGTCGGGATCGATCAACCTGATCACCAAGAAGCCCCACGATGAGTACGAGATCGACGGGGACGTCCTCTTCGGGAACTTCGACCGCGTCCGGGCACGCGGGGCGGTGAACATCCCGATCGGAGAGTTCATGGCCACGCGCGTCGCCTTCTTCCACGAGGATCGCGACGGCTATCTCGACAACGAGACGCTGAGCGACAGTCGCGACCCTTTCGATGCCGACGACTTCGGCCTGCGAACGCATTTCCGCGTGACCCCGACCGACACCCTCGACATGATCCTGAGCTACAACTACTTCAAGCAGACGGGCAACGGGCCCCAGGCCGACATCGTCCCCATCTCGAAGGAGGCGACCTGCCAGCCAACGGGCAATGCGCCCAACTTCACGCGGCAGACGGTGATGCCCTTCCGCGCCGCGTGCAACTTCGAGGAGATCGCCCCTAACCGGGTCGTGATCATCGATGGTCGACCGGTCCTGCTCCCGGCCGAAGTCGAGTTCCGGCCCGGTGCGGAGGATGCGGATTCTCGCGCCATCCATACCGACTTTCCCTCTGCTCAGGACAACCGCTTCTGGGGCTTCACCGGAACCATCGACTGGGATGTGCCCGCGCTGCCGCTCCTGGGAGAGAGCCGGTTGCTTGCCATCGGCGGCTTCCAGCACAGCGAAACGGCCTTTCGCTGGGACTTCGACGGAACGGATCTCGTGCAGTCCAAGCTCGACCAGAATCGCGGCGCCGAGCAGCACACCGCCGAGCTCCGGTGGAGCGGCACGATCGCCGAGCGCGTCGACTGGCTGATGGGGAGCTACTTCGCGCGAGAAAAGGGGGAGAGAGAACTCTTCGCTCCCGCCCTGCAGCAGAGCGAGGACGGCACGTCCACGAACTCCTTCATCCGGACGGATCAGTCGACCGAGAACAAGTCCTACGGCGCATTCGCCCACGGCAACTGGAGCATCACCGACACGGTCCGCTTCGAGCTCGGCGGGCGCTGGGTCAAGGACGAGAAGCAGACCCGACTGCTCCGGAATCTCTTCATCGGCACGCCCAACAGCAACACCTTCGTGGGCTGTACGGGCCCTCTCGGGTTCCGGTCTACACCCGGCGGCGACGCCGGCGATCTCTTGCCGGGTCGTGCCAACTCTGACTGCGAGCTCACTTTCCGGGGAACGTCGTGGGGAGCGGGTCTGGACTGGCGTCCGTTCGGCGGTGACCACCTGCTCTACGCGAACATCGACCGCGGCTACAAGTCGGGCGGATTCCGGACGGGCGGCCGGGGCGAGTACAAGCCGGAGAAGATCTGGGCCTATGCCCTCGGAAGCAAGTCCGAGTTCCTCGGCCAGCGCCTGCAGCTCAACATCGAGGGCTTCTTCTACGCCTACGAGGACATGCAGCTCGTCGTGCTCGACGGCTTCGCGCTGCGGACGGAGAACTCCGATGCCAGGATGTACGGCTTCGATATCGAGGCGAAGGCGAGCCCGATCCCGGGTCTCAATCTCTCGGCGATCGTCTCGCACCTGAAGACCGAGGTCCTCGACTACTACTCGCTCGATCCCGCGGATGTCTTCAACACGGACAACTTCCCCGAGGGCGTCACCGAGATCCAGGCGTTCAACTTCCAGAACCGGCGCCTGCAGGAGCGAGACCTCGCCGAGGAGAACGTCGAGGAGGGCCGCGGAGGCACCGGCCTGCTCAGGGACCAGAACAACTGCAACCGCACGCCGCCCGGGCAGGGCGCTCCGATCAACTGCGGCCTGCTCGGCGACAAGGACGGTCTCGACGACTTCAGCGGAAACGAGCTCTCACGATCTCCGGAGTGGAAGGTCACGCTCTCCGCCGAGTACGAGATCCCCCTGGGCCGCTTCGGCTTCCTGACACCCCGCGTCCAGTACACCTGGCAGGACGACACCTACTACCGGGCCTTCAACAAGGACTTCGATCTGCAGAAGGACCACCATCTGACCGATGCGAAGCTGATCTGGCGCAGCCCCGAAGATGTCTGGGCGGCGGAGATCTTCGTGACGAACATCGAGGACGAGGCCCCGAAGCAGAACATCCTCGTCGGTTCGCGCTTCTTCGGCGCACCACCACTCGCCTGGTACGGAGCGCCGCGCTTCTACGGCGTGCGCGTGGGCCTCAAGTACTGATCCCGCGCCGTCGCTCGCTTTGACCGCAGCGGGCGCGGCCCCTCCCCCCGCCTGCAGGCCCCTGGAAGCGTTCGCGCTTCGAGTCCATCGACTCCTGGCACACTACGCTGGCGAGGAGCTCCGGGTCGCTCCCGGTCTCAGGAACCGGCCCGCGCGCGCGCCGGTGGAGGTTCCATCACGCGTGGCGAGGACACCGTTCACGAAGCTCGCCTTGATCCCGGTCGCCTCGGGGACCAGCCGATGGCCCCCTCCAGGCTGATCCGAGCGATAGCCCACGCTCGTGGTGGCAATCTGGTCGGGGTCGAAGAGTACGAGATCTGCTGCGAGGCCCGGACCGAGGCGTCCGCGATCCGCGAAACACAGCAGGTCCGCCTGGTCTGCGGTCAGCATCTGCACTGCGCGCTCGAGGCTCAGCACTCTCCGCTCCCGCACCCAGTGTTGCAGCGTCCAGACTGCGAAGCAGCTGTCGGTGTTCATCAGCGTGTGCGCTCCCGCGTCGGACGCCCCGATCATCGCGGCGGGATGCGCGACCAGGCGTGCGACCTCGTCGTCGTCCGCGTTGCGCATCACGGTCGCATACTGCGTCTCGAACTCCTCGGCCAGCGCCAGATCGAGCAACAGATCGACCGGGTGCACGCCGCGTTCCCGCGCCTGCGCCGCGAGGCTGGGGCCGATCCGGTCCGCGTTCTCGGGCCGGGTCAGGCGCACGAAGACATGGTCCCAGCGACCCGAGAAGACCAGGGTCGGCGGAATCTTCTCGGCCTCGTGACGCAGTCGCCTGCGCGCAGCCGGGTCCGCGGCGAGGGCGCGCAGGGCGTCGGCCCCCTGACATTGCGCGTCGTACAGGCTCGGCAGGGACTGGACGAGGATGCCGGGGCCGTCGAGCCGGGTCCAGAGCTCGAACGGTCGCGTCGAGATCTGCGGGATCACCTGCTTCCCCGGTCGCCGCTCGGCAAGGATCCGGTTCATCAGATCGATCCCGACGCCGGGCTCGTCGAAGTGATCGAAGATCGGGCCCACGACCACGGGCCGGCCGGATGCCTCCGCGAGCCGGCCGTGCCAGTCGAGATCCTCCTCCCGCTCCCGGCGACCCTGCAGCAGTGCCCGGTTCGCCATGGCGAACAGGCCAGGTCCCGGGGCATCTCGCAGGCTGTGCGCGATCGCGAGCAGCTCTGCGTCGTCGCAGATCTGCCCCGGCAGATCGGTACCGTCGGGGCCGAAGTTTCCCACGACCTGATCGGTGCTGAAGCCGAGTGCTCCCAGCGCGGCGCCGCGTGCGACCAGCGCGGCCATGCGCGCGGACTCCTGCGGAGTCGCGACGCGCCGGCATGCATCGTGCGGGCCGAGCACGGCCGCGCGCACCGGCACATGCCCGACCAGGGTCGCGTGATTGAGCGAGCACGGCACACGCTCCAGGCGCTCCAGGTAGGAGTCGAGGTCACTCCAGTCGAACGGCACCGCCGCCTCGATCGACTCGCGCGGGATCTGCTCGACGGTACTCATGGCCGCGACCACGTAGTCGCGCGTGGCCGCGTCAATCGGTGCGAAGGTGTAGCCACAGTTTCCAGTCACCACGCTCGTCACGCCGAAGCCCGAGCACGGAGTGAGGTCCGGATCCCAGAACAGGTTCGCGTCGAGGTGCGTGTGCGGGTCGATGAAGCCGGGCGCGAGAACCAGACCGCGCGCGTCGAGCTCCTCACGGCCCCGCCCGGGGACGGCTCCCAGGGCCACGATGCGCCCGCCCTCGATGGCCAGGTCACCGGTGCGCGCGGGGTTCCCCGTCCCATCGACGAGCATCCCGCCGCGTATCACCCAGTCGTGGGCCATCGGCTCACCCCCATCTCCGCAGGCAGGTCGAGCAGCCCGGGGATACCCGCAGCTGCGTCAAGCGTCGAGGCCGTAGAAACGAATGCAATTGCCGCCCAGGATGCGATTCAGGCTGGCTTCCGGCAAGTCACCGAGCTGCCTCTTCAGCGTGTTGAGCACGTCGAGCTCGGCATCGATGTGTGGATAGTCGCTGGCCCAGACCACCTTGTCGTCGCCCAGTCTCTCGACCACCGAGCGGGTCATGGTCTCGTCCGGATCAGCCGAGATGACGCACTGCCGCGCACAGTACTCGCTGGGCAGCATCCTCAGCTCGCTGGTTCGATTGACGACCACCTTCTCGAACTTGTGATCCATCCGGTCCAGCCATGCGATCAGCCAGTTCGAGCCGGTCTCCAGCACGGCCATGCGCAGGCCTGGATGTCGGGCCAGCACCCCTGCCGTGACCATCTGCGTGAAGACGATCATCACCTCGAGGCCGAGGAACGTACTCACCAGTCCCCCGCTGGTGGCCGCGGCGCCGTCCGCCAGATAGTTGCGCAGCGGACCCTGGTCCAGCTCCCGCGCCACGACGTGGAATCCGATCGGCATGTCCAGGTCGGACACTGCGTCGTAGAACCTGCCCAGCTCCGGACTGGCGATGCTCATGCCGCCGCGGGATGCTGGATCGGGCGACAGGTAGATGCCGACGCAGCCTTCGTTGCGGGCGCGAGTCGCTTCGGCGATGGCGAGGTCGACGTCCAGCAGATTGATGTGTGCGACCGGAACGAGTCGCTTGCGGTCGTGAGAACAGAAATCGACGATGTAGCGGTTGTAGGCTCGAGTGTAGGCATCGGCGAGCTCCGGATCGGTGACGTGGGCCTCCCAGTGGATCCCGATCGTGGGGTAGAGCAGTACGATGTCGATCTGCTCTTCATCGAGCACCTTGATCCGCGCGGCCGGGTCGTAGCCGCCGGGCATGCAGCCGTCCTGATAGCTGCGCTTGCCGGGCGTCAACAGGTTTTCCAGATCATCCTGCATGCCGACGCCGCCGAGAATGCCCAGGATGCCATCGACGGCCTTGTGGTACTTGCCGTCGATCACCAGGTGCTCGTAGCCGTCCGGCTCCCGCTCGATTCGAATGGCGCGATCCCGATACCGGGGTTCGATGAACTTGATCCAGGTGTCCTCGGGCTCGAGAACGTGCCCGTCCGCGTCGACGACCACCGGCTTCGTCATCGTTGTTTCTCCACGTCACGCCCGCGCGCAGCACGGACCGTCGTTGTGTGTCGTTGACTCAGGAGCTCGCCGCGCGCAGCAACCGCCCGGGCCTGGCGCCCGTATCCTGGTCGTTGCGCCGCGTGACGACGCCATTGACCAGGGTCAGGTCGTAGCCTCGTGCCGCCTGCATGTACCGCGATCCGCCGAACGGCAGGTCGTGAACCATCTGCGGAAGATCGTTGCCGAGTCTCTCGAAGTCGATGACGTTCAGATCCGCCCGCCTGCCGGGAGCGATCACACCCCGGTCGTGGAGCCCGTAGGCCTCTGCCGAGGCGCCGGTCAGCTTGTGAACCATGTGCTCGACGGGAAGCTGGCGGCCCCGCTTGCGGTCGCGTGCCCAGAACGTCAGGTGATAGGTCGATACCGCGGAGTCGCAGATCATCTGCAGGTGCGCGCCGCCATCGGCGAGCCCGCTCAAGGTGATGGGATCCGCCATCATGTCGCAGGTCGAGTCGAGATTTCCCTGTGCGTAGTTCAGGACGAACATGGCGAGCAGGTTTCCTCCCTCTCCCGCCGTCAACGTGTCGTAGGCCACCTCGAGAGACGTCCTGCCGGTCGCCCTGGCGATGCTGGGCACCCGCATGGATTCGTCGGGCTCGTATCCGTCCGGTGAATCGATGACGTGGAAGGCGTCGATCTGTTGCCCGAAACGCTCCGCCAGGTGATGGATGCGCGGCGACGCAGCCTGCTCGATCGGCACGTTGGCTTCGGCGAGGATCGCGCTGCGAAGAGCCGGTTCGCGCATGGCCTCCGCCCGAGCCGCCACCGGTAACCCCGCGATCGCCATGTAGGAGGGCCGGGAACGGAAGGGGTGGTAGCCGTCGAGGCCGAGGATGAGCCCCGTGCCCCGGGCCGCGATCTGCGGATGAAGCTGCACCCCCATCTTGTCGTTGGCCTGCTTCGACCGATCCATCATGGTGCGCCAGTCGTTCGGATCGTACGTGTATTCCTGCAGCAGGTAGGTCAATGGCCGTCCGGCCGCCCTGGCCAGCTCGACGAGCAGCTCGTGCTCGTTCTCGCGATCTGCCGGAGTGGCGGGATTGCCCGCCGTGTCGCCGCCGTCGCCCCGCGGAATGACCTGGAGCACGCCCTTGCCCGTCTCACCCATTGCGCGGGCGAGTGCCAGGATCTCCTCGACTCCGGCGTAGGTGCCGGCCACCTCCTCGCCCTTGCTGCTCCTGTGGTCGACCATGCGCCCGAGCGACACACCGACCGCGCCTGCCGACATCGCCTCCCTCACCAGGCCCGCCATCTCTTCGATCTCGGCGTCCGTCGCCTCCTCGCGAGTCAACGCGCGTTCGCCCATCACGTAGATTCGCAGAGGGGCCTGCGCCAGGTGCATGCCGATGTCTATCGTGTACTGGCGTTCGCCGATCCTGTCCAGGTAGTCGCCGAACGTTTCCCAGTCCCAGTCGATTCCCTGGTCGAGAATGACCCCGGGAATGTCCTCGACGCCTTCCATCATCTCGACCAGCTTGATGCGATGCGCCTGGTGCACGGGGGCCAGGCCGACGCCGCAAATGCCGCCGAAAACCGTGGTGACGCCGTTCGAGAAGCTCGGGTCCAGCGTGTCGTCCCAGAGCAGCTGAGCGTCGTAGTGGGAGTGGATGTCGATGAAGCCGGGGGTGACGAGTCGGCCGCGCGCATCGATCTCCTCGCGGCCCTGGCCGTCGACCTTGCCGGCAGCGACGATCTTTCCATCGCTGACGGCGACGTCGCCCTCGTAGGGGGCGCCGCCCTGGCCATCGACGATCGTTCCGCCACGAATCACCAGATCGAACATCATTCGCTCTCCCGTAGTGTGCCAGGACTCCGCCGATGTCGTGCTCCGGACCGATCGTAGCCGTTGATAATGCTCACGTGCCGCTCGCGGCGAACGAGCAGTCCGGCTACGCCCGGGGCCGCTGCACGGTGCTCGTGCGCTACAGCGTACGCCACTCCGGTCGTTCGAAGCCAACCTCGATGCACGCCCCCAGGGTCCCGGACTTGCTCGCGGTCCGGCTCGACCGACTTCTGGCACACCACGCCCGCCGCGGCAGCAGAGCTGCAGTGGTTGGGCTAGAACGCCACGCCTCGCGGGCAGGCGTCGACATCGCCCGGCTCTGATGAGCCCACAACGAGCCGGGCGATCGCCACGCTCGTGACCAAGCCGCACTGACCGGGCGCTTCAAACATCGAGCACTTTGAAATCGCGTCGCGGCTCAGGTTCGTGAGCCCCGCCAAGGCGTTTCGGATCAGCGCCCGGTCGGCGGCCGTCGGGCTCCCGTCCAGATCGGGATCGCCGCAGCGGCATGCGGCTCCTCGGTCCGGTCGATCCGAAGGACCCTGGCCGGGATTTGCGTAGTAGGGGCAGTTGTCGACGGAATCGCAGACACCGTCGCTGTCGAAGTCCGGACAGAGCTGAGGTCCCTCGAGCCAGCGCTGGTCCCCGCTCACGTCAGAGAAGGTTCCGTTGAACGACGCGCTGGCAAAGCTCAATGGCCCCACCGAGTTGACGAGGCCGGTCACCGGATCGGGGACCGTGGGAGTCAGGAACGCGAAGACCGGGCTGGTGCTGCATCCGGTCGGGAATCCGCCCTGACTGTAGCTCTCGGTACAGAAGAAGTTCGTCGGCTGTCCGCCCTGTTCGAAGACGTTGAAGCCGGGCATCGTTCCTGGAATCACGCCACCGGTCACGACTGGACTGGTCCAGCCTGCTCCGGTCCGCGTGTCTCCCGTCACATTGCCGACGACACCCGCAGTGATCTGGCCGGTGTAGCTTCTAACCACATCCCCTGTGGCGATGTCGACAGAGGTCGTGACGTCGGAGAAGCTACCCGGGACGGCAGTTGCCCCGCTGACGAAGCTGTCGACGAAGCCTTCCAGGAAGGCGCCGGGCAGGGTCAGTGTTCCCGTGGTCCCGTCCGAGGTCCAGGTCCCCACTGCGCCGCCGAGAGGGGTCTCGTTCGTGAGGACGGCTGCCGGGTCGCCCGCCAGGATGCTCGGATCGGTGCTGGTTTCAATGTCGACAAACACGTCGCGCACTGACGGGTCGGCAATGTCGAAGCTGGTCGGGACCGAGGTGGCCATGTCTGCGCTGCTGAAGTCATCAAACGTGGCCCGCCAGGCGATCAGGTTTCCCTTGAGTCCGTGTCTACCGAGCTCGACCGCGGTGACTGTCTTGCCGCCGATGATGTCCCCGGTCGTGACCACCTTGGCCAGGGCGCCGCCGGCGTTGGTCCAGATTCCGTTGCGGCTGAAGGCATCCACTCCCCGGAACGCGATCCGTCCCTGATCCAGGGATACGTGGTCAAAGAAGCTCGAAAAGGTTCCCGTGTCTCCGGGGACCGGAGTGCTTCTGTCTGCGATCGTCTCGAGGGTCCCGGCGCGCCACAGGTACACGCCGCGGGAGCTGCCTGCGAACGCGAACTCGTAGCCATCGCCCGACGGATCGTTGAGGATCGGGATGAAGGTTCCCTCGGGACTCGTGACTCCTGGACCGAGCAGCACGATCGTGGGTTGCTCGATCACGGGTCGATCCGGATCTCCGGTAAGGACGAAGGGCTTCCCGGCGAACACCTCGCCCATGGGTGTGCGTGCGATCGCGACCATCAGGAACGCACCGGGTTGTGGATTGAAGGGATCGCGCAGGATCGCGGGCGGCCGGTAGAAGTCGGTGATCAGGCTGGGAGCCTGAACAGCAGCGCTGGGAAGCGCGCGATTCTGCGAGTCCGGAGCGGGCTCTCCGGTGACGATGATGTCCCTGTCCCCCAGGATCAGGGCGAGCGCCACGGCGGTTTCAAAGTGGCCGACCAATTGCGAGAACTCCACGATATCCCGCCGCGTCAGGCAGATCGCGGTCGGGTTCGCGTCGAAGCCGCCTGTACCGACGTATGCACTGGTGCAAACGGTGCTGGAATCCGACGCGCCGGTCTCGATCGCGACGCTGGTGATCGTCTCGGTAAAGTCGGCGCAGGTCAGATTGCTCGGGCTCGCAAGCTCGCAAGCCTCGCTGGGCTCCGTGAGCGAATTGCCGCAGACCGGTCCGGTACCACCGGTGCAGGTCGAGAAGTCGATCGTCTTGCAGTCTGCGGAGCAGCTCAACGAGCCGCCGGAAAATCCGTAGCTCTGGCAGGCAAGGGACCCGAAATTTGCACCGTCACAGTTCTCGATGGCATTGCACTGGTCGGCAGGCGCAGAAAGACCATAAGCAGTACATGCGTCGATCCCCGGCTCGAGAATGCCGTTTCCACACTGGATCGAAGATGTCCCCGTGCAGGCCGTCGTATCGAATCCCGAACAGTCGGCGTTGCACTGCAGGAATCCACCAGCGGCAAACCCGAGGGTGGCGCAATCCGTGGGCTGTGGAAACACGGACGGATCGCAGACTTCCTCGACGTCGAGCTTCCCGTCGCCGCAGAGTGGATCGGGGCCTCCGCAGCTGGTGTGGTCGTACCCCTGGCAGGTGTCGCAGCTGGGGTTCCCTTCGTCGAATGCCGGCTCGATCGCATAGGGCCGCCCCGTCGTGATGTCGAAGCCAATGGTGTGATTGAAGTTCTCTCGATAGCTCTCCCACAGGAGAGCCCCCTGCGCCCCCGAGTCGTATCGAACCTGACTGATGCCCGTCTCGAACCGGCCGGACTGCTGGAGAGTGATGGCACGCTGGATCTCGGTCACCGTGCCGACTCCGGGCACCACGGTGCCAGCTGCCCTCACCGTGGAGCTGGGGCCGGGTTCCGGGGGCAGCACTTCGTCGCTGATGTCGAAGGCCTGATATTCGTTGTTGAGCACCAGCTGGAGCGTCTCGCCGCCGTTCAGCCCGGGATGGGCATCACCGGCGCCCGGCAGTGGCGAGAGGGGGCCGCCGCTCGGTGCGACCTCTACCGTCTTGGGACCGTCACCTCGCGCGGGTGGTGGAGGTCGGAAGGGTGGCGGATCGCCTCCGGGAGGGGGCGGAGGTGGGAAGAAGACCTCGTAAGCGACGATCTGTAGTGCGTCGAGCTCATCAGTGCTGCTCGCGGAGAGGTCCAGTGCGGCTGATGCGTACAGGACGCTCGGGGGCCCGGGGATCACCTGCAGAACCCCGTCACCCGGCCCAAGCAGGCCGGGTCTGCTCGGAGATGCGGCGTCCAGTGAGACGGCAATGATCGTCCCCGGGCCGCTCAGATCGGTATCCACGCTGAGGGCCAGGGCGTCGATGTTGTCACCGACCTGCAGGCCGAGGTCCGCGCGCGAGGCGAAGACCTGAATCGGCGTGCTCCCCGGAGTCTCGACCACCAGGATATCCGCCGGGTCGAAACCGAGTGCGGGTGCGGTGGTCCGGGAGAGAGAGAAGTAGACGGCGCTGCGAGACGAAGCCGGGCCCGCCAGGCCGTCCAGCTCGGATTGCGTCGCTCCGGTTCCTGGAGTCAAGCCGTGGGTGGGTGCATCCGACGCGAGGAAGGGCCCGAGCAAGCCGCCCCCCAGATCCTGCAAGTTGAACTTGTCGCCCGCTGCGCCATTCGACGACTGCTGCAGGGTGATCTCGCCACCGGCTCCGACCGTGCCGCGCGACACAGAGAACTGTACCCGGCGGGCGTCCCCATCGAGCTGGTCGAGCGCGTAGCTGAGCGCGTCGATCTCGTCGCCAGGACCGAGTCCGAGCTCGGCAGCCGTGACGTGGACGAGGGCACCGTTCTGCAAGACCAGGTCAGCGGGGACGAACCGACCCGGGACCTCCGGCGAGGTCGCCTCGACCGAGTAGTCGTAGCTCCTCGCGTAACCACCAGGAGACGCCATCCCGGCGACTACGGCGATGCGCATCAACGCATTCAACACGCTTCGGGCCATGACAGCCCTCCAGCTTCGGTGCGTAGGAGGATTCTATCACCCGGAGCCGTCCTGTATGCGGATTCTGTGGTTTCGAGATGAGAAGCTCGATTCCTGGCACCTCCCGAAGCCACCGAGCCAGCCGGTCGATGACGAGAAGATCCAGGTCCGTGTCGAGGCTCACCGCGGCTGCCAGGGCGAGTCATCGGGCAGGCCACCATCCACGTCCTTGAAGCCGTAGACGTTGGCCATGCCTCGGGAGGTCACCGCGCGCCCGCTGTACCGCGCCACCTCGGGGTCCGTGGCAAGGCCGACCACCGCACGCCCCGTGAAGCGCATCGACTCTGCCCCCTTGAGGTCGAAGCCAGTCAGCGTCAGCACGCGCTCGGTCTTCACGAGATTGGGCCAGAGCGAGACGATCGAGACCCCATGAAGCGCGAGCGGCCGGGCCGCATCCTTGGTGATCCGGTCCAGGGCGGCCTTGCCCACGCCATACACCAGGTGGTGGAAGAAACGGATGGCACCGGCGGAGCTGATATTGACGATCAGGCCGCCTTCCTGCGCGACCATGCTGCGCGCCGCGAAATGCGTGGCCACATAGGCGGAGCGGGTTCCGACATCGATCAGGTCGTCCCACAGTCCCACAGGCGTCTCCCAGAAAGGGAGGCTGGGATCCAGACCGGAGGAGACGCGGAAGGCGTTGTTGACCAGCAGGTCGAGGCATCCCTGCTCCTCCGCGACGCGCTCGAAGAGCGCCTCGACCTGAGCGTCGTCAGCGTGGTCACACGCGATGGGGATCCCCCGTCCACCGAGCTCCTCGATCTCGCGGGCCGTCGACTCGAGGCTTCCCGGCAACGGGGCCTCGCCCTCGGTGTGCGTGCGTCCCGTCACGTAGACGGTAGCTCCCGCCGCGCCCAGCTCGAGCGCACAGCCCTTTCCGATACCGCGGGTGGCGCCGGTGACGATCGCGATCTTGCCGTCCAGAACACCCATCTCGGCCCTCCTGCTCCCGGTAGTGATGTCCGGCCGCGATCATAGTCGAAGCGGGACGGTTCCCCTCGGGACAGGAGTTGCGGGGAGGACGATCGATGCAGCTCGACGAGATGATTCTGGTCAGCGTTGACGACCAACGGCTCCGATCGCAGGCGATGCTAGGCTGAAGGGGAATCGAGGATTCGCGATGCCTTCGCGCGACGACTTTCCGGTCCCCAACTTCGAGCTGCCCGACTTCAACCCCCGGGCCGTCGGCCTGTCCTTCCTGGTCTTTGTCGTGGTCGCGGCGCTCTGGAGCTCGGTGTTCACGGTGGAGCCCGAGGAGGTCGGCGTCGTCCTGACCTTCGGCGAGTACTCGCACGAGGCCGGTCCCGGGCTCCGGCTCAAGCTGCCCTACCCGATCCAGCAGGTGATCAAGGTCCCGGTCCAGCGTCAGCTCAAGGAGGAGTTCGGCTTCCGCACGCAGCAGGCCGCCGTTCGCTCCCAGTTCAGGCGCAGCGACGACGAGGCCCAGATGCTGACCGGCGATCTCAACGTCGCCGTCGTCGAGTGGACCACGCAGTTCCGTGTCGCCGACCCCTACCGGTACCTCTTCAGGGTCCGCAACGTGCGCGAGACGTTCCGCGACATGAACGAGGCGGTCATCCGCGCGGTGGTCGGCGACCGCAGCGTCACCGAGGTCCTGACGATCGGGCGCCAGGAGATCGCGTCCGAGGTCGAGGTCAGGCTGCAGGATCTCTGCGACCAGTACGAGACCGGCATCAAGATCGAGCAGGTCGTCCTGCAGGACGTGAACCCGCCCGATGCCGTCAAGCCGTCATTCAACGAGGTCAACCAGGCCCAGCAGGAGCGCGAGCGGCTGATCAACGAGGCGCGCAGCGCCTTCAACAAGATAATTCCCAGGGCCCGCGGCGAGGCCCTCCAGGCGGTCCAGGAGGCCGAGGGCTACGCCACGGATCGCGTGAACCGGGCGCAGGGCGATGCCTCGCGCTTCAACGCGCTGCTCGACGCGTACCGTGAGGCTCCCGAGGTGACCCGGCGTCGAATCTACCTGGAGGCCATGCAGAGCATCCTGCCGCGCGTGAAACGCACGATCATTCTGGACGAGGACCTCGAGGGGCTCGTGCCGCTGCTCTCACTCGACGAGGAGAAGCGACCATGAGAGGCCCCCTGATCATCGCGATCGGTGTGGCACTGCTGGCCCTGGTGGTGATCTTCAGCAGCTGGTTCATCGTCGACGAGTCGCAGCAGGTCGTGATCACGCAGTTCGGCTCCCCCGTGGGCGAGCCGATCACCACACCCGGCCTCAAGTGGAAGCTGCCATTCATCCAGAGGGTCAACCGCTTCGAGAAGCGCTTCCTGGAGTGGGACGGCGACAGCAACCAGCTGCCGACAAAGGACAAGCGCTTCATCCACGTGGACACCTACGCGCGCTGGCGAATCAGCGACCCGCTCAAGTTCTTCCAGCGCCTCCGCGACGAGCGCGGTGGCCAGTCTCGCCTCGACGACATCCTGGACGGCGAGACGCGAAACACGATCGCCAAGCACGACCTGATCGAGGTCGTGCGCAGCACGAATCGACAGCTCGTCGTCAGCGAGGAGCTCGACGATGTCGCCGAGCCAGAGGCCCGGAACAGCATCGACTTCGGCCGCGCCGAGCTGGTCGCCGAGGTCCTCGCCTCCGCACAGTCGCGCACGGCGGACCTGGGGATCGAGATCCTCGACTTCCGCTTCAAGCGCATCAACTACGTGGAGCAGGTGCAGGAGGAGGTCTACGCGCGCATGATCTCCGAGCGCAACCGCATCGCGGCGAAGTTCCGCGCCGAGGGTGCCGGCGAGGCCGCCCGCATCAACGGCGAACGGGAGCGCGAGCTCAAGAAGATCAGCTCCGAGGCGTACCGCGATGCCGAGGAGATCAAGGGCCGGGCCGACGCCAAGGCGGCCAGGATCTACGCGCAGGCCTACAGCCGCGACGCCGAGTTCTACCGCTTCCGGAAGAGCATGGAGGTCCTCTCGGCCACCATGGGCCCGGAGACCACCGTTCTGCTGACCACCGACAGCGAGCTCCTGCGCTACCTGGAGAACTCGAAGTAGGGCGTGCGAGGCGTCGGCCGGCAGTGCGCTGACCTGAACACGACGTGGCGCGATCGAGGATGAAGGCGGCCGCCCTGGCTGGCCTGGAGGTACTCGATCACGTCCTGCCCGCGGCGGCTCGCCCATCCGGGGCCACAACCGGATCCAGCTAGGGCGCCGGGTACCTGGAACAGAATGCGTCCGCTCCGAAGATCTTGGCGTTCGCTCCCAGGATGTCGGCCACGTTGCACTGACCGTCCTCGTTCGTGTCACACAGCGGGTGGGGGCTCTGGAGCTCGAAGATCACCTCGTTGATCGCCAGGATGTCCGCAACATTGACGAGGCCGTCGCCGGTCTGATCTCCGCACTCGCACTCGTCGCCGATGCCGTTGCCATCGGCGTCGGCTGCGGGGTCGAGCTCCGCGTGGAACGGACACAGATCGGCGCCGTTGGGGATCCCGTCACAATCGGCGTCGCCGGGGTCGAGACAGCAGCGCAGGTCCGTGCTGGCGAGGCCCTTGGTGGTGTGGTCGAGCGCGGTGATGGGCCCGACGACCCCCGTCAGCGTGTCGATTGCCAGCAGCTCGGAGCCGTCGCTGACCAGCATCTGACCCGGAGACAGGTAGGTCAGGGCACGGAGTGTGGAGAAGGCCGTTCCCGACAGTGGGATCGGTGTGCGGTCGAGACTGAACGGGTCGATCGATTCGAATACCTTCACGGCGTCGCCGGAGCCGTGGTAGAGCAGGCGCGCGTCCGGGTCATGGGCCAGCGCCTCGCCGTCGTCACCGTTGCTCAGTGCCGTCAAGAACGTGGCGGAACCGTCCTGGGTGCTCAGCTCGAACAGCGACTCGGGGAACACCAGGTCGTTCTCGCCCGAAACGGCGAACAGGGTGCCGCGGCAGTCGAAGGCCATCCCGTTGATACTCCGATCGGGTGAGCCCACGGCGGTTGCCAGGCCGCTGAAGGGATCGACGCGGGCGAGCTCCCGGCCGAACTCGGTCTCCACGATCTGCCAGAGCTCCCCGCTCACTGGACTCATCGCCAGGGCCATCGAGCCCTCGATCGGACTCCCGTCCATCTGGACACCGACCGCATCCCGGGTCGAGCCGTCATTCAGCTCGACCGTGTGCAGGGTCGATCCGAAGCGCTCGATGCTGTAGAGCGGATAGCCCGAGAGCAGGAACCGCAGCGCGCCTCGCAGCAGCGGGACCATCTCGGCCCCTGGAAACAGTCCCGGCATGCCCCCGAAGTGCAGCGTGCGCCCGGCGTTACCCGAGATCAGAGCGCCCTGGCCCACCGCCGGTACAGAGGTGAAGCCCGCGAGCGCAACCCCGCCCCCGACCGGCGACAGCTCGAAGCCGTCCACGCTGCAGGTGTCGGCATCGGGTGAGAGAAGTTCGGGGACCGCGGGATCGCGATAGAGCGGATGCCCCGGATCACAGCAGGCCCCCGCCCAGCGTCGGATTGCACGCGGTGCGGTATAGGCCGCCCCCAGGGTGGACTCGAGCGCCGCTGCCGTGGCGGGCTCGGTGCCCGATCCGTTCCACCAGGCCCGGCCACCCGCGCTGAGGTACGCGTCGAGGGCAGCGCCGTCCTGCGGCATGTCACTGTCGGCGTCTACCACGATGAGCCGCCAGTCGCGGCCACTGGACAGCCAGCCGTCGAAGCGCTCGGCCGTCGCCGTGTGGACAAAGCCCAGATCGAGATCTTCGAGCACCGCCGGGAAGTGTGACGTACTGCCCGTGCACGGCGCGTCGAGCAGCAGGATGTCTGGAGCGAGGAGGAAGCCGATCACGTTCTCGAGGAAGGGGATCATCTCGGAAGACGGGTATAGACCTGGAGTTGTGCCGAGCAGAACGGTCCGACCCTCGTTCCCGACGATGATTCCGGCCTCGCCAGCGGTCGGCGACGCCGTGAAGCCGCCCACGGCGATCGCACTCGCGAGGGGGTCGAAGCCCCAGGCATCGGTGTTGCAGGTGTTGGCATCCGGCGTCAGGGTCCCGATCACGCTGGGATCATTGCCCAGCGGATGTGCCGCCAGCCAGAAATCCACCACCGGCGGTATCGAACGCGGGGAGCTCGCTGCAGCACCGAAGCTCTCGACGGTGAGCGGCGAGGCGCCCACGTTCCAGTAGCTCATGTAGGCGCGACCGCCCGCATCGACGTGGTCGCGGAGAGCGGCCAGCGCCGTGCCGGGAATCGACTGATCATACTCGTCCACCAGGATCAGATCCCAGGAGCTTCCGTTCGTCAGCTGGAGCTCGAAATCGGCGTGGTCCTGCGCCTCGACGAAGTCGATACCGAGGCTGATCAGCGCTGCGGGCAGGTAGGCACCACTCCCGCCACACTGTTGGTTGAGCAGCAGCACGTCATCGCCATCCTCGAATGCGCCGATGTCGACCGCTCCGTCGCGGATCCGGCTGTTACCGACCACATCCGTCGTGATGTCGATGGGAACGTGCGCGTCGCTTCCCGAATCGCGAGCGGCCGAGCCGATGCGCGTGCGCAGATTATCGGGACTGACGAAGCGCGGATCGGCGAAGATCGTGCCCGGCCCCGGATCGAAGAAGTTCGAGCCGTTTCCGAACACGAGATTGGACTCGTCGGCTACCCCGGCCTGGAACTCCGGGCGCAGATCGAGCCCATCCTCCTGATTGAAGGCGAAGATGTTGTTGGCCAGAATGCCGGTCACGACGGCGCCCGGGTCCACCCGTGTCTGCAAGCCGTTCTCGTTGAACGCAACCGTGTTGTTGATCACGGTGAAGTCACCGGTGGCGGTGGAGCCCACGTTCAATGTGATCGCACCGGGCAGCCCTGCGTCGTCCACCTGACCGCTGATCGTATTGTTGATGATGCGGCCGGTGATGGCGCCGGTTCCGCCCTGCTGGAGCGCGATACCCTCGTTGAAGTTCGCTCCGGAGATCTGGTTCCCGATCGCGTCGACTTCGAGGATCGCGTTGCTGTTGAAGATGTTGATCGCAGCGTTTTGATCGCCGCCGATCTGACGAACCACGTTGCCGCTGATCCTGCCGACGTTCACCCCATCCTGGAACCCACCCACCGAGATCGCCGAGACCGTGTTGTTCGGGCCCTGGTTGATCTCCACCTCGTTGTTCTCGATGGCGAACAGGGTTGGCCCGTAGGGCGGCTGCGCGTTGCCACTCCGGATGCGGAGTGCGGTACCAGAGGACGAGACACCCAGGACCCGGTTGTTGCGATACGTCACGTCAAAGGTGCCGTCTCCCCCCTGCGAGGCATCGATACGGCCACGCTGGAGGGTCAGGCCATCGATCACGATGGTGATGTTCTCGTCGCCGCCCGCGGCGAAGATCGAGGTGAAGTCTCCGAACACCGGCGCGAAGCCGGCGGCAGGTCGCAGAGTGAGACTCTTCAGCGGCTGCCCCGACTCCGGAATGCTGACGGTCTGACCGGGGATCGCATCGGCCGCGATCTCGATCACGTCGCCGGACAGAGCAGCATTCACGCAGGACTGAAGGTCAGCGATGTCATCGCAGGGCGGGGGGCCCGTCGGCCAGAGGCGCGTGTCCGCGAGGGCGGGCGAGCTGAGGGCAATGAGGAGGAGCGAGATCGAGAGTCGGGTCATCGGGCTGCTCCCTGGCGTTGAGGTCGACGCGCAATCGTACCATCAGGTCCTGGTTCCGGGGGTCGTGTACGAAGTCAAGACGACCGCGGCTCGCCGCCGAGACGATCAGGCTGCGGCAGATCTCGCGAATCTTCGGCTCGTCGTCCTCGACGCGGCGCCGCGTGAAGCCGCTGTTGACCAGTGCGCGCCGCAGCCGGTGCTGCGGGTCGTCCATGCAAATCATGTTCGCGACAGGTCCGCGCTCGGGGTGCATCCCCTGCGCGCTGCTGGACGTCCGCCAGTCCTTCGAGACCGCCATGACGTCCTTTTGCAGGGCGACGGCCCGGATTCCTGCGTCGGGATCGCGATACACGGGCGCGCTGGCGCGCAGCCAGTCCCAGTGAGCGTGGGGATCGCTCGCGTACCAGCGCCCATCCAGCAGGTGGACGTCGGGGTGGAGGGGTGGTCAGACATCAGGCACTCCCCCGGGGCCACTCCTTCGGAGCGGCCCGGTGCCGGGCGTGCTCATCGCGCTGGTCCTCCCCCCTGGAGAGTCCTGGTCGACCCTCAGAGGTATCGCGGCCTCAGCATCGGAGCGAGCCAGCTCGACAGGTAGCGCCGCAGCTCGGGCACGTCTCGCTCCGGGCCCGGATCCTCGAGGAAGCTCTTCAGCAGACGCAGCAGGATCTCGGCGAGCTCGTCCAGGGCCTGGTCGTCCCCTTTCCAGTGATCGCCGAAGTAGAGTCGCAGCTCGCTGGACACGAAGGCGTTCTGATTCGCGGCGTGGACGGAGACCGCGTCGCGCATCCGGAAGAGCTCCTCGAGATAGGGGTCGTCGGGAATCTCGGAGATCGAGATGACCATCGCCTCCACGACGCGCTCGACCGGGTCGTCGAGGCGCATCGTGCGCGAGCGCATCCGCTCGAGGTAGCCGCCGCTCGCCGTCACGGCCGCGGCGTTGAGCAGCTCCTCGGCGCTCCCGAAATGACGGTAGACCGTCGGCCGGGTGACGCCCGCCGCCGCGGCCACGTCGGACAGCGTGACCTTCGAGAATCCGTGACGCGCGATGCATTCCTGCGCCACCGCGAGCAGGTGCTTCCGCGCGGCCGCGCTCGATTCCGGAGCGGCTCCCTTCCAGGCCTCTCGTCGGCTCATCGCTGCTTCCCCTGTCGCGCCTGCTCCCCACTTTACATCATACAGGATATGTAAGAATGTATACCTGACGCGAAGAGGACGGAGGGGATATGTCGAATCTGGAGGTACGGAAGTTCGACTGGGATTTCGAAGGCATCCCGTTCGTGTGGAACCCGGAGCAGCCGCGCTTCTCCGTCCTGATGAATCAGATCACGTTCGTGATCATCAGCTTCGAGCGCTACATCTGCAAAGCCACGGTCGCGGCCCGGTCACGGATCACCGACGAGGAGGTCGCGACCGAGGCCCGCCTGTTCCGGGAGCAGGAGGCCGTGCATGCGGTCGCGCACATGAAGCACGCCAGGGCCCTGATCGAGCAGTATCCGGGGCTGCAGTCGTCGCTCGACAAGGTCCGTCAGGCTTACGACGAGCTGTACGAGTCGCATCCGCTCGAGTACCACCTGGCCTATGCCGGTGGCCTGGAGGCGATCTTCACCCCGTTCTTCAAGATGATCCTCGACAACCGGGGCATCCTGTTCGGCGGCGGAGATTCGCGTCTCGCGTCGATGCTCCTGTGGCACTTCTGCGAGGAGATCGAGCATCGCAGCTCGGCGCTCATGGTGTACGACCACGTCTTGGGCAGCTACTGGTACCGCATCAGGAACACGCGGCGCTTCCAGAAGCACGCAGGCTCGCTGTTCGATCTGATCATCGACGAGTTCAAGGCGCACGTTCCGGACGTGCCCCACGAGGTATACGAGGGCAATCCATTCGCGAGCGTGCCGCGTGCAGCCACAAGGCGTTCCGCGCTGGGCATCCTGAGATCCCAGCTGCCCTGGCACGACCCGGCCCGTCAGCCCCTGCCCGACTACTACGAGGAATGGCTTGATCGCTGGACTGCGGGCGATGACGTCACGCGGCTCCATGGCCGCCTCCCGATGATCCCCGCGGAGGCCCGATGAATCCCTTCGATCAGGCCCGCTCGCTCGCGACGCCCGAGGCGCGAGAGTGCATCGACCTCGTCGAGGCGTTCTTCAAGACGCTCGAGGCGATGGACTTCGAGGCCACCGGGCGGTTCTTCACCGAGGACGGGGCCTACTGCGACGAGCCGGCGCGCGAGATGGACGCAATCGGTCCGGCGGGTGTCACGGAGAAGCTCGTGAAATCGATCGTGGGACTCGATGCGTTCGTGATGGGCGTCGATACGGTCGTGGGCGATGCCCGGCGCGTCACGACGCGAAGGACGGAGGAGTGGCACTTCTCGACGGGCGAGGTCGCGAAGCTTCCGGTCCTCTGCATGCACGAGATCGAGGCCGGCAAGATCAAGCGCTGGCACGAGTTCTGGAACATGCCGTCGCTGATGGCCCAGATGCCGCAGAGCTGGCTCGAGGCGAGAGCACGAGAGGCCAGCTGAGCGCACGCACGAGCGAGGGCACAGAATACGGAATACCGCGGACCACCCGACGAACGCCGATGAGACCGCATGAGATCTCAAGGTGGCGGTGGATGCAGTCGAGAGCGAACGCGTCTCCGGGTTATGACCAGAAGTTGTGGATCGAGGTCGTAGATCAGGCGACGTATCCTTCTGTGTAAGCACAACACAGCCGGCCCCGTGCCGGGAGAAGGACACGCCGCCCATGCTCAGAATACTCGAATCCGACGCAGACGAGAATGCTCCGGTGATCCTGGACGAGCTCGCCCGGGAGGGGGCACGACGAATGCTCGTCACAGCCCTCGACGCCGAGGTCGCGGCGTACCTCGAGCAGCACCGCGACCAGCGCGACGACGACGGCCGCGCCCTGGTCGTTCGCAACGGCAAGGCCCGGCCGCGCCAGGTGACGATGGGCTCAGGGACGGTGGAGGTCGAGGCACCCCGCGTCCACGACCGGCGCCCGGATCAGCGTTTCACCAGCCAGCTTCTTCCCCCGTACATGCGGCGATCTCCGAAGGTGGCCGAGGTTCTGCCGATCCTGTACCTGCGCGGGCTGTCGACCGGCGACTTCCGCGAGGCCCTGCCGGTGCTGCTGGGGGAGCAGGCCTCGGGTCTGTCGCCGACGACGATCACGCGGCTGACGGCTGGCTGGGACCGGGAATACCAGGCCTTCCGGCATCGGGATCTGTCCGAGACCGACTACGTGTACGTGTGGGTCGACGGCGTGCACTTCCGCGTGCGTCTGGAGGAAGACCGTCTGTGCACGCTGGTCGTGATCGGCGCGCGCGCCGACGGCACCAAGGAGCTTCTGGCGGTCGAGGACGGCTACCGGGAGAGCGCCGAGAGCTGGTCGAGCGTACTCCGCGATCTCAAGGCACGGGGCCTTCGTACTCCGGCGCTCGCCATCGGCGACGGCGCGCTGGGCTTCTGGAAGGCCGTGGGCGAGGTCTGGCCGCAGACGCGGGAACAGCGCTGCTGGGTCCACCGCCTGGCCAACGTGCTCGACAAGCTTCCCAGGCGTCTGCAGGCGAAGGCGAAGCGTGCCCTGCACGAGATCATGAACGCCGAGACGCGCGAGCTCGCCGAGGAAAGCATCGAGCGTTTCGCGAGCGAGTACGAGGCGAAGTATCCCAAGGCCGTGGCGTCGCTCCGCCGGGACCAGGAGCTGCTGCTGACGTTCTACGCGTTCCCGGCGGAGCACTGGCAGCACATCCGCTCGACCAACGTGATCGAGTCGCCGTTCGCCACGGTGCGCCTGCGCCAGCGGGTGACCAAGGGCGCGGGCTCCCGGACGAAGGCCCTGCTCATGGCCTTCAAGTTGCTGGACATGGCACAGCAGCGCTGGAGAAGAATCAACGCGCCGCACCTCGCCGCCCTGGTTGCAGCCGGTGCGCAGTTCATCGACGGAGTTCAGAAGGTCAACAAGGAGAAGGACGCCGCCTGATCCTCATCCGTCGATCCACAACTTTTGACAATACCCCTTCTCTTGTTCCCACTGTTCGAAGAACCCGGCGGGCGAACGCCGGCCCAGCGACCCGTGGGGTCGCTCCTGGTTGTACTCCTGCAGCTATGCCTCGGATGCTTCGCGGGCTTCAGGAACCGACTCGAAGAGCCAGCGGTTCAAGCATCCGTCTCGGAACGTGGCGTTGAAGCTCTCGTTGTGTCCGTTCTGCCAGGGGCTTCCCGGCTCGATGAACCGAGCTGCGATCTGGCGATCCGCAATCCACTCCTGAACCT
>JAJDAJ010000010.1 GCA_029261925.1 Deltaproteobacteria bacterium | reverse complement strand
TCGACGCGCTGCGCGCCTGGCCGCTCATGAGCCTGGGCCGCCACGACGAGGCGCGTGCCGCGGCGGGCCGTGCGATCGAGCGCAACCGCAACGCCACCCAGGTCGCGAAGTCCTACACCGCACTGTGTGCGCTGGAGTCCGCCCTGGACCGCGCGCACGAGGCGTACGAGGCCTGCGCGCGCGCGCTGGAACGGGGGCGCAATCCCGACGACCGCGGGGCGCGCCTGGTCAACCTGGCGGAATCGGCACGGGCGCTCGGTCGGGTCGACGAGGTCGAGGGGCTCCTGCTCGAGGCGACGCGTCACTTCTCCACGCGCACGATCGCCTCGCCCTGGCTCGAGCTCACGGCGCTGCGCCTGGATCAGGGTCGCTTCGGCGACGCGCTCGAGGCCTGGCGCGAGGCCGCGAGCTGGCGCGCGCGGCAGCCGGCCGCGCTCGACGTGCACGCGCGCGCCATGCACGAGCGCGCGTCGGCGCTCTTCCTGCTCGCGTCGGGCCGCCCCGTCGCCGCGGCGCGCCTGACGGCCGGGGCGCTGGCGCGGCCCGACCGCGGCAGCGAGACCAGTGTCGACGCCGACGCACTGCTGCTGGCGAGCGCGCTGGTGGATCGGGCCGCGCATCTCGACGCGGCCGAACGCGCCCGGGAGAGAGCCCGGCTCGCGCCGCTCCTGCCCGCACTGCAGGCACGCGCAGAGCTCGTGCTGCACCGGCTGCAGGCCTGGCAGTCGGAGCGCCGGATCGCCGCGCGCCTCACGCCCGACGCCCTGCGGCGGCGGATCGCGCCGTACGCCAGCTCCGAGATCGAGCTGCCCGAGTGGCTGGAGCCGGACCTGGTCGCCGTGGTCGGACCCGGGGTCGCCGGGCGCGCGCTGCGCGCGGCGGGTGCCTCGGACGGGCATGCGCGGGTCTGGGCCTGCGAGATCGCCGCAGCGCGCCAGCGCTGGGGAGACGCACGACGCCACGCCGAGGCGGCCCTGTCGATGCTGCCGCGAGGCGAGGCTCTGCTGCGCGCACGTGCCGCGGCGCGCGCGAGCGACGCGGCCCGGCGCGGCGGCGACACGGCCGCGGCGGCACGGCACGCGACCACGGCGCTCGGCCTGGATCCGGGCGCCCTGCGCCGCGTCGGCGCGGCGCTGCCGGTGCGCATCGAGGCCGGGCCCGGCGAGATCGCCGCGCACACCGCCGCGCTCCTGGCGCGCTCGCCCCGTCTGGTGCCGGCCCGGGACGGGCTGCACCTCGAGCTCGGCGAGGGGCCGGGCGCGGTACGCGCCTGCCTGCGCGATCACAGCGCCGAGCTCCACTGCAGCCGGGTCGAGCGGCGAGCCGGCGAGCCAGCCATCGCGACGGCGCGACGCCTGGCCTGGCGGCTCCACGAGCAGCTGCTGACGCCCGACCTGCACCTGGACGCCGCGGGCATCACGGCCGTGACCACGCGCGACGACCGCGCGCGGCTCGACCGCCTGATCGAGGAGCTGTCGCGGCCCCCGGGCTGACGGCCCGCCCGCACCCGCTGGCCGTGCCGGGATGCCAGACTGGGGAGCGTGGTCCCGGGTGCGGATGGCGTGGGGCTCGCGGTGTCGCGGGCGGGCGAGGGAGCCCCGTGGATTCTCTCGGCGCCCACCCTCTGCGCGCGGGCGCACTGGGAGCCGGTGTTCGGGGCGGTCGCGGAGCTGGGCTGCGCGCTGTCCTGGGACTACCGCGGACACGGCGCCTCGGACGCGCCCGACGATCCGGCCAGCTACACGCTCGAGCGGGTGCTCGAGGACCTGCGTGCGGTCCACCTCTCGACCGGCGGCGAGCCCGCGTGCCTGGTGGGGCTGTCGCTCGGCGGCCTGCTCTCGCTGTGCTACGCGCGGCGCTGGCCGGACGCGGTCCGCGGCCTGGTGCTGGTCAACAGCGGCCCGGGCTTCAAGCGGGCCGAGAGCCGGGAGAGGTGGCGCGCCACCTGGGAGCGCGCCGCCGACAAGCTCGAGCGCGAGGGCATCGCGCGCTACCTGGAGCACCCCCGGGCACGCCTGGAGATCCTGGGCCGGGCGCCGGACGCTCCGGCGGCGCGGACCGCCGCCGCGGCGCTCGCGAGCGCGGATCCGCGCGCGCTGGCGCACTTCGCGCGCGGGGTGGCCGCGCCGCAGCCCGACCTGACCGGCTCCCTCGGCGCGATCGAGGCACCCGCGCTGATCCTCTGCGGCGCCGACGATCCCGCGTTCCACCGCGCGGGCGAGCTGCTCGAGGCGCGTCTGCCGCGCGCGCGCCGGGTCATCGTGCCCGGGGCCGGTCACCCGATGCCGCTCGACGCGCCCGGAGCCCTGGCCGCGGAGCTGCGCGCGTTCGGCGCCGAGCTTGCCGGCTCCTGACACCGCCGGCCCGCGCGGGCGCGATCCGCGGCCGGCAGGATCGCGGGCATTCCCCCGGCGCGCCGGTAGATTCTGGCAGCGGCGGGGCCCGCGAAACCGGGGCCCCGCACGGCGGTTCAACGCACGACGGCAGCTGCAGGCGGGTCGATGGTCGATGAGGACGCGAGGCTCATGCTCGCCTTCAAGGACGGGGATACGCGAGCCTTCGACGTGCTCTTCGAGCGCTACACGCCCCGCCTGCTGGGCTTCCTGTTCCGGATGGTCCGGAACCGGGCTCGTGCCGAGGAGCTGGTACAGGACGTGTTCATCCGGCTGTACAACGCCGCGGATCGCTACGAGGCGCGAACGCGCTTCTCGACCTACGTGTTCGGCATCGCGCACAACCTGGCGCTGAACGACCTCGCCCGCGCGCACCGCAAGCGTGAGGTCGCGCTCGAGCCGGTGGACCAGGATCGCTGGGCCGATCCCACGCCCGGGCCCGACGCCCGCCTCGAGGCCGTGCGCACACAGGAGGCCCTGGAGCGCGCCATCGGCGAGCTGCCCGAGCGGCAGCGCGCGGCCCTGCTGCTGCGAACCCAGGAGGGCCTGGGATACGCCGAGATTGCCGAGTCGCTCGACACGAGCGTCTCGAGCGTGAAGAGCCTGCTGCACCGCGCCCGCGAGGCGCTGCTCGGCAAGCTCGGGGACCTGACGACGTGACCCGCGAACGCGACGGAATCCGGGATCTGACCGGGGAGCTCGGCTCGTATCTCGACGGCGAGCTGCCCGGCGATGCGCGCGAGCGCATCGAGGCGAGCGCGAGCGCCGACCCCGCGCTGCGCGAGCAGCTCGACCAGCTGCGCCGGCTCGACGCGGCGCTCGCGGAGCTGTCGCCGCCCGAGCCGTCGCCGGGCTTCGAGACCCGCTTCCGCGCGCGCCTCGCCGCCGAGCGCGAGCGCCGCGCCCGGCCCGCCTGGCGCCGTCTGCTCGATCGCCTCGAGCTCTCGCACCTGCTCTGGGGCGCGGGCGGTCTGGCCGCGGCCAGCGCCGCCCTGCTGCTGGCGCAGCGCCCGCCGACGGACGCGGCCTTCGCCCCGGAGCGTCCCGCGCTCGACCTGGCAATCGCGGCCGAGGCCGAGCCCGAGGCCTGGGAGCTGCTTCGCGAGGAGGACCTCGAGCTTCTCGAGGTGCTCGAGATCCTCGAGGACTGGGATGGAACGGCGGAGATCTGATGCGCACGGCGGCCGCGCTGGCGCTGGCGCTCGCGACGACGGCGCCGGCCGTGGCGGGCGAGCCGACGGCCGCGCAGACACCCGCGCCGTCGGGCCGGACGCGGACCGCGCAGGACGAGGCCGGACCGCCGGAGCCCTCGGCCGCCGATCTCGAGCTGCTGCGCGAGCTGGAGCTGCTCGAGGAGCTCGACCTGCTGCGGGGCTGGGATCCGGCCGAGGACCTGCCGATCCCCAGCGCGGCGAGCGGCCCGCCATGAGGGCCGGGATCCTCGGGGCGCTCCTGGTCGGGGCCCTGCTGCTGGGCGGGGCGGCAGCGGCCCACGCCGACGCCGACCCGCCGCGCGACGAGCACGAGCGCCTGGAGTGGTGGCGCGGGCTGAGCGAGACCGAGCGCGAGCAGTGGCGCGAGCGGCGCCGCGAGTTCGACAAGCTCCCGCCCGACGAGCGCGAGCGGGTGCGAGGCCGGATGCAGCAGCTGCGCGAGCTTCCTCCCGAGGAGCGCGAGCGGGTCCGGCGCAACTTCGGGCGCTGGAAGGACCTCTCGCCCGCCGAGCGCCGGCAGATGCAGCAGCGCTTCGAGCAGTGGAAGAAGCTCTCACCCGACGAGCGCCACCAGCTGCGGGACCGCTTCCAGCGCTGGCGCGAGCTGAAGCCCGAGCAGCGCGAGCGGCTGCGCGAGCGCATGCGCGACGCCACGCCGGAGCAGCGCAAACGAATACGCGACCGCGTCCGGGAGCGGCGGCAGGAGCGCCTGCGCCAGCGGCGCGAGCGAATGCGCGATGCCACGCCCGAGCAGCGCGACCGGATGCGGGACCGCACCCGGGAGCGGCGGGAGCGCGTGCGCGAGCGTCCGCGGCAGCAGCCACGCCGGCCACAGGGCAAGCGCTAGCCCGCCGCTGGCAGCCCGCTCCGCGCGCCGCGCTACCCTGAGGGGATGCGCCGTGTGCCCCTGCTGCGCCCCACACTGCTCCTGCTGCTCGCGGGTGCTCTCGCGGCGTGCGCGCGCGCGCCGCAGCCCGACGCGGTGTACGCGCCCACGCGCAGCGTGCTCGAGGTGGTCTCGCTGCTGCGCCTGCACGTCGACGACGACACCTACCGCTTCCCGGCGGCCCGGGACCTGACGGGCAAGGACGTGTACCGCACGTCCCTCCAGCGACTCGAGGATCTGGAGCAGATTCACGCGCGCAAGCTGGCGTCGGGGTACATGCTCGACGTGATCCACTTCTCGAAGGCGCGCGCGCTCGAGCGTCTCGGCGAGTTCGAGCTGGCGACGCGCCACTACGAGCGCGTGGCCGGCCTCGAGTCGCCGCTGGCCGCCGAGGCGGCGCGCTCGGCACAGGTCTGTGCGGAGCTGCACGCTGCCGGCCAGCTGACACCCGGCCCCGTGGACGATCCCGAGGCCGCGCTGGGCGTGCTCGACGAGCGGGAGGCCCGCATCGCGGCACTGCGCGAGGCAATCGCCGGGACGCACCACGCCCATGTGGTGGAGGAGGAGCTCGAGCGAACGGACCGGCTGCGCGCCGACTACTTCGCGGCCCGCAGTGCGCTCGATCCGCGCCTCGACGCCTTCGCGCTGCGCCTCCGGCAGGAGGTGGTGCAGCGCCACCGCGACAGCAAGCTCCAGGTGCGCCACCTGCTGGCGCTCGCGGATTTCTACGCGGAGCTCGCGGAGCGCTACGCCCGCCGTGCCCCGCCCCACGGTCTCGAGTTCGACGCGGCGATCTTCGACGAGTACGCCTTCGGCGCGACGCGCATCTACGAGACGGTTTCGCACCGCGACGGGCGAGTCGAGAAGCTCGAGGCCGCGCGCAAGCTCGAGGCCTTCCTGGCCTTCACGCTCCAGGTCTACGATGACCGGCTGCCCCAGTAGCGCGCGCGGACGCCGCGCCGTGGCCCTGCTGCAGGCCTGCGTGGCGGTCGCCCTGATCGCCGGCTGCGGCACCACGCGCCCGCCCGCGCCCGCGGAGCTGGAGCCGCTCGCTCCGGCGCGGCACGCGGGCGACGCCCTGCCGGACGACGTGGAGCGCGCGGCGGGACGCCTCGCGGCGCTCGCGCTCGCCGACCTGCCCGACGCCGCGGCCCAGGCCCTGGGCCTGCTGCGCGATGTGGACGCGCGGCGCCGGGCGGACGCGCGCGCGCCGACCGGGCTCGTCGACCTGGCCGAGGAGACGGTCCGGGCCATCGCCGGGAGCGGAGAGCAGGCGCGGCGCGCGCCCGGATTGCTGGAGCGCGACACCCTGGATCCGGCCCTGCGGCGGCGCGCGGAGCGCGCCCTCGAGCGCGAGCCGCTGACGGTCGCCGAGCGCGCGCTGCGCGACCACCGGCAGCTGCGGCGCGGGGCCATCTTCAACCGCCTGGCCGCGCCCCTCGCACGCGCTGCACTCGGGGGCGGGCTGAACCCGATCGAGACCGGGCGATCGCTGCTCAGCTCGCTGCTCACGCTTCACCACTTCCCCGTCGCCAGCACGCGCGAGCGTCGCGCGCTGCGCGCGTACGAGGCGTTCCTGGCCCGCGAGCCCGCGGCCCCGGAGGCACCGCGCGTGCGCGAGCAGGTGGAGGAGCTGCGGGCCCGCGTCACCCGGCACCGCCACGAGGCCGCCGTGGAGGCAGGCGAGCGAGCGCTCGGGCGCGGCGCGTGGAACGCCGCCCTGCTCTACGCGGCCCGCGCGGAGCGCATCCATCCAGGCGACGCCCGCAACGCGTCGCTCGAGCAAGGCGCGCTCGCAGGAGCAGCGACGCGCGACGCGCGCATCCGCGCGGCCCTCCGCGCCCGGGCCGACGTGGCGGAGCTGCGTGATCCGGTCCGCCACGCGCTGGCCGTCGACATGCTCGTCGGAACGCCCGGAAGTCTCGCGGCGCGGCTCGACGATCCCCGGGTGCAGGGGCGTACCGACCCTGGAGCGCGCGCGCTGCTGCGCGCGGTCGTCGCGTCGGCGACGGGCCGCGATGCGGAGCGCATCGAGGCGCTCGAGCGTGCGGCGGGCTCCGGCGAGCCCTTCGCCCGCCACGCCACCGCGGTGCTGCGCCAGCCCGACCAGGACCCGTACGGCGCCTACCGGCGCGCGCGCTCAGGTGAGCGCAGCGCACGCACCCGCTGGCTGCTGCTGGGCCGCCTCGCGCGCGGTGCCAGCGAGCGCGACCTGCCGCGCCCCGTGGAGTACCTGATCGACGTGCCCACCTTCGCCGTCAGCCTGATCACGCTGCCCCTGCGAGCGCTGCAGTACGGGCGCGCGACGCGGTTCATGGGGGCCGGTGTGCTGGCCGCGGGCGAGCGCTACGTGCGCCGCCACCCCGACGGCGCCCACAGCCCGCGTATCCACCGCGACCTGGAGCGGCGCTACGCGAGCGCCGGCCTGTGGGCGAGCGCGCTCGAGCACGGCCGCGCCCGGGGCGCGGGCGAGCGGACGCTGGCACGCTATCACGCGCTGCTGGCCGACGCACTGCTGGAGGTCGCGCGACGCGAGCGCCGGCCCGAGATGCGCGCCGCGGTCTACGGCTCGATCCTGTCCGACCACCCCGACACGCCCGCCGCCGCGACCGCGCGCGAGCGGCTCGCTGCGCTCTTCGACGAGACCTCGCCGCAGAGCATCCGCCTGTCCCGCGAGTTCCTGCTCGAGCACCCGCGCATCCGGGAGGTCGACACCCTGGCGCTGCGACCGGAGCTGCTCGACGGCGAGGCGCGAAACGGCGAGGTCGCCGAGGAGGGCGTCATGCTGATCGGTCGCACGTGGGTACGCGTGTCGCTGGAGGGGCGCGAGCCCGTGATCCGCGAGCTGCCTGCCGCCAACTTCGCGCTCCTGGCCGCGCTGCTCGAGGAGAGCCGCTACCGGGCGCTGGTCGCGGACGAGCGCGAGTCGCCCGAGCACGACCCGCAGCGCGATCTCTTCCTGGAGCGCGCGCGGCTCGGCCTGCTGGACCGTGCCGACCACCGTCCGGCTGCACGCTCGCACGCGGAGTTCCTGTCGGCACGCGAGCGCCTCGGCACGGTCCGCGCTCGCGAGAGTGTGCTGCCGGTGGAGGTCGTGGTGCGGGGAGACCTGGAGACCCTGGGGCTGTCCGCGGTTCCACGCCTGCGGCTGCCGGAGCCCGCGGCGGACGCCTTCCTGTACGAGTGAGGCGGACCGCCGCAGCGGGAGCCGGCCTGCCGCCTCCCTGCGCGGGAGCTGCTGGTGAGAGCAGCTTCCGCGGCCCGGACGCGGGCCGATGGCCCGGAGCGCCCCCCACGCCGGGGCGGACCTACCCCGCCGCGGCAGCCGGGTGTAGCATGGAAGCCGGGTGCGGGACGGAAGGAGTGCCATGCGTGGGCCCGACGTGCTGACCGCGCGCGACATCATGACGACCTCCCTGGTCACGCTGGACCAGGACACGAGCCTGCTCGAGGCCATGCAGCTGCTGACGCGGCGCGGCATCTCGGGCGCTCCGGTCGTCGATCGCGAGACCCGGCTGATCGGCATCCTGTCCGAGGCGGACTGCCTGCGGGCGATCGCGTCGGGCGAGTACTACTCCGATTCGCACTACGAGGAGACCTCGGTCCAGCAGTACATGACCAAGGCCGCCTTCACGATCCCGCCGGAGCTCGGCATCTACCGGGTGGCGCAGATCTTCCTCGAGCGCGGCGTGCGCCGGCTGCCGGTCGTCGAGGGGGACCGCCTGCTCGGCCAGGTCAGCCGTCGCGACGTGCTCCGCGGGATCGATCGGATGCGCGAGAAGCGCAGCCGCAAGCGCTACCCGGACTACCCGGAAGGGCGCGAGCCGCACCCGTAGGGCGCCCGCCCGCTGCCCTGCTAGCTACCCGCAGCGGCCTTCGCGCGGCAGGCCTCACGCTCGCTCGGCGTGCACGGGCACAGCTTGCCGCCCACGCCACCGCACGAGCCGCGCAGGCTGCGGCCCGACACCGCCACGCCGATCGCCATCGCGGCGATGACCGCGCCGAAGAGCACCAGAGTCGCGAGGAAGGTGTCCATCAGTCGAGCTCTGCCCGCAGGCTATCGAAGCCACCGGTGGCCTGCGAGCGAAAGGCCTCGCCGTCCCGGACCACGAACAGCGCGGTCAGACCCTCGGCGCGCGCCAGGGCCGGTCCCGCGTCCGGACCCAGGACGTCGAGTGCGGTCGCCCACGCATCCGCCCACGCCGCCGACTCGTGGACCACGGTGACCGACGCCAGACGGTGCCGCACCGGACGCCCCGTGCGCGGGTCGATGGTGTGCGAGATACGCTCGCCGTCGAGCTCGTAGTAGTTGCGGTAATCGCCGGAGGTGGCCATGGCCACGTCGCGCAGCTCGACGATCTCCAGCGCGTCCCGCGTGCCCGGGTCGGGCCGCTCGATCGCGATGCGCCACGGAGCGCCGCCGGGCTTGCTGCCGCGCGCGCGGATCTCGCCGCCGATCTCGACCAGATGGTCGGTGAGGCCGAGGCCGGTCAGCGCCGCGGAGACGCGGTCCACGCCCCAGCCCTTGGCCACCGCGCTCAGGTCGGCCTCCAGGCGCGGCTCGCGTTTGCGCAGCGTGCTCTCGCCGATCTCGATGTTCCGCCAGCCCACGCGCTCTCGCAGCCGCGCCAGCTCGCCGGGTCCGGGCGCCGAGAGCGGCACGGACGCGTCGCCCGGTCCGAAGCCCCAGGCGCGCACGAGCGGACCCACCGTCACGTCGAAGGCGCCGCCCGAGCGCTCGCTCACGGCGCGTGCGATGCGGAACACCTCGAGCGTCTCGGGGCTGGCCGCGAACGGCGCGTCGGAGCCCAGGCGATTGAAGCGCGAGAGCTCGGATTCCTCGATCCAGCTCGACATCAGGGCGCTGGTCCGCTCGAGCTCGTCCTCGATGGCCCGCACGGCCCGCGCGCCGTCCTCCGCATCGAGCACCGCCGCGACGAGCACCGAGTAGGTCGTGCCCATGGTCCGGCCCTCGATCTCGTGCACGCGCAGGGGCGGTGGCGCGAGCCAGAGCCGGTGTACGCTGGCGACCACGAGCACGACCAGCGCCAGCAGCAGCAGGCGCCGTGTGCGCGCAGAGACGACCGGGTCGGAGCGGCGGGCGTCGACCCGCAAGCCGGGCTAGCCGAAGTCGTCGAACATGATGTTCTCGTCCTCGACGCCGAGATCGTACAGCATGTTCTTGCAGGCCTGGATCATCATCGGCGGGCCGCAGAGGTAGTACTCCACGTCCTCCGGCGCCGGGTGATCCTTGAGGTAGTTGTCGTACAGGACCTGGTGGATGAAGCCCTTGTAGCCGGTCCAGCGATCCTCCTCGAGCGGCTCCGAGAGCGCGAGGTGCCACTCGAAGTTCTCGTTCTCGCGCTGGATCATGTCGAAGTCGTCGTCGTAGAAGGACTCGCGGCGGCTGCGCGCGCCGTACCAGAAAGTGACCTTGCGGCCGGTGTTCAGGCGCCGGAACTGGTCGAAGATGTGCGATCGCATCGGGGCCATGCCCGCGCCGCCGCCGATGAAGCACATCTCGTTGTCGGTATCGCGGGCGAAGAACTCGCCGAAGGGTCCGGAGATCGTCACCTCGTCGCCCGGCTTGAGGTTGAACGCGTACGATGACGCGATGCCCGGCGGCACGTCGGGATTGTTGGGCGGCGGCGAGGCGATCCGGATGTTGAGCATGATGATCCCGTACTCCTCGGGATAGTTCGCCATCGAGTAGGCGCGCTCGCAGGTCTCCGGATTGTGCGCCTCGTAGCGCCAGAGATTGAACCTGTCCCAGTCCGAACGAAACTCGTCCGGGACCTCGAACTTCTCGTAGTCGATGTCGTACGGGGGGATCTCGATCTGGATGTAGCCCCCCGCGCGGAACGGTACCTCCTCGCCCTCGGGCAGCTCGAGCACCAGCTCCTTGATGAACGTTGCCACGTTGTCGTTCGAGCGCACCCGGCACTTCCAGCGGCGCACGCTGAAGATCTCGGGCGGGATCTCGATCTTCATGTCCTGCTTGACCTTGACCTGGCAGGACAGCCGGCAGCCCTCGCGCGCCTCGCCGCGCGTGATGTGGCTGAGCTCCGTGGGCAGGATCGAGCCGCCGCCGTCGCTCACGGTCACGCGGCAGACGCCACAGCTTCCCTTGCCGCCGCAGGCGGAGGGCACGAAGATCCCGTTCGCCGCCAGCGTGCCCAGGAGCGTGCCGCCGGCCTGGGCCTTGAGCGAGTGCTCGGGATCCTCGTTGATCTCGATCTGCACCTCGCCACTGGGAACGAGCTGCCGGCGCGCGACCATGAGGATCAGCACCAGGGCCACGATCACCACGGTGAAGCCGATCACGCCGAGAACGATGGTGGTCACTGCTCCGGTCCCTTTCCGCTCAGAGCTGGATGCCCGAGAAGGCCATGAACGCGATCGACATCAGGCCCACGACCATGAAGGTCACACCGAGGCCGCGCAGCGGCGCGGGTACGTTGGAGTAGCGCAGCTTCTCCCGCACGGCGGCCAGCGCCACGATCGCCAGCGCCCAGCCCACGCCCGAGCCCAGGCCAAAGACCGTGGCCTCGCCCAGCGTGTAGTCGCGCTCCACCATGAACAGCGACGCTCCGAGGATGGCGCAGTTGACGGCGATCAGCGGCAGGAAGACGCCCAGCGCGTTGTACAGCGCGGGCACGAAGCGATCGAGCGTCATCTCCACGATCTGCACCGACGCGGCGATGGTCCCGATCAGGACCAGGAAGGAGATGAAACCCACGTCCACGCCGGGCAGCCCCGCCCAGGCCAGCGAGCCCTCCTCGAGCAGGGCCTCCTTGAGCAGCTGGTTCAGCGGGCACGTGACGCCGAGCACGAAGATGACGGCGAGCCCCAGGCCCTGGGCGGTCTCGACCTTCCGGGACACGGCCAGGAACGAGCACATGCCCAGGAAGAACGCGAGGGCCATGTTCTCAACGAACACCGCCTTCGTGGCCAGGCTCAAGTAGTGCTCCAACATGGAAGTCTTCCTCTACCTGTTCGGGCTTCCAGCTGCGGATCGCCCAGATGAAGCAGCCGATCAGGAAAAAGGCTGCCGGGGAAAGGACCATCAGGCCGTTGGTCACGTACCAGCCGCCGTCGGTGACCGGGTGCAGGATCGTCACGCCGAAGAGCTTGCCGGTGCCGAGGAGCTCGCGGACGAACGCCACGGCCAGAAGGACGACGCTGTAGCCCAGTCCGTTGCCGATGCCGTCGATCAGGCTCAGCTTCGGAGAGTTCTGCATCGCGAAGGCCTCGGCGCGGCCCATGATGATGCAGTTGGTGATGATCAGGCCCACGAAGACGGAGAGCTGCTTGCTGATCTCGTAGACGAAGGCCTTGAGAATCTGATCGGCGATGATCACCAGCGACGAGATGATCGTCAGCTGCACGATGATGCGGATGCTCGCCGGGATGTAGCTGCGGATCGAGCTGATCGCGACGTTCGAGAGGGTGAGCACGAAGATCACGGCCAGACACATGACGAAGGCCGTCGTCATGTTCGTCGTGACCGCCAGCGCCGAGCAGATACCGAGCACCTGGAGCCCGATCGGGTTGTTATTGAAAAGCGGATCGAGGAGCGCCTCGCGTTCCTTGCTCATGCCGTCTCTCCCCCGCGCACGCGCTCCAGGTAGGGCCCGAAGCCGGCCTCGCCGAGCCAGAACTGCAGCAGGTTCGTCACACCGCGGCTGGTGATCGTCGCCCCGGCCAGACCGTCCACCTGGTGAGGATCCTCATCGGGCGAACCGGCCGATCCCTTCTTCACGCGAATGACCGGCTCCCAGTCCTCGTCGAAGGCCAGGCGGCCGGGCCAGCGCTGCTTCCAGCTCGGGTTGTCGACCTCGCCTCCGAGCCCCGGCGTCTCGCCGTGCTCGTAGAAGGTGATGCCCCGGATCGTGCGCGTGTCCGGGCCGAGCGCCAGGAACCCGTACAGCGTGGACCAGAGCCCCTTGCCCTCGATCGGCAGGATGATCGCGCTGACCTTCCCGCCCTCCATGAGCTGGTAGACCCGCGCATGATCCGGCACGCGCCGCACGCCGGCGCGGTTCGAGGGCGCCGGCCGGCTGGCATCGGGATCCGAGGCCGCCTCGCGCTGATCGAAGTTGGTCGGGTCGATGTCGAGGGCGTAGCGTCCGCTGGCGAGATCGACGATCCGCCCCTCGATGTTCTCGTCGAAGAGCCGCCTGATCTCCTCGGCCCGGGGGCGTTCGCCGTCGTCGATCAGGCCGGCGACGGTGAGCACCTTCTTCTGGCGGTCCAGCAGCGCGTTCTCCTGCTGGCGCTCCCGCAGCGCCACCGACGCGGTCGAGACGAAGAGCGCGCAGACCACGCACACCCCCGCCGCGAAGAGCACGATGTAGGTGCTACCGCGCTGCACTGCGCGCGAGCCTCCGCTGGATGTTCGCCCGCACCACGTAGTGGTCGATCAGCGGCGCGAACATGTTCATGAACAGGATGCTCAGCATCATGCCCTCAGGATACGCGGGGTTGACCACCCGGATCAGAACGACCAGCACACCGATCCCCAGCCCGTAGTAGAGCTTCCCGGTACCGGTGAAGGCCGAGGAGACCGGGTCGGTGGCCATGAAGACCATGCCGAAGGCCCAGCCGCCCAGCACGAAGTGCCACCAGAAGGGCATCGCGAACATCGGATTCGTCTCGGACCCGGCGGAGTTGAGCACCAGCGCCATGGCGATCGTGCCCAGGGTCACCCCGAGCATGGTGCGCCAGGAGCCGACCTGCGTGATCAGCAGCAGCGCCATGCCGAGCAGACACGCGAATGTCGACACCTCCCCCATCGATCCCGGGATCGCCCCCCAGAAGGCCGCCGACCAGCTCGCGCCGTCCAGCGCGCCGGGCACCAGCGCAGCCTGACCCAGGAGGGTGGCTCCGGTGAAGCCGTCCACGCCGAGGAAGTCGGCCGCGATCCAGGGAGCGTCGCCGCTCATCGCCGCCGGGTAAGCGAAGAACACGAACACCCGCGCGGTGAGCGCCGGGTTGAGAAAGTTCATCCCGGTGCCGCCGAAGATCTCCTTGGCGAAGATCACGCCGAAGGCGATGCCCAGCGCGACCATCCACATCGGGATCGTCGGGGGCAGCGTCAGCGGAAAGAGCATCCCGGTGACCACGAAGCCCTCGTTGACCTCGTGGCCGCGGATGACCGCGGAGCCCAGCTCGAGCACACCGCCGACCGTGAACGTGACCACCAGCGCCGGCAGGAAGTATAGGCTGCCGTGCACGAAGCAGCCCAGGATGCTGCCCGGGTCGAAGCCGAGCCCGAGCCACTGGGTGTAGAGGAGCGTGCGCCAGTCGTCGAGCGGGATCGCCCCGCTCGCGATCGCGTTCTGAGCCTGGTAGCCGATGTTCCAGGTCCCCACGAGGATCGCGGGCACCAGCGCGATCGCGACCATGATCATGAAGCGCTTCTGGTCGATCGCGTCGCGAACGTGCGCGGCGCCGCGCGTCACCTCGCCCGGCGTGTACAGGAAGGTGTCGGGAAGCTCGAACGCCGCGCGGTACTTGTGGAGCCGGCCACCCTTCTCGAAGAGCGGGGCGACCCGGTCGAGCGCGTCGCGCAGCGCCTGCATCAGCCCTCCTCCTGCACCATCTCGAGGTTCCGCCGCAGGATCGGGCCCCACTCGGTCTTGCCCGGATCGACGAACGTGCACAGCGCCACGTCCTCCTCGTCGAGCTCGAGCAGTCCGAGCTTCTCCGCCTGCTCGACGTCACCCACCGCAATCGAGCGCAGCAGGAACGTGGGCAGGATGTCCAGGGGCATCACGCGCTCGTACAGCCCCAGCGGGACCATCTCGCGCCGCGAGCCGTGCAGGGTGGTGGTCAGGTCGAAGCGCTTGCCGCGGAGCAGCCTGGAGACGAAGAGCGGCAGCACCGAGAACTTCTCCGTGCCGGCGCCGAGCCAGCCCAGGAACTCGCGCTCGCGCCCCTCGCGCACGGCGCTGATCTGGGCGTCGTAGCGCCCGAGGAAGCCGAACTCGTTGCCCATGGCCCGCTTGCCCGAGAGCACCGAGCCGGAGATGACCCGGATGTCTCCCTCGACCAGCTCGCCCTCGACCAGCTCGTCGAGCGACGCGCCGCTGCGCGTGCGGAGCAGGCGGGGCGAGCGCACCGGTGGCCCGCCCAGCGCCACCACGCGCTCCACCGGCACGCGGCCGCTGGAGACCAGCCGGCCGATGGCGACGACGTCCTGGGCGCCGAGGGTCCAGACGCAGCGCTGGCGGCTGACGGGGGCGAGACGGTGCACGTGCAGGCCCGCCGTGCCGGCGGGGTGCGGCCCGCTGAACTGCTCGACCTGGACCGGAGCGCCCAGGCCATCGCCGATCCCGCTGCCGGCCGCCTCGCAGAGGTACGTGGGGCCGTCGGTCAGCTTGCACAGGGCGCGCAGGCCGCGGTCGAGATCGTCGCGGGCGTCGGCCAGGATCACGCGCGGATCGCCGGCCAGCGGCTGGGTGTCCATGGCGTTGACCAGGATGGCGCTCGGGGAGGAGCCGGGCTCGGGCTGGCGGCTGAAGGGCCGCGTGCGCAGCGCGGTCCAGAGCCCCGACTCGACCAGCAGAGCCTCGACGTCGCCGCGGGCGAGCGCATCGACCCCGGTGCCGCGGTAGGACTCGAGCTCGACCAGCTCGTCGTCGCCCGGCGACCCCGCCTGCTCCGACTCGCTCAGGTGGATCACCACCGAGCGCAGCGCGCGCCGCGCGCCGCGGTAGACACCCACCACGCGTCCCGCGCCCGGGGCGGTGTGCCGCACGCCGGGCAGCTTGCGGTCCTCGAACAGGACCTGGCCCCGGCGCACGGTGTCGCCCTCTTCCACGAGCATCCGCGGCTTCATGCCGGGGTAGTCGTCCGCCAGCAGCGCGACGCGCGTCACTCTGCGGCCATCGTTGACGACCTGCTCGGGCGCACCGGCGATCGGAACGTCCAGGCCCTTCTTGATCCGGTGCAGCGCCATCGGCTCTCGATTCGCGGGGCGGGCCGCCACCGCGGCTCATCTCCCACCGCTTCGAGCGGGCAGTGATAACAAAAAGCGCCGGCAGTGGCGTGCCGGGAGCCGCCGTCAGTCGCCCGCGCGGTACGCGCGAGCCAGCAGCTCGACCGGGTGGACGACCTGGACGGCGAGCCCGGCGGCCCGCACACCGGCGGCGATCTGCATGATGCAGCCCGGATTCCCCGTGGCGATGGCGTCCACCCCGGTGGCCCGCAGGGCGTCGATCTTGCGCTCGAGCAGCTTCCCGGACATGCCCGGGTGGGTCAGGTTGTAGGTGCCCGCAGCACCGCAGCAGTCGGTGGCCCCGGGCAGATCGACGCGCTCGAGGCCGGGGATCGCGTCCAGCAGCATCCGCGGGGCGTCCCGCACGCCCTGGCCGTGCAGCAGGTGGCACGGATCGTCGTAGGCCACGCGGAGCTCCACGCGGCCCTCCGGGACCCGCAGGCCCCCCTCGATCAGGATCTCGCTCACGTCGCGGACCCGGTCGGCCAGGGCGTCGCCGGGGTCGCGCAGCGCGGCGCCACAGCCGGCGGAGTTGGTCACGATGGCGTCCACCGCGTCGAGCCGGAAGGCCGCGCGATTGCGGGCGCGCAGCCGCTCGGCCCCGAGGGGATCGCCGGAGTGTAGGTGCAGGGCCCCGCAGCAGCGCTGCTCCGGCGGGATCACCACCTCGAAGCCGTTTCGCGCCAGCACCTCGACGGTGGCCTCGTTCGCCGGGCCCAGCAGCTCGGGCATGATGCAGCCCGTGAAGAACGCCACGCGCCCGCGACGCTCGCCGCGGGCCGGCCGGACCAGGGCCGGCCGGTGCGGGGCCGAGGGCGGGGGCAGGATCGCGTCGGCCCGGGCCAGGCCCCCGAACGGTCGCAGCAGTCCGAGGCGTCGTACCCAGTCCTGCAGCCCCGAGCGCTGGTAGGCGCGCAGCACGGCCCCGGCGGCACGCAGCACGCGCGGGCTGCCCACGACGCGGCGCAGGAGCAGGCGCTCCAGGGCGCGCCGCAGCCGGCCGCGGGCCCCGCGACGGTCGATCTCGGCCCGCGCGCTCTCCACGAGCTGCCCGTAGCGTACCCCCGCCGGGCAGGCGGACTCGCAGGCCCGACATGCCAGGCAGTCGTGCATCTCGCGCACGAAGACCTCGTCCAGCGGTACCCGCCCCTCGGCGACGCCCCGCATCAGGTAGATACGACCGCGGGGCGAGCTGGCCTCGCGCCCGGTCTCCTGGTAGGTCGGGCAGTGGGGCACACACAGCCCGCAGTGCACGCAGTCCAGCGTCCCCTCGTAGTCGATCAGCCCCCCGGCCGCACCGTGCTCGCCGGCCGCCATCAGATCCGCCCCGCCACGCGGCCGGGCGCGAGCAGCCGGCCCGGATCGAAGCGCTGCTTCAGACCCCGCATCAGCGCCAGCCCCCCGGGCGGCGGCCCGAAGGCGTCGATGCTCCGGCGCAGCTCGAGCGGCGCGCGCTCGACGGCCAGCGCCAGGCCCGCGGTGGCGGCGTCCGCGACCAGTGGGGCCAGTCCGTCTCCGGGCAGCTGGCCCAGGACGACGCCGGCCAGGGGCAGCGCCAGGCGCAGCGATCCGCCGCGCTGTGCCAGGGCGGCACAGGCCGCGCCCAGGTCGGTGGGCCGCCCGGCCAGGCGCACGCTGACGCCGTCGACCGGTGGATTCGCCCGGAGCTCGCGGGCGGCCTCCCAGAGCGAAGCGTCGGCGGGGTCGCCCGGGAAGCGGTCGAGCGCGCGCTCGACGGCGGGCTCGCGGCCCTCGACGCGCCAGATCAGTGAGGCACCGGGACCTGCCCGCGCGGGCTGGACCACGGCGCCGGCCGGCGCGGCGCCCGAGCCCAGCAGGCTCCCCGCCAGCTCGAGCGCACCTGCCAGGCTGTCCGCGTCGCGGCGTCGCAGCTCGCTCCGCTCGGGCAGCGGGTGCAGCCGCACCGTCGCGCGCGTGATCGCGCCCAGGCTCCCCAGCGAGCCGCAGTACAGGCGCACCAGATCGAACCCGGTCACGTTCTTGACCACCGAGCCGCCACAGCGCGTGACCTCGCCCGAGGCCAGCACCACCTCGAGTCCCAGCAGGTCTGCGCGCAGGCGCCGGTCGAGCTGCCAGTCGAGCCCCACCGGATCTGCCGCGATACTGCCGCCGACGGTGTCGCCGTCGCGCAGGGGCGAGAGCAACGAGGTCTGGCCAATCGCGGCGGCCGCTGCCGTCAGCGTCGCCAGGCGCACGCCGGCCCCCAGGTGCGCGATGCCCTCGTCCGGCTGCAGGTCGAGCGGCGCGTCGAGGCGCGTCAGATCCAGGATCAGCAGGTCCCCCGCCGGAGCCAGTGGGTTGGCCCAGCCGAGCTTGGTGCCGCCGCCCCGCGGCAGCACGGCGGCGCCGAGCTCGCCCGCGCGCCGCAGCACGGCGCCGACCTCCTCGGCGCTGCCCGGACGGACCTCGAGCGCCACGAGCACACCGTCCACGGCGCCGCCCCCGGCCCTCGCGTGCTCCTTCCCGACGATCTGCTCGAACGCGCTGGCGTCCACGCCGACAGCCTAGCCCGCATTGCCGGGCGCGGGCGCGGCGGCCTCAGAACTCGACCTGGTCGTAGCCCCGGTGCCTGGGATTGCTCTCGGTACAGGCGCGCGGCGCGGGGATCTGCTTGCCCGGGTTGCAGAGGTCGCCCGGATCGAAGGTGTCGTGGACCCAGCGCATGGGCTCGAGGTCGGCCTCGTCGAAGACCATGTGCATGTAGTCACGCTTCTCTAGGCCGATGCCGTGCTCGCCCGAGAGCATGCCCCCGGCGTCCACGCAGATGCGCAGGATCTCGGCGCCGACCTCGCGGATGCGCTCCACCTCCCCGGGGTCGCGGCGGTCGAAGACCAGGTTCGGGTGAACGTTGCCGTCGCCGGCGTGCAGGATGTTCGCCACCTGCAGGCCCCGCGACTCCGCGGCGCGGTTGATCGCCTCGACCACCTCGGGCAGGCGCGTGCGCGGCACCACGGCATCGTGCACGTAGAGATCGGGCGCCAGGCGGCCCATCGCCCCGAACGCGCCCTTGCGACCGCGCCAGAGCGCCTGGCGCTCCGCCTCGTCGCGAGCCACCCGCACGTCGACCGCCGCGCGATCGCGGCAGATCGCCTCGACCTCCGCGCGCTCGGCGTCCACCGAGCCAGCGTCGCCGTCGAGCTCGATCAGCAGCACCGCGCGTGCGTCGCGCGGGTAGCCGGCCGCGTAGACCGAGGCCTCGACGGCGTCGATCGTCCGGTCGTCGAGCAGCTCGAGCGCGGCCGGCACGATGCCGCGCCCGACCACGTCGGACACCGCGCGACAGGCGTCGATCAGGGAGCGGAAGCTCGCGAGCAGCGTCGCGGTCTTCTCCGGCAGCGGCAGCAGGCGCACGACGGCGGCCGTCACGATGCCCAGCGTGCCCTCGGAGCCGACGAAAACGCCGCGCAGGTCGAAGCCCACCTGGTGACCATCGCGCCGCCCCAGGTGCACGGTCTCCCCGTCGGGCAGCACCACTTCGAGCTCCAGCACGTGCGGGCTGGTGGTGCCGTACTTGAGCGTGTGCGGCCCGCCGCTGTTCTCGGCGACGTTGCCGCCGATCGTGCAGGCCGACTGGCTCGAGGGGTCCGGCGCGTAGTACAGACCGAGCGCCGACACCGCCTCGGAGAGGTGGGCGTTGATCAGCCCCGGCTGCACGGTGGCGGTGCGATTGACGGCATCGATGTCGAGCACGCGCCGCATGCGTGAGCACTCGATCATCACGCAGCCGTCGACGGGAGTCGCCCCGCCCGAGAGCCCCGTGCCCGCGCCGCGGGCGACGAAGGGCACGCCGGCTTCGTTGCAGGCACGCACGATCGCGGCGACCGCCGCCGTGCTGGTGGGAAAGGCCACGGCGGCGGGGCGGCCGCGCAGCGCGGTCAGACCGTCGGACTCGTAGGGGAAGAGCTCCGACGCGTGGTCGAGCACCTGCTCGACCTCGCGGATCTCGCGCAGCCGCGCGGCCAGCCCCTGGCTAGCCGGCATCTCTGTGGGCGCGCCGGGCACCGGCAGGGCGCCGCAGCGGGAAGCGCGGCGAGCGGAGCACGCTAGCCAAGACCGAGGCGCTCGAGCTCTTCCTCGTCGAGGCCGAGGTAGTGGCCCACCTCGTGCTGCACCGTGATCTGGATCTGCTCGACGAGCTCGTCGTGACTCCCCGCGACCTTCTCGAGGTTGCGCTTGAACAGCACCACGCGATCGATCTCGAGGCGCGGCGCCGTGCCCAGGCCCGGGGCGTGCCCCGGCTCGGTGGCCGGCACGCCGACGAACACGCCCAGCATCTGCGGCGACAGGTGCTCCCCCACGACCAGGTCGACGTCCGGCAGGTCCTCGACCAGGATCGGCACGTCGGCCACGTAGCCACGCACGTCGGCGGGCAGGCTGGCGATGGCCTGCTGCACGGCGGCCTCGAAGCCCGCGTCGTCGATGCGGACCGGGAGCGGGTACATGTCGGGCGCGGCGCTGGCAGCCCGCCCCAGCAGGTGGTCGGCCTCGACGTACTCTCCCTGGTGCTCCCGGACCAGGCCCAGGTAGTACAGGCTGTGGGCGCACTCGGGATCGAGGCCGAGCGCCCGGCGCAGGGACTCCTGAGCCTCGTCGATGCGCCCCAGCTCGAACAGGATCTGGCCCTCGAAGCCGCGGTAGATCCCCACGTCGGCGTGGGTCCGGATGGCCCGGCGCAGCAGGAAGAGCGCCCCGTCGAGGTCGTCCAGGTAGAACAGGGCCTTGGCCTTGAGGTAGTAGACCTCGGCCTCGGTGGCGCTATCCAGGGCATCGGCCAGCAGCTCGTCGCAGAGCTCCAGGGCGCGCTCCTGGTCCTGGAAGTCCTCGATCAGCAGCTCGATCCGGTTCAGCTGGGCCGCGTAGCAGCCGGGCTCGGCCGCGACCGCGGCGTCGAACTCGCGCAGCGCGTCCTCGCAGCGACCCCGATCCCAGAGGATCTCGCCCCGGGAATTGCGTGCCTCTGCCCCCAGGGGATTGGCCCTCAGCGCCTCGTCGAGCCAGGCCATGGCCTCCTCGACCCTCCCGCCGGAGGACGCCTCTGCCGCCTGGTCCAGACAGTCCCAGTACTTGTCCGAATCCTCGCGCATCGACCTCGTTCCAGCCCCCCGGCCAGGTGCCGGATTCTAACA
>JAJDAJ010000009.1 GCA_029261925.1 Deltaproteobacteria bacterium | reverse complement strand
GCCCCAGGGCCGTGCCGCCGAGCCCTGGGAGGTGGCGAACGTGATCGTGTTCCTGGCATCGGATCTCTCGAGCTACCTGACCGGCGAGTGCATCTCCGCCAGCGGTCAGAAGCCATGAGCGTCGAGCTCGGGGAGGCGGCTCGCGCGCTGCTCGACGGGCCGAGCTTCGCGCACCTGTCCACGCTGCAGCCCGACGGTGCGCCGAAGGTCGAGCCGGTCTGGGTGGCGCGTGAGGGCGACCGGGTTCTGGTCACCACCGACGCCGGCACGCTCAAGGGGCGCAACATGGAGCGCGACCCGCGCGTGGCGCTGTCGATCGTCGCCCCAGACGATCCCTACGAGCAGCTGCTGATCCGGGGCCGGGTCGTCGAGGTCCGGCCCGATCCGGACCTGGCATTCCTGGATCGCCTGTCGCTGCGCTACACCGGCGCGCCGTTCCCGCGGCGGCGCTGGCGCCAGCGTGCGGTCTACGTGATCGAGCCGCGCATCGCGCGACACTACCGCTCGCCGCTGGTGCACAATCCATCCCCCTGACGGAGGCAGCATGGCCATCAGCCACACCCTGACCGACGGCATCGCCGAGGTCGTGATGCATCACCCACCGGTCAACGCCATCACCGTGGCCGACACCTGGAGGATCCGCGACACCTTCGACGCGCTGTCGCGCGACCCCGACCTGCGCGCGGTGATCCTCACCGCCGAGGGCAGGGGCTTCAACGCCGGCATCGACATCAAGGAGATGCAGAGCGTCGACGGCTTCGAGCACCTGCTCGGCTCGGGGGAGGCCTGCGCCGCGACCTTCCAGGCGATCTACGAGACGCCGGTTCCGGTGATCGCCGCCGTGAACGACTTCTGCATGGGCCTGGGCATCGGACTGGTCGGGAGCTGCGACATCGTGATCGCCTCGAGCCAGGCGCGCTTCGGGCTCCCCGAGCTCGACAACGGCGCCCTCGGCTGTGCCTCGCACCTGGCGCGGATGGTGCCGCCGCTCAAGCTCCGCCAGATGACCTTCACCTGCCTGCCGGCCACGGCCCAGGAGCTCCTCGAGTACGGCACCGTCTTCAAGGTCACCGAGCCCCGGGCGCTGATGGACGAGGCGCGCGACCTGGCGCGACAGATCGCGCGCAAGCCGGCGGCCGCGGTGCGCTTCGCGAAGGCGGCGCTGAACCACATCGATCCCAGCGAGCTGCACCGCAACTACCGGCTCGAGCAGGGCTACACCTACCAGCTCAACCTCATGGGCGTCGGCGACAAGCAGCGCGACGCGTTCGTCCGGCACGAGCGCGAGGTCACCCGCTAGCTTGGGGCGCCTGGACGGCAAGACCGCGCTGGTCACCGGTGCGGCCCGCGGGATCGGGGCCGGGATCGCGGAGCGCTTCGCCGCGGAGGGCGCGGCGGTGATCACGGCCGATCGCCGCGACGAGCCCGGCGAGGCCGTGGCCGCGTCGATCCGCGAGCGCGGAGGTCGGGCCCTGTACGTGCACCTGGACGTCACCTCCGGTGCGGACTGGAGCGCTGGCGTGGAGCGCGCGGTCGCGGAGCTCGGCGGCGTGGACGTGCTCGTCAACAACGCGGGCATCATCCGCGTGAAGCCCTTCGAGCAGACCACCCTGGAGGATCTGCGGCGCGTGCTCGACACCAACCTGGTCGGGGCGTTCCTGGGCATGCAGGCCGTGCTCGGGAGCATGCGTGCCCGCGGCGGCGGCTCGATCGTGAACTTCTCGTCGGTACAGGGCCTGGAGGGGCGCGAGGGCATGTCGGCATACGCGGCGTCGAAGTTCGGCGTGCGCGGACTCACCCGCAGCGTGGCCATCGAGCTGGGCGTGCACGGGATCCGCGTCAACACGATCGTGCCCGGTCCCACGCGGACCCGGATGACCGAGCGCGAGGGCTGGACCGACGCGCAGTACGATGCGGCCTACCGCGGCTACCCGCTGGGGCGCATGGCGCGCGCCGGGGAGATCGCCAGCCTGGCGCTCTTCCTGGCCTCCGACGAGTCGTCGTTCTGCACCGGCGCCGACTTCGTCGCCGACGGTGGCGTGACCGCCGGCAAGCCCCGCGGGTAGGCGCACGTGGAAGCGGATCTCGCTGCGCTGTTCGACCTGACCGGGCGCGTCGCACTGGTCACCGGGGGCAGCCGCGGGATCGGCCGCGCGATCGCCGGCGGGCTCGCGCGCGCCGGTGCCTCGGTGATCGTGGCCGCGCGCGACGCGGAGCGCTGCGAGGCGGTCGCCGCGGAGATCCGCGGCGCGGGGGGCAGCGCCGTGGGCGTCGGCTTCGACCTCGCCGATCCCGACAGCCTGGAGCCGCTGATCGAGGCGGCGCTCGACGCCTTCGGCCACCTGGAGGTGCTGGTCAACAACGGCGCGATCCTCAAGCCGCACCGGATCGAGCGGCTGACGCCCGAGGAGCTGGACCTGGTGGAGCGCACCAACGTCCGCGGCCCGGTGCTGCTCTCGCGCCTGGCGCTGCCGCAGCTCGAGGCGAGCGGGCGGGGCGTGATCGTCAACCTGGGCGCCGTTGCCGGTCACAGGCCGATGCGCGGGCTCGGCGCGTACGGTGCCTCGAAGGCCGCGCTGCTGAGCTGGACGCGCGTGATGGCCCAGGAGTGGGCGCCGCGTGGCGTGCGGGTCAACGGGCTGACGCCGGGCTCCGTCGCGACCGACATGATCCTGCCCGCGGATCCCGAGCGCCGCGCGCACTTCGTCGAGGAGATGGCGGCGAGCAACCTGCTCGGCCGCATCGCCGAGCCCGGTGAGATGGTGGGCCCGGCGCTCTTCCTCGCCTCCGACGCGTCGTCGTTCATGACCGGGCAGGTCCTGGTCGTGGACGGCGGACTCATGGCCTGAGCCGTACGGGGGCCGGGACGGATGCGGGACGCAACATCACCGGCGTCGAGCTGCACGTGAACGCCGGGCAGTGGATCGGCTGAGCGCTGGCTGCGCGCAGGCGCCGCCGTCTACACTGTGTCCCACGTCATCCGGGGAGTCCGACCGTGTTCACCATGCGCTTCGACATGCGCTGTCCCGACTGGGGCGCTGCCTCCGCTAGCGAGCTGTATGCCGCCGCCGTGGAGATGGCGCGCTACGGCGAGGAGAACGGCTGTGCCGCCATCCAGATCAGCGAGCATCATCACTCCAGCGACGGCTACCTGCCGGCTCCCCTGATCCTGGCCTCGGCGGTCGCGGGCGTCACGAAGCGCCTGCCGATCCAGATCGCCGCCCTGCTGCTCCCGCTGCACGACCCGGTGCGCATCGCCGAGGACATGCTGGTGCTCGACCACGTCTCGCAGGGGCGGGTCGCCTACATCATGGCGGTCGGCTACCGGCCCGAGGAGTACGGGATGCTCGGGCGCGACTACGCCGCCCGCGGCCGGCGCATGGACGAGTGTCTCGAGGTCCTGCGCCGCGCCTTTCGCGGCGAGCCCTTCGAGTACGACGGCCGTCAGGTGTGGCTGCGCCCGGCGCCGGTGAATCCGGGTGGGCCGGTGCTGTTCATCGGCGGGCACAGCAAGCCCGCCGTGCGCCGGGCGGCGCGGCTCGGGCTCGGCGTGCTCACGGAGGGTGGCACCGGCCTCGAAGCCTACTATCGCGAGCAGTGCGCCGCGCACGGCACCGAGCCCGGCGTGTTCATCGACACGCCCGCGGGCTCGGTCTCGTCGGCCTTCGTCGCCGAGGATCCCGAGGCGGCCTGGCGCGAGTACGGCCCCTACCTGCTGCACGACGCGCGGATGTACGCCGAGTGGATGGGCAAGGGACACGACGCCGTCAGCAAGTCGGTCGCGGGCAGCGTCGAGGATCTGCGCGCCGAGAACGGCAGCTACCGGATCTTCTCGGTGGACGAGGCCGTTGCGCAGCTGCGCACGACCGGCAACCTCGGGCTCCAGCCGCTCTGCGGCGGGCTTCCGCCGGAGCTGGCCTGGCGCAGCGTGCGCCTGGTCGTCGAGAAGGTGCTGCCGGCCGCGCGCTGAGTCGCGGCGGGCGGTGACAGGAGGGCTCATGGCCGGACAGGGAATCGACGAGATCATCGCCACCCAGCAGATCCGCGACGTGCTCTCGCGCTACTGCCGGGGGCTCGACCGGATGGATCGCGAGATGGCGCGCTCGGTCTGGCACCCCGGCGGCACCGCGAGCTACCTGGGCATGTTCGAGGGGACGGGGGACGGCTTCGTCGAGTGGGTCTGGAAGTCGCACGAGGCCATGGAGCGTCACTCGCACCAGATCACCAACGTGCTCGCCGAGGTCGAGGGCGACCGCGCGATCAGCGAGTCGTACGTGACCGCCGTCCTGTGGACCCTGCCGGCGAGCGACGGATCGCGGACCGAGATCACCGCCCGCGGTCGCTACCTGGATCGCTGGTCGCGCCGCGACGGGCGCTGGGCGATCGACCACCGGATCCACGTGCTCGACATGCAGAGCCAGGCACCACTCGCGGCGGGCGACGTCAGTCCGGAGTCGGCGCGCGACCCCTCCGATCCGTCGTTCGAGTTCTTCAGGCGCGGCGTGCGGGGCTAGCTCAGCGGAAGATGGCCCGGGCGAGCTCGCCGCGGAAGCGCCGGGTGAGCGGATCGCTGGAGCCGAGCACCTCGAACAGGTCGAGCATGGCGCGCCGGGCCGCCTGCTCCTCGAAGGCGGGATCGCGGCGCACGACCTCGAGCAGCGCCTCGAGCGCCGGCTCGTGCTGGCCGGCGGCCGCGAGCGTGCGGCCCAGGTCCAGCCGGGCCTTCAGGTCGTCGGGGCTGGCGTCGACGCGCGCGCGCAGCTCGTCCGGGTCCGCGCCGGCCGACGCGCGCATGCGCAGGGTCGCGGCGAGCCGGTCGGCCTCGGCCTCGAGCGCCGGGTCGCCGACCAGGGCGCGGAGCCCGGTCAGGGCCTCCTCGATCTCGCCCCGCTCGCCGAGCCGCCGCGCCAGGCCCAGCAGGGCACGGCCGTGTCGGGGCTCGAGCTCGAGCGCCTCGCGGTAGCGCGCCTCGGCCGCGCTCGCCTCGCCCCCGTCCGCGAGGCGGTCGGCCTCGGCGGCCAGCCGGTCCGCATCGGATGGCGCCAGCTGGCGCACGAGCTCGCGGACCGCGCCCTCGGGCTGCAGGCCCAGGAGCTGGGCGACCGGCTGGCCGTCCCGGAAGCCGACCAGCAGCGGGATGCTCTGCACACCGTACTGCTGCGCGACCGCGGGTGACTCGTCGATGTTGACCTTGACCAGGGTGAACGCGCCGGCGCTGTCGGCCAGGACCCGGTCGAGTACCGGCGCCAGCTGCCGGCACGGCCCGCACCAGGGCGCCCAGAAATCCACCACGACCGGGAGCTCGTGCGAGCGCATGAGCACCTGCTCGTAGAAGCCGTCGTCTCCGACCTCGAGGATCCGTGGGGCGTCCGCCATGACGGCGGCGGAGCTTAGCACTCCGCGGAGCCGGCCGGCGCCCCGTGGCCGGTGCCTGGCATACTGGGCCGGCGCCGCGCCGGCGCCGGAGGACGCCATGAGCGAGGAGCACGTGGTCTACGACGTGGCGGGAAACGTCGCGACCATCCGCCTGAACCGACCCGAGCGGCACAATGCGCTGACCGACGGGATGTTCGACCGCGTGGTCGACCTGCTGGCGCGCGCGGGCGCCGACGACGACGTCAAGGTGGTCGTGCTGCGCGGCGAGGGCAAGTCGTTCAGCTCCGGCTTCGACATGAGCGACCCCGACGATTTCTACGGCGGGGCCGAGGAGATGGGCGCGCGCTTCGCCGTGCGCAAGCTCAAGAGACGCGCGGACATCATGCGCGAGATCCTGTACGCACAGAAGCCGATCGTGGCGCGAGTGCAGGGCAACTGCATCGGGGCCGGTCTGTACCTGGTGCTGGTCTGCGGCTTCGCGGTGGCCAGCGAGGACACCGTCTTCGGTCTTCCCGAGGAGCGCTTCGGCTCGGGGGGCACGTCGTGGATCTACCCCTACGTCCTTGCGCAGTGCGGGATGAAGAAGGCCAACGAGCTGCTGGTCACCGGGCGCCGCTTCGAGGCCGACGAGGCGGAGCGCCTCGGCCTGATCAACCGCGTGGTGCCAGCCACCGAGCTGGACACCGAGGTCGACGAGCTCGCGCGGGCGGTCTGCAGCCTGCCGCGAGAAGGCATCGCGACGGGTCGCGTGGTGGCGCACATGAGCTACGACATGCTCGGCTACCCCTCGATGTTCACGCCGCACTACGGGGTCCACCCGCTGGTGGTGATGATGGAGCGAGGCCCCGACGAGTTCGACTTCCGCAAGCGGATCGCCGAGGTGGGCTTCAAGAAGGCCCTCGCCGAGCGCGACGAGATCTACGCCGGGCGCTGGTGGGGCTGGTAGGGGCTCCGGACTGGCTGGCGGCGGGATGTGGGTGGCACCACCGCTCGGGGCCCCGGGGTGAGGGCGGTCAGGAGCTGTGGTCTCAGCCCTCGCCCTCGCTCGGACAGCAGACCGTGCCCGGGCAGGGAACCATGAGCTCCTCGCGCCAGCGCGTCGTGAACTCGCGTGCGCGACGGCGCCACGATACGACGCGCTCGTCCCCCGGCACCTCGGCGTCGAGTCCGCGGGCGGCGTCGTAGGTCCGGCCCAGCCGCACGATCGAGTCGATATCGCTCGCCCACACCGTGACGACCTCCGTATCGCTCATGAGCACCTCGTACAGGCCGACGGGCTCGAGTCCGTACTCGCGCGCGACCGGGATCCATTCCTCCCGCATGGCCTCGAGGTAGTCGAGCGCAGCGCCCGGGCGGACCTCCGTCAGCTCGTGCACGAACGTCGTTCCGCGCACGTCGTCGGCACGCAGGCTCTCGATCGTCGGTCCGCCCGGCAGGCCCGCCAGCTGGCGGTCGAAGCCGCCGGTGCGGTAGTTCAGCGCCTCGTTCCACCAGCCCGTGAGCTTCTGGTTGGCGCGCCGCTTCAGACCCAGCCGATCGATCGAGTCGCGCCAGGCGGGCCAGCCGCCGGGAGACTCCCAGATGTTGACGACCTGTGACCAGCGCCCCGTGCAGCCCACCGTGTACCAGGTACCCAGCAGCTGCAGGCCGACCTTCTCGTCCCCCTCTGCCTCGACCGTGTGCTCCATGTAGGGCCAGGCGCCGAGTCCGACGATGTCGATGAACTCGTGCAGGAAGATGGGGCGGGACATGACTCCTCCTCTCACATCCACATGCCGGCGTTGCAGTCGAGCACGTGTCCGGTCACCGGTCTAGACAGCGGCGAGGCCAGGAAGACCACCGAGCCGGCGACCTCATCCGGCCCGGGCAGGTAGCCGAGCGCCGTCTGGCGGGTGATGCGGCTCTCCTCCTCGTCCGGGCTGGTGCCACCCTCTTTCGCCCGGCGGCGGAATGCGGCCTGGATCGGCTCGCCCTGGATGTATCCCGGGTTGACCGCGTTCACACGAACGCCCTCGGGTCCCAGCTCGACGGCCAGGGTCCGTGTCGCCATCAGCAGAGCGGACTTGGCCGCCGCGTATGCTCCTTCGCCCGGCTGGGGGTCGCGTGTCGCCATCGAGCCGACCATGATCACGCGACCGTCACCGTGCGACCTCAGCCACCGCCCCGCGGCCCGCGTCAGGTGCAAGGCACCGAAATAGCAGACATCCAGTGCCGTCTGGAAGCCGGCCAGGTCGCCGTCGATGGCGGGCTCACCATGCCCGAAGGACGCGGCGCTGTTCACGACCACGTCAACGCCCCCGAAGTGCTCGACGGCGAGGTCGACGATTGCCTGGCACTCCTCGGGACGCGAGACGTCGGTTGGCCGCCACACTGCCCGCCGCGCGGGTTCGAGCGCCTCGATCTCGGCTGCAATCGCCTTGAGGTGCGAATCGCGCCGTGCGGCCAGCGCAACGCTGGCGCCCTCGCGCGCCAGGGCGAGGGCGATCGCACGCCCGAGCCCTGGCCCCACTCCAGAGATGACGGCGGAGCGTCCAGCGAGAAGCATGCGAGCATTCTACTTCCGTGGTGCCACCCATGTTCGTCGGGGTCTAGCGACGGTGCTCGGGAATCGGAGTTGGTCACGCCGCTGGCAACCCCGAGCATCCGCGACCGTGCAGATCGCTGGTGGAATTAGAGCACGTGGATTCTCATCGATCCGGGCCGCTCGGGGGGCAGGCATGGCGGCGCGTCTGCGCCGAGGAGCACGGCGCCAATTCGCCTCTGCCGGCCAGGTCTGCTAGGCGGCCGATTCCCGGACGAGTGGCCGGCCCGGCGGGAAGGACCACGGTGGGAAAGTCGCGTCCAGCATGCCCTCTCGCAGCCGAGAGGACGCCTCCCGGAAGGCGTCCACGAATGAACCGAACGCCTCCTTGAAGGCGGCCCTCAGGGATGCGTCCGCTGCGTGGCACAGGGGTCGTACAGACGACTTGGGATTCCTGGGGCGATCGTTCCAGCGCTGTGCGAGCACGCCCCTCCGACCGACGAGGCGGATTCCGGCAGTCATGCGCTCGGCCTGCAGCGAGACCTCCGCATGGCGGATGGCTGCCGCTACCGAGTGCGGGTCAGCATGCGGGAGAGGATGGATGAGGAGATGTGCCGGCGGAGCACCGGGGCTCTTCATCGCGTCGTCCGGGGCCACGAGGTGCCGCTCGGCTTCGCCGGATCGGGACCACAAGACAACACCCGGCCAATCCGTGGCACGGTCGCAGAGCTTGGCCTGTACCGGATTGGTGACGACGTACACGAGCCGGTCCAGCAGTGCATCCGCATCCAGGACGGGCTCGGCGGAGTAGCGCCGGGCAAATACGTGTCCCTGGCGTTCGCGCGTGCGGTTCACTGCCCGCGCGAGGTTCCCGAGGAAGTAGCTCGCCCACGCCGCGAGATCCCCTCCCGAGTCACGCACGAGGAGGTGCACGTGGTTGGACATGACGCACACCGCGCAGATGAGGATGCCAGGCCAGCGCGCCTGTGCCCGCGCGAGCCACTCGAGAACATCTCGATTGATCCGGGGATCTGGACGGAACAGGAACCGCGCTTGATGGCAGCGACTGGTGACGAGATGGTACGTGCCCGGAGGGTGGCGACGAATAGGACGGCCCATTCCTCGATGGCGAGCAAGGCACATGCCATCGCTAGCGGCCGCTCGATGACTGCAGAGGGGGAGATGTGAACTCCTCTGCTCGCGAGCGTGAACTCCAAAGGTTCGCTGGCACAGCCGCGGGCACAGCCGCGGCCGCTACGACGTCGCCACCACCGCTCGGCGGCCCGAGTCCTGCGGGCGTGGCACCGCCGGGTAGAACTGGCGCGCCCAGCGCCGGAACTCGGCGACGTGGCCGTCGTTCTCGCACAGGATCGGATCGGCACGGTAGATCTTTCGCTGGAAGATGGGGACATCGGGTCCCAGGAAGTCGTCGAGCTCGTCGAGCTCGTCGGTCATGTCGCCGTCGCCCTCGGCGATCGCGGCGATCTGAACCTCCGTGCACCCCTCGCGGACGGGCGTGATGCTCACGCAGGCAACCGTGTCGCGCTTGCCGCTCCGCTCGAAGACGCTGAAGCCGAGGCCGTGGTTGATCCCGTCGATCCGGAGCTGGAAGTGATCTCCGTCGAACTCGTAGTTGCCCTCGATGAGCCAGTGAAAACGCGGTCCCTCGAAGTCGACCGCGAGCCGCACCGCCTGCATTCCGTGCAGATGGGCGAGGTGGGGTGCGTCGACGCCGTTCTCGCCCACATCCTGTGGATGCGCGGCAACCTGGGTCGCCGGCCGAGCCGTCCAGTCGCGCGTCCACCCGGGCTCGCCCCAGCGCGGGATCTCGGGCGGGTCCAGGAAGGGCGCGCGGCCCTCGCTGTCATACCAGGCGAAGATCATCCCGCAGCGCTCCGAGACGGGCCACGACCGGGTGCGCGCGGTCGTCGGGATGCGCTCACAGTACGGGATCGCGGAGCAGCTCCCCTCGGGCGTCCAGCGCCAGCCATGGAAGGGACAGGCCAGGGCCTCTCCCTCCACGTGGCCTCCGCTGCCGAGGTGCGCGCCGAGGTGCGCGCAGTAGGCATCGAGCAGACCGGGTCGCCCGGTCGCGGTGCGGAAGAGCACCATCTCGCGCCCGAAGTACTCGAGCGTCTCGATGCCGCCGGCCTCCAGATCGTGGCTGTAGGCGACGCGGAACCACCCCGACGGCATGCCGAAGGGGAATCCGCGGAAGCCCCTGGACTCGGATTGCATTTCGGGGTCTCCGACTCGAGTGTCGCCCGACGGTCCGCCCGTACTCAGGTCGCGAGAGTGATCCTGGCGTTCGAGATGATGATGGCGCCGTCGCGCTCCTTGGATCGGGCCTGCAACAGGATCGAGTCGTCCTCCTGCCAGTACTCGGTCAGGTAGGTCTCGCCGGGGAACGCAACACCGCGGAAGCGCGCCTCGTAGCCTCGGATCCGCTGCACCTGGCCGCCGAGCACGCCGTCGCAGACAGCCTTGCAGGTCAGGCCGTACGAGCACAGCCCGTGGATGATTGGCCGATCGAAGCCGCCCCTCTCGGCGAACGCCGGATCGGCGTGCAGCGGATTCTTGTCGCCGCAAAGCCGGTAGATCAGCGCCTGCTGCGGCAGCGTGGGCGTCTCGAGGACACCGTCGGGCGCGCGATCGGGCGGCTCGTTGCCCACGGCCGGTCCGGCCGGGCCGCCGAAGCCGCCCTCGCCGCGCAGGAAGAGCGACATGCGCGTCGTCCAGAGGGGGCCCTCGGCGTCGGACACGCTGTTCTCGAGCACCGCGAGCGCCGCCTTGCCCTTGTCGTAGATGTCCTGGATGCGCATCTGGCTGCGCAGCTTCGAGGCCTCGGGCGGGAGCGGACGGTGCACCTCGACCGCCTGCTCACCGTGCAGTAGCAGTGCCGGGTTGAACTCCAGCCCGGGAACCTTGCCGAGCCCGCCGCCGCCGCTGCCGACGCTCGCCACGACGGCGAAAGTCGGGAGGACCTTCAGGCCCTTCTCGTAGGTGTACTCGAGCTCGTTGGGATCCGTGGGCGGATTCCCTGCGCCGATCCCCAGATGATAGAGGATGACGTCGTCTCGCTCGTAGCCGCCCTCGCCCGCTGGAAACTGGTGTGCAAGCGCCTTTTCGCGATCGATCGGCAAGTCCGGTCCCTCCTCGATTCTCGACCACCCCGTATACACGATTCCGGACTCACCGTCAGCAACGACGGCGGCGCACTCGACGCGCGGAAGCGCGACCGGTGCGGTGTCCGCGCGGGTGCCTCCGCGCGGGTGCCTGGCACCGGCTGCCGGCCCCGCCCGCGGGGAGCGTCGTACTAGACTTGGCAATCGTGCACGCACAGCCGCCCCATCGATCTGGCGCACTCGAGCCCCTGCGGCACCGCCAGTTCGTCGCATGCTTCGGCGGCAGCGTGATCTCGCACTCGGCCAACTGGATGCAGTCGCTCACGGTGCCCGTCGTCGTGCTCGAGCTCACGGGATCGCAGACCTGGCTGGGCATCGCCGCGATCGCGGGCCAGATTCCGGCGCTCGTCTTCGGTCCGGTGGGAGGCCTCGTCGCAGAGCGCTACTCCCGCAAGCACATCATCCTTCTCTCGATGTTCGTGCAGATGCTTGCAGCACTCACGCTCGCCGCGATGTGGTGGGGTGGTCTCATGACCGCACCCCGCGTGCTGCCCGTCCTGGTCGTCGCGGGCGTGGCATCGGCGCTGTTCATCACGGCGTGGCAGTCCTTCGTGCCCCTGCTGGTGCCGCCGCACGCGCTGGCCAGCGCCTACCGGCTCAACTCGGTGCAGTTCACCTTCTCCCGGGCGCTCGGCCCTGCGATCGCGGGCTTCGTACTCGAGCTCTACGGCCCTGGAGTTGCCTTCCTGGCCAACGGGCTGAGCTACCTGATCCCGCTTGCGGCGGTCGCGCTCAGCCGGCCGCGAGCGGTGCCACCCACCGAGCCCTCGAACCCGCTACGCGAGCTCACCGATGGCATGCGCAAGGTCCCGACGCACCCGGCCCTGTGGATGCCTGTGCTCACGACGACCTGCGTCGGTCTGTTCGCGCAGTCGATCCAGCCCCTCAATGCCGGGATCGCCCGCGACGTCTTCGAGGTCGGCAAGATCGAGCTGGGCCTCATGGGCGCCGCCTTCGGCGCGTCGTCGCTGATCATGTCGGTGGCGCTGGCGCTGATCGGCGACCGCGTGCGGCGCTCGGCGATGGCGCAGGCGGGCCTGCTGGTCTACGCCCTCGGTCTGATGGTCGTCGGCGCGACCACCTCGTTCCAGGTGGGCCTGATCGGGTACCTGATCATGGGCATGTCGCACGTGATGGTGCAGGTGAACATCTCGACGTCGATGCAGATCCACGTGGACGAGCGTTTCCGCGCCCGGGTCACCTCGATCTACCTGACGGGGCTGATTGCGGCGATTCCGGTCGGAGCGTTGATCGGCGGTCTCATCGGTGACTGGATCGGCCTCCAGGCGACGGTCCGCATCTTCGCGGGAATGCTGGGGCTGTACGCGCTGATCACGCTGCTGTTCTTCCACGGCCTGCGTCCACTGGACGGCAGCGGAACGGTCCCGATCGACGAGCCGGCGCACGATCCGTGAACCCCGGACCTCTGCGGTTGCGGGCCATCCGCGGAGGAGGTGCCTGGAGGAGGTGCCAGCCACCACCGACCGTACACACCCACGTACCCGATCAGCAACAACGCGTCCGCGCTCTCAGCTCCCCAGCAGCTCCTCCTCCAGCCAGGCGAGCACGGGCCCGGGGTGGGACAGGAAGAAGTGGTGACCGCCGGGGAAGCGCGCGATCTCGATTCCGGCCAGGTACCGCGGTAGCTCGGCGACCTCGGCGTCGATGATGCCGCGCTGCTCCGCGTAGGCGACGCGGAGCGGGCAGTGCAGGCGCTCGAGCTGGTCCCAGAGCTCGCCGTGGCCGTCGCCGAGCAGTACGCCGCGGTCGAAGCGCACGCGCCACTCATCCGGTGTGCACTGCTCGATCGCGTGGTAGGCGATGTCGCCGAGCACCTCGGGCGGCGCGTCGGGCTCGTCGGGAACCAGGCGGTACGCGGCGAGCGCCGCGTCGAGCGAGGAGTAGGGCGTGCCGTCGCGCCGGCCGCGGATCTTCGCGCGGAAGGCCTCGGTGGCCCCGGCCGGCAGGGCCGCGAGCTGGGTGTCGAGGACCGCGAGCGCGCTGACGCGTTCGGGGTGGTGCGTGGCGAGCCAGAGAGCGATGCGCCCGCCCATGGAGTGGGCGATGACCGGCAGCGTCTCGAGCCCCAGCGCGTCGAGCAGGCCGTTCAGGTCGGCCTCCTGGTCCTCGAGCGAGTAGGCGATCGCGTCGGGCCGGTCGCTCTCGCCGTGGCCGCGCAGGTCGACGGCGATCGCCCGGCGTCCGCGGCACAGGCCGGCGATCAGCGGATCCCACCAGTGGGCGTGCGCGCCGTTGCCGTGGACCAGGAGCACGGGGGGCGCGTCGTCCTCGCCCCAGACGATGGCGTGAAGCTCCAGCTCGCCGACCTTCACGCGCACGTCGCGCCGCGGAAGCGGTCCGGTGACCGCCTCGGCCAGGCTGCGGCCGCGCTCGTCCGACATCAGCTCCGCTCCATGAGGTCCGGCGCCGCGCTCAGCAGCTCTCGATCACGCCGGCCGCATGCAGCCGGCGCAGCTCGTCGTCGTCGAGCTCGAGCAGGTCGCGCAGCACCGCGTCGGTGCTGGCGCCGAGTGGCTCGGCGGGATCCGTGCGCATGTCGCCGCGCGAGAGCTTCAGCGGCAGGCGCGGACCGATGAAGGGCCCGGGCTCGTCGAGATCCGGGTGGCGCAGGTTCTCGAGCATGCCGCGGTGCGCCACCTGGGGGTCGGTGCGCGCCGCCCAGGCCGACTGCACGGGACCGCAGGCCACCCCGATCCGGGTCAGACCGGCGATCGCGACGTCGGTGGACACGGTGCGCGTCCAGCTCTCCACGGCCGCGTTCACCGCGGCGCCCTGCGCGCCGCGCTCGCGCCGGTCCTTCCAGCGCGTGAGCAGGTCGGGGCGCTCCATGAGCTCGCAGAGCTGCGTCCACTGGGTCTCGGCGGTCATCACCATCGCGATCCAGCCGTCGGTCGTCTGGAAGGTCCCGATCGGTGCGCCGCGCGGATCCGTGTTGCCGACGCGCTCGGGCACGCCGCGCTGCTCGTAGTCGTCGAGCGGCTCGTCCCAGAGCAGCGCCACGAGCACGTCGAGCATGGCCACGTCGACGTACTGTCCACGCCCGTCCACGTCGCGCTGGCGCAGCGCGGAGAGGATGCCGATGGCCGCGTAGAGGGCGGGCACCTGATCGCCGATGGTCACGCCGACCTTGGTCGGTGGCCCGTCCTCGAAGCCCGTCTTGGCCATGAGCCCCGAGACCGCCTGCACGACCAGGTCCATGCTCGCCCGGTCGCGGTAGGGACCGTCGGGGCCGTAGCCTGTGATCGAGCAGTAGACCAGGCGCGGGTTGAGCGCCGAGAGCGTCTCGTAGTCGATGCCCATGCGCGCGGTCGCGCCGGGGCGGAAGTTCTCCACCAGCGCGTCGGAGACGGCGGCCAGGCGGTGCAGCAGTGCGCGGCCCTCGTCGCGCTTCACGTCGATCACCACGCTGCGCTTGCTGCGGCCGCGGCGCATCGGTGCCAGGGGCACGTCGCGCGGTCCCCGCGGTCCGCGGTGCGGCCCGTCGGGCCCGAGGAACGGCGGGACGTTCCAGGTCAGGTCGCCGCCGGGTACCTCGACGCGGATCACCTCGGCGCCGAGCGCGGCGAGGACCCAGGCGCAGGTCGGCCCGGAGACGATGCGGCTGATGTCGAGGACGCGGATCCCGGCGAGCGGCTTCACACCCCCAGCATGCAACATCAGGGGCCCCGCGTCCTGCGGGCGCCGCGCGGCGACGGGAGTGGGTTCTTCCGCAGGCTGCTAGAGTGCGCGCCGCGGGAGAGCTGCTTGGAGTACGTCGAGGTCGAGCAAGCGCGCGGGATGCCGGGTCTGCGGCTGGTCCTCACGCGCGACGTTCCGGGTCCGTGGGGCGAGGCCGCCAAGGCCTTCTTCCAGGTCAAGGGGCTGCCGTTCGTCGCCGCCGCGCAGATCGGTGGCGGCGCCAACGAGGCGCTGCGCGCGTGGACGGGGCAGACCTCGGCCCCCGTTGCGGCCTGGAACGACGAGCCACCGGTCTGGGCGCTCGACGACATCCTCTTCCTGGCCGAGAGGCTCGCACCGGAGCCGGCGCTGATTCCCGGAGATCCCGCCGAGCGCGCGCTCCTTTTCGGACTGGCGCACGAGATCACGGGACGCGACGGTCTGGGCTGGGCGCGACGCCTGTGCCTGTTCGAGCTGAACCTGGGCGATCGGCCCGCACCCGATGGCCCGGCGGGCGACCTCCCGCGCCGCTACGGCTGGGTACCGGGCGCCGGCCCTGCCGCGCGCCGGCGCGTGATCGAGGTCCTCGGTCTGCTGCGCGACCAGCTCGAGCGCCAGCGCGAGCGCGGCTCGCCCTGGATGGTCGGCGAGCGGCTCAGCGCGCTCGACCTGATCTGGGCCGCCTTCGCGACCATGCTCGCGCCGTTCCCGCATGAGCTCTGTCCCATGTCGGAGCCGATGCGTGCGCTGTACGATCACCGCACCCCTGACGTCGAGGCCGCCCTCGATCCGCTCCTACTCGAGCACCGCGAGCGCGTGTATCGCGAGCACCTGACGCTTCCGCTGGACTTCTGAGGCGTGTACTACGGCTGGCAGATCGTCGGCGTGACCTTCGTCGCGCAGCTCGTCGCGACCGGGACGATCTTCTACTCGTTCGGCTTCCTGTTCCTGCCGATCCTCGAGGATCTGCAGCTCACGCGCTTCCAGATGGGCTGGCCGCTGGTCGCCGTCGCGATCCTGGCGGCCGGCGTGGCGCCCTGGATCGGCGGCGTGGTCGACCGGGGCAATGCGCGCCGCGTGATGGCGATCGGCGCGATCGTGCACGGTGTCGGCTTCCTGCTGCTCTCTCGCGTGCAGAGCTACCCGCAGCTGCTGCTGGTCTACGCCGGGCCCCTGGCCCTGGGCATGGCGCTGCTCGGCGGCGTGGTCAACCCGACGCTGATCGCGCGCTGGTTCGTCGCGCAGCGCGGGCGCGCGCTGGGCCTGTCGATGATGGGCGTGTCCTTCTCCGGTGTGGTCATGTCGTACGTGGTCACGGCGCTGATCACAGCGCTGGGCTGGCGCGGAGCGGCGGCGGCGCTGGCCCTGCTCCCGGTCTGCGTGGTGCTCCCGCTGGTGCTCTGGCGCGTCGCCGACGCGCCGTCCGACCTGGGTCTGCACGCCGACGGCGGTGACGCGTCGCCACCCGAGCCCGCAGTCGATCCCGGCGTGTCGACCGCGCTGGGCGACGTGGTGCGCGTCGCCGCTTTCTGGTTCGTCGCGCTCGCCTTCGCGCTCGGCTTCGCGCCCAACAGCGCCGTGGTCGGGCAGCTGGCGCCGCACGCCGAGGGCCTGGGCTTCAGCAAGGTCGAGGCGGCCGGCGCGGTCTCGCTGATGGCGCTCATGGGGATGCTCGGCAAGCCGCTCTTCGGGTGGGTCGGGGATCGATTCGGCGGGCGCCGCACCCTCGTGCTCTGCCTGGCGCTCCAGGCGGGCGGTCTGCTGCTGGTGCTGGCGCCGGGGAGCCAGGCCATGCTGCTGCTGGGTGCGGGCGTCTTCGGCGCGGGGTTCTCGGGGCTGATGCCGCTGCACGGCCTGCTGGTGGCGAAGGTCTTCGGCGCGGCCTTCGTCGGCCGGATGCTCGGCGCGATGCAGCCCGTGATGATGCCGATCACGCAGGGCTCGGGGCTGTACATGGGCTGGATCCACGACCGGACCGGCAGCTACACGATCGCCCTGTACAGCTTCGTGGCGCTGCTCGTGGTCGCCGCGGCGCTGGTGCCGTTCATCCGCCGTCGCGTCCCGCCCGCCGCCGCGTCGGGTGCCTAGTCGCCTGCTCGAGGCAGGCGGGCGGGGCCTCAGCGAGCGTCGATCTCGGCGCGGATGCGCCGGTGGTCGGCCTCGCTGAAGTCGAAGCGCCGGAACACGAGCATGCCCGTCACGTAGCCGACCACGGGCAGGCCTCCCATCAGGAAGATCATCCAGCCGCGCACGGTCGGGCTCTGCGCCGCGTTGGGCACGTAGCCGACGCTGTCCAGGACGATCAGCACCAGGCCGTACATCAGGCCCTGCGCCAGCTTGCTGACGAACGCCCAGGCCGCGAAGTACGAGCCCTCCTTGCGCTCGCCGGTGCGGTGCTCGTCCCAGTCGATGACCTCGGCCTTCAGCGCCATGCCGAGCACGTTCCCGCACGACTGCGCGGAGCCCGCCACGACCGACGAGAAGACCATCAGCGGCCACGCGTCGGGCCCCAGGAAAGCCAGCGAGCCGAAGCCCACGCAGGCCTGGCCCATGGCGAACATCCATAGGCGCCGCTTCTCGACGCGCCGCGCCAGGATCACCCACACGGGGATGCCGGCGATGCCCGCGACCACGTAGACCGCGAGCATCTCGACCATGAGGTCGGGCCGCAGCATCACGTACTCGACCACGTACGGCACGAGCACGCCGATGCCGCCCATGCCGAACGCCTCGACGAAGAGCACCAGCAGAAGCAGGCGCGCGTGGCGATTGCCCCAGACGTCGCGCACCGCCTGCAACGGGCTGCGCGCGCCGCGCCCCACATGCTCGGCCGGCTCGGCCGGCAGCCGCCAGACCGCGAGCGCGATGCTGGCGATCACCAGCGCCCCCATGACCGCGCTGATCTCGAGCGCGGCCGCGCGCTCGCTGCCGTCGGACTCGAGGATGCGCCCGCCCAGGTACGACGCCAGCATGAGCCCGATCGCGGTCTTCGCGAGCTGGCGCGCGCCGAAGAGCCGGTTGCGCGTGTTCGAGTCGAAGGAGAGCTCGGCGCCCAGCGCCGCGTGCGGTACCTCGAAGGCGGTGTACAGGGTGTAGAAGCCGAAGATGCCCGTGGCCAGCCAGAGCAGCTTCGCGGCCCCGTCGAGCGCGAGCGGCGGCGCCCAGAGCATCGCGAAGAACACGCCGAGCGGTACGGCGCTGGCCAGGATCCACGACTTGCGCCGGCCGAGGCGCGCGCGCGTGCGGTCGCTGAGGAAGCCCGCCATCGGGTCGGAGAACGCGTCCCAGATCTTGGCGGCGCCCATGATCAGCCCGCCCGCGAGGCCGCTGACCAGGAGCACGTCGGTGGTGTACTTGGCGTACGCGACGACCAGGATCGTGTACATCATGCCCACGAGACCGGCCGGCAGCGCGTAGACGATCAGCGCGCCGGTCGACAGCGCCGCCGCGGCGGGGCGCCCCCGGGGGCCGCCACGCGGCAGTCCGGCGGGCGGCAGCGCGTTCTGTTCCGCGGGCTTCAGGCGGCCTCCGGGTGGCGGGGGCGGCATTATACGGGCGGCCCGTGCTAAAACGGCGGCCCACCGAGGAGTGACCCGTGGCGTCGAGGGACGACAGGCGCAAGCAGAACCGCGAGGAGTGGGCGCCCTGGCTGGAGCGCCTGGAGCAGCGCCGCGCGCGCGCGCAGGAGATGGGCGGACCCGAGCGCGTGGAGCGGCTGATGCACGCGCGCGGCAAGCTCGACGCGCGCCAGCGGATCGAGCGGCTGTTCGATCCGGGGACCTTCGTCGAGATCGGCGAGCTCGTCGGCAACATCGAGGACATTCCGGGCGACGGCTTCGTCTGCGGCATGGGGCGCATCGAGGGGCGGGCGGCGCTCGGCGGCGTCGAGGACTTCTCGGTGCTCGGCGGCTCGATCGGCTCGGGCGGCGCGGCCAAGCGCTACCGCATCGCCGAGCTGGCGCTGCAGGAGGGCGTGCCGCTGGTCACCATGCTCGACGGCGCCGGTCACCGTCTGACCGACGAGCCCAGCGGCCGCGCGCCCAACGATCTGCTGGCCATGGCCGACCTGTCGGGTCACGTGCCGATGGTCTGCCTGGTGCTCGGAGGCGCGGCGGGACACAGCGCGCTGGCCGCTCCGCTGAGTGACTTCGTGATCATGAGCGAGACCGGCTCGATGTTCACCGGCGGGCCGCCGCTGGTGAAGGGCGCGACGGGCGAGGAGGTCACCAAGGAGGAGCTCGGGGGACCGGAGGTCTGCGCCGAGATCGCCGGCTCGGCGCACAACGTGGCGCCGGACGACGCCGCCGCGATCGACATGGCGCGGCGCTACCTGTCCTACCTGCCGCCCAATCGCGACGCGCGCGCGCCGCGGCGCGACGGCCCCGACACCGGGCCGCGCCGCATCGAGGACATGCTCGAGATCATCCCGCCCAACGACCGCAAGCCCTACGACATGCACGAGGTGATCGAGCGCGTCGTCGACGAGCACAGCCTGTTCGAGGTGCAGCCGCGCTACGGCCGCGGGCTGGTCACGGCGCTGGCGCGGCTCGGCGGTCGCCCGGTGGCCTTCGTCGCGAACAACCCGAAGCACGGGGCGGGTGCCGTCGACTCGGCCGCCGCGATCAAGGCCGCGGACTTCATCGAGACGGTGGGGAACTTCGGCCTGCCGGTGATCTTCTTCATCGACAACCCCGGCGTCATGGCGGGCCGGCGCGCCGAGCGCGAGGGCATCCTGAAGTGGGGCGGCAAGATGTTCCTCGCCGAGCGCCGCCTGAAGGTCCCCAAGCTCAGCGTCTCGTTCCGCAAGGGCTTCGGCTTCGGCCTGGTCAACATGGGCGGCACGCCGTTCGACAACCAGACGCTGAGCTACACGCTGCCGAGCATGAACCTGGCCGCGATGCCCGCGGGCACGGGCGGCCGCAGCGCCAAGCTCGACCCGGAGACGCAGCGCCAGGTCGAGGAGGCCCAGCGCGCGGGGCCGTACCGGATGGCGAACCGGCTCGGCGTCGACGACGTGCTGGACCCGCGCGAGCTGCGCAACGGTCTGCTGCGCGGGCTGATGCTCACCGAGGGGCGGGACGCTCGTTCGTCCTAGCGCTCGCCTCCCGTGTCGGGGCCGGGGCCGGCGTCGGG
>JAJDAJ010000008.1 GCA_029261925.1 Deltaproteobacteria bacterium | reverse complement strand
CAACGCCACGTTCCGAGACGGATGCTTGAACCGCTGGCTCTTCGAGTCGGTTCGTGAAGCCCGCGAAGCATCGGAGGCATGGCTGCAGGAGTACAACCATGAGCGACCCCATGGGTCGCTGGGCGGGCGTTCGCCCGCCGGGTTATTTGAACAGTGGGAACAAGAGAACAAGGATGCAGCCTTATGGTCAGGCACGGTCCCTAACCCAACAGCTGGTACCGGTTCCTTGGGCTTGCCACCCCCCCCCGCCCGCGCGGATCAGGGCGACACGGAATACAGGTGCACGTCGCGCTGGGGGAAGGGGATCGAGATTCCGGCGGCGTCGAACTCCAGCTTGACGCGCTCCGTCAGGTGCCAGCGCACCGGCCAGTAGTCGTCGGTCTTGACCCACGGCCGCACCACGAAGTTCACGCTGGAGTCGGCGAGCTCCGACACCGCGATGACCGGTGCGGGATCGGCGAGGACGCGCTCCTCCTCGCCCACGATCCGCTCCAGGATCTCGCGGGCGCGGGCGATGTCGGCGTCGTAGCCGATGCCGAAGATCAGGTCGATGCGGCGCGTGGGCTTGGCCGAGAAGTTCGTGATGCTGCCCGAGGTGATCGAGTTGTTCGGGACGGTGATGCCCTTGTTGTCGACCGTGCGCAGCTTGGTCGCGAAGACCTGGATCTCCTCGACCACGCCCGACACGCCGGCGGCCTCGATGAAGTCACCGGCCTTGAAGGGCCGGAACAGGATGATCATCACGCCGGCCGCGAAGCTCGCCAGCGAGCCCTGGAGCGCGAAGCCGATTGCCAGCGCGCTGGCCCCGAGAATCGCGGCGAACGAGGTCGTCGCCACTCCCAGCTTGCCCAGCGCCGAGATGACCACCAGCGCGATCAACGCGATGTAGCCGATGTTGCACAGGAAGCCGATCAGCGTCGGATCGACCTTGCCGCGCGTCAGCGCCCGGCGCAGCGCCCCGATCGCGAGCTTCGCGACGATGTAGCCGAGGACCAGGATCGCGAGCGCCGCGAGCACGCTCGGACCCCAGGTCGTCAGCGCTTCCTGGAGCCGTCCGGTCAGCTCCTCGAGCGTGGGCATGGTGATCAGCGCGACTGCAGGGCGTCGCGGATCTCGCGCAGCAGCACGATGTCCTCGGGCGGCGCCGCGGGGGCGGCCGGCGCCTCCTCCTCCTTGCGCTGCATCGAGGTCACGGCGCGCACCACCATGAACACGGCGAAGGCCACGATCACGAAGTCGACGACGTGCTGGATGAAGACGCCGTAGTTGATGGTCACCGCCGCGGCGTCCTCCACGGCCTCCCTGAGCGTGACCTGGAGGCCCGTGAAATCCACGCCGCCCACGGCGATGCCGATCGGCGGCATGAGCACGTCGTTGACGAACGAGCTCACGATCTTTCCGAACGCGGCACCGATGATGATCCCGACCGCCATGTCGAGCACGTTGCCGCGCATCGCGAACTTCTTGAAATCCGCCATCATTCCCATGAGATCCCTCCTTGCCCTCTGCGAGCGGCCGGAAGGCTATCACGGCTCTGCGCGCTCAGCCGAGTACGTCGCGCATCGTGTACAGGCCCGGCGCGCGCCCGACGACCCAGCGCGCGGCGCGCAGCGCGCCGGCGGCGAAGTTCGAGCGCGACAGCGCCCGCGACGTCAGCTCGATGCGCTCACCCGGGCCCGCGAAGTACACCGTGTGCTCACCCGGGGCATCCCCGAGGCGCAGTGTCTGCATGCCGATGGCGTCGGGATCGCGCACGCCCGTGTGGCCCTCGCGGTGGAAGACCGCGACGTCGTCGAAGCGCTTCCCGCGCGCGCTCGCGACCAGGCGCCCCAGGGCCAGTGCGGTGCCGCTGGGCGCGTCGACCTTCTGGCCGTGGTGCATCTCCAGCACGTCCGCGTCGTAATCCCACAGCATCGCGGCCGCCTCCTCGACCAGGCGCATCAGCACGTTGACGCCGATCGAGTAGTTGGGCGCCTGCACGATTGCGCAGCGCCCGGCGGCCGTCTCGATGGCGGCCTGCTGCCGCTCGTCGAGTCCCGTGGTCGCGAGCACCACCGGGAGCGCTCGGCCGGCCGCCACGTCGGCGAAGGCCACGCTCGATGCGGGCAGCGAGAAGTCGATCGCCACGTCGGCCGCGGCAGCGGCCGCCGCGGCGTCGCTGCCGAGCTTGACGCCGGGAGCGACCTCGTGGCCCAGCTGCGGGTGGGCCTCGTGCTCGAGCGCGGCGGCCACGACCAGGTCGTCGGCTGCCACGAGCGCCTCGAGCACAGCGCGGCCCATGCGGCCCTCCGCGCCGACCACCGCGATGCGCGTGGCGCTCATGCGCCGGGGCGGCTCGCCAGGGCCTTCTCGAGCGCGGCGCGGTTCGCCTTGCCCATCTCCGTGAGCGGCAGGCGCATGCGCGCGTCCGGGATGCGGCCGATGATCTCGAGCGCGGACTTGACCGGGATCGGGTTGGTCTCGACGAACAGGGCGTCCATCAGCTCGAGCAGCGCGTAGTGGATCTCGCGCGCGCGGCCGACGTCGCCCGAGAGCCAGGCGCGCACCAGCTCGCCCATCTCGCGCGGTGCCACGTTGCTGGTGGTGCTGATGACGCCGCGCCCGCCGATCGCGAGCAGGGGCAGGGTCAGGGCGTCGTCACCGGAGAGCAGCGCGAAGTCCGGATCGCTGGCGGCCAGCGTCTGGGAGCTGGCAGCGAGATCGCCTCCCGCCTCCTTGAGCGCGACCACCCCGGGGACGCGCGACAGGCGCGCGCTGGTCTCGGGCGCGATGCGGGAGCCCGTGCGGCCGGGGATGTTGTAGAGCACCAGGGGCAGCCCGGTCTCCTCCGCGATCGTGCGGTAGTGCAGGTAGATGCCCTCCTGCGTGGGCTTGTTGTAGTAGGGCGAGATCAGCAGCGCCGCGTCCGCGCCCGCGCGGCGGGCCTCGAGCGTCAGCGCGAGCGCCTCGGACGTGGAGTTCGAGCCGGTACCCGCGATCACGGGGACCCGCCCGGCGGCGACCTCGACCACGTGACGCACCACGCGGGCGTGCTCCTCGTGCGAGAGCGTGGCGGCCTCCCCGGTGCTGCCACAGGGAACCAGGCCCTCGACCCCGCTCTGGATCTGCCACTCGACCAGGGACGTCAGGGCATCGAGGTCGAGCTCGCCGTCGCCGCCGAACGGCGTGACCAGCGCCGTGTACGTCCCCTCGAGCCTCATGGCCAGTCCAGCTCCCCCTCGAAGACGGTAGCGGCCGGGCCGCTCAGCCACACGGGCCCGTCGTCGTCGGGCCAGCGCACGCTCAGCGTGCCGCCCGGCAGCTCGATGCGCACGTCGCGCCCGGCGCGGCCCGAGAGGACCGCCGCGACGGCGACCGCGCACGCGCCGCTGCCGCAGGCCAGGGTCTCGCCGGCTCCGCGCTCCCAGGTGCGCTGCACCAGCTCGGAGGGCGAGCGCACCCCGACGAACTCCACGTTGGTCCGCTGCGGGAACGCGTCGTGGTTCTCGATGCGCGGGCCGAGCTCGCGCACCGGGAAGGTCTGCGGGTCGTCGACGAAGATCACGCAGTGCGGGTTGCCCATCGACACCAGCGTGGCCGTGTGGACCTCGCCGTCGACGTCCAGCGGCACGTCGACCAGCGGGCCCGAGGTGCCCAGCGTGGTCGGGATCTTCTGGGGCTCGAGCACCGGGCGGGTCATCTCGATCTCGACGTGATCGTCCCCCAGCCAGCGCGGGTGCACGATCCCGGCGAGCGTCTCGACGGAGATCTGGTCGCGGTCGGTCAGGCCGCGGTCGCGCACGTACTTCAGGAACGCGCGGATGCCGTTGCCGCACATCTCGGCGCTGCTGCCGTCCGCGTTGCGGATGCCCATCGAGTAGTCCGCCTCGCGCGAGCGCTGGACCAGCAGGAGCTGATCGCCGCCGATGCCCAGGTGGCGATCGAGCGCGAAGGACGCGAATGCGCGCCAGTCGTCCACCGGGTCGCCGTCGAGACAGTCGACCACCACGAAGTCGTTGCCCGCGCCGTGCATCTTGACGAACGGGATCCGGCTCATCGCTCGGCCTCCTCGTGGGTACAGGCGTCGTCGTGCACGTGCGCGACCTCCCCGGCGGGCGCCGCCGCGGGCGTGCGCTGGCGCTCGGGCGGGCCGTAGTGACCGCAGGCGGCCAGGCCGGCCGCGATCAGCAGCAGCGCGAGGGGGCGGCTCATGGTGTCTCCTCCAGCTCGGACCGCGTGGCGGCGAGCTGCTGGCGGGCCGCGGCGATCGCCCGCTCCACCTGCGCGCGCGCGGGCGCGCCGGTCGAGGTGCGAGCTTCGAGCGAGCGCTCGGCCGAGAAGAACGCGGCCGGCTCGAAGTCGAGCGCCGGATGGAACGCCTGCAGGTCCGCGCGCGACACGGAGTCGAGTGCGATGCCGGTCTCGATCGCGTGCGCGACCACCTTGCCCACGATCCCGTGCGCCTCGCGGAAGGGCACGCCGGCCAGGACCAGGTGGTCGGCCAGATCGGTCGCCACCAGCATCGGATCCGACGCCGCGCGGCCCATGGCATCGGCGCGCACGCGCAGGGTGTGGACCGCGGCGGCGAGCAGGCGCAGGCAGTCTCCGGCGGTCTCGACCGCGTCGAAGAGCGGCTCCTTGTCCTCCTGCAGGTCCCGGTTGTACGCGAGCGGCAGGCCCTTGACCGTGATCAGCAGGCTGGTCAGGTCGCCGACCACGCGCCCGGTCTTGCCGCGGACCAGCTCGGGCACGTCGGGGTTCTTCTTCTGCGGCATCAGGCTCGAGCCGGTCGCGTAGGCGTCGTCCATCTCCACGAAGCCGAACTCGGTCGAGCTCCAGAGGATCAGCTCCTCGCAGAGCCGCGAGAGGTGCACCATGGCGATCGAGAGCGCGGCCATCAGCTCCAGCGCACCGTCGCGCGAGGCGACCGCGTCGAGGCTGTTGGGCGAGGGCCGCGCGAACCCCAGCTCTGCCGCGGTGGACTCTCGGTCGAGCGGGAGCGTGCTGCCCGCGAGCGCGCCCGAGCCCAGCGGACAGGCGTCGAGGCGCGCGGCCGCGTCGCGCAGCCGACCGTCGTCGCGCGTGAGCATCTCGTAGTAGGCCAGCCAGTGGTGCGCCAGGCGCACGGGCTGGGCGCGCTGCAGGTGCGTGTAGCCGGGCAGGATCACGTCGATCTCGTCCGCGGCGCGCTCGACCAGCACCTGGCGCAGGTCGGCCAGCGCCTCGCGCAGTCCGGCGCTGGCCTCGCGCATCCACAGGGCCAGGTCGGTCGCGACCTGGTCGTTGCGGCTGCGGCCCGAGTGCAGCTTCCCGGCGAGCGGGCCCACGATCTCGCCGAGGCGGTGCTCGACGTTGGTGTGGATGTCCTCGAGCCCGGGGTCGAGCTCGAGCTCGCCGGCCTCGAGCTCGCGCGCCACCTGCTCGAGCCCGCTGACCAGGGTCCCGGCCTCGTCCGCACTCAGGATGCCCTGGCGCCCGAGCATGCGGGCGTGGGCCATGCTGGCGCGCACGTCCTGGCGCCAGAGCTTGCGGTCGAAGTGCACGGAGGTCGAGAAGCGCTCCAGCTCGGGAGCCGTGCCCTTCGCGAAGCGCCCTCCCCATGTCTTGGAGCCCATGGATCGAGCATAGCAAGGGCCCCCTGTTCACGAGAGTGGACGGGCGGCGCGCGTGTCCCGGATCACGGCGCCGAAACAGACGGGCGCCGCAGGAGTCCTGGTGGGCAATGCGGGCTAAGTTCCGGGGTGTGAGAGGCTGGGGCATCCGGGTCTGGGGGTCGCTGGGCCTGCTGCTGCTGGTCGGCGGCGGCGTCGCGTGGATTGCCGGGGCCCGCTGGTGGGCGGAGCAGGAGCGGGTGGTCGAGGCGCGCTTCGCGGGCCGGCTGTTCTCGGTGCCGTCGCGGGTCTACGGCGGCCCCCTGCTGCTGTATCCGGGGCTCGACACGCGCCGGGCGCGGCTGCTCGCACGCCTGCACCGCCTGAACTACCACCCCGCCGCGCCGGACGCGCCGCTGGAGCCCGGCACCTACCGCGTCAGTGGTGCGCGGCTGGCGATCGCGCGGCGGCCCTTCCGCTGGCCCCACCGCTCCGATCCGGGCGGCCGCGTGGATCTCGAGCTCGACCCCCGCGGTCGCATCGTGCGCATCGCCGACGCGGTCGGTGCCGAGCGGCAGACCTTCGAGCTCGAGCCGGAGCTGATCGCGAGCTTCCGCGGCGTGTCAGGCGAGGACCGGCGCCTGGTCACGCAGCGGGACGTCGCTCCGGCACTGGTCAGCGCGATCCTCTCGATCGAGGACCAGCGCTTTCACGATCACGGCGGCATCGACGCGCGCCGCATCCTGGGCGCGATGCTCGCGAACCTGCGTCGCGGCCGCGTGGTGCAGGGCGGGAGCACGATCACGCAGCAGCTCGTCAAGAACTTCTTCCTGACGCCCGAGCGCGCGCTCACCCGCAAGCTGCGCGAGGCGGCGATGGCGCTGATCCTGGAGCGCAACCACGACAAGGACGAGATCCTCGACGCGTACCTCAACGAGGTCTACATGGGCCAGCGCGGGTCCGTGGCCTTCCACGGCATGGGAGAGGCCGCCTTCCACTACTTCGCCCGGGAGGCGCCCGATCTCGACCTGCACGAGTGCGCGCTGCTGGCGGGCCTGATCGCCGCTCCGAACCACTTCGCGCCGCGGCGCCATCCCGAGCGCGCCCGGGCCCGGCGCGATCTGGTGCTGCGCGTGATGCTCGAGCGCGGCGAGATCGACCAGGCCGATCACGCGCGGGCGGTCGCGTCCGGCCTCGGGGTGGTGCCGGCACCGCCCGACACCGAGCTCGCGCCCTACTTCGTGGAGCACGTGCGCCAGGAGCTCGCCCGCGCCCACGGCGAGGAGCTGCTCCAGGGCGAGGGTCTGGCGGTGTTCACCACGCTCGATCCCGAGCTGCAGCGCGCCGCGAACGCGGCGGTCGGCGAGGGGCTCGAGCGCCTGGAGCGCGCCCACCCGGGACTGCGCCGCGAGGCCTCGCCGCTGCAGGCCGCGGTGGTCGCGCTCGCCCCGCGCACGGGAGAGATCCTGGCGCTCGTCGGGGGTCGCAGCTGGCGCGACAGCCAGTTCAACCGCGCGACGCAGGCGCTGCGCCAGCCCGGCAGCGTGTTCAAGCCGATCGTCGCGCTCGCCGCGTTCACGCACGAGCAGAGCCTGCCGCGCATCACGCCCGCCACCGCGCTCGAGGACGCGCCGCTCAGCTTCGAGATGCCGCACGGGACCTGGACGCCGCAGAACTACGACGGCGAGTTCCGGGGGCGCGTCAGCCTGAGACGGGCGGTCGAGGAGTCGATCAACGTGCCGATCGCGCGCCTCGGTCTGGCGATCGGCCCCGAGCAGATCGTCGATACCGCGCGCCGGCTGGGCGTGCGCAGCCCGCTCGAGCCGCTGCCCAGCCTGGCACTCGGATCCTTCGAGCTGACGCTGCTCGAGGCGGCGACCTCCTACGCGGCGCTGGCCGCCGAGGGCGTGGTGCCCGCGGTGCGCGGCTACACGGAGGTGCTGCACCCCGACGGCACCGTGCTGGAGCGGCGCGAGCGCAGCTTCGAGCGCCGCTTCGATCCGGCCGCGGTGTACCTGGTGACGTCGCTGCTGCAGGGTGCGGTCGATCGCGGCACCGGACGCGGGCTGCGCGCGCGCGGCTTCGTGGGCGACATCGCGGGCAAGACCGGCACCAGCAGCGGCTACCGGGACGCCTGGTTCGTGGGCTTCACCCCCGATATCGTGATCGGGGTCTGGGTCGGCTTCGACGACGGCGAGGGACTCGGGCTGCCGGGCGCGGTGGCGGCGCTGCCGATCTTCGGAGATGTGCTGGAGGCCGCGCGCGGCAAGGATTCCGGCGCGCGTTTCGCGCGGCCGCCGGGCGTGGTCGAGGTGGAGATCGATCCCGAGTCCGGGCTGCGCGCGGCGCTCGGCTGCCCCGGACCGCCCGAGGTCTTCCTCGACGGCACCGCGCCGCTGCGGCAGTGCGGTCCGGCGCGCCGCGACGGTCCGGGCCCGCTCGAGCGCCTGCGAGGCTGGATCGAGGGCGTGCTTTGATCCCGCGCCTCGCGCTGGCCGTCCTGCTGCTCGCCAGCGCCTGCCAGCTTCCGCCGCCGGCCGTGGCGCCGGACCAGCTCGAGGACGTGGCCGCCGCGCTGCCGGACGGCCCGCGCCGGGCGTCGGTGCACCTGGTGATCGACGCGGCCCACGCGCTCGAGGCCGGGCGCGCGGACGCGGCGCGTGCGCTGGCCGAGCGCGCGCTGCGCATGGACGGCCGTAACCCGCACGCCTACTACTTGCTCGCGCGCGCGGCCCTGGCGCGGGGCGATCGCGCCAGCGCGCGCCGCGACCTCGAGCAGGCCGAGGTGCTGCTGGCCTCCGCCGACCCGCCGAGCCCGAGCTGGCAGGGCAAGCTGCTGCGTCTGCGAGCCGAGCTGCTCGAGCATGCGGGGGACCACGGCGGCGCGGCCGCGCTCCGCCTCCGCGCCGCGCGCCTCGACCCGGCCGGGCACATGCCTGGTACCCCGCCCGGGCATCGGCTAGACCAGCGACCATGACGCCCAAGCTGCGTACCGTCCTGATCGCCGCGGCGGTGGTGCTGCCGCTGGACCAGCTCACCAAGTGGTGGGTCGCCACGAACATCCCGCGCTACGGCAGGATCGACGTGATCGAGGGCTTCTTCGCGATCACCCACGCGCGCAACACCGGGGCCGCCTTCGGGCTGGGACAGGGCTGGCCGATGGGCATCTTCATCGGGCTCACGGTGGTGGCGCTGGTGATGATCTGGCGCTTCTACCGGCAGGTCGAGCCGGGCGACCGGCTCTCGGCGCTCTCGCTGGGCCTGATCGTGTCGGGGGCGCTGGGCAACCTGGTCGACCGCCTCTGGCACCGCGAGGTGATCGACTTCCTGCAGTTCGACCTGCAGCTCTTCGTCTTTCCCGACTTCAACGTGGCCGACAGCGCGATCGTGATCGGCGTGGCCCTGCTGCTGCTCGACGTGGTGACCCAGGAGGCCGAGGAGAGCTCCGCGGGCGGCGGGGGACCGCCCTGAGCGAGCGCGTCTTCGTCGGGCTGGGCGCCAACCTCGGGGATCCGGCGGCCCGGATCCGTTCGACGCTCGACGCTCTCGACGGGCCCGGCACCGGCAGCGTCGTGGCGCGCTCCTCGCTGTACCGCAGCGAGCCGCTGGGGGACCCCGACCAGCCCTGGTACGTGAACGCCGTGGCCGAGCTGCGCACGACCCTGGGGCCCGTGGAGCTGCTGGAGGCCCTCCAGGCCCTGGAGCGCGCGGCCGGCCGGCCCGCCGCCTCGCGGCGCGAGCGCTGGGCGCCGCGGGTGCTGGACCTGGATCTCCTCCTGTATGGGTCCCGCCGGGTGTCCACGCCGGCCCTGACCCTGCCCCATCCGGGCTGGAGGGCCCGCCGCTTCGTCCTGGAGCCCCTGGCGGAGATCGCCCCGGGGCTTCGGGACCCCCGGACCGGCCTGCCGGTCGAGCGGCTCCTGGGGGACCTTGACGATCCGCTGCGCTGCGAGAGAATGTGCCCGAGTACCGGCGGGTCCCCGGTGACCGGACCCACCCATCCCGCGCGCTCCGGCGCGCCCGGAGGTCGCTCCAGATGAAGTTCTTCCTCGACACGGCGAATGTCCCCGAGATCCGGGAGGCCGCTGCTCTCGGGCTCTGCGACGGGGTCACGACCAATCCGAGCCTGCTGGCCAGGGAGGACGGCGACCCGCGAGAGATCGTCCGCGAGATTGCCAAGATCTGCGACGGGCCGATCAGCGCCGAGGTCGTGGGCATGACCGCCGAGGAGATGGTCCGCGAGGGCCTGGAGTGGGCGAAGGTCGCGGACAACGTCGTGGTCAAGATCCCCATGACCACCGAGGGTCTCAAGGCCATCCGGACGCTCTCGGAGCAGGGCATCGCCACCAACACGACGCTGATCTTCCAGCCGGTCCAGGCCCTGATGGCCGCCAAGTCCGGCGCCTCCATGGTCTCGCCGTTCGTTGGCCGGCTCGACGACATCCAGGCCCCGGGCATGGAGCTGATCGAGACCATCCGCCAGATCTTCGAGAACTACGACATCGCGACCGAGATCCTGGTCGCGAGCATCCGCAGTCCCATGCACGTGCTCGACGCCGCCCGCATCGGCGCGGACATCGCCACCATGCCGTTCAGCGTGCTCGAGACCCTGGCCCGGCACCCGCTCACCGACATCGGGATCGAGCGCTTCCTCGCGGACTGGGAGAAGGTCAAGAACCGCTAGCGTGGCGGCTCCCCACGGGGGCCAGCGTCGCGCCCGCGCCGTGACCGGGCATGTACCGCGGAGCGCCGGACCGCGACGCCCGCGCGGGGCTGCCGGTGGCTCTGATAGGCTACGAGGCCCCCTCCGGTCCCGGCTCGCCCCGGTGAGGCCGTGTGGCGGGGCTGGAGGTAAGTGCCCGTGATCACCAAGGAAGAGGCGCTCGAGTACCACCGGAAGGGGCGCCCCGGGAAGATCGAGGTCTCGCCCACGAAGAGCGTGCTGACCCAGCGCGATCTCTCCATGGCGTACACGCCCGGAGTTGCCGAGCCCTGCCGCGAGATCGCCAAGCGCCCCGACGACGCCTACCTGTACACGGCCCGCTCGAATCTCGTCGCGGTCGTCACCAACGGTACGGCGGTGCTGGGCCTGGGAAACATCGGCCCGCTCGCCGGCAAGCCCGTGATGGAGGGCAAGGGCGTCCTGTTCAAGCGCTTTGCCGGCATCGACGTGTTCGACATCGAGCTGGCGACCGAGGACCCCGAGAAGGTCATCGAGGCCTGCCGCCTGCTCGAGCCGACCTTCGGCGGCATCAACCTCGAGGACATCCGCGCACCCGAGTGCTTCGAGATCGAGGAGCGCCTGATCGAGGAGCTCGAGATCCCGGTCTTCCACGACGATCAGCACGGCACGGCGATCATCTCGGCGGCCGCGTTCCTCAACGCGCTCGAGCTGACGGATCGCCGCATCGAGGACACCCGCGTGGTCTTCGCCGGCGCCGGTGCGGCCGGCGTGGCGTGCGCCGACCTCTACATCAAGCTCGGTGTCCGCCGCGAGAACATCCTGATGACGGACAGCCGCGGCGTGATCTACGAGGGTCGCACCGAGGGCATGAATCCCTACAAGGCGCGCTTCGCCGTGCCCACCGACAAGCGCACGCTCGAGGAGGCCCTGGCGGGCGCCGACTGCTTCGTGGGCGTGAGCGCGGCGGGTCTGGTCACCAAGGACATGGTCCGCGCGATGGCGGCCCGCCCGATCATCTTCGCCATGGCCAACCCCGATCCCGAGATCACGCCCGACGAGGTCCGCGAGGTGCGGGACGACGCGATCATGGCCACCGGGCGTTCGGACTACCCGAACCAGGTCAACAACGTGCTGGGCTTCCCGTTCATCTTCCGCGGTGCCCTCGACGTGCGGGCGCGCAAGATCAACGACGAGATGAAGCTGGCAGCCGTGCAGGCGCTGGCCGAGCTGGCGAAGCAGGGCGAGAACGGCCTGCCCGACGAGGTGCGGCTGGCCTACCCGGGTGAGCGCTTCGAGTTCGGGCCGAGCTACATCATCCCGAAGCCCTTCGACCCGCGCGTGCTGGTCTACGAGTCGATGGCGGTGGCCCGGGCCGCCATGGAGACCGGCGTGGCGCGCATCGAGCTCGACCTCGACGAGTACCGCGAGCGCCTCGAGAACCTGCTCGGCCGCCAGCGCTCGGTCATGCGCGTGGTGATCAACAAGGCCAAGGGTCAGCCCAAGCGCATCGTCTTTCCCGAGGGCGACGAGGATCGCGTGCTCCGCGCCGTGCAGCTCCTCAGCGAGGAGAGCATCTGCGAGCCGGTCCTGCTCGGGCCGCGCGACGTGATCCTGGAGCGGGCCGGGCTGCTGGGGATGGACCTGAGCCACATCGAGACGATCGAGCCGATCGGCTCGGACCGCTCCGTGTACTACCAGCGTGAGCTCACGAACCTGCGCAATCGCAAGGGCGTGACCGAGCGCGACGCGCAGCGCCTGCTGCGCCGCCGCAGCTACTACGGCGTGATGATGGTGCGCATGGGCGACGCCGACGGTCTGGTCGCCGGCCTGACCATGTCCTACGCCGAGGCGATCCGGCCCGCCCTCCAGGTGATCGGGCTGGCCGAGGGCCACCGCCGCGCCGCGGGCGTGTACCTGGTGATCCAGGAGGAGCGCGTACTCTTCTTCGCCGACGGCTCGGTGAATCCGGAGCCCTCGGCCGAGGACCTGGCGCAGATCGCGGGGCTGGGTGCGTCGACCGCGGAGTGGTTCGGTTTCGACCCGGTCGTCGCCTTCCTGTCGTACGCGAACTTCGGCAGCGTGCGCGAGGGCTCGCCGCGGCGCGCCTCCGAGGCGGTCAAGATCGCGCGGGAGCGCTGGCCGAAGCTCCGCATCGACGGCGAGATGCAGGCCGACATCGCGCTGGATCCGGAGCGGCGCCGCAGCCGCTACCCGTTCTCGGACATCGAGGCCCCGGCCAACGTCCTGGTCTTCCCGAACCTGGATTCCGCGCACATCGCCGTCCGCCTGATGAGCACCATCGGCAATGCCACCGTCGTCGGCCCGATCCTGATGGGCATGCGCAGCGCGGTGAACTCGCTGTTCCCGACCGCCACCGTCGACGACATCGTCAACCTGGCGGCGATCACCGCGCTGCAGGCACAGAAGGGGTACTAGGATGTCGATCGAGGAGAAGATCAAGCTCCTCGAGGAGCGGGTGGCGGCCGCCGAGCTCGGCGGTGGCCAGGCCCGCATCGAGAAGCAGCACGAGCAGGGCAAGCTCACCGCCCGCGAGCGGGTCGAGCTGCTGCTGGATCCGGGCTCGTTCCGCGAGTACGACCGCTTCAAGACCCACCGCACCCACGACTTCGGGATGGCCGAGAACAAGATCCCGGGCGACGGTGTGGTCACCGGTTCGGGCCGCATCGACGGCCGCCTGGTCTTCGTGTTCTCGCAGGACTTCACGGTGTTCGGCGGGTCGCTGTCGGGAGCCTTCGCGGAGAAGGTCTGCAAGATCATGGACCACGCCGTGAAGGTCGGCGCACCGGTCATCGGGCTCAACGACTCGGGCGGCGCGCGCATCCAGGAAGGCGTGGTGTCGCTCGCCGGCTACGCCGACATCTTCCTGCGCAACGTGCTCTCGTCGGGCGTGGTGCCGCAGATCTCCGCGATCATGGGCCCATGCGCCGGTGGCGCCGTCTACTCCCCGGCCATCACCGACTTCATCTTCATGGTGAAGGGCACCTCCAACATGTTCATCACGGGCCCCGACGTGATCAAGACCGTGACCCATGAGGAGGTGACCAAGGAGGACCTCGGCGGTGCCATGACGCACAACTCGAAGAGCGGGGTCGCCCACCTGGCTGCCGACAGCGAGCAGGAGTGCATCGGCATGATCCGCGCGCTGGTCAGCTTCCTGCCCGCGAACAACATGGAGGACCCGCCGTTCGTCGCCACCGACGACGATCCCGAGCGGACCGACCCGCGCCTGAACGGTCACGTACCCGACAATCCCAACAAGCCCTACGAGATGAAGGCCCTCGTCGAGATGACCGTGGATGACGGTCTCTTCTTCGAGATCCACCCCCACTGGGCGCGGAACATCATCGTCGGCTTCGGGCGCTACGGCGGCAGGAGCGTCGGGGTCGTCGGCAACAATCCGGGCTTCAACGCCGGCTGCCTCGACATCGACGCCTCGGTCAAGGCCGCCCGCTTCGTGCGCTTCTGCGACGCCTTCAACATCCCGATCGTGACCTTCGTCGACGTTCCCGGATTCCTGCCCGGCGTCGCCCAGGAGTACGGCGGGATCATCCGCCACGGCGCCAAGCTCCTGTACGCGTATGCCGAGGCGACCGTGCCCAAGGTCACGATCATCACGCGCAAGGCCTACGGGGGCGCCTACGACGTGATGAGCTCGAAGCACCTGCGCGGCGACGTGAACTTTGCCTACCCGCAGGCCGAGATCGCGGTGATGGGCGTCGACGGCGCGGTGAACATCGTGTTCCGCAAGGAGATCGCCGAGGCCGACGATCCCGACGCCACCCGGACGCGCCTCGAGGCCGAGTACCGCGAACGCTTCGCGAACCCGTACCTGGCGGCGGAGCTGGGCTACATCGACGACGTGATCAAGCCCGAGGACACGCGACCGCGGATCTGCGAGTCGCTGGCCATGCTCGACAACAAGCGCGACTCGAACCCCGCGCGCAAGCACGGGAACATTCCGCTGTGAGCGGCGCGCCCCCCTTTCGCAAGGTGCTGATCGCGAATCGCGGCGAGATCGCGGTCCGCGTGATCCGCGCCTGCCGCGAGCTGGGCATCTCCACGGTCGCGATCTACTCCGAGGTCGACCGCAACGCGCTGCACGTACGCTACGCCGACGAGGCGTACCTCTGCGGGCCGGCCGTGGCGGCGCAGAGCTACCTCGACGTGGACCGGGTGATCGCGATCGCGAAGGAGTCCGGCGCTGAGGCCATTCACCCCGGCTACGGCTTCCTGTCGGAGAACGCGGGCTTCGCGCGGCGCTGCCGCGAGGAGGGCATCACCTTCATCGGGCCGGCGCCCGGCACCATCGAGGCGATGGGCGACAAGGTCATCGCGCGGCAGAAGATGCAGGCGGCCGGCGTGCCCATCGTGCCGGGCACCACCGAGAAGCTGAGCGACGCCGAGGCCATCGAGTTCGCGGGGAAGATCGGGCTGCCCGTGATGGTCAAGGCCACGGCGGGCGGCGGCGGCAAGGGCATGCGCCTGGTTCACGAGATGAAGGATCTCGCGGGCTCGATCAAGCGCGCGCGCTCCGAGGCGCGGGCGTCGTTCGGCGACGACTCGATCTACGTCGAGAAGTTCGTCGAGGAGCCGCGCCACATCGAGATCCAGATCATGGGTGACCGGCACGGCCACGCCATCCACCTGTTCGAGCGCGAGTGCTCGATCCAGCGCCGGCACCAGAAGGTGATCGAGGAGGCGCCCGCCAATCGCATGCCGCCCGAGCTGCGCGAGGCCATGGGCAAGGCGGCGGTCGCGGCCGCACTCGCGGTCAGCTACGAGGGCGCGGGGACCTGCGAGTTCCTGGTCGACCGGAACTTCGACTTCTACTTCCTCGAGATGAACACCCGCGTCCAGGTCGAGCATCCCGTGACCGAGATGATCACCAACGTGGACATCGTCAAGATGGGGATCCGGATCGCCGCAGGCGAGGAGATCGGGCTCTCGCAGGACGACGTGCGCATCAACGGCTGGGCGCTGGAGTGCCGCATCTACGCCGAGGATCCAGAGGCGGGCTTCCGGCCCTCGCCCGGTCCGATCATCGCCTACCGCCCGCCGGGCGGGCCCGGCGTTCGCAACGACTCCGGCGTGTATCCCGGCGCCGAGGTCACGGTCTACTACGACCCGATGATCTCCAAGCTGATCACCTGGGGGCGCGATCGCGACGAGGCGATCGCGCGAATGCGTCGCGCGCTGCAGGAGTTCGTGGTCAAGGGCATCAAGACGTCGATCCCGTTCCACCGCGCGGTGCTGCGCAACGAGCGCTTCCTCTCGGGCCACTTCGACACCAGCTTCATCGACACCGAGATCCTGCCGAGCGGGGCGACCTCGCTGCCGCCCGCCGAGGACGACCGCCGCGTGGCGGTCATGCTCGCCGGGATCGCCGCCCTGCGCCGCGACCGCGAGCTGGCGGCGCGGGCGGGCTCCGCGCCCGGACAGGGCGGTGCGGCATCCCCCTGGCGGCTGGCCGGTCGGCGGGCGCAGATGCGCGGGCGGGACTCGTGAACTACGAGGTCTCCCACGGTTCCGAGAGCTGGCGGGTCTCGGTCAAGGACGTCGGGGGCTCCGTCTACGAGGTCACCGTCGACGACGGGGAGACCGTGCGCGTGGACGTCGCAAAGACGCCGCGCACCATCTACTCGCTGCTGATCGGCTCCCGGCAGTTCGAGGCCAGCGTCGACGAGCGTCCCGACGGCACGTTCGACGTTCACGTGGGCACCAGCGCATTCGACCTGGCGGTGATCGACGAGCGCCGCAAGGCGCTCGCCGGCGCGGCGGCGGGCCCCGCCGGCGGCATCCAGGAGCTGCGTGCGCAGATGCCCGGCAAGATCGTGAAGGTGCTCGTGGAGCCGGGTGCCGAGGTCGCGGTCGGCGACAGCCTGGTGATCGTCGAGGCCATGAAGATGGAGAACGAGCTGCTCGCCGAGGTTGCCGGCAGCGTCACCGCGGTGCACGTGGCCGAGGGCGACACGGTCGAGACCGACGAGCTCCTGCTGGTCGTCGAGCCTCCCGCCGCGGGCTGACAGCCTGCCCGGAGGCCGGCGGGACCGTCGCAGCCGTGCCCGGACGGCGCCGGATCTCCGCTCCTGTCGCGTCAAGCCGCGCCTGGCTCGCGCCGATACCTCCGGTGCGACCGAACACGGCCGGGAGTGAGCATGAAGGCATCCAAGCGCCGCTGGCGTCAGGCGGGGTTCACCCTCGTCGAGATGCTGATGGTGATCGCGATCGTCGGCGTGCTCGCCTCGATCGCCGTCCCGAAGTACCGCAACGTGACCATGCGCACGCGCCGTGCCGAGGCCTACGCAGGCCTGTCGGCGATCTACAAGGCGCAGGAGATGTACCACGCCGAGTTCGCGGAGTACACGGACTCCTTCGACGAGCTCGGCGTGAGCTTCGATGGCGGCAGCATCGTCGACGACTCGACGATCGACGGCCTGCACTACCGCTTCCAGATCGGTACCTACGACCTGACCGACGTGAACTCGAACTTCTGGGCGACCGCCACCGGCGATCTCTCGCCCGGTGACGGCATCGTCGACGTCCTGCTCCTGGAGCCGGGCGTCACGGTCCTGGAGTAGGCGTGATGAGCGGGCACGCCGAGCAGGAGATTCGCCGCCGGGTCCTCCGCCTGGCCGCTCTGCGCCGCGCGGGCCGCGCGCTGTCCAGCTGCAGGCTGGACCCGCCCTTCCATGACGAGGAGGCTCGCGCCGTCCGGCGGACGCTCGAGGCGGTGGCGTCGACCGAGCAGCCGCCCGAGCGCCTGCGCGCCGTGGATGCCGTGCTCGACAAGATGCAGTCGGGGATCCTGGGGATGCTCGACGGCACCGGCCTGGCGCAGCTCCGCGCGAATCTCCCGGACATCGCGCGGGGGCACCGCGACGAGGTCCTGGCGCTGCTCGACGTGGCGCTCGAGGCGGCCAGCGGCGGCGGGACGCGGATGCGCCTGCTCGAGTACCTGATCACGCTGCTCAGCGCCGAGGAGCGCGACGGCGAGTGGAGCGTGGCCTGCGCCCCCGCCTCGCTCACTCCGAGGCTGGCCGCGGTCTGCGATCGCGTCGCGACGCAGACGGCGCGCGATGACGTGGTCGAGGAAGCGCTCTGCGAGCTCGATGCCGCGGCCGTGGATCTGCACATCAGCGACGACGTCCAGGCGGTGCTGCGGGAGGTCCGGCGCTTCAAGGAGTCGCTCGGCGAGCGCATCCTGCAGCCCTCGATCCTGCGCGGGGTGGTGGCCTACAACCTCGACGTCTGGAACCGACGCGGCCAGCAGCTCGACGACGAGCGCACCCTGCAGCGGCTCGAGGAGGCGCTGATCGACGCCGGCGAGGATCCGATCACCCTCAGCGGCCCGACGTTCTCGGGCACCCTGGCCTCGGTCGAGTTCGGACCGGCCACGCCGGTTCCGGGCGCGCCGGTGGTGGGCGCAGAGGCGGAGCGGGAGCACGCGCTCACGACCGCCCAGCGGCGGGCGCGCGACGTCTCCCACGACGCCCTGGCGGAGCGCGTGGTCGACGCGATCCGCGCCCACCTCCAGGGCAAGCCCCCGGAGCTGGAGCTCGAGCCCCTCGGGGTGTCCGACCTGGCGGAGTCGCTCGGAGACGTCGAGCAGCGCGCCCTCGCGCCCGCCGGGGGAGAGGCTGCATCGGGGCCCCGCGCCGTGATCGGCCTCATGGGTGCGACCCACCTCCTGCTCCGCGCCGACGACGAGCTGCTCCGCGCGCTCGGGGCCGATCCGGACTTCCTGCGCTCGCACTGGCTCCGGCACGTGCACGAGCGCATCCGCGTCGCGACCAACCAGAGCATCGCGACCGGAGACCTGCAGCTCGCCCGGGAGCTGGCCGAGGTCAAGGAGCTGCGCGTGGGCGCGGCCATCGCGGAGCTGATGCGCGGCGGCCGGAGGCGGAAGTTCGTCGATCCCGGGACGGGGGCGGACGACGAGAGCGATTCCCGCCACGCCCTGATCATCTTCTTCGAGCACCGGCGCACGCGGGCCTTCGCCGCGCTGCTGGCGGTCACCCTGCTGGGTCTGCTCGGGTGGCGCTGGTCGATGAGCGCGGGCCGCACGCAGCAGCTCCTGAGCGAGCGCGAGGTCGAGCTGGTCTCGCCCCACCTGCTCTCCGGCTACCGGGACGGCAGGTCGGGCCGCCTGTTCATCGGCCACGTCGATGCGCGCTTCGCGAAGCTGCCGCCCGTGCACCGTCAGCGGGAGGGCTGGGGCATCGCGCTGCGCGTGCGAGATACCTTCGGCGTCGGCGAGGTGCTGCTCTACGACGCCGACCTGGGCACGGCGTTCCACTCCGTGGGCGACGAGATCCGCGTTCCCGTGCTGTACGAGGACGACTACGTGGAGTACGGCGGCCGCTGAGGTCCGGGGCTCTTCAGCAGCCGGCTAGAGCCGCGCCAGCAGCGCCGGCAGCTCGCGCAGGTCGCGGATCACGAAGTCCGGGCGCGCCTCGTCGGTGACGGGCGTGCCCCGCCGCCGCAGGTGCACGGAGCGCACGCCCGCCCGGCGGGCGACCAGGACGTCCGTGCGGATCTTGTCGCCGACCATCAGCGCACGCCGCGGCGGCACGCCCAGACGGCCGAGCACGTGGTGGACGATCGCCGGGTCGGGCTTGCGGCGCCCGAAGCTGGCCGACCAGGCCGCCGCGTCGATCCAGCGCATGGCCCCGGCCAGCTCGAGGGCGCGGCGGTGGTGGTCGCCCGGGATGATCGTGTTGGAGACCAGGCCGATGCGCGCGCGTCGGGACAGGCGCCGCAGCACGCCGGCCACGTACGGGTAGGGCCTCAGGTTCGAGACGTCGGCGAACGCCCGGAGCAGCAGGCGGCGCACCGCGGGCGGCGTGTCGGCGAGCAGGACCTCGAGGTCCGGCTGCGTGCACTGGGCCTCGAGCGCGCGGTAGGCGTCGCGCATGCGCCGCGCGCGCGCGCGCACGAGCTCGCGCGGGCTCTCGATCCCCATGCCGAGCAGGGTCGCGATCAGCGCCGGGTCCTCGGCGGCGCGCTCGTAGCTCGAGCCCTCCTCGAGCAGCACCCCGCCCATGTCCAGGAGCACCGCCTCCACGCGGTCGGGAAGCCTCACGACGGGGCCTGGACCTCCGTCTCCCGCGAACGCCGGCCCACGAGCAGCCAGGAGATCCAGATGCTCACCTCGTAAAGCAGGCAGAGCGGGATCGCCAGCAGGATCTGGCTCGCCACGTCCTGTGGCGTGAGCAGCGCCGCCACGACGAACATGACCAGCACCGCGTACTTCCGCTGACGCGCGATGGCCTGCGGCGTGACCACGCCGATCACCGCGAGCATCACCAGCACCACCGGCAGCTCGAAGGCGAGCCCGAACGCCAGGTAGAGGCGCGCCATGAAGGCGAAGACCTGCTGCGTGGTCCAGGCCGTCACGACGTAGTCTGCCTCGAGGCCGAGCAGGAACTCGAACGCCTGCGGAAACGCCACGAAGTAGCCGAAGGCGCAGCCAGCCGCGAACAGCAGCGATGTGCTGACCACGAAGGGCAGCGCGAAGCGCCGCTCGCGGGGGTACAGGCCGGGAGCGACGAAGGCCCAGACCTGCCAGAGGATCACCGGGACCGAGCCCAGGAACCCCGCCAGCAGGGCGGTCTTCACGTAGCTGAGGAAGAGCTCCGGCGGTGCGATCGCGATCAGCGTGTGACCGCGCGAGCGCACCGCGTCCACGGCCGGGCCCATCAGGATCTCGAAGGTCTCCCGCGCGAACAGGCCCGCAGCAGCGGCGAGGACGACCCAGGTGCCGATCACCCGGAACAGGCGGCGTCGGAGCTCGTCGAGGTGCTCGACGATCGGGCGCGGCGTGTCATCCATCTTCGCGCCCGGGCTTCTCCCCGTCCGCGGGCGGCGTCGCGCCCGCGTCGTCCTCCGTCGATCCCGGCGGCTCCGTCGGCGTCGCCCCCGGGGGCGGCGGCCGCGGATCGGCGGACTTGCGGGTCTCCTCCTCGATCGAGGCGTTGAGCGTGCTGCGCAGCTCGTCGGACGCACGCCGGAACTCGGCCATGCCGCGACCGAGGGTGCGCGCCATCTCCGGCAGCTTGCGCGGGCCGAGCACGAGCAGCGCGACCACCAGGACGATCAGCAGCTCCGTCATGCCGATGCCGAACACGCTCGCTCCTCAGCTCGGCGATCCCCCCGGGGCCCGCAGCTCCGGTGCGGCTCGAACGCGCTGTCTCGCGACGGCGGGGCCGTGGAGATCAGGGGCGGATCGACCGTCCCGATGTTGCCGAACTTCCCGACCCCCCGATAGGTTGCCCGGTGAACATGCGGGACGGCCATGATCCGCAGCGCCGTTAAACCAGATGTGCACGCCGCGCGCAAGCTCGGAGATCGACGGAGCATGCCGGGCGCGTCATCCCGCGTGAGACTCGATCGCCGCGACCACGTAATCCTCCTCCGTCGCGGCCTCATAGCGCACGAGCTCGGACTTGGCGACGTGGACCACGTTGCGCCCACCGCGGCGCACGATGCTCAGGCCCTCGGAGTCCTCGGAGAAGTCGAGCAGGTTCCGGAACTCGTGCACGCCCGACTCCGTCCACACGGTCAGCACACGATTCAGACGACGTTCCACACGTAGCCGGACCGGCGATCCCAGGCAGCGGCGAGCCAGGTCGAGCGCCAGGTCGCGGTCCTGCGCCAGGGTGTACGGATCGCGCGGGGCGCGGATGCGTGCGGCCCGTAGCAGCCGCAGCAGGCGGCCCACGCCGTGCACGGTGCTCAGCCCGCTGGCATCGCCCAGGGGAATCCGGTCGTGGATCTCCCGCGCCATGCCCGAGCGGGGCGTGAAGCGCAGCAGCAGTCCGTCACCGTCCGGCTCCACACTGCTGAGGACCGCCACGAGGTTTCGTCGAGCCAGGGCCAAGTGGATCAGGGTAGCCCGCCCGTCCCCGCGCGGCGGTCATCCGCTCAGGCGGGCAGCTCGATCACGACGACGTTGTCCTCGGCTGACGTGTCCACGGCAAAGCTGCCGCCACCGCGCTCGACCAGATCGCGCGCCAGGATCACCTCGACCGGGAGCGCCGGGTCGGGTCCGCCCTCGGGGCCGAGCAGGACGTCCTCGGGGCTGTGGAAGCGCAGCAGCAGCCGGTGCCGGGCCGGGTTCCCGTTGACCGCGGCGTGGTACAGGCTGCCCACGTACAGGTCCCCGCCGCGCGGGATCATCCGCAGGGCGCGATCGAGCAGGACCCCGACCGCGAAGCGGATCTGCTCCGCGTCGCCGCGCGCGGGTGGGGCATCGTGCTCCAGCTCGCGCAGCACCACCACCGCTGCCTCGCGCAGGCGCTCGCGCCGGGCGTCGAGCTCCGCTCCGATCGCGGTCCCGAACTCGAAGCGACCGGCCCGGGGCTCACCCAGGGTCAGGTAGCGCTCGAGCTGCTCGAGCCCGATCTCGAGCCGACCCAGATCCTCGTCCACCAGGGTCGTCAGCTCGCGTCGCACCGCCGCATCGTCGGGGCGCTGCTCGAGCAGGCTCGCATAGGTCCGGATCGCGAGCAGCGGTCGGCGGATCTCCTGGGTCAGAGGCGGCAGGATGTCGCTGAGTCCGGGCGCCGCCCTGGACCGCGGTCCGTCTCCGTCGAGCTCCGCTGCGGGCCCGGGCCCGGCCGCGTGCTCGTGCTCGGCCGTGACGACGGGCTCGTCGACCGGCGCTGGCGACGGGTCGAGCAGCGCTGCCGGCCGCGGATCGGGGGGGACCGTGGCTGCTGGCTCCGGGTCGACGGCCCCTGTGGTGCCCGCTGTCTCTGCCGGGGGGGCGTCGCCGCGCTCGCCGGGCTGCGGCCCCGGCCGGGCGCGCTCCGCGGGGTCAGGTACGGGCCGGGCAGGTGCGGGCGCTGGGGGGGCCGCCTCCGGCGGCTCGCGCGTGAGGGGCGGCGCCGCGGGCATCTCGAGCGACGGCAGGTCGAGGCGCGCACCGAGGCGCACGTCTTCGAGGCGGATCTCGGGCCCGGCCGCGCTCGAGAGTGTGGCCTCCAGCGAGCCCTCGAGCTCGCGCAGGTTTCCCGGCCAGCCGTACGAGCGCAGCGCCTCGCGCGCCTCGGGCAGCAGGGTGACCTCGTGGCCCGTGCGCGCCGACCAGCTCGCGATCAGCCGGTCGAGCAGGGCCTCGCGGTCCGGGCGCTCGCGCACGGCCGGAAGCTCGACGCGGATCCACGGCAGCAGTCGCAGCTCGGGCACGAGCCGGGTCGCACGGTTCGCCGACGCGATCCAGCGGATCGGCTCGATGGCCAGCGCACCGCTCGCCCCCAGGAAGTGCGCGAGCTCCTGCTGGTCGAAGGCGTCGAGCCGGTCGAGCTCGTCGAGGTACAGCGTGGCGCGGCCGCCGGCGGCCTCCTCGAGGACCCGCTGCTCGATGTTGCCCCGCAGCGCGTCCGCCGACAGGGTGACCAGCCGCTCCCGCTCGGGCTCGGCCAGGTTGTGCACGTAGCGCGCGAGCAGGGCGCGGCGCGTGCCCGGCTCACCCAGCAGGAGCACGGGCCGGTGCGCGTTGCGCGGATCGACGGCGGTGCGCAGCGCGGGCAGGTCGAGCCCGGCGTACAGGGCCTCGACGCGCTCGCTGACCCAGCGGCGCCGCGCCCGCTCGCGCAGCGATGCCGGCAGGTGGGGGCGCTCGAGGGCCTGGCCGGTCATCTCCAGGAGCGCGTCGGGGTCGATTGGCCACGCCAGCGTGTGCAGGGGCCGGTCGTCGATCAGCGCGCGCGCCAGGCGCGCCGACGGCTCGCCGCTCGACGGCTCGATGAACAGCGCCGGCTGGGGCGCGCGGCGCGGGTGTTCGACCCCGGACAGGAAGCCGAGGAAGCGCTCCATGACCGGGGCAGCGGGGACCGAGGCCGGATCGACCGCACCGAGCACGAGCAGGTCGGGCGGGGGCGCTCCTGCGAAGTCCTCGCGCGCGGGCGCACCTCGATACACGTCGCCCGCCGGGCCCAGCAGGGCGACCAGCGTGCCGGCGAGCTCGGGGCTCTCGGAGACGACCCAGATGGTTGGCATGCACCTACGCGTGGGCGAAACCCCGCCCGACTGGGGCCGAGTCTACCTCACCTGATGTCGTCCACGGGTGCCCGGGGTGACGCAAAGATGCAGGATTCCGCTGGCTTGCGCGTGGTCTGCGGTCTCGTGGAGCGGGCCTGCCGGGCGGCCCGGGATGGCCGATACTGGGTCCGATGGGGGAGGCCTTCGAGATCCGGGCAGCGGCGCGGAGCGACCGGCGCGAGGTCGCGGAGATGTGGCGGGCCCTGATCGCCCACCACGGCGCCCTGGATCCGACCTACGTGCTGCCCGCGGGCCTCGAGGGAGCGCTGCACGATCAGGTCGAGCGCGCGTTCGACCGGGCGGACTGCGGGATCTGGCTGGCCGCAGCCGGTGATCGCGCCATCGGCTTCGCGCTGGCCGAGGTCGAGCCCGGCGCGCGGGCGGGCGACCCGGGCGCTGCCGGGAGCTGGGTCCACGAGCTCTGGGTCGACCCGCAATGGCGCCGCCGCGGCGTGGCGTCGGCGCTGGTGGACCGCGCCCTGGACTTCCTGCGCGAGCGCGGTCGTGCCGCGCCGAACGTGCGCGTCGAGGCGGCCAACACCGCGGCCCTGCGCTTCTGGCGCGCGCGCGGCTTTCGCGAGCACTCGCACGTGCTCACCCTCGACGACGGACCCGGGGCCGTACCCGGGGGCGCCAATACGGGTTAATGTCGGGCGGCCATGAGTTCCCCCAATCCCCTGGCCATCGAGCTCAACGAGACCCTGCGCGACGGCTGTCCCGCGGCCCACGATCTGCTGTCGGAGCGCGGGCGCGCGCTGTACTTCCCCCGCGGGATCCTGTCGCAGTCCGCCGAGGCGCGCGAGAAGGCGCATCGCTTCGACGCGACGATCGGCGTGGCGACCGAGGCCGGGGGGCCGATGGCCCTGCCGTCGGTGCTGGCGCACCTCGGCGACATCCCGCCCGCCGACGCCCTGAACTACGCGCCCGCGTCCGGCCGTCCGGGACTGCGCGACGCCTGGCGGGCCAAGCTGCTGGAAGAGAACCCGGCCATGCGGGACTGCAGCTTCGGCCGGCCGATCGTCACGCACGCGATCACGCACGGACTCGCGCTGGTCGGCGATCTCTTCGTCGACCCCGGCGACCGGATCGTGGTGCCCGACAAGCTCTGGGGCAACTACCGGCTCACCTACGAGGTGCGCCTGGGCGGTCGCATCGAGACCTTCAACACGTACGCGGGCAGCGGCAGCTCGGCGGGCTTCGACGTCGATGCGCTGCATGCGGCGTTGCGCGCCGGCGCGGACAAGACCGTGCTGCTGCTCAACTTCCCCAACAACCCCACCGGCTACATGCCCACGCGCGCCGAGGTCGAGGGCATGCGCGAGGCCATCGTCGCCGCCGCCGATGCCGGTCAGAAGCTGCTGGTGGTCTGCGACGACGCGTACTTCGGGCTGACCTATGACGACGATGCGCTCGAGGAGTCGCCCTTCGGCCTGCTCAGCGGCGCTCACCCCCGCGTGCTCTGCGTGAAGCTCGACGGCGCGACCAAGGAGCTCTTCGTCTGGGGCCTGCGCTGCGGGTTCATCAGCTTCGGTCTCCCCGCGTGCGATGCACCCGGGCCGGTTCTCGAGGCGCTCGAGAAGAAGGTCATGGGCGCGATCCGCGGCGGCATCTCCAACTGCGCGAACCTCTCGCAGACGATCGTCGAGGCCGCGCTGGGCAGCGCCACGCTCGAGGCCGAACGCGCGCAGAAGCGCGAGCTGCTGCGCGCGCGGGCCCGGCGCGTTCGCGAGGTGGTCGAGCGCGAGGCCTACAGGGATTCCTGGGACGTCTATCCCTTCAACGCCGGGTACTTCATGTGCATCAGCGTCAAGGGCGTCGACGCCGAGGCGCTGCGCCTGCACCTGCTCGACAAGGAGGGCGTCGGGGTGATCGCCCTGGGCAAGAGCGACATTCGCGTCGCCTTCTCCTGTCTGGAGGTGGAGGACATCGAGCCGGTATTCGAGGCCATCGACCGCAGCATCCGTGCGCTGCGCTGAGGCTCGCAAGCCCGGCGGGGCCTCCGCTTTTCCGGCCCCGGAACCGTCAAGTCCGGGCGTACCTGCGCCGAAAAGATAGGATGGGTCCACTTGCAAGCGCTTGCCCGGCCACGCAGTATGCGCCACTCCTTTGGTCGGGGGACGGGGTGAGCGGACCCGAGACGTTCATGTTCCTTCCGTGTTCCCGGCTTGCGGACCGGACCTGCGCGCCGCTGGAGGCGCCCCGGTGCCACCCGCGACGCCGCGATCACGACGATCCACAGAGGACTGCCACGGGGAACCGCTTGAGATGACTCGCCGCCGGACCTTCGCGCTCTCTGCGCTCCGCCGCACCGCGGGCGGGGTGGCCGGCTCCGCCCTGCTGGTCTTCGCCGTCTCTGCGCTGGCGACCTACTCCGGCATGCGGCTGCTGCAGGCCGGCGGCGTGGTTCCCGAGGAGATCCGGACCGTCGAGGGACCGCGACTGATCCGCACGCGCCCGACCGACGTGGTGGAGCTCGAGGCGACCGTGCCCGCTCTCCCCGCGCTGCCCGTCGCGCAGGCCGAGCCCCTGTACGTCCCGGCGGCGACCGTGGGCCCGCTGGATCCGCCGCCGGCGCCCCCGCTGGTGGTGCCGCTCCCCGCCCTGGCGGCCCTCGAGCCGGCGCCCGTGCTCGGCCCGGTCGAGGCCGTGCCCGCTTCCATCGCCGACCCCGAGGCGCAGGACTCGCTTCGCGTCGTCTCGGGGCGGGTTCCCCGCGGAGGCACGGTGGCGGGCGCACTCGCCGAGCTGGGCGTGGACGGCCCCGCGATCCACGCCGTCTCGCGCGCCATGCGCCCGGTCTTCGACTTCCGCCGCGCTCGCGCCGGCGAGTTCTTCTCGCTGATCGCGGACGCGGGCGGCGAGGTGCTCTCCTTCGAGTACCAGCGCTCGCGCGACACGGTCTACCGGATCGAGCGCGACCACACGGGTGAGCTGGTCGCCCGTGCCGACGAGGTGCCGCTGGAGCGCCGCGTCGTGCACCTGGCCGGCCTGATCCAGAGCTCGGTCTTCGAGGCCGTGACCGAGCTGGGCGAGCGGCCCGACCTGGTCCACTCCTTCGCCGACATCTTCGTCTGGGACATCGACTTCGCCACCCAGGTACGCCCGGGCGACGAGTTCCGCATGACGGTCGAGAAGCTCTACGACGATGCGGGCTTCGTGCGCTACGGAAGGATCCTGGCCGCCGAGTACCGCACCTCGCATCGCAGCCACACCGCGCTGTACTTCGAGGACGACGAGGGCTACGGCGACTACTTCACGCCGGAGGGTACCTCGGTGCGCCGCACGTTCCTGCGCGCCCCGGTCAACTACTCGCGCATCAGCTCGCGCTTCTCGCGCTCCCGGCTGCACCCGATCCTCAAGGTGCGCCGGCCGCACGAGGGCATCGACTACGCGGCGCCCACCGGAACCCCGGTCTGGGCGGTCGCCGACGGCACCGTGATCTTCCGCGGCTGGAGCGGCGGCTTCGGGCGCCTGGTCAAGATCCGCCACAACAACGGCTACGTCTCCTACTACGGCCACCTGTCGCGCTATCCGGGTGAGCTCCAGGTCGGCGAGCGCGTGCGCCAGAAGCAGGTGATCGGCTACGTGGGCTCCTCGGGTCTGTCGACCGGTCCGCACCTCGATTACCGCGTGAAGGTGAACGGGCGCTACGTCGATCCGCTCAAGCTGAAGTTCCCCAACGGCCAGTCGATCCCGGTGCGAGCCCGCGACCGCTTCGAGCAGGCCAAGGAAGGCCTGCTTGCCGGTCTCCGCGAGGCCCAGCCCGCGGTCGTCCTGGAGGCAGCCCTCTAGCTCGTCGTGCCGCCGTGCGGGGCCGGGGGTGGGGGGGGGGGGGGGGGGCGGGGCG
>JAJDAJ010000007.1 GCA_029261925.1 Deltaproteobacteria bacterium | reverse complement strand
GAAAGTCGCGTGGGGTGCCAATCGATGACAGCGGCCTCGGACGGCCAAGCTTGTTGTCGGCGTGTCCCCACGTCGGTCACTTCCGGTGCGCCATCACACAGATCGCTCGGTGCAGTTGTTGAAGGCTAGTTCTCGTCGTGCAGGGAGTGGCTGCTGTAGGGTCGCGCGCGGGTGCTGGTCGCCCAGATGATGCGGGCCAGCTTGTTGGCCAGCGCCACCGCGGCCTTGTTGTGACCCCGGGCCTGCTCACGATCGAGGGCCCAGCGCCGTAGCCCGTCCAGGTCGGCGCTCGTGCGCTGCGCGTGCGAGAGCACGGAGCGCGCTCCGTGGATCAGCAGCATGCGCAGGTAGGGGTCGCCGCGCTTGGAGATCCGACCGAGCCTGCGCTTGAGTCCGCTCGATGCCTTGCGTGGAGTCAGGCCGAGGTAGCTGGCGAAGTGTCGTCCCGAGGGAAACCGCTGCAGATCACCCACGAAGCCGACGACCGCCGTGGCCGTCAGCAGGCCGACGCCCGGGATCGTACGCAACCGCTGCCCTACGCGAAGCGCCTCAAGAAGCAAGTCACGATTCGTCTCGACGAAGCGGTCACCCTGATCAATCTCTACCTTCGCGACTGTGCTCACAAGGAGCGCCGCTTGTCGCTGCGCTGGGCAAAAGTCCGCATCGAGGGGCGCCGCCTAACCAGCCGAGGCAGCGGACGGACCACCCTGGGCTTGATCCACGGGCCAGCCCCCCTGGCAACTTACTTCTGAACTTCGCCTGATCTCGCGAGGCAGGGTGCTTCGCCGCTGATGGGCAATCCGTAGACGGCCGAGCGACGCCATGACGGGCAGCAAGGTCCAATCAAGCCGGCGCTCGAGATGGCTCGCCCCTGGGCTTGCCACGGCCCTCCTCACATTCTTCATCTGGGCCAGCTCGCCTCTTCTATTCGCACAGGTCGAGCCGTGGGATACGCCCTACCCGTTCTATTCGATCACGGCGTTTCTCGGCGGAGGTCTACTCGGCTACCGGTTTCGGAGAGGTGCATTGCTTCCCTTGTTTCTCGGTGCCTGGGCGGGGCAGGTTGTCGCGCTCCTCTGTCTCCCCGGACACGACCGGACATGGCTCATACTGGGTGTCGTCACCACCGGTACCGGTAGTCTCGTTGTTCTCGCAGGTGCAGCGCTCGGCGCGCTGATGCGCAGTCGGGCGCCCGTCTAGCAAGATTTTGCAGCGGAATAGCAACCCGGCAGAAGTCACGATTCGGGATCCGGAAAGCGACGGAGAAGTCGTTGACCCCACTGAGCCGCACCTAATATGCTGGTGCAGGTCGGAACCTTGCTGGAATGAGATCCACACCATGCTGACCCATCGCCGGATTTCTCTCGGATGGGCGATCTGTGCTGTCCTCACTGTCGCCCTCCCTCTCGCCCATCAGGTTCATGCGGCAACGATCTCGTTCACGGATCAGGCAACGTTTCTGGCGCAGCTCCAGGCGCCGTCTTTCGAGGGCTTCGAGTCGCATCTTGTCGGTGGCGCCACGAACTCGGTCAGCGCGACTGGCTTCACCGTGTCTTCAGGTAGCCTTCAGATCAGAAACACGTCGCTGGCCGGTTCGTTTGCGACGGAAGGGCAACAGTTCGCTCGCTGGGACTCGACCAGCAACCGTGATCTCGTGTTCGTCTTCGACGATCCGATCAGGGCATTCGGCTTGACCCTGACGGATCCGGCGGATAATCCATCGGCGACGCTCGCCTTGACTACCAGCGTCGGTGACAGCTTCCCATCGTTCTTGTCCGATCTCGCTGATGGGCAGGCCCGCTTCTTCGGCATCATCAACGAGGACTCAGCGTTCGACACTGTCACCATCATCAGCGACTTCCCCGACGGAATTGGATTCGACGAGGTCTACTTCGTCGCTGTTCCGGAACCGACCACGACGATGCTTCTGGTCGTGGGCCCGGTGGCTGTGGCCGCACTTCGGTTCCGACGCACAGAGCTGCGATGCGATCCCGGCGTCCGGGAGTTCCGCGACACTCCGGAATTCCCGATCGACGCGTGAGGAAGATCTGCGGGGGCGTTCCGGTACCGGTTCTGCACTGAAACCTGGGCGCTTCGATCGAGCCACGGAGGCGCTGTGGCTCGCAGCTGAGCGCCCGTTCCGCTAGCCGACGCCACGGAGGCCGGAGCACCCGACGCGATGGAGCAATGTTGCGAGGCCAAGACGAGCGAGCTGGCGGCCTTGCGGCTCCGCCAGGGGCGAGTCCTGGCGACGGTGCTGGCAGTCAACGCCGCCATGTTCTGCATCGAGTTCGGAGCCGGCCTTCTATCGGGTTCCACCGCGCTCCTCGCCGATTCCCTGGACATGCTCGGCGATTCTCTCGTCTACGGCTTCAGCCTCTTCGTTCTCCATCGAAGCCTCACGTGGCGCGCTCGGGCGGCCCTGGCGAAGGGCCTGATCATGGCTGTATTCGGCCTCGGTGTCCTCATCGAAGCGGCCCTCAGTATTCATTCCGGCGTGCCCCCGCGGGTTCCTGCCATGGCGGCGATCGGTACGCTTGCCCTCCTCGCCAATGCGTTCTGCTTCTTCCTGCTCTGGCGGCATCGCGCAGACGACATCAATCTTCGGTCCACCTGGCTGTGCTCCCGCAACGACCTGATCGCGAACGGAGCGGTTCTCGTTGCGGCCGCCCTGGTCGCGTGGTCGGGGTCGCTCTGGCCCGACCTCATCGTTGGTGCGGGGATCGCAGTCCTCTTTCTGCGGACCGCAAGCTCGGTCCTCCGGGAGTCGGTCACCGAGCTTGCCCGTGCGCGCAACGATGCACTCGAGGGCGCCGGCTAACAGGGCGCTGCACGGTATCCTCTGTACATGCGGGATCTGGCTGCTCTCGGGATCTTTGTCGCGCTGGTCTCTCTTGCGGCGTTCTTCGGCTCGCAGTTCCAGCCGGGGACGTGGTACGAGGCCCTCCAGAAGCCCCCTCTCAACCCACCGAGCTGGGTGTTTGCTCCGGTCTGGTCGGCGCTCTATCTCACCGTCGCCGTCGCGGGCTGGCTGGTGTGGCGCCTCCGCCCTGTATCCGTCACACCTCTAGCCCTATGGGGCACCCAGCTGCTGCTCAACGCTGCCTGGTCGTGGCTGTTCTTCGGCCTTCACCGCCCAGGCCTCGCCCTGGTCGAGATCGTGCTGCTGCTCACCTTGCTGTGCGTCACGACGGCGTCGTTCTTTCGAGCTCGCACCCTGGCCGGGGCCCTCTTCCTGCCGTACGTCGCATGGGTCAGCTTCGCGACCTATCTGAATGCCGGCCTCTGGTATCTGAATCGCTGAGCCAGAGTTCCGGGCCTGCCGTCAGGCACCAGGAGAGGACGGCCCGGCCACCCGGCCGCACCCTGGCGATCTGCGGCAGCGGCCGGATCCACCCGCGAACGTTGACTGAGCGTTGACTGGAGCTTGATCTCCCGGTCATCAGGACACCGCGATGGACGAGCTGCACCGAGAAGACGTGCCCTACGGCAACGACTGGGACAGTGCCGTCGAGGTGGCGGCCTGGGCCGAGGAGGCGGACAGGATCCGCCCGTGGCGCTCCCGGATCCGCGACCACGTCGCCGGGCGGGTCGCGCTCTTGCCGCCCGGTGCGCGCGTGCTGGAGCTCGGATCCGGGCCCGGCTTTCTGGCCCATGCGGTCCTGCGAAGATGCCCGGACCTCGGGAGCTATACCCTGCTGGACTTCTCCGAGCCCATGCTGGCGTTGAGCCGGGATGTAGCGCCCCTGGATTCCTGGACACTGGGTTGATCGTATTCTCAGTCACGCGACCTCGTCCAGCGGTTCGAGGTCGCGTCGGACCTGGGCGGGACTCCGGTAGTCGTACTTCTCCAGCATCCACTGCTCGTTGTATGTTCGCTTGAACTCCAGCAGCGCCTGGCGGAGCTCCTCGATGGTCTCGAAGTGCCGCACCCACAGGAAGTTCTCCTTGAGCGTGCGGATGAAGCGCTCTGCGACGCCATTGCCCTCGGGCTCGCGGACGAAGCTCGGAGAGCTGTGGATCCCGAGGAAGGCGACC
>JAJDAJ010000006.1 GCA_029261925.1 Deltaproteobacteria bacterium | reverse complement strand
ATTCATCGAGGCGCACCCGCTGGGAGCGCTCGTCGTCCCGACGTCGAGGGGGCTGGAGGCAACGCATGTTCCGTTCATGGTGCACGCTGAGCCCGCCCCGTACGGCACTCTGCGGGGACATATCGCCCGAGCGAATTCGCTGTGGCGCGACCAGCCGTTCGAGGACGAAATCCTCGTGATCTTCAAGGGACCAGACTCGTACGTATCGCCCTCGTGGTATCCGACGAAGAGGGTGACCGGTGAGGTCGTGCCGACCTGGAACTATGCAGTGGCGCACGCCTACGGCAGATTGACGATCGAGACGGATCCTGCGTGGTTGCGCGAGGTCGTGGAGGGACTGACGGATCGGCAGGAGGCCGGACGGCAGGAACCGTGGCGGGTCGACGACGCTCCCCCGGCCTTCGTCGACAGGATGCTGCGCGCGATCGTTGGCATCGAGCTCCGGATCACCCGGCTGATTGGCAGCTGGAAGCTGAGCCAGAACCGTTCCGAGGCGGACCGGAACGGCGTGGCCGAGGGTCTACGGGCGGAGCCCTCCGCCGACGCGCGCCGGATCGCTGACCTGGTCCAGGATCCCCGACCGGACGCGCCGGAGTAGTCGCTCCGATCCACCGCAGGGTTGAGTCCGCGGACCCGGAGCCGGCCGCCCGCGGGCTGAAGGGGGAGCTGTCCGGGCGCGTGGTCGACGCCCGGGGCCGCTCCTGTCTCTGGTAGGTTCCGGTCGGGAGGAGCGCCAATGGGGGATCCACGGGCTCTGGACGGCGCGAGGCTCGCCAAGGAGATCGAGGCCGAGCTGGTCGACCGGGTCGAGCTTCTGAGGTCGCGGACAGGCCGCGCGCCCAAGCTGGCGACGATCCTGGTCGGCGCTGATCCCGCCTCGGCGACCTACGTGCGTATGAAGCGCAATGCCTGCAAGCGCGTCGGCCTGGAGTCTGTTTCGATCGAGCTTCCGGAAACGACGATGACCGAGACGCTGCTCACACAGATCGAGGCGCTGAATGACGATGCCGACGTGCACGGCATTCTGTTGCAGCACCCGGTCCCGGCTCAGGTCGATGAGCGGGCTGCCTTCGATCGCATTGCTCTTGAGAAGGACGTCGACGGCGTGACGACCCAGGGCTTCGGACGCATGGCGATGGGCGAGCCGGCCTTTGGCTCCGCGACTCCAGCGGGCATCATGCGGCTGCTCGACCACTACGAGATCCCGATCGAAGGCAGGCGCGCGGTCGTCATCGGGCGCAGCCCGATCCTTGGTAAGCCCATCGCAGCGATGCTCCTGAACCGCAACGCGACCGTCACCGTCTGCCACTCGCGCACGCGTGATCTCGCCGACGTCGTGCGAGAGGGGGAGCTGGTCGTGGCTGCCGTGGGCATTCCACGCTTCATCCGGGCCGACTGGATTCGCGATGGCGCGGTGGTCGTGGATGCCGGCTTCCATCCGGAGAAGTGCGGTGACGTCGATCTCGAGGCCGCCATCGCGCGGGCGTCGGCTTACACCCCCGTGCCTGGGGGCGTCGGGCCCATGACGATCGCGACGCTCATCGCCCAGACGGTGGAGGCGGGTGAAGCCGCGCTTGGGGTCAGCTCGGGTGACTGACTAGGAGGCGGAGCCCTGAATCGTAGGTCTCGAGACTGCGCAGCTCTCCGTGCCGCATGTCCCAGATACCGGATTCGAGATCTCGCCGGACGGTGGTGATCACCCGGTCGACAACGTCTGGGTCCATCCGCGCAAACCCGGAGGTTGCGTTCCGAGCTGAGGCATCGAGGACGCGCTCCGGGTGGGCCCAGAAAGATCCCAGCATCCAGTCGCACGTGTCGCGGGGTACTGGCAGGGGCTCGACGCGCGTGCGGTCTCCGAGCCAATCGACCAACGTCTGCATGCTCGGGAAGATGCGGCGATCGAGCTCGGCCACCTCAGGCAGGTAGTCGGCCATCAGCCACATCGCAGCGCTCACGTCCGGGTCGTATGTGAGGAGGATGACGGGGCCCCTGGAGACTCGCCGCAGCTCACGGATGCCCTGCTCCCGGTGCTCGTCCCAGTGATGCAGCGATAGCACCGACATCGCGGCATCGACGCTCTGATCGTGTAGGGGCAGCTCATGGGCCATCGCCCGGACTGCGGGCGCCCGATCCCTGGGCCGCTGGGCTGCCATCACTCCACTCGGCTCGATTGCGATGACGTAACGGTCCCGGGGCTCATAGGCGCCCGCGCCAGCGCCCACGTTCACGACCGAGCCGGCGTCCCCCAGGGCGGCGGCGATCCGCTCCATGAAGCGGGGCTCCTCGCGACGGGTTGCCGCGTAGCCGTGGCCGATGCGGTCGTAGCGGGCGCGGGCTTGCATCTCCAAGTGCTGTCATACCAGGGGGCTGCCATCTCGCTCAACTCTCCACCCACCGCTTCCCCACCCCGCCCAGCCGGCTCAGAAGATCCTCCGGGACCTCGCCGGCCCGGAGCCTCAGCGCCTCGCGGTACGCCGCCCCGCCGCACCACCGCGCATATGCGCTCGCCGTCACGTCGGTGCTCGCATGGCCCAGCTGCTGGGAGATGTAGGCAACGGGGGGCGTAGGGTAAGCTGCCTCTCAAGGATGACCGAGGACGACATTCTCCGGCGAAGGTCCCTGCAGCTCACCGACAAGGCCCACGATCTGCTCGACCAGGGCCTGTATGAGGAAGTCCTCGAGATTTCGAAGCAGCTGCGCGAGCTCCGATACACGGCCGCCGCGAACTCCGAGTTCGTACTGCGCCGTCCTATCGCGTCGCGCCGCTGCCCGTCTCACAGGGTCCGAGGTCGCACACCTGGCGAGGCGCAGTGCCACGGGGAGCCCGAGCGTTGCGACGCGACATGCTCATCGACTTCATGGCCTGAATCCCCCCTGCTCTGTCAGGGGATCGTTGGCGGGTCCGGCCGGGCTCAGTTGCTGCCTTTTCGGCTCGCAAGGGCCCGGACCGGAGTCGTTTGCAGGTTGTGAGCCGGGGGCGTGGCCGAGCAGGTGGCGCTCGAAGAATTCGGCGAGCTTGCCGTAGAAGTCGATCCGGTTGCGCTCGTCGTGGAAACCATGGATCTCCTTGTCGTAGAGATGCAGCTCGACGGACTTGCCCGCACCGCGGAGCGCATCGGCCATGTTCTGAGCCTGGCGAACATGTACACGCCAGTCTTCAGTGCCGTGGGCGAGGAGCACGGGCGCTTGGATTCGCTCTGCCTGATGGACCGGCGAAGTTGCGGCGAGCCGCTCCCGGTCGGCCCAGCTATCCCCGATCAGGGGCAGGTTGTAATCCTCGAGTCCGTACCACTCGTCGTCGTCGAGCAACGAGAACAGGTCGTAGACGCCCCCGAACCCCGCCCCTGCCCGGAAGAGCCCCGGAGTCTTGACCAGGGCCATCACCGCCGTGTACGCGCCGTAGCTCACGCCGTAGATGCCAATGCGTTCCGGACTCGCGATGCCTTCTTCGATGAGCCAGCGCGCGCCATCCGCCACGTCGTCCTGCATGGACAGGCCCCACTGCTGGTAGCCGCGGACCTGGAAGTCGTTGCCGTAGCCCGTTGAGCCCCGGAAATTAGGCTGAAGGACGGCGAAGCCCCGGCTTGCCAAGAACTGGACCTGGCGGTCGTAGCCCCAGACATCGCGGGTGGTCGGACCTCCGTGTGGCAGGACGATGGCCGGCAGAGCCTGCGGCTCCCGGCCGCAGGGCAGCGTCAGGTAGCCGTGGATGAGAGTCCCGTCGCGGGCGGTATACGAGACGGATCGCATGGGCGACAGCGCATCCGGCTTGATGTCGGGATACGCGTCGAAGAGGAGCTGTAGCTCGCCTGCCGTGCGATCGTAGAGGTAATAGCGGGGAGGCTGGACATCGCTGCTCGCGTGAAGGATGGCCATGTCCTGGTCCTCGCTGAACTGGACAACGAAGTTGACCGTATGGGGCAGCTGAGCGTCGATGCGCGCCTGTTCCTGTCTCCAGGCCTCGTCGAGGATGTACTGCTCGGGTCGCTCAGCCCAGTAGCGGACCGCCAAGAGGCGGTCTGAATCGGGCGCGCTCACGATATGACTCAGATCGTACTCCGGGTGGGAGTAGACCAACTCCCCGAGCTGCCGCGCACGCAGGTCGTAGGTGTATAGCGCGTCACGGCCAGTGTCCGCATTGCTCATCACGTACAGGATCCAGGGATCTTCGCTGAAGCCGGCGAAGTAGAAACCATCCTCCTCGAATGGATCGTACTCGATGATCTTCTCGAAACCCTCCGCCTCGGAGGCGCGGGCGTAGAAGAAATACTTCCTTCCAACGCGCCTCCGACCGACGCCCGCCCGAACTACTCCTCGATGATCTGCGTACCAATCGCGAATCGAGGGACGATGCTGCACCGCATACGACTTTCGGCCGTTGCGGACGTTCACCTTGAAGACACTCATCCCGGGCTGAAGTGGCTCGTGGAGACCGAGCAGTACGTGGTCCGGATCGGTGGGGAGCCAGTCAACGATGTTGTCCTGGAAGTTCGTATACGCCTGATGGAGCCATTTCTCTCCGAGGTATTTCCACTGGGATCCGTCGAGGGGAATGCTCACGAGGCGGCTGGCGCGGGCCCGTACACCGATTGCCTTGGGATGGGGCATCTCGACGCCCACCAGCACCTGATCCTCCCCTGGCCAGCCGAGTCGGCGGAGGCTGAAGCCCGGATAGCTGAGGCCCCAGATCCGGCGAATGTCGCCGCCCCGGCTCTCCCGGACGATGACGGTCCTCAGGCTGTCCTGGGAGTGGATCGCCGCGATCTGGTTCCCCGAGGGAGAGAGCACGGGCTGTGATAGCAGGGGGTCGCGGAAAAACGGGACCGCAGTTGCTGTCGCTCCACCCGTCTCGAGCAGAGCGGCGCGGGAGCCATCGGCGATGATGGTCTCGGTACAGCCGGTCGACACGGCGAGGGCGAGGGCCAGCGAGGAGGCCCACGGCCAACCTGAGTGCCCTCGCTCTCGCATCGGGAGCATCCTATGAGGTTGGCCCGGGGCCCGACAAGTTAGTTGGCACTGGGGCAGGGGTCAAGGTCTCGGCGCAGCCGTGAGCCCTGCCTGCTGATACATGCCAGTGCGGGGCTCGAATCCAAGCCGTTCCCTTCGGGGCGACGGGTGCTCAGGAAGTCCTGCCCAGGCCATGTCAGGGCGTCCGGCAGTTCCGGATCAACGGCTTCTGTCTTGGGGCCACGCGGTTGAGGTCGCTCCTCAGAGGCCGGTGCGAACCCTCAATCGCTGTCTGCTCCTGGCGGCGAGCTGCCCTGCAGCTCTGCCAGCACCTCTGCGGCAGCCTCTCGGGTCGCGGCATCGTGTGCCCAGACGAGCACGCGCTTCAGGTTCTCTTCGGCCTCCGAGCGGCGTCCGACTGCTGCGTAGACGCGACCTAATCGCAGGCGGATCTCCGCGTTCGAGGGGAGCAAGGCCTGCGCGCGTTCCAGATGAGGGACTCCCGTCGCGGCATCCTCGTCCTCGTGAGCGTAGGTAGCACCCAGAACCGCATGAGCCTCGGGGTTGGCTGGATTGAGCTCGATTGCGCGTCGTAGATGGTCACGTGCCTCAGGCAGCAGCGCCGCCCGCCGCTCCGGCCGCTCCTCGGCCAGGTCGTCGAGGTACTCGGCGTACTCGAGGTGGTTCTCGAAGTTGTTCGGGTCCGCCTCCAGGGCGCGCTGGTAGTACGGCAGCGCTTCATCCCACTCGCCTGCGAACTTGTGCAGATCTCCGACACCAGCGAGGGCACGCGCGCTCCCGGGCCGGGCAGAAAGCGCCCCCTCGAAGAGCTCCCTGGCCTGGGCCCGACGGCCCACCAGGAGGGCGAGCCAGCCAAGCTCCTGTGACATCTCATCGAACGCGATCGTGCGTGTGGATGGTCAGCCCTGCGAAACTGGAGCCAGCCTCTGAGTTAGCCTCGAGGAGAGGCAACGGGGGGCGAGATGAAGCGAGCGCGTTTCAGTGAAGAGCAGATCATCGGGATCTTGAAGGATGCCGAGACGGCGGGGAGCATCCGAGCGGTGTGCGGTGAGCACAACGTCTCGGAGCAGACCTTCTACCGGTGGCGGAACAAGTACGGCGGGCTGGATGTTTCCGAGGCCCGGAAGCTGCGGGAACTCGAGCGGGAGAACGCCGAGCTGAAGAAGATGGTCGCAGAGCTGTCGCTGGACAATCGGATGC
>JAJDAJ010000005.1 GCA_029261925.1 Deltaproteobacteria bacterium | reverse complement strand
AGAGCTCTCCCAGAGCTGCCGGGCCACCTGCTGCCCGCCCTCCATCATCTCGTCGAGAGACCAGGGATCGACGCCGTTGTCCGGGGCCGAGTGCCCCTGAGCGAAGCCGGCCACGTGGACGGGTCGGTGGGGAAGATCACGGGCTCGCTCGGCACTGGTCAGCACGAACGCGGCGACCCCGTTGATCGGGATGTCGCAGTCGAGAACCGAGATGGGATCGGCGATCATCCGCGCGTTCATGTAGTCGTCGAGGCTGATCGGATTCTCGTGCCAGTGCGACCAGGGGAGCTTCGATCCCGCCTCGCGCGCCTGCACGACCAGCCGGCCCAGGTCCTCGCGTCGGGCCCCGTAGCGCTGCATGTACTCCATGTACGCGAACGCGATCTGGGCCGGAGGGCCCCAGTACCCGTGCGGTGCGGTCCACTGCGCGGCGCCCTCGGCGTGGGTCATGGGGTTGGCGTGGTAGCTGCCCGATGGGTTGTACATGGCGCGATGCACCACCACGTGGTCTGCGGCGCCGCTGGCGACCGCGTTGGCCGCGAGGATCACGGCGCCGCAGATCTGGCCGATCCCCTGGAAACCGCAGAGCCAGCGCGGCTGAACGCGGAGCTGCTCGACGACCCAGTCGGCGGTGACGACCTCGACCCCGTCGGTGGGGGCACGGCCGCCCGCGGAGGGGAAGAGCGCCCCCGTCGTGAAGCCGTCGATCTGCTCCAGGGAGAGGCCGGCGTCGGAGACCGCCTCGGAGATGGTGCGCAGGGCCAGCGGGCCCAGCCCCATCCGCGCCTTGCGGCTGACCGGACTGTGGGCGTAGCCGACGATCGCGACGCCGCCGGACGCTGTGAAGCGGCCCCTCACGGCCCGCGCGGCACGAAGTACGGGATCGACACGCCGCCCTCCATGTCCTCGAACGCCACCTGCACCGGCATTCCGATCTCGATCGCGTCCCTCTCGATCCCCCTCAGGCCCGCCGCCATGCGCAGCCGCGGCTGCTCCTCGAGCTCGATGTCGGCCACCACGTAGGGCACGTCGGCCGCAAAGCCGGGCAGGAACGCCGTACGCACGACGGTCCACGTCTGGACCCGGCCGCGGCCGCTGACAGGGCTCCAGCGAAACGCCGGGGGATCCGCCCGACAGCTCACGCAGCTCGTCCTGGGGGGATAGGCGAGCCAGCCGCACGAGCGGCACTGCTGCATCGCGAGCCTGTGCTCGGCGGTCGCCGCCCAGAACTCCTCCGACAGCGCGTCGGGTACGGGAACTGGCTTGGGGGGCGTGCTCAACACTCGCCACGCTCTCGCATCGGCGCGCCCGTTGCAAGTCGGCGGCTAGGCCGCCGGCGGGCCCCGCCGCTCGATGACGCCGCGCTCGGCGCCACGTGCGAAGAAGGCGTTGCCGTAGTCGATGTCGCGCAGGCGGTACCCGGGCGCGATTCGCAGCAGCGCCTCGAGGGCGACCTTCGCCTCGATGCGTGCCAGGTGCGCCCCGAGGCAGATGTGAGGCCCGGTGCCGAACGCGAGGTTCGGCTGGACGTCACGGCGGATGTCGAAGCGCTGCGGGTCCGGCCAGCGCGATGGATCCCGGTTGCCCGCGATCAGGAGCGGGTAGATCATGTCCCCGGTCGCGAGCGGGGTACCGGCCAGGACCGTGTCCTGCTTCACCTGCCGCACGACGGCCTGCGTGGGCCCGTCCCAGCGCAGGACCTCCTCGATCGCGCGGGGGATCAGCGAGGGGTCCTCCACCAGCAGGCGGCGCTGCTCGGGATGCCGCTCCAGCGCCTCCAGGCAGTTGGACATCAGCTTCGCGGTCGTGTCGTAGCCGGCCAGGAGCAGGAGGATCGCGGTCGAGCGGACCTCCGCGTCGGTCCACCCCGGCGTCCTGAGCATCACGTCGAGCAGGTCGTCGCGTGGCTCCTTGCGGTGGCGCTCGATCTCCTCGGCGAGGTACTGCCTGAGCTCGACGACCGCCTGCTCCATCTCGCTGCGGGCATCGGGCCGCTCGTTCCCGAACGCGACGTTGCTGACCACCGCATTCGACCAGCGACGGAAGTCCTCATGGTGCTCCGGTGGAACGCCGAACATCTCGGCGACGATGATCACCGGGATCTTCGTGAAGTCCGCCAGGTCGAACGTCTCGTCCCGCGCGGCCAGCGGGGCGAGCAGGTCGTCGACGACCTCGCGGATGCGCGGCTCCCACTTCCGCGCCATCGCGGCCGGCGTGAAGTAGGTGGCCAGGGGATGGCGCAGGCGATCGTGCTCCGGCCCGTCGATCGTGATCATGGTGGGTACGTCGAACCAGAAGAACACCTCGGACCCCGCCACCGCGAAGCGCGATCCGCGCGTGTCGGAGAAGAGCTCCACGATGTCGTCGTAGCCGGGGATCATCCAGGCCCCCGCGACACCGTTCCACACCACGCGCCCCGCCGAGCGGATCCTCTCGAGGCTCGGGTACGGATCCGCGATCACGGCGGGATCCGAGAAGTCCACGTCCAACCGTGGGACCGTCACTGATGCATCCTTCCGGGGGTCGGGAGCGGGCGCATGCCCCGCCCTCCCCTGGCGGGCATAATAGAGCCGGTATGCCCGGAAGGGCGGCTGGCGCCTCGTGACGCTGGCCCACCCCGTCCGGCCGATGCGGAGCGAGAGGGCGAGGCCTTGAGCGATCCAGCACAGTTCGAGGCCGTCGACTTCTTCACCGACCCGGCCCTGATCGAGGACCCCTACCCCTACTTCGACTACCTGCTGTCGCGCGGCCCGGTGCTGGGCCTGCCGCACCACGGGGTGGTGGCCGTGTCGGGTCACGAGGAGGCGCTCGCCGTCTATCGCGACACCGGGACGTTCTCCTCGTGCAACTCGGTCGTGGGCCCGTACGCCCGCTTCCCGGTGCCGCTGGAGGGGAGCGACGTCGGCGAGATCATCGACCGCTACCGCGATCAGCTCCCGATGCACGAGCACATGGTCACGCAGGACCCGCCGCTGCACTCCCGCCAGCGGGGTCTGCTCATGAAGCTGATGACGCCGAACCGGCTGAAGCAGAACGAGGCGTTCATGTGGCGCCTGGCCGAGCGCCAGCTGGAGGAGTTCAGCGCCGGCGGGAGCTGCGAGTTCATCGCGGAGTACTCCCAGCCGTTCGCCATGCTCGTCATCGCGGATCTGCTCGGCGTTCCGGAGGCCGACCATCAGGCCTTCCGCGGGCGACTCGGCAGGACGCCCGGCGGGCTCAGCGGCCAGGAGCAGCCGCTCAACGCGCTGGAATCGCTGGACGAGTGGTTCACGAGGTACGTCGAGGATCGCCGGAGCCGGCCGCGTGAGGACGTGCTGACGGGTCTGGCCCTTGCGCGGTACCCGGACGGCTCGACGCCCGACGTGATCGACGTCGTGCGGACGGCGACCTTCCTGTTCGCGGCCGGGCAGGAGACCACGGCGCGGCTGCTCGCGACGGCGCTGCGCCTCCTGGCGGAGGTCCCCGAGCTCCAGGACGAGCTGCGCACCCGTCGCGATCGCATCCCCGACTTCATCGAGGAGGCCCTGCGGATCGAGAGCCCGGTCAAGGCCGACTTCCGGCTCGCCCGCCACGACACCACCCTGGCGGGAGTCGAGATCCCGGCGGGCACTCCCGTCATGCTCCTCAACGGGGCGGCCAACCGCGATCCGCGCAGGTTCGACCAGCCGGGCGAGTTCCGGCTCGGCCGGGACAACGTCAAGGAGCACATCGCGTTCGGCCGCGGGATCCACACCTGCCCGGGCGCCTCCCTGGCACGGGCCGAGGCAAGGGTGAGCCTGGAGCGGATCCTCGACCGGATGCACGGAATCCGTCTGTCCGAGGAGCACCACGGGCCAGCGGGCGCGCGGCGTTTCGAGTACGAGCCGACCTACATCCTCCGGGGCCTGCGTCGACTCCATCTGGAGTTCGAGGCGCACTGAGCGCGCATCCGGTGCCCGGCCGTCGAACCTGAACATCGTAGAGGTGCACTCATGACCGCTGACGTGCTGGACTGCTCCGACATCGATCGCTACCTGGGCGAGCCGATCCAGCCCGCGCGCCTGAAGGAGCCGCTGGCCAACAACGACATCCGCCGCTGGGTCCAGGCGATGCACTACCCGAACCGCCTGCACTACGACGACGATTTCGCGGCGGAGGGGCGCTTCGGGCGGATCGTTGCCCCGCAGTCGTTTCCCGTCGCCACCGATGACGGGCACGGCACCGCCCCGGCCTGTGTCGGCCGCATTCCCGAGTCCCATCTGATCTTCGGCGGCGACGAGTGGTGGTTTCACGGGCCCCGGATCGTCGCCGGCGACGTCATCCACAACGAGCGCGTTCCCTTCGACTACGTCGTCAAGGAGACCCGGTTCGCGGGGCCGACCTGCTTCCAGCGCGGCGACAACCGCTACTACAACGACCAGGGCGACAAGATCGCCACCCAGAGATCCACCAGCATCCGCTACCGCGCGGAGCTCGCGCGCGGCATGGCCTCGCTCACCGATGCCGAGGATCCGGAGTGGACGGACGAGCAGCTCGCCGAGCTCGAGGCGCGGAAGTTCGAGTACATCCGATCGCTGCACGAGCTGGGCCACGGCAAGCGCTACTGGGATGACGTCCAGGTCGGCGACGCGTTGCCGACGCGGGTCTTCGGTCCCCACAGCATCGCGAGCCTGGCCACCGAGTGGCGCGCGTACCTCTTCACGATCTGGTGCGGGGTCCACCGCCGCACGGATCTCGACATGGAGGCGCTGGGCTTCACCGAGGACATGGCCGGCAAGGAGCAGGACCCGGTCCTGGAGAAGGAGAATCCCGAGCTGACCGATGGGGCCTACATCGGGCCCTCGCGCGGGCACCTCTTCCCGCGCTGGGCGCGTCACATCGGCATGGCGCGCGCTTACGGGTACGGTGCCTCGATGGGCGCGTGGATCCTCGACTACCTCGCCGGCTGGGCGGGCGAGTGGGGCATGGTCGTGCACTCGAACTGCTCGTACCGTGCTCCCGCCTTCACCGGAGACATCACGATCTCCGACGCCACGGTCATCGACAAGCTCGTGGACGACGAGGATCGCTCCATCGTCGCCGTCGATTTCGCCATGACCAACCAGCTCGGAGCGACGATCTCCACCGCGAGGGCGGAGATCGAGCTGCCGACGCGCTAGTCCGCGGGGCCGGAGCGGCTGACCCGCGCCGCTGTTCCCGATCGTTTGAACCTTCAAACAGAGGTGGACCCGACCATGGAAGATCGAGCCAGCGTGGCACGCAAGCTGCGGGAGCGGCTGCCGGTGCCCGAGGAGATTCGCGAGGACTGGACCGAGTTCCTGATGGACGCGGTGCTCCCCGACGGGGTGTGGGGGCGGCCGGGTCTGTCCCAGCGCGACCGGAGCCTGATCACGATCGCCGCGCTCACCGCGCTCTACCGCCCCAACGAGCTACGCCTGCACGTGGAGCGCGGCCTGGAGAACGGCGTCAGCCGGGCCGAGATCTGCGAGATCATCATGCACATGGCGATCTACGGTGGCTTTCCGGTGGCGGTCGAGGGCATGCGCATCGCGCGCGAGACCTTCGACGACCAGGACGGGGCCGGCTCGCGCTGAGGCCGGGCGCCACCCCTCGCGATCCGTCGCACGAGCTGGGAGTTACTTCCCCTGGCAAGAACGGGGGGTAACTTCCTGGAGTTCTGCCGCCTTGGCCATCTCACTGCCCGAGGGCGGGTCGCGCCGACGCGAACCGGCATGACCTCGTGCCGGGCCGCCCTGGCTCCCGTCGATCAGGAGACCGAAGCGAGCCTGCAGGATGCATGCAGCTCGAGAGAATCGAGCCGGTCCCACGTCGCCCGGGGCTCAGCTTTTTTCCCTGGAGCCACGGCCATCGGGTAGGATCGCGCTGCTCGCGCAGGGCGAGCCCTGATACGACTCGAGGAGATGCAGCTCATGAGACTTCTAGCTCTTGGTATGGCGGTCGTGGGACTGGTCGCGCTGTCAGCGGCGCCCGGCCACGCAAAGGTTCTGAGGGGCACGGTCCTGTGCGACGCGGACAGCGATGGTCAGATCGACGTCGGGACCGACGTGCCGCTGCAAGGCGTGGGCATCAATATCGACGTGTTCGAGGGTGACCCGATCGGCACGACCAACACGGAGAGCGACGGCTCCTACTTCTTCAACCTCCCGAACAACCCGCAGGTGACGCAGCTCACGCTCGACCCGGCAACCCTGCCGGCCGACGCGACGATCATCGTCCCGGCGGAGGGAGATCACGTCTTCGATACGGCCGAGGGGATCGAGTTCGTCAAGGACTGGCTGGTCGACAGTGATGCGTGCCGCGAGGTCGATCTCGGTGCCTGCTGGTTCACGGGCGGCGGAGTCAAGTTCGACGCCGATGGGCGCGGCCAGCCCGATCACAGCATCGGTGGCAACGTCTTCCCCAGCTGCTCTCCCGATCCCGGCAACGGTGGAAACTGGAACCACGTCGCTCATGTCCTCGGCCTCCACCTGCTGGGCCAGAACATCGATGCCGTCCGCTGCGGCAACGTGCCCGGGATCGAGCCCGGCTCCGAGTCTCCGGTGACCCCGTTCAACTTCATCGAGTTCTCGGGCAACGGGTCGCTCGCCGTTCGCGGTGGTGATCGAGTCGGTGTGACCTTCTTCGCCCGCGCCGAGGATCGCAACGAGCCCGGAAACGAGCACGGGCAGGCGGGTGCGGACATCGACCGGTACTTCATCCGGGTGATGGATGGAGACGGGAATGTCGTCCTGCTGGTCGACCTCGACGACGACCCGGAGACCATCGACCCGGTGACCATCACGGGTGGCAACTTCCAGCTGCACGCGACGAGCTGCGACGACTAGCCCCCGCCAGCGCGAAGGCCACGGGCTCGGAGTCTGTGGCTGCGACCACGAAAGCCCCCGGGACCTCCCAGGTTCCGGGGGCTTTCCTCGCCGGTCCCGGTGCGGCCGCCATCTGCGGATGAGTGGCGGGGTGACGCAGCGGCGGGTCCGTGCGCCGATCCGCGGGTCGTCAGGCCCCCGGCGCCCCGGGCGGAGCGCACCACCCCCGGTCCGCGCCGCCGTGCGACGGGCCTCCCCGGGCTAGAGCTCGGGTACGTCCGTCGGAAACGGCGAGACCGTGGTCGCGTCGCCCACGCGCAGGAGCAGCGGGTCGAAGCGGCGGCGGGCGAACCGCCACACGCCCGCGTCGCGCACGTACTCGTCGTGGTAGACGCCCGTTGCGTGGAAGTCGGTGCCGTCCGACTGCTGCCCGAGCTCCGAGATGTACCAGCGGCCCCTCGCGCGGTCGGCGTCGGAGGCGTCGAGCGCGACGCGCCCCGAGAGCAGCGACTGGATGAACGCGTTCCAGCCCTCCAGCAGCCGGCCGAACAGGGCGCGGAGCTCGTCGTGTCCCCGGGGCTGGCCGAGCGCCGGATACACCCACTCTCCGTCGGCGATGAAGGTCTCGGCGATCGCGGCGGGGTCGCGGCGCGACGCGGCATCCGAGTAGCGGTTCACGAGATCGCGAATCGCGAGCTCGTCGGACACGGCATGGTGGAGATCCGTCATGCGTCCCGTCCCGGACCGCAGCGTGTGCGTGAGCAGCGAGGCAACGGGCGCACAGGTATCACGGGCCGACGACCCGGTCAATCGAGCCGTCCGGGCATACAGGCCGCGATCGGCGTGATAGAGATGCTCGCCTGAGCCGCGCAGGGCGAGCAGTGAGGAGACGGAGCGGATGACGGACGTGGCGGCGATCGAGATCGGGGTCTGGCGGCTCTATGCGCGCTACTCCGATGCCCTCTGGCGAAAGGACACGGAGTCGTTCACCGCGTGCTTCGCGGGGGATGCCGTGTGGACGATCGCCGGCGGGACCTTCCGTGGGTCCGCCGACTCTACTACTACGGCCCGCCGGACTTCTCGGAGCCCTACTACGCGTGTCGCGAGTACGGGCCGTCCCCGGGCATGCCGGGCCCCGATGATCCGACCACCGTGCGCCGGTGCGAGGCGTGACCCCCGGCCGTCGGGTCGATCCATCCGTGATCTCCGGCCGCGCCATCATCCGAGCCTGGCGATGATCTGCGGGAGATCGACCGTCGTCTGGATGCCCGGCGCGGCCCTGCAGATGTAGGGCACGGCGTTGACGGGGCGATGTGCGGTCAGGCCCGGCGTCATCGCGGGATAGTCCTCGGGCGTCACCGGGAATCCGATGGAGACGTCGAGCGGTGCGTCTCCATCGACCGCGAGATGCCAGCCGCTCGCGCGAAGATCCCAGTCCGCGTCGATGTCGGTGACGCAGTACCAGGTCGCGGTGAAGCTGATCAGCGCCTTGCCGTCGCGCATGCCGGAGACGGTGGTTCGCTGCGCCGCCAGGCTGCCGGCCGGGATCATGCCGGCCGCGATCTCCGTGTCCTTGCGGGCCCGTGCGACCTCGCCGCTCACCTCGAAGCCGTCGAGCGGGAGCGAGAGCGCGTCGGCGACCAGCCGCAGCGAGGGGCTGAAGCTCTCGCGCAGATGCTCCAGGCGCCCCTCGATGGGCGCTGCCGGCGGGCGACCGAAGCCCATGACGTCGAAGATCATCGCCGGTGAGTTGCGGCTGGAGACGTCCGCGAACTCGCTGATGTGCAGGTGGTCCAGCCGACGCTGGATCGAGGTGAGGACCAGGGGCAGTGCCTCGGTGGCGAAGCCCGGGCTGCTGCCGGTGCTGTGGATCGAGGCGTTGCCGCGCCGGCACGCCGCCTCCACGCGCTCTCGCAGCGCGGGATCCATGCTGGCCGGATTGTGGAACTCGCCGCGCGTCGTGACGATGTTGGCTCCGGACTCCAGCAGCCGGCAGACCTCGTCGAAGCTGCACTCGTGCGGCATGTAGAGCACGCAATCGGGCCGCAGGGCGATGATCTCCTCGAGGTCGCCGGTGGCGGCGATGCCGACGGGACCGATGCCGCAGAGCTCGCCGGCGTCGCGCCCCACCTTCTCCGCGCTGTGCACGTACACGCCCACGAGCTCGAGCCCGGGATGATCGATCGTCCGGCGCAGGGCCCGCGAGCCGACGTTGCCGGTCGCCCACTGCACCACGCGGTGCGCCGTCTGATCGGTCATGTCGCTCCCTTTCAGAGGCTGCAGGGACGGTCAGGCTACCCGAGAAGCCGTGCCGGTGCCCGATGCCTGTCCAGCGCAGCGAGGCGCGTGATATGTTCGATCCTGCACTGCGGGCAGCTGCCCGGGAGTCACATGATGGGTTCTTCCGAAGAAGCCGTGGTCCGCCGTGTCTGCGAGCTCTGGGCGTCGCGCGATTCAGGCGCGATGGTCGAGCTCTTCGCCAAGGACGGCGTGTACGACAACGTTCCGATGCAGGCGCCGTACCACGGGCGCGAGGCCCTCCGCGCGTGGCTCGGCGAGGTCTTCGAGCATCTCTGGGTCGAGATCGAGCTGCTCCACATCGTGAGCGACGGTGAGTGGGTGCTGAGCGAGCGCCTCGACACCCACGTCGTCGGGGATCGTCGGCTCCCCCTGCCGGTGATGAACACGAGCCGGGTCGTCGACGGCGAGGTCGTGCTCTGGCGTGACTACTACGATCAGAAGACGGTCATCGATCTGGGCCTCGTCTGAGAGTCGGGCGGAATCTCAGCCGGCCGCGGCGCCGCGGCGCCGCGCAGCGAACACGCCGCCGATCGCGAGCGCGAGCAGCAGCGACGCGGACGCCTCGGGAACCGCCTCGAAGCGCAGCCGCGCGACGCCGTCCGGGTACAGACCCTTGTTGCTGAAGTCGAGGGCGCCGAGGTCGATACCGGCGGGCGCGCCGGCGAAGCCGGCGAAGGGGTCGAGCACGGCCAGGATCACGCCGCCCTCGGCAGCCCCCTGATCGGGGCCGCCCTGACCGCTGCCGAGGCCCGCAAAGAGGCCGTTTCCGGCGCTGGTGGCGAAGTCGTTGACCTCGGTTCCCGCGTCGTGGACGGCACCGAGTGCGAACTCGATGAACGACCCCTTGGCCGTGAGGCCGGACAGGTCCAGCGCGAGGGGGTTCCCGTTCGCGACGAAGTAGTCGTTGCTGGGCAGGACCATGGCGGCGTAGGACGCGTAGCGACCCGGCCCCGCTGGATCGATGCTGAAGAGCGCACTGGCGCTGCCACCCGGGCCGATCGGACCCGCACCCAGGACGCCATCCGTGCGGCCCGACCCTCCGCTACTGAAGGCCGCGGACAGCGGCCCGACGTTCCCGTCCTCGGCCAGGCGCTCGAGCTCGGCGCTGGCCGGAGCTCCGGCATCGTGGCTGTCGAAGCTCCCGTCATGAAAGCCGAGCCACAGGGGCGTCAGGTACACGCCCCCGTCCGGAGACAGGTTCTCCAGGGTGGCGCGGATCGACAGTGGCTCCGCCGCGGCTGGCCACGAGGCGAACATCAGGGCTGCACACAGAGCGCTGCTGGCATGGCGAATGGATGGCGAGATCACGGGGTTCCTCCTGCTGGGTGAGCGGGTCCACGGACCACTACGCACGCACGGCCCGGAAGGTCGCGGGCCGCCGTCCGCGCCGGTGCATCGCGGTGTGCGACCTTACGGCCGGCGGGTGCGTATCGGTTGAACAGGGAGCGGTTTGCGCCAACGGATGTCCGTTTCCCAGAGTGAGCGAGACCGGGACGAGCAGCGCTGGTCGCAGTGGATGGCTGCGGCGAACGGCGGGGACAGCTCTGCCTACGAGCAGCTCCTGCTCGAGGTCGGGGCCGCGGTCGAGGCCTACCTCGCGTCGAGGTTCGGGGCCGTCGACTTCCTGGAGGACTGCGTCCAGGAGTGCCTGCTCGCCGTGCATCGCGCCCGCGCGAGCTACGATCCCCGGCGCGCCTTCCGGCCCTGGCTGTTCACGATCGTGCGGCACAAGGCCATCGACCAGCTGCGGCGCCGGCAGGTGCGGCGCGGCGAGGGCCGCGGCCTGGACCCGGAGGGCGGGCCCATGCATCCGGCCGATCCGGGCGCGGCGCTCGAGGGCGCCCGGCTGCTCGCGAACCTCGCGCCCCCGCAGCGCGAGGCCATCGCACTGACCAAGTACACGGGTCTGACCGTGGCCGAGGCCGCCGAGCGCGTGGGGATCTCGCGCACCGCCATGCGGTCGCGTGTGCGCCGTGCGCTGCGCGAGCTCCGGGATCGCCTGGCCCGGGAAGGAGGGATGGGTTGAGCCGTCCGCGCGCCGATCTGGTCCGCGAGCTGGCGGAGGGTCTACGTCCGGTCGGACCGGGGGCCGGTCGTGTGGCTCCCCGCCTGACCGTGTGGGTGCTGCTCTCGGCCAGCTTCGTGCTGGGTGTGATCCTCGCGACCGGACCGCTGCGGCCCGGCGTCGGTGTCCAGCTCCTCCACGCTCCACAGCTCGCGTTCGAGATCCTGGCAGGGGCTGCCGTCGCCGGCGCGGGCGCGCTCGCGGCGCTGCGGCTCGGCGTACCGCAGCCGGCTCCCGCTGCCCGCCGCGTGAGGCTCTTCGCACTGGCCGCCGGATTCTGGGTGGCACTCCTGCTGATCGCGCTGCTCCACCCGGCGGCGGAGCCGTCGATGCTCGGCAAGCGGGAGCACTGCAACTACCAGACGTTCCTGCTCGCCCTGCCCCCGGCCCTGCTCGGACTCTGGCTCCTGCGGCCTCTCGCCGCGTTCCAGCGCTGGCTCGCGGGTGCGATCGTCGGTGCCGCCGCGGGCGCGATCCCGGCGGTCGCGATGCAGCTCGCGTGCATGTACGCGCCGGACCACGCCCTGATCGCCCATGTCGCGCCGGTGCTCGGGGTCATCGTGGTCGGGGGCGTCCTGGGTCCGCTCCTGCTCCGGCGGATCTGACACCGCCGGCGCGTGTCGTCAGAGCCTCCCGCCGGACCGGAACTCCGCGGGGACCCAGCTCGGCGTGCGCTTCTCGGTGAACGCGCCGAAGCCCTCGATCACCTCGTCGGAGGTCAGCGAGGCCTCGAACGTCATGTCGTCCACGAGGCCGTAGCGGGCGTTGATGAGCCGCTTCACGTGCATGCGCGCCTCGGGCGCCGCGCGAAGCAGGTCGCCGACCGCCTCGGCGGTCGCCGCGTGCAGGTCCTCGTGAGGAACGACCCGCGAGATCAGGCCCAGCCGGTGCGCCTCGCCCGCGTCGACGCGCCGGCCGGTCATCAGCAGATCCCGTGCCTGCGCGACGCCGACGTGCGCGGGCAGCAGTGCCGAGAGATTCGCATCCACGACGCCGCGCAGCGTCTCGGGCGCCCGGAACGTGGCTCGCTCGCTGGCCACCGTGATGTCGCTGAGCATCGCGATGATGAGTCCACCCCCCTGGCAGATGCCGTTGACCGAGGCCACGACGGGGGCACGGCTGTTGCGGATCGTCCGGAAGGGCAGGACGTCGATCTTGATGATCTCGAGGAGCTCCTCGTTGCCGTCGTCGTGGCGACCGCTCATCTCCCCGCCCGGAATGAAGACGTCTCCGACACCGGTGATCACCAGGGCTGCGAGCTCGGCGTCGCTGTTGACGAGATCGACGGCGCGCCGGATGCCCAGGTACATCGACGACGTGAGTGCGTTGCGCGCCCGGGGACGGTCCACCGTGCACCAGCCGACGCTGCCGACGCGTTCGAAGCGCAGGTAGGGGGTACCGAGGTCATCAATGGGCTCTTGACGCTTTCCGCTCGGGCTCATCTGGGTGTACTCCCTGGGTATGGTGGATTCGGGGTCGAGACGGAGCCGGCGTCGCGGTTTCCGGGCGGTGGCCGAGCCGGTTGCTGGCGGAGCCGCCGGCCATGATCAGGACGTTTCCAGAATATGAGGGTGCGGTTCTCCCGGCAAGCGGGGTGCGATCGCCCGGGCCCTCGGCGCGCGTGCGGTGATCGATCCCACGCGTGAGGACGTCCGCGCCCGTCTCCCCGAGCTGCACGGCTCTGCGCCGGTAGGTGATGGTCGAGTTCCCGTGAGCGTCGCGGCGGCCGACCCCGCGTGAGCCGCGGGCGATCCGGCGGGCCGCGAGGTTCACCCCGGAGGGCCAGACGCCGGTACAATGGGGGCGCGACCTGCCCGGGCGGCGGGAGCCGTCTGGCGGGCGGACGTCCGGTCCGCCCGGGTCCGGACGGGTCCGGACGGTCGCAGGCCCGCGACCTGCAGAGGAGAGAGCCCCGTGCCGTCGAACGCCAACCTGGGTGCCATCGTGGTCGGAACGAACTTCGGGGTGCTGACCCACGTCCAGGCGCTCCGCGCCGCCGGCTTCGAGGTTCACGGGCTCGTCGGCCGTGACCCGGAGAAGACGCGCGAGCGGGCCGCCTGGGCAAACATCCCGGTCGGCGTGACGTCGCTCGCGGAGGCACTGGGGCTCCCGGACGTGGACGCGGTCGCCATCTCGACGCCCCCGCACACCCACGCCGAGATCGCACTCGCGGCGATCGCCGCGGGCAAGCACGTGGTCTGCGAGAAGCCCTTCGCCCGCGATCTCTCCGAGGCCCGCAAGATGCTCGACGCGGCGGAGGCCGCGGGGATCGTCCACATCCTCGGTCACGAGCACCGCTTCGACGTCCACCAGTCGCTGGCGTACCAGGCCATGCGCGAGGGCGTGATCGGCGAGCCGCGCATGCTGACGCACATCATGGAGCTGCCGATGTTCGCCGACGAGAAGACGGAGGTCCCGGACTGGTGGGGCGACGCGAGCGAGGGCGGCGGCTGGCTCGGCGCCAACGGCATCCACATGATCGACCTGGCCCGAAACCTGATGGGCGAGATCACGGGCGTCAGCGCCTCGCTGGCCACCCTGTCGGACCACGGCTGGAGCGCCGAGGACTCGTTCTCGATTCACTTCAGGACCCCGAACGGTGGGGGGCTACTCCAGAGCAGCATCAGCGACATGGCGCCGCCGCTGTTCGCGACGCGCGTCGCCGGGACGCGGGGGGCGCTGTGGATCGAGCCGCCGAACGTCTTCGTCGCCGACGCGTCCGGTACGCGCCAGCTCGAAGCCGGCCCCGAGCTCGCGCACCGGGAGGTGGCCGCGAAGCCGCACGACTACGTGAAGACGACCTACGACCAGCTCTGTGCTTCGGCCAACGCGATCGGCCCCTACACCTGCCTGTACGAGGCATTCCGGGACCGGATCCGCGGCGTGGAGCCCTCTCATCCGACCCGACCCGCCACGTTCGACGACGCGGTGATCGGCCAGCGGATCCTCGATGCGGTGCGCGAGTCGGATCGCACTGGTGGCTGGGTCGAGCTCGGCTGATCGTTCCGACAGCGCGCGATCCGGAGACGAGCATGGCAGACAGCGAGGCTTCCGAGGTCCGGGCGAGCGCGCCGTTGCCCGAGCGCTCGGTGGGAAGGTGGGACCACGACGTCGACGTGATCGTGGTCGGATTCGGAGCGACCGGCGCGTGCGCGGCCACCGAGGCCGCCGAGGCCGGGGCCTCGGTACGCGTGCTCGAGCGCGGCTGGCGCGGTGGCGGCACCTCGGCGGAGTCGACCGCGCAGATCTACATGGGGGGCGGCACACCGCTCCAGAAGGCCAACGGCTTCGACGACGACCCCGACGAGATGTACCGCTACCTCGTCGCCTCCTGCGGTCCGGGCGCGGACGAGGCCAAGATCCGCATCTACAGCGACCGCAGCGTCGAGCACTACCACTGGCTCACGGGCCACGGCATCCCCTTCGAGCCGGGCTTCGTTCCCTACGAGGTGAGCACGCACCCCGGTCCAGGACAGAGCCTGAGCTACACGGGTAGCGAGCGCACCTGGCCCTTCTGCGAGCTCGCGAGGCCCGCTCCGCGCGGCCACACGGTCCTCCAGGACGGCGTGATGTCGGGCGAGCTGATGATGCAGATCCTGATGAAGGCGGCGGTGGACGCGGGCGCGGCGGTCCAGCCGGACACGGACGCCCGGACGCTGGTCGTGGCGGACGACGGTCGCGTCGTCGGCGTGGTGGCCCGGCACGAGGGCAGGCGGCAGCTCCTGCGCGCCCGCCGCGGCGTGGTGCTGACGACGGGGGGCTTCCAGCGCAACCGCGAGATGCTGCGCTGGCACGCGCCACACCTGCTCGACACGACCGTGCCGATCGGGCCCGAGATCGGCGACGACGGCAGCGGCATCCGCATGGGAATCGGCGCGGGCGGCGCCGTGATCCGCATGGACTCGGGCTGCGTGACCCTGGGCTTCGCCTACGGCCACCGCGACAATCTCCGCGGCATCCTCGTCAACGCGCAGGGCCAGCGCTACGTCAACGAGGATCTGTACCAGAGCAACCACGGTGGCGTGGCCCTGCAGCGCCAGGGCGGGCAGATCTACCTCATCGTCGACGACGAGATCTACCAGGGCCGGGGCAGCCCGGGCCCCGGGGACGAGGTCGGCGGCACGTACAGCCTCGCCGCCGTGGCCGAGAGCCCCGAGGCACTGGAGGCCGAGCTCGGCATGCCGCCGCGCAGCCTGTCCCACACGATCGCCGTCTACAACGAGCACGCCGGGCGCGGCGAGGACCCGTACTTCCACAAGGAGTCGCTCTGGGTCCAGCCGCTCGCGACGCCCCCCTACGCCGCGATCGACCTGCGCGTGGGCCACACCTTCTACGCGCTGTTCACGCTCGGGGGGCTGCACACCCGACCGGGCGGCGAGGTCCTCGACGCGGACGGCGACGTGGTGCCGGGTCTCTTCGCCGCCGGACGCACGGCTTCGGGCGTTCCGGCCCAGGGCTACAACAGCGGGCTCTCGCTGGGGGACTGCACCTTCTCGGGCCGCCTGGCCGGCGAGAGCGCGGCTCGACGCAGCGGCTAGCGGGTTGCTGAAGATCGACCGAGGTGGGCCCGCGGCGCCGTCGGGCTCACCTTGCGCAGCCCACCGACGGTCTTCATACAGCCCGACACCTGCGCAGGGATCCCCTGCGGCTCAGCGCTTCTGCAGCGCGTCGAGCCCCCTGCGAAACAGCCCGTGTGCGCCCTCCTCGCCCAGGACGCGGGAGTGGCGGCGCGAGATGAGCCAGCTCCCGTCGGCCTGCCTCTCCAGGTCCCAGCGGTTGTAGGCCAGCCGGAAGAGGTGAATGTGGTCGTCGGGCTGAGCCTTCCCGCGCCGGTGGTAGATGCGCGAGTACCCCGTCGCCTCGGCGCGCTGCCCGTCCAGGTGGATCACGACGGGACCGATCGTGTGCGCGCAGTCCGGCAGGAGCGACAGGTGGGGCCCGAGGACCAGATCGTTGCGGATCTGCTCCCGGCCCCGGAAGATGACGCCGTCGCCGCTGAGATCGCTCGATGCGGTGCCCACCTCGAACTCGGCGTCGGGAGTGAAGAGCTCGCCGACGCCCTGCGCGTCGCCGAGATCCACGGCCAGGCCGTACTGCACGATCAGATTCCGGATCGCGAGCTCGTCCTCGGCCGCCTGCACGCGGCGCTCGAGGGCCGCGATCCGGGCGTCGGCACTCATCTCGCTCATGGGCAGCTCACCTCCCGGCTGAAGACTCCCGGTGCAGAGTGTCCAGCCGGATCATCATGATACCCGGGCGCACCGGGGCCGTTCATACTGTCACCATGCGAACGATCGCGCTGCCGCTGGTGAGGGCTCTGCTGCCGGGAGCCGGGCTCCTGCTCGCACTCGCGGCTGCGGGATGCAGCTCGATCGGCGTCCACCATCGGGCCGCACGCGAGGCTCTCGACTTCGGCGAGCCCGCCGAGCTGTCCTTCTGCGTACTGCTCGACGAGGGTGTCTCCCGCGAGCTCGCGGAAGAGCTGCTGCTCGCGTGGAACGAGCATGAGGCAGCCCACTACGGCCTCTCCGTTCGAATCGCCTCCTTCGCGAGGCACGAGCGCGGGGGCTTCCTGACGAGCACGATCGCGAGGAAGCTCTGGGCGATTCCGCTGCCTGACACGTGCGATCGCGTGCTCTTCTTCGCCGGGTACGACGTCCGCGACACGCTGAGCTGGCCGTTCAAGCTCTGGGAGATCCGGGGTCGGGTGAACTCGACCGGGACGCACGGGTTCATCATGTCGGGACTCGCACACCCCGAGCACCTCCTGCGCGAGCTCCTCCACGGCCGCAGGCGCACGACGATCCACGAGCTCTACCACATGCTCGGCTGCGAGCACACGTACGGCCGCATGCAGCGCTGCTACGAGCGCATCCGCGGCCTCAAGCACCTTCATCGAGTGGCCCGCGAGCCTGCGGCGGTACCCGGTCAGTCGCCGTTCTTCCCGACCTACCGGTCCGGCTCCGAGCAGGTCCTGACGACGCGACGAGCGGTCCGGGCGGCCATGGGCACCCGGGCACCCGCCCCGCTGACTCCGGGTCGATAGCTTCCGGGACCGCGACTCCCGGAGGTCCCGCCGGGCAGCCTGGACGCGGCCCGTGTCCGCTCCTCATCCCGGCAGCTCGACCTCGACCTCGCCCCTCGCCAGCGTGGAGCCATCCTGGTTGGTCATGTGCGCGGCGAGCCGGACCACCCATGCGTCGAGCTCGGGATCGTGATTCTTCTCCATCACCTCGGCGTCGAGGAAGGTCACATCGTCCTCGAAGGCCGGCTCGCGGAACTGCATGTTGGAGTGCCGCACGTAGCCCTCGTGCCCGGCCCAGTGAGAGGCGTAGTCCGTGGTCCACGCGCCCATGGTCGCGCCGTAGCCGTAGCGGCGCGGCATGCCGATCTGCTCGGCGTGGCCGGGATCGGTGTGGCCGCGGGACGGACCGACGTACAGGCCGTCGGCCTGGCGCGGGTCCGTGGCGGCCGCCTCCCAGTCGAAGTCGAAGTCGCCGACCCAGCCCGCGCTCTGGCGAATCCACGGATCCTCCATCCCTTCCGGCGCGACCCACTCGAACGATCCCCAGGCGTTGAACAGGAAGGCGCGGTACTCCGTGGTCAGGCTCTCCACCGAGTGCGGCCCGATCGCCCGCCGCGGCAGCCGGTCGCCCACGTCGACCTCCTCGATCCGCGGCGTCCGGCCCTCGCGCCCGGACTTGATCCACTCGAGCCGCGTGCGTGCGACCTCCTCGAGCCCCGCGGCCGTCCAGGTGGGTGCCTGGGTCGTCTGCGCGTAGAAGCCGCGCTTCTCGGCCTCGGCGGCCAGGTAGCGCACGGCGGTCGAGCGACACGTGGCGATCTTCTTGCCCCGCTGGTTGTAGTGGATCGTGTCCCCGAACGAGAACATGGTGGGCCCGGCGAACTTCGTGTCGGCCATCTTGTAGCCCTGGAAGATGCGCTCCTGGCGGATGAAGTCCCCCGGGAAGATGCGCGGGCCGTGGAACCACCACTCCTCGCCGCCGAAGATCATGTGCTGGCCGGGGATGTGCCCCACCACGGCGGGCTGCACGCCGTGACCGTAGTCCACACCGACGGCGAACGACTGCGGTGCAACGATGCGACCGAAGCGGCTGGCTCGCGCGAACTGCTCGTCGTAGTGCAGTGGGTTGGCGTAGTCCATCGCCATCACCCAGCGCCGCACGTCCATGGCCGAGGGTGGGTCCCAGAGCTGTCCCCCGCCCACGGGCTTGCCGACGCGGTGATCGACGTCGCTCAGATCCATCTGCACACGGCTCTCGGTCGCCAAGTTCCAGCCCTCCCCGGCTCTCGCGGCACCCGGGGATCGCCTCGGGAGCCGCTGCTCAAAGAGCGACAGGATACTGCACCGAGCGGTCGTGGGGTCAAACCGACGCCCGGGCCGTCAGTCGGCGTGTTTCGCGCGCAGATCCGCGCGAAGCGTCCGCGCTCCCAGGAGATTGTGCACGAAGGCCCAGAAGTTCACGCCGGCGAGCACCAGCAGCGCGTAGCGGATGGCAGCGGGTCCGTGGGTGGGCTCGAGCGCGTCGCTCATGGCGCCGATGGCGACCGGGCCGAGGCCCATGCCGAGCAGGTTGGTGGCGAAGGAGATGATCGCGGCCGAGAGCGCGCGCATGCGGGGCTTCGCGAGGGACTGCGCGGTCACCTGGAGCGGGGCCGACCAGATCGCGCTCACGAAGTAGTACGGCGCCGCGAAGCGCAGCGCGCCCTGTGCCGACGGCCAGAGCAGGAAGAGCGCCCAGAAGGGCAGCGAGACCAGGGTGGCGATCGCCGGGAGCCACATGAACCAGCGCTCGTCGCGTCGCGCGAGGCGATCGGCCAGCCATCCGCCCAGGAACGTTCCGAGGAGCGACGGGAGGGCCATGGCCCAGACCAGGCCCGTTCCGATCTCGGATCCGCTCATCTCGTGGACCCGCCGCAGGAACGCGGGAATCCACAGGCCCGCGCCGAGATGGGCCAGGAAGTGGATCGTCGCCGCAAGGACGAGATGCCGGTAGGAGGGCAGTCGCGCCAGGAAGCCGAGCACGACGCGCAGGGGCTCCACGCGCGTGTCGACGCCCGCCCCGTCCGACATGCCGCGCTCGGGCTCGCGCACGGTCCAGCGAATCAGCGCGGCCAGCGCCAGGCCCGGGAGCCCCAGGATCAGGAAGGCACTGCGCCAGCCGTAGTGCTCCTGGGCGAAGCCCCCGACCAGATTGCCGACGGCGACGCCCGCACCCGCGCCCATGATGATGATCGCGAAGGCCCGCGCCCGGCGCTGCGGGGGAAAGTAGTCCGACACCAGGGAGTGCGTGCACGGCGTCCCGCTCGCCTCGCCGACGCCGACGCCGACGCGTGCGAGTGCCAGCTGCGCGAAGCTGTTCGCGAGTCCCGAGAGGGCCGTCATCAGGCTCCAGAACAGGACGCCAGCGCGAGGATGCTGCGGCGGACGCCGCGGTCGGCCCAGCGTGCGATCGGGAAGCCCGCCAGGATGTAGAACACCGCGAAGGCGAAGCCGCCGAGCAGCCCCATGGCGGTGTCGGAGACCTGGAGCTCCGCCTTGATGTCGTCGACGACGATCGCCAGGATCTGACGGTCGGCGAGGTTGAACAGCTGGCCCAGGAAGAGCACCGCCAGCACGTAGTTGGCGTAGCGGACGGACGCCTGCCCCCCGGGAACGCTCTGGCTCGGCTGCTGCACGATCTCCGGGGTCTCCTCGCGGCCCTGCAGCGGGAGACCCTACAGGAACCCGTTCGGATCCGTGTGCGGTGTGGAGCCCCGAGACGCCGTCTGCTGCGGCGAGGTTCCGCGTGGACGCTGCCGGGGAGAGCTGCGACAATTCCGGGCCCGCAGTGCGCGTGGAGGAGTTCCGATGTCCCGACTCGCCGGGAAGACGGCCATCATCACGGGAGCCGCCAGCGGCATCGGCCTCGCCTACGCGGAGCGTTTCGCGCGCGAGGGCGCGCGGGTCGTGCTCGCGGACGTGAACGAGGCCGCCGGCAAGGCGGCGGCGGAGCGCGTGGCCGCACTCGGCGAGTCTCGCTTCGTGCACACCGACGTCGCGGATCCCGCCTCGGCCGAGGCGTGTGCCTCGGCGGCGCTGGAGAGCTTCGGAAGCCTGGACATCCTGATCAACAACGCGGCGCTCTACGGCGACTGGGACATGCGCGACCAGAGCTACGAGTACCTGCAGCGGGTCTTCGAGGTCAACCAGCACGGGGTCTGGCTGATGATGCGCGCTGCGGCGCCGCAGATGGTGCGCCAGCGCTCCGGCCGGATCATCAACCAGGCCTCGGGCGCCGCGTTCAACTACGCGTCTGCGCCCTCGCCCGATGGCGAGTTCCACGGTCTGGGCTCGTTCAGCTACTCCCAGACGAAGTTCGGGGTCGTGGGCCTGACGAAGTTCAGCGCCGCGCAGCTCGGCAGGTTCGGGGTCACGGTGAACTGCATCGCCCCGGGAGTCGTGGACACGGAGGCGACGCGCAAGACCGTGCCGGCCGGGATGCTCGAGCAGCTCGGCAGGGAGCAGCCGGTCCCGGGCGTCATCCAGCCCGGGGACCTGACCGGGGCCGCGGTCTACTTCGCCTCCGACGAGGCCCGCTACGTCACCGGGCAGGTTCTCGTGATCAGCGGTGGCCGCCACATGCCGTAGCCGCGGACGCGGCAGGCACGCCGGTCGCCTGCGACCCGGGCGTACGGTCAGGCGAGCTGGGCAGACCAGCCGCCGTCGACGGGGATGATGGCTCCCGTGACGAACGAGGCGCGGTCCGAGGCGAGGAACGCCGCCACCTCGGCGACCTCCGCGGGCTCCCCGGCGCGCCTGAGCGGAGCCTTCTCGAGCATCTCGGGGAAGTGCGCCGCGCCGCGTGCACCCATGATCTCGGTGAGAATGATGCCCGGGCAGAGCGCGTTGGCGCGGATGCCCATCGGGCCGTACTCGACGGCTGCAGCCTTGGTGACGGCGATGACCCCGGCCTTGGCGGCCGAGTAGACGCTCGTACCGTGGGTGGATGCGTTGAGGCCACCGACCGACGACCAGTTGAGGATGACGCCACCCCCGGTCTCGAGCATGGCCCGGATCCCGTGCTTCATGCCGAGCAGCACACCCCGGAGGTCGACGTCGAGGGTCGCGTCGTAGTTCTCCATGGTCACGTCGGCGATGAGGCCGGCGCTGCCGATGCCGGCGACGTTCAGGACGGCGTCGACCCGTCCCAGCTCGTTCACGGCCTTCGCCATCAGCGCCTCGACGTCGGCCTCCCGGGTCACGTCGCAGTGGCAGGGGATCACGGACTCGCCGATCTCGGCGGCGGTATCCTTCTCCGCGCCGCTGATGTCGGCCGCGACCACCCGGGCTCCCTCGCGGACGAAGATCCGTGTCGCCTGCTTCGCCATCCCGGATCCGGCGCCCGTGATGACCGCCACCTTGCCATCGAGCAGTCCCATTTCGATCCACCCTCGCTCGCAGTAGGCCCGTCGTCGCGGGCGATCATACCAGGGGACGGCTCAGCGCAGCGCGCGTCGGGCACCTCGGGCAATGCTCGCCACCCGGGCGTTGGCCTGCACGCCGGACAGCGTGGGCCTGTCCCACGTATGATGCGTGGATGGAATTCGGCGTCTTCATGGGGGGCACGGTGGGCCCCCGCCCCTGGGAGGAACGGGAGCCCCTGCGCCTGCGCCGCGATGTCGACATCGGCGTTGCCGCTGACCGTGCCGGCTACGACACCTTCTGGGCCCCGGAGCACCACTCGCTCGAGGCGTACTCCCACTGCTCCTCGTCGCACCTGATGTGCCTCGCGGTCGGCATGAAGACCGAGCGCATCCGGCTGGTCACGGGGATCTTCAACCTGTGTCCGGGCATCAACCACCCGGTCCGCGTGGCCGAGCAGATCGCGATGATCGACGTGCTGACCAACGGGCGCATCGAGCTGGGTACGGGGCGAGGCAGCGGCTCCACCGAGGTCAACACCTTCGGCTACACGAACGAGCAGACGCGCGAGCTCTGGGACGAGGCGATCCGCGCGATCCCGAAGATGTGGACCCAGGACCTGTTCTCCTGGGAGGGCGAGCACTTCTCCGTGCCCGAGCGCTGCATCCTGCCCAAGCCCGTGCAGAAGCCGCATCCGCCGCTCTGGGTGACGGCCTCGAACCCGCCGACGGTCGAGCTGGCCGCCCGGCGCGGCATCGGCGTGGCCATGTTCAGCTTCTCGGACCCGGCCGCGCTCTCGCCCCTGGTCCAGACCTACAAGGAGAACATCGGCAAGGGGGAGCCGGTCGGCGAGTTCGTCCATGACAAGGTCATGGCGATCGCGCCCCTGTTCTGCCTGCCGGACGGAGACGAGGCGCGGAGCTTCTACGCGGAGGGCAACCCCAGCGCGATCAAGGGCCACTTCTCGGTCTACTTCGACACGATCCCGCACTACGCCGAGCGGCTGAAGGACATCCCGCGGCCGATCCCGCAGACCCGGCTTCGCGAGCTGATCCGCGCGGCCTACAAGGATCCGGACCTGAAGGGGCCCGTCCCCGAGGGCCCGATCGAGCCGGATTTCCTGCACCAGAACGGGGTCTGCGTGGGGAATCCGGACGAGGTCAAGCGCACGATCGCTCGCTACCGCGACATCGGTCTCGACCAGCTGGTCTTCATCCCGGCCGCCGGCTGGCACATCCCCCACGAGAAGACGCTGGAGTCGATCGCCCTGGTGGGAGAGAAGGTACTTCCCGCGTTTCGTTGACCGGCGTCCCCGGTCAGACGCAGCACACCTCTCAGGAGAGGCGACCCATGGAGATGGATCTCAGCGACGTCGACCCGCGCGTCGGCGTACCCGTCGGCGGTGGCGAGCCCCGGGAGCCCGTCGCCGCCACCGACGTCCGGCGCTGGGTGATGGCCATGGACTACGCGAACCGCCTCCACTACGACGAGGACTTCGCGCGCGCCAGCCGCTTCGGCCGGCTCGTGGCCCCGCAGTCGTTCGCGGCCGCCATGGACTACGTGCACGGCATCCGTCCCTCGCTCGTGGGCCACATCCCCGGCTCGCACATGATCTTCGGCGGCGAGGAGTGGTGGTTCGACGGCCCGCGGATCTTCCCGGGGGACTCCATCGAGCACGAGCGCATCTTCCAGGGCTACAAGATGGCCGAGACCAAGTTCGCCGGGCCCACGATGTTCTCGTACGGCGACACGTTCCACCGCAACCAGCGCGGCGAGACGGTTGCCCGGGCGCGCTCGACCTCGGTGCGCTACCTGGCCGAGGAGGCGAGGAAGCGCGGCTTCTATGGCGCCACGTCACCCGCCCCGCGCTGGACGCCCGAGGCGCTGGCCGAGGCGGCGCGGACGCGCCTGGACTGGATCCGCTCGAACCGGGACGGCCGCACGCCGCGGCTCGACCAGGTGCAGCCGGGCGATCGCCTGCCGCGCCGCGCGATCGGCCCGCACTCGATCGAGAGCTTCACGACCGAGTACCGGGCCTTCGTCTTCAACGCCTGGGGCGCGTTCCGGCTGGTGGCTCCCGAGGGCGTCGAGGACCCGTGGATCAACCAGAACGCCGGCTGGGTCGGCGACTTCGCGTACGACTGGGAGGCCGCCGAGCTCGATCCCCGGGAGGGCGACGGACTGTACGTCGGGCCCTCTCGCGGCCACACCGACGTCTCGCACGCCGAGCAGATCGGCATGCCCCGGGCCTACGGCTACGGGGCGTCGATGGGGGCCTGGACCACCGATTACCTGGCGTACTGGGCCGGCCCCGACGGCTACGTGCGCCACGTCAACAGCCAGTTCCGCGCGCCCGCCTTCGAGAAGGACGTCACCTATCTCGACGGGGAGGTGATCGGCAAGAGCCCGGAGTCCGACTTCGGCGTGCCCGTCGTGGAGATCCGCGTGGTCATGACCAACCAGGACGGCGCCGAGCTGTCCCGGGGCACCGCGGAGGTCGAGCTGCCGGCGTGAGCGACGGCGGGCCCGCATCCACGGAGTCCCCGGAGCCCCGACGCCGCGCGCGAATCCGCTCGCCACGCCCCGGCGCAGGAAGGGCGGGGTGCGACGCGGGGGGTCTCCTCCGGGGGACTCGACCTTGACGACATCTGCGCCGAGGTCAGCGAGCAGCTTGCCCGCGTACGCGTACGCACCGTGGGAGAGGTCGAGAACGCGACAGCCCGCGAGCGCGCCGCGAGCGTCGTCGGTCATGACGTCGTCCGGGGGCGCGCCCGATCCGGAGCGGAGCCTGCTGTATGCCTACATGAACACCAGCAAGCGCGGCATCTTTGTCGACCTCGAAGAGTCTGCCGGACGCGACCGCTTCCGGGCCCTCGCCGGCGGCTCCGATCTGGTGATCGAGACGCGGCCCGCCGATGCGCTCGGTGTGGGCCACGCCGACCTCGTACGCGCGCACCCGGCACTCGTGTCCACGTCCATCACCGGGTTTGGCCAGACGGGGCGACGACCACCTCGTACGCCTCGGGGTCCGGCCGCGCGGTGCGCGCGCGGTACTCGCCCATGGAGTGGGGCCACTGCGTGACCACGCGTCCCGAGGGGCTGCTGTAGTAGTGGGTGCAGCCCGCCTGCCAGACCTCGACGCCAGCAATGTCGCGCTGGATCTCGTCGTTGTAGCGCTGCATCACCTCGGGTCGGACGTCGAGCCAGGCCAGGCCCTCGTCACGCAGGCGCCCGAGCTGGCGCAGGACGTACTCGAGCTGGCACTCGATCATGTACAGGATCGAGCCCTGATTGGTGTTCGGACCGTAGAGCATGAACAGGTTCGGGAAGCCACGGGTCGTGATGCCCAGGTACGCCTGCGCGCCGTCGCTCCATGCCTTCTCGAGCTCGAGGCCCTCGCGGCCCACGACCTCGATGGCCGACAGGAAGCGCGTGGTCTGGAAGCCGGTCGCCAGGATCAGCGTATCGACGCGCCGCGCCTGACCGCCGCTGGTGACGACGGCATCGGCCGTGATGCGCTCGATCGAGTCGGTCACCAGCTCGACGTTGGCCCGGTTGAACGTGGGGTAGTACGGGTTGGCGAACAGCGGGCGCTTGCAGCCCCAGGGCTCTTTCGGGGTGAGCTTGCGGCGCAGCTCGGGATCGGTGACCGCCGAGATCGCCTTCAGACCGGCCTGCTCGCAGGCCCGCACCCTCTCGGGATCGTTGAAGTACACCAGGCCCTCGATGTTCGCGAGGAACTCCTCGCGGCTCCGCCGCAGCAGGTCCGGGTCGGTGCGGAAGGCCTCGATCTGCTCGGGCGTGTAGGGATCGTCCTCCTTGGGCAGGACCCAGTTCGCGGAGCGCTGGTAGAGGTAGAGCTGACGCACGCGCGGGGCGATCTCGGGGACGAACTGCACCGCGCTGGCCGCGCTGCCGATCACACCGACCGTCTCGCCGCTCAGGTCGTGATCGTGGTTCCAGCGTGCCGAGTGGAAGGAGGTGCCCGCGAAGTCCTCGAGGCCGGGGATCTCGGGCCAGTTCAGGTGGTTGAACATGCCCAGGGCGCTGATCACGGCGTCCGCCTCGAACGCCTCGCCGCCGGTCGTCTCGACGCGCCAGCGGGTGTGGGTGTCGCTCCAGGCCGCCCTGCGGACCTCCGTGTTCAGGCGCAGCCGCGGCTCCAGGTCGTGGCGCGCGACGCATGCCTGCACGTACGCGCGGATCTCGGGCTGGCGCGCGTACGGCTTGCTCCAATCGGCCTTGGGCTCGAAGGAGAACGAGTACAGGTGGGAGGGCACGTCGCACTCGGCGCCCGGGTAGCGGTTGTGCTGCCAGGTGCCGCCGACGCCGTCGGACTTCTCCAGGATCACGAAGTCGTCGAAGCCCGCCTGCTGCAGGCGGATAGCGGCGCCGATGCCGCCGGGCCCCGCGCCGATGATGACGATGCGCGGCTGTCGCGTCGCGGTCAGCTTCCGGTCCTCCATCGGCGTGCAACTCGGCTCAGGGCGTGTCGTCGGGGAAGTTGGCTCGCTCGGTCTCGCGGATCCTGGCCGCGATGTGCTCCGCACGCGTCGTGGTGTCGGGGTCGTTCGGATCGGCGACGAGAAAGACCTTCGTCGGGTATGCGTGCGGATCCTCGGGCTGCTCGGCCAGCCACTCGTAGAACTCACGGCTCGACTGCACGTCGTCCCGGTCCCAGGTCTCGGTCCGCTTCTGCAGGATGGAGAACGGGACGCGTCGCTCGATGTACAGCTTCTCCTCATCGAGATCGAGGCCGGGATACCACCTCTCGCCCATGTAGCCGACCTGCGCCTCGACGGCCTGCTCGAGCGTGACATTGTCGCGCCAGGTGCCCTCCAGCGGGTGCCCCTCGGGATAGAGCAGTGGGCCCAGGTGACGGTCCCAGATCTCCCGCTCCCCCTCCTGCTGGAGCCGCCAGATCCGGGCCGGCACGGACGGCGGGCGCTCCGCGACCAGGAACCCCGGGCCCGCACCGCCGGGAACTCCCAGCGTGGGGCGGCGGCTCGCGGCCTCCGGCGACCCGGGTGCGTCTGCGTCGGCGTTTCCCGGATCCGGTGCCGGCTGTGGCTCGGGCAGGGAAGCGGATGCAGCGGATGCCCGGGTCCCGTCGGGCGCACCGGCGGACGGCTGCGCGTCCTCCGGGCTTCGCAGGGCCCAGAGCACCGCGGCTCCGGTGAGGAGCAGCGCGAGGCCCAGGTAGAGTGTCCGTCGGCTCATGCCCTGCAAGGTCGTCGGCGCCGTTCCGCGGCGCCGGCTCCGCATGCTAGCAGCTCCGGGGAGATCCCTGCTCGCGGGTCGCTCGACCCCCTGCCCATACCTGTTTCACATTGACGCAATTTGAGTGTAAATGACATTATCGGTCCAACGCCCGGCCCCGAGGGCCGGAGCGACACTCTGGAGGGAGGGATCCAATGCTTCGTATTTTTGCCGCTCCGAGCATCCTGCTCGCGGCCCTGCTGGTGGCGCCGCCCGCGCAGGGCCAGTTCGTGTGTCCGACACAGCTCTGTGCAGACTCGGGAGACCCGGGCGACGCGTGCTACGAGACCAAGTACGGCCTCTCGCAGCCCGACTCGCTGCTCAAGGAGACCGATCCGCTCGAGGCCGAGAGGATCGCGGCCGGGATCCCGACCCTGACCGAGGTGGGGCTCGATGAGTTCGCCGGCAGCATGGGCTGGAGGCGCGACAGCGGGATCCCGCAGAACTGCGATCCCACCAACCCGAATCCCGCGATCTGCGGCTGCGGCGCCGAGCGCGACTACCTCATGCTCCTGGGCACGATCATCCTGCAGGAGCTGAACGGCTGCGATCCCTTCGACGACACGAGCACCGGATGGGGCATATTGGGCGGCCCCGGCTGCCCGGTCAGCACCGGCCACACCACCCTGGACGCGGACGGCTTCAGCGCCCACTTCGTCGGCGATCCCCGGACGAGCTCGCAGAACATCTCGGGACCGGCCGGCCTTCCTGGCTTCGACTTCCACGCCGCCCTGACCTCGGGTGGAAACGCCTTCTGCGCCCGGGGCCGCCGCGTTCCGAATCCCGATCCCAACGCGGGCGCTACCGAGACGGTCGTCGTCTTCGATGACTTCGGGAGCCCCGGACTGCCCGGCTTCGTCTGCTGCAACTCGCCGGACGCCCCGAACATCTGCGCGACCTTCGCCGGCGTGGGTGTGGACCGGTATCCGCTGTTCAGCGATTTCGGCTCGCCCAACCCCTACAACAACATGCCTCCCTTCGTCTTCGAGGGCGGCGACGGCCCCGGGGCGCTCAACCCGTTCGGCAACTTCGAGGCGGATCCCAACTTCATCACGCCCGGCCAGCGCTACGGCGTCTGCGAGAACAGCCGCACGGTTCCGTGCGACTGCGGCGTGGGGTCCGCATGCCTCGGCGCCCAGATCGTGACCGCCGACAACCCCTGCCCCAACCTCGATGCCGACCCGGGCACCGGGGGGGTGCAGCCCGACCGCTGTCTCCTCAACGACTACGTCTGCGAGGCCAACCCCGGTACGAGCTGCAGCTGCGAGGGCTACTCGTGCTTCGCCGCGCAGGCGGACGTGTGCGCGGCGTTCTGCCCCGACTCGACGACCGCCTGCGGCGATGACGCCGACTGCGGCGGCGCGGCCGGATCGTGCAGCGTCCTCAACGACTCCAGCTGCTCCAACCCCTGCCCCGGCCTGGGCGAGCGCTGCGACCTGCGGTCCTTCGGCGGCTGGGCCCTGGCCACCACCGCCCAGCTGGCGGACGGCAGTCCGGACCCCAACATCTGCCCCAGCTCCGCGCACCGGTATCGCGGATTCGTGAACAACCACTGCAGCCTGTTCCGGAACTACGACTTCCTCAATGCCGCGGGAACCGCGGCACCGGGCTCGGACCGCTCTGCCTGGGGCGACCCGGGTCCTGACTGCGCGGTGCCGAACTTCGGGGGCACGATCCGCCCCGACTTCGACTGCAACGGGATCGACGACACGACCGAGGGCGCGAACCCGACCGGCGACCTGTGTCCGTTCTACACGGAGACGAACCTGACCGGCGACACCAACGGGAACGGACGCGGCGACTCCTGCGAGTGCGGCGACGCCACCCGCGACGGCGTCGTCAACATCGCCGACATCCTGCTGGCCAACAGCTGGATCTTCGTCCATCCGGGCGGAGATCCCGGGTGCACCCTCGGCACGCCCGGCTGCACGACCTACCGGACCGAGCCCGGCCTGAGTGCGGGCTACGCGCGCCTCTGGCTGCCCCTGGCCGACACGGGCAACGATCCTCCCGAGGGCTCGGCCGCGCCCCCGCCGGATCCCGGCAACCCCCAGTCGAACCCGTTCTGGGACACGGGCGGGACGATCAACATCGCCGACATCCTGGACATGAACTCCAACATCTTCGGATCGCTCGGGCAGCCCAGCTGCGCGCGCTACCCGATCTGCGGCGACGGGGCGCTGGACCCGGGCAACGTGCCCAACCCGGGCAACGGCGCTGCCTCCGGTCCCGGAGAGCAGTGCGACGATGGCAACACCGCTCAGGGCGATGGCTGTGACAACAACTGCCAGGTGGAGCCCACCTGGGCCTGCGATCAGGCCGAGCCGAGCGCCTGCGTTCAGCTCTAGCCTGGCCATGCTGACGTAACCAGCGGGGGCCGGCGCCCGGGGCGCCGGCCCCCCTTCACATCCGGGATGCACCGATGACACAGGCTCCTCGATGGCTCGTGGCGGCGGGGCTGCTGCTCGCCCTGATGGTCCTGCTCGGGCCCGGCGCGGCACGTGCGCAGGAGACTGCGCCCGCCCCCGTGGAGCCTTCCGACATCGAGCGGATCCTGCCCGAGGAGGTCGCGCCCGAGGGGGTCGAGTCGATCCAGGTCGTCGGCGAGAAGCTGAACGTGACCGACGTCCAGGACGAGGCGCAGGCCATCAGCAGCTTCAGCATGGACGACCTCGACAAGCTCAACATCAGCAGCGTCGATGGCCTGGCCGCCAACGTGCCCGGACTTCACGTCGGTCAGGTCGGACAGAGCGCGGTCATCACCCTGCGGGGCATCGGCACGGAGAACGCCAGCGTCACCGGCGAGTCGGGCGTCGCCTTCCACGTGGACGGCATCTACTACGGCCGGCCCTCGGCCGCCCGCGTGGCCTTCTTCGACCTGGAGAAGCTCGACGTCAGTCGCGGTCCCCAGGGCCTTCTCGGGGGCAAGAACTCGACGTCGGGCTCGATCAACGTCGTGACCCGCGACCCCAGCGACGACTACGAGGTCGAGGGCGACATCCTGCTCGGGAACTACGACCGCCTGCGCGCGCGCGGTGTCGTGAACGTTCCTCTCGGCGAGTACGCGGCCTTCCGCACGGCCTTCTTTCACGAGGACCGCGACGGCTATCTCGACAACGGGCTGTTCAGCGACAGCCGGGATCCGTTCGACGCGGACAGCTTCGGCCTGCGAACCAAGCTGCGACTCAGCCCGACCGACTCGCTGACCCTGGTCGCCACGTACAACTACTTCCAGGAGAAGGGCAACGGTCCCCAGGCGGATCTGGTGCCGATCCTGAACACGAATGCCTGCACTCGCCCCGCAGGCGTGGTGACGGTGATGCCCAGGGGCGTGGTGTGCCAGTTCGGCAGGATCGGGCCGGGCGGGATCTGGGATCCCGACGCGGTCGAGGACGCCGATCCGCGGCGGATCTGGACGGACAACGCCTCCGGGCAGGACAACAAGTACTGGGGCATGCACGGCAAGGTCCTCTGGGACGCGCCCGAGATGCCGCTGCTGGGCCTGACCACGCTCGAGCTCCGGGGTGGCTACCAGCGCACCGAGAACAGCTTCGACTGGGACTTCGACGGCTCCAGCGTGAGGATCTCGGACATCCAGTCGAGCAACTTCGCGCACGAGTACTCCGCCGACGTGCGCTGGATGGGCACGGCAATCGACGAGCGCCTGAGCTGGCAGACGTCGCTGTTCTTCATGCGCGAGCGGGGAGGCGCGACCCGGTTCAGTCCCCGGTTCGAGACCGACGCTTTCGGCAACACCGCCGACGTCATCATCAGGACCGACCAGGCCACGGAGAACAAGAGCTACGGCGCCGCCCTGCACGGCGAGCTGGTCCTGACCGAGGCCCTGACCGTCAGCCTGGGCGGGCGCTGGACCAAGGACAGAAAGGAGAGCGCGCTCAGCCGCATCGCCTCGGGCGAGCTGGAGACCTGCGACGGGGCGCTGGGCCGGATCCTCGACCCGAGCACGGGCCAGTCGATCTTCCCGTCGGCCCCCGCCTGTAGCGCGGTCTTCCGGGGCACCACGTGGGGCAGCCGGCTGGAGTGGCGCCCGCAGTTTGCGAGCGGCTTCTTCGACGATCAGCTCATCTACGCGGGCATCGACCGCGGATTCAAGTCGGGGGGCTTCGGGCTGGGCGGGATCGGGAGCTACCTGCCGGAGAAGATCTGGGCCTACAGCCTCGGAGCCAAGAGCGAGTTCTGGGACCGGCGGATCCAGATCAACATCGAGGGGTTCTTCTACGCCTACGAGGACATGCAGGTCGCCCTGATCGACGGCCTCCAGATCCGCACCGAGAACGCGGACACGCGGATGTATGGCTGGGAGCTCGAGGCAAAGACCCAGCCGATTGCGGGCCTGACGCTCCGCGCCGTGGTGGGCCAGCTCAGGACGGAGGTGCGGGACTACGCGACCCTGGACCCCGCGAAGACCGATGTCCGGCAGGAGTCCCGGCTCAACTCACGCAGACAGGCGGAGCTGAACGGGCTGCCGTTCACCGATCTGGACGACTTTGCCGGCAACCAGCTCTCGCGCGCGCCCGAGTGGAAGTACACGCTGAGCGCCGAGTACGAGATTCCCCTGGGGGACCTCGGATTCCTGACCCCGCGGGTCCAGTACTCGTTCCAGGACGATACGTACCACCGCGTCTTCAACCGCAGCTTCGATCTGCAGGGAGACCACCACCTCACCGACGTGAAGCTGGTCTGGCGCAGCCTGGAGGGGCGCTGGGAGGCGGAGGTGTTCGTCCAGAACGTGGAGGACGAGGCGGTCAAGGAGTACATCCTCATCGGTCCGTCCTTCATCGACTCGCCACCCCTGGCCTGGTACAACGAGCCTCGCTTCTACGGGTTCCGCATCGGCTTCCGCTACTGACGGACCCACGCTGCGGGGCCTCGGCTAGCGACCGAGGTAGCGGTCGAGCTCCTCGTGCATGTTGCTGATGGCGCGCTCCCACTCGGTCGAGAGGCGCGAGCCCCGATAGCTCCGGGCGTGCAGGCCACGCTGCTGGCGCTCGATGTTGCTCATGTCCTGGCGCGGGATCACGCCCCAGTTCTCCGCGTCGTCGGTCGCGAAGCGACCCTCGAGACGCGCGCGGCCCGGCTCCTGTCCCTCGGGGTACGTGGTCAGCGACCAGATCTCGAACCGGCACCACTCCGGGTCGTCGTTGTGGGGCCGCACGCGGTACGCGAGCGAGTTCGCGTACATCGGCAGCATCAGGTAGTTGGGGAAAAGGAAGACCTCTCCACCCCAGAGGCGCAGGCCCTCGCCGGGAGGCGGCATGGGGATGCGCGCGCCCCTGGCGTACTCGTACAGGGCCGCGATGGCAGCGGGCGGGAAGTCCTCGTCGGGCGAGACCTTGTCGCGGATGCCCTCGAAGACGTGGAGATCGCGCTCGAGCGTCATCGCGTCCTGTCCCTCCCAGAGGACGCGTGCGCGCTCGAGGAACTCGTCCGCGCTGGTTCGCTCGGTGCCGTAGTTCGTCCCCTCGCGGCCCCGGAACAGCGAGTGGCCGTTGTCGAAGGTCAGGTGCTCGACCGTGTCGGCGGGGTAGTCGGAACCGGCCCCCATCGTCAGCTGGGGATGGGTCTGCATCACGTGGTAGCCCTCGAAGAAGGCCTCCTGGGCGAGCTTCCAGTTGGCGTTGAGGACCACCTCCTTCCACCACCACACCCGCATGTTCTCCACGCCTACCGCGTCGAGGTGCGCCGCAGCCGGCGAGAGCGCCTCGCGCAGCGGTCGAGCGTCGGGATCCATGTTGATCCAGACGCACGCCCCCCACGTGTCGACCCGGCACTCCGTCAGGCGGATGTCGTCGGGACGCAGGGAGTCCGGATGGAACCCCTGGGCGCCGTAGACGAACGAGTTCGTCCCGTCGAGATTCCAGCGCCAGCCGTGGAACGGGCAGACGATCTGCCGGGCGCGGCCCGCTCCCTTGCAGAGCTGGGTGGCCCGGTGCGGACACGTGTTGTAGAAGGCCTTGATCGAGTGGTCGGCCTGTCGCACCACGAGGATCGACTGGTCGCAGATCTCGTACTCGACCCAGTCGCCCGGCCTCGGGATCTCCTCGAGCCGGCAGGCCATCTGCCAGATGCGCGGCCAGAGGTTCTGCTTCTCGAGCGCGTAGAACGCGGGGTCGTGGTAGCGCTCGCGCGGGACGTGGAGCGGGTCCCGCATCGCGAAGGGAACCTTGCCGGCGGCGTCGGGCCGCGGGTTCTCGGTCGGTGGCATCGGCGACCTCCAGAGCTGCTGCGAGTCGCTGGGACCGGAGACGACCCGGCGTCACGGGCCCACATGGATCGAGTCGGGAGTCTCCGCTGGATCCTAATGAGCCACCCGGTGCGACGCCAGCAGCGTCTCACCCGCTGGCCTCGCCTGCCCCTGGAATCAGCCGGCGCTCCCGACGCCCGTGATCCTCTCGAGACCGTGGAGCGTCGTGCGATGCAGCAGCCGCCCGGAGTCCGGAGCGTACGGGATGACCCGGTGCATGACCCCGCAGTTGTCCCACATCACCAGATCGCCGACCTGCCACTCGTGCCGGTACACGTTGTCCGGGCGCGTCGTGTGCGCCCACAGGCGCTCCACGAGCTTCTGCCCCTCGGTCGCCGGGACGTCTGCCACGTGGTCGACGCTCATCCCGAAGACGAGCGACCTGCGTCCCGAGCGGTGCTGCCAGACGAGCGGGTGCTCGGTCGTGCCCCTCCGCGCGCGCTCCGCCAGATCCTCGGGGGTGGCGTCCGGATCCGTGGCGAGCTTCGAGGCCACGAGGCTGTGCACGACCCTGAGCGACTCGCAGCGCTGCCGCTCTTCTGCGGCCAGGTCCTCGTAGGCCGCGTAGGTGCTGCAGAACTCCGTCTGCCCGCCGGTCGTCGACAGGTGCCGGGCACTGAGCATGGTCGCCTTGGGCGGGGGGCCGCCGTCGTGCAGGCCGTCCATGTGCCAGCCGATCGTCCCCTTGAGGTACTCGGCCGAGGCGCTGACGCTGGGGTCGATCGAGACCTTGAACAGGACCTCGCGGGTGCCGTCGGGGCGCGGGGCCCCCATGGGGATCACGTCGCCGAGGTTCTCGCTGAACGCGATCTGCTGGTCTTCCGTGAGCTCGATGCGGGGAAAGAACAGGACCCCGAACTGCTCGAGCGCGGCCAGGCACTCGTCGGCAAACGCGGGGTCGAGCACCTCGTCGCGGCTCAGCTCGACTCTCGCGGCGATCCGGGGCCTCAGGGGAACGAATCGGTCCGCCATGCGTTGCCTCCGACGGCGCCGGCCGGCGCCCGGGTGGTTTCGCGGCACGCAAAGGTGCGGCGCGACGAGCCGGGTGGGGTCAATCGAAGACGATCACGCTGCGCGCCGCCGTCCCCTTCTCCATCTCGTCGAAGCAGAGATTGATCTCCTCGAGCGGGCGGCGCGCGGAGATGATCTCGTCGAGCAGGAGCTTGCCGCTCAGGTAGAGATCCACGAAGCGCGGCATCGCCACGCGGAATCCGATCGAGCCCATCGTCGAGCCCATGACGGTCTTCTCGCTCATGACCAGATCGAAGCCGGGCAGCCCGAGGCCCTCGCCCGACGTGATCACGCCGACGATGACCGTCGTGCCCCCCCGCCGGGTCATGCCGTACGCCTGGCGGGCGGTCTCGTTCAGGCCGATCGCCTCGAAGCCGTAGTCCACGCCGCCACCTGTGAGCTCCTGGACCTTCGCGACGGCGTCGCCGTCGGCAGCGCTGACCCCGTCGGTGGCTCCGACCTTCTTCGCGAGCTCCAGCTTCCAGTCCTGGGTGTCGACGGCGATGATCCGGTTGGCACCCGCAATCCGGCAGCCCTGGATGATGCTGAGTCCGACGCCGCCGCAGCCGATCACCGCGCACGTGGAGCCCGCCTCGATGCGCGCGCGGTACAGGGCCGCACCCAGGCCCGTGGTGACGCCGCAGCCGATGAGCGCCGCGCGGTCGAGCGGCATCTCGTCCCGGACCTTCACGAGCGCGTTCTCGGGGACGAGCATCTGCTCGGCGAATGACGCGAGCTGCGCCATCTGCGCCACGGGCTTGCCACCGCGCGAGAGGCGCGGCGACTCGCCCTTCTGGCGGTCGAACATCTGACCGCCGCAGAGGTGCGTGCGCCCGGTCGTGCAGAAGTCACAGATTCCGCAGAAGATCGACAGGCAGGCGATCACCCGGTCTCCCGGCTTCACGTAGGTGACGTCGGACCCCACCTGCTCCACGATGCCGGCGGGCTCGTGGCCGGGCACGATGGGTCCGCGGCCCCGCTTGATGAGGTGCAGGTCGCTGTGGCACACGCCGGAAGCCGAGGTGCGCAGCAGGACCTCGCGCGGTCCCGGCCTGTCGATCTGGATGTCCTCGATGTCGAGCGGTCGATTCGGCTCGTTGAGTACTGCAGCCTTCACCGGTATTCCTCCGACGTTCCTGGCGGGGACGCCTGCATCATCGCACAGCCGCGATCAGGGTCGCGCGCGGTAGAGGGTCTGGATCTCGCAGAAGCCTGCGAGCCCCCAGCGGCCGTTCTCGACCCCGATGCCGCTCCACTTGGCGCCGCCGAACGGCTGGGACGGGCCCTGGATCAGGTGGGTATTGATCCAGGCCGTGCCGCACTCGAGCCGGCTCGCGACCTCCGTGGCCCGCTCGGGGTCGGCGCTCCAGATGGAGCCGGCCAGCCCGAAGTGCGTGTGGTTCGCGCGCGCCACGGCGTCGTCGAGGTCGCGGTACGCCACGACGGGAAGGGCCGGCCCGAACTGCTCCTCGTCGACGATGCGGGCGCCGTCCTCGACGTCGGTGAGCACCGTCGGCGCGAAGAAATTACCCGGACCCTCCAGGGGCCCGCCGCCGACGGCGGCGCGGGCGCCTGCCGCCAGCGCCTCCTCGACCAGCTCGGACACGCGTCCGAACTGCGGGCGGGTCGAGATCGGACCGAGCCGAGCGCCCTTCTCCCTGCCGTCGCAGACCTTCACCGAGCGCGCGCGATCGGCCAGCGCATCCACCAGCGCGCCGTGCAGGGAGCCGGGCACGTAGACGCGCTTGATGGCCGAGCAGATCTGTCCCGAGTTCGCGAAGGCGCCCCAGAAGATCCCGTCGGCCACGGCGTCCACGTCGGCGTCGTCGAGCACGATGGCCGGGTCGTTGCCACCCAGCTCGAGGGTGATGCGCTTGAGATCCGGCGCGGCGGCGGCGGCGACCCGCTTGCCGGTGGCGACCGAGCCCGTGAAGCTGATCTTCCGCACGGCCGGGTGCTCGGTCATCCAGGCGCCGAGCATGTCACTTCCGCTGACGATGTTGAGCACGCCGGGAGGCAGGATCGGGCGCAGCAGCTCGCCCAGCCGCAGCGTGGCCAGCGGCGTGAAGGGAGAGGGCTTGAGCACGACCGTGTTCCCGGCCAGCAGTGCCGGCGCGATCTTCATGCACGCCGAGGACACCGGGAAGTTCCACGGCGTGATCGCGGCGACGACGCCAAGCGGCCGGTGCACGACCTCGACGAACGCCCGCTCGTCGTCCTGGATCACCTCGCGCGGGATCTCGAGGCTGGCGTGGTAGCGGAGCCAGTCCGCGCCGGCGAGCGCCTCGTACCGGGCCTCGCCCAGCGGCTTGCCCTGCTCCGCGGTGATCTCCGGGCCGAGCTCCGCGGCGGCCTCCTTGAGGAGCCTCGCCGCCGACGAGAGCGCCTCCCGGCGCGCCGCCTCGTCCGCGCGCCAGGCTGGAAACGCCGCGGCGGCGGCGGACATCGCCGCCTCGAGCTCGTCGCGGCTGCACTCCGGGGCCCTGGCGTGCACCTCGTTCGTGGCCGGGTTCAGAACGTCGAAGCTCCCCGTGCCCGCGACGGCCGCGCCGCCGATGGTCATGCTGAAATCCGACATCCGGGTTCCTCCCGCCGGCGCTCCGCGCCCGGCTGGCGAGTGCGGCGTCCGCTCCGGTGGAGACTCCACTCCGGGGCGACGGCACGGCAATGGCCTCTGGAACGAAGGGTAAATGAACCGCCCGACGGTCGCTCGGCGGGGCGAGCCCGGCGACAGGAGCAGAGCCAGCGCGGGTATCGGAGGGGCAGCTCCGTCCAGCAGCGTGGTAAGGTCCGCGCATGGATATCCAGCGGCTCACGCACATGGGCATCTGCGTGTCGGACCTCGAGCGCTCCCTGCATTTTTATCGCGACGTGCTCGGCTGCAAGGAGGTCGGGCGCCTGGAGCTGGAGGGCCAGCCCACCGCCAGGCTCAACAGCATGGACGACGTGAAGGTTCGCGCGGTCTATCTCGAGCGCGATGGCTGGCGTCTCGAGCTGCTCGAGTTCCCGGTGCCGGGCTGGATCGGGCCGCAGACGGCACGGCCGATGAATCAGCTGGGCCTGACGCATCTCTCGTTCCGCGTCGCCGATCTCGACGCGGCGTGCGCGGAGCTCGAGGTCGCGGGCGGCAGCCTGATGCCCGAGACGCGACTCGAGCTTCCGCACGGCCCCACGCGCGTGATCATGGCCCTCGACCCAGACGGCGTTCGCCTCGAGCTGATCCAGGGCACCGGCGATCCCGACGCCGTGCCCGGTGGCCCGGGCTTTCGCGTCGCGGACTGAGCTCAGCGGAAGCCCCGGCTCCGACGCTCGACAGCGGAGGTGAAGTGGCGCGGATCGGTACGAACGAGCGAACCGGCCAGGCGCTGGCCGTGGTGGTCGGAGCCGGCGGCATGGGGATGGCCATCGCGCGCCGGCTCGGAAACGGGCATCGCGTGCTGCTCGCCGATCGCGACGCCGGGCACCTGGAACGGCAGGTGGCGGCCCTGCGCGGGGAGGGGCACGACGCGCGCGGCGCGGTCTGCGACGTCGTCGATCCCGCGGCGGTGGGGGCCCTGGCCCGGGAGGCCGCAGCCGCCGGACCGGTCAAGGCGCTTGCCCACGTCGTCGGTCTCTCACCGAGCATGGCGGACGGGCCGACCGTCCTGCGCGTGAACCTGATCGGACCCACCCTGGTGACCGACGCGTTCACCGGGCTGGCCGGGCCCGGGATGGCGGCGCTGCTCGTCTCCTCCCTGGCCGCGCACCTGGCGCCGCTCGATCCGGCGCTGCTCGCTGCACTCGATGAGCCGCTGGCGCCCGACCTCGTCGAGACCGTCCAGGCGGCGATCGGCGGCGAGCTCACGTCCAGCGTGGCCTACCAGATCTCGAAGGCCGCGGTGATCCGGATGTGCCAGGCGCGGGCCGCCGCCTGGGGCGCGCGGGGCGCGCGGATCGTGTCGCTCTCGCCCGGGCTGATCGCCACGCCGATGGGCGCTCGCGAGTTCGAGGCGCAGCCGGAGAAGCACCGGCTGCTCGAACTCACGCCGCTGGGTCGTGAGGGGACGCTGGTCGAGATCGCCGATGCGGTGGAATTCCTGCTGTCGGAGCGGGCGTCGTTCATCAGCGGTATCGACCTGCTGGTGGACGGCGGCCTGGGGGCGACCGTCCGGTCAGCGCTGCCGGCCTGAAGGGATCCCGTCACCGGCCATGGAAGCGACTCGCCCGCCGGATCGAGGCGCCCGACGCCTGGCAGCCTGCTCTAGGCCAGGCGGTAGCGGATGGGCAGGTGCTTGATGCCGCCGTTGACCGCCGAGCTCAGCCGGTCCACCGGTCCCGTCACCTCGAAGTCCTCGAGCCGGGCGAGCAGGTGGCGGAACACCACCTCGAGCTCGACGCGCGCGACGTGGGCGCCCATGCAGATGTGCTCTCCGATACCGAAGGCGAGGTGACGGTTCGGCCGGCGATCGATCCGGAAGCTGAACGGATCGTCGAAGACCTCCTCGTCGCGGTTCGCCGACGCGTAGAACAGCGCCACCTCCTCACCCGCGCGGATCTTCGTCCCGCGCACCTCGCAGTCCTCGGTCGCGGTGCGGGTGAAGTGGGTGATCGGGGAGGACCAGCGCAGGATCTCCTCGACGGCCTCGGACATCAGCTCGGGGTGGGCGCGCAGCCTGTCCCACTCGTCGCGGTGCTCGCTGAAGGCGAGCAGCCCCCCGCTGATCGCGTTGCGCGTGGTCTCGTTCCCCGCCTCGACCATCAGCTCGCAGTACGCGAGCAGCTGCCGCTCGGTGAGCGGCTCCCCGTCGATCTCGGCCCGGATCAGCTCCGTGACCATGTCGTCCCGGGGGGCAGCGCGGCGCTGCTCGACCAGGAGCCTGAAGTAGTCGTGTAGCTCGGTGCGCGCGCGTGTGGCGGTCTGGTCGCGCGTCTCGCCGGGCTGCCGGAACTCGGGATCGTCGGCGCCGATGACCTCGTTGGTCCAGCGGAACAGGAGGCCCCAGTCGTCGCGCGGCACCCCGAGGATCCAGGCGACCACCGCGATCGGCAGCGGCGCGGCGATGCGCTCCACGAAGTCGCACTCGCCCGTGGCGCCCCCGGTCGCCGCCTCGTCGAGGATCTCGACCGCGATGCGATCGATGTCCGCACGCCGTGCCCGCAGCGAGCTCCGCGTGAAGCGCATGCTGGTCAGGCGGCGCAGGGGCCCGTGCCGCGGGGGATCGAGCGAGACGATCATCTCGGAGGGCACGGGCAGGGCATCGACGGGGCCCAGCATGATCCCCTGCTCGCTCGAGAAGCGCAGTGGCTGCGACGAGATCTGGACGATGTCGGCGTGCTTCGTGATCGCCCAGAAGGGTCGGTAGCCCGGCGGCTCGAGCCAGGCTACGGGCGCCTCGGCCCGCAGCCGGGTCCACACGTCGTGAGGATAGCCGTCGCGCGCGAAGCGGACGGGATCCACGAGATCCAGGGGGTCGATGCCGGAGATCATCGTCGTGGGCCTCGCCGCAGGGCTCAGGACTCGAGCGCGAAGCCGTACAGCTCCGCGCAGTTGGTGACCGTGACCTTGCGGCGGTCCTCCTCGGACAGCGCGCCCAGCGCCTCGTCGATCGCCTTCATCGAGTTCGGGAAGGTGCTGTCGGTGTGCGGATAGTCCGACGCCCACATGCAGTTCCCGGCGCCCAGGTGCGGGATCAGCTGTGCTCCCAGGGGCTCTTCCTCGAACGTCGACATGACCTGGCGCTCGAAGAGCTGGCTCGGCGAGAGCTCGGGCGCGTAGTCGAGCTTGTCGCGGAGGGCCTCCCACTCCATGTCGAGCCGGTTGATGAAGTACGGGAGCCAGCCGATCCCCGCCTCCGCCAGCACGAGCTTGAAGCGCGGATGCCGCTCCAGCGCGCCCGAGAACAGCATGAGGGCGAACGGCTCGTCGAGCTGCAGGGGCAGGACCGAGGCATACGCGGCATACGACCAGTGGCCGATCCTGCGGGTCTGCAGCGACTTCGACCACATCCCCGCCTTGAGGTGGAAGCTGATCGGCAGACCCGTCTCCTGCGAGGCCGCCCACAGCCGGTCCCATCCCCGGTCGGCGAGATCGATCTCGAAGACGTCGATGATCGCACCGCGATGGCCGATGCCGGCGCAGCGCTCGAGCTCGGCCGCAGCGGCCTCGGGCGAGTGGGCGGGCAGGAATCCGAGCACGCAGAGGCGCTCCGGATTGACGGCGTTGAACTCCTCGATGGCCCAGTCATTCCAGGCCGCGTAGCTGGCACTCTGCAGCTCCGGGTCGCTGATCGGCAGGCCGATCGCCAGCGGACCGTAGATCACCGATGCCCAGAGGTTGTCGCGCTCCATGTCCTCGAGGCGCAGCTTCGGGTTGCCCGCGCGGTAGCCGTCGTCCTCGATGCCCGCGCGCCCGATCGCACTGAGCTTCTTCAGCTCCGGGTTCGCCGCGTTGCCACTCCCGAACAGCACCTGGTCCTCGCAGACCCAGACCCGTCTGCCATCGCGCTCGACGACCCGCAGGCCGCGCTCCGCCTGGGCCCGCGGCAGCCGCGACTCCCAGAGCGAGGGCGGTACGGCCGGGAGATCGAGGTGATCGTCGCAGGAGTAGATGCGCGTGGCGGGATCCATCTGTGTCCTCCATCGTGGGCGCACGGGCGCCCCGGGATCAGTCCGTGTCGTCGTCCGTGAGTCCCGACAGGATCGCGCGCAGCGGCCCGGGCGGGTTGCCCACGGTGGTGCCCCCGTCCACGGGCAGCACCAGGCCCGTGACCTGTGCCGCCCGATCGCTGGCCAGGAACAGGGCGCCATTCGCCACGTCCACGGGCATGCCCTGGCGCTGCAGCGGCTGGTTCACGCTGATGACGCGCGACATGTCGTACTTCGTCATTCCCGTGGGGATGTGTCCGGGCGCGATGCAGTTCACGCGGATGCCGTGCTCGGCGAGCTCGATCGCGAGCGATCGGCTGACCTGGATCACGGCCGCCTTCGAGGCCCGGTAGGACATCAGCCCGCCCCCGGGCTTGATCCCCGCCGTCGACGTGGTGTTGATGATCGAGCCCCCGCCGCTGCTCGCCATGTGCCGGGCCGCACGCTGGGTGCCGACCATCACGCCGAGGAGATTGACGGCCATCACGCGCTCGAAGGCCTTCAGATCGTCGTCGAGGAAGGAGCCGTACGCCCCGTCGGAGATCCCCGCGTTGTTGAACATGACGTGGAGCCCGCCGAAGTGCGACACGGCGAAGTCCACCAGCGCCTGGATCTCGTCGGCATCGGAGACGTCGGTCCGCCTGAACGCGGCCGCCTTGCCGAGCCCTGCTGCGACCTCCTCGCCGCGCGCGGTGTCCACGTCGGCGATGACGACCCGGGCACCTTCCTCGACGAAGAGCTCGACCGTCGCGCGGCCGATGCCGCTGGCTCCGCCGGTGACGATCGCCACCTTCCCGGACAGCTCCTGGCCCATGCTCACCTCGCTCCCTCGACGCCCACGACCTTCTCGACCCCGTACAGGGTGGTGCGGTGCATCAGCCGCCCGGACCCCGGATCGTACGGGTTCACCCGGTGCATCACGCCGCCATTGTCCCAGATCAGCAGGTCGCCGACCTCCCACTCGTGCCGGTAGACGATCTCCGGACGCGTCGCGTGGACGGTCAGACGCTCGATCAGCGCGCGGCTCGCGGCGTCGGGCATGTCCGCGACGTGGTCCACGTCCACGCCGAGCACGAGCGACCGGCGTCCGGACCGGTGGCGCCAGACGAGCGGATGCTCCTTCGGGCCTCTTCGCCCGCGCCAGCGCGCGAGCTCCTCGGGGGTGGCGTCCGGGTCCGTGTTCCGCTTCGAGGCCTCGAGGCTGTGGACGACCCGCAGCTCCTCGCAGCGCCTCCGCTCCTCCACCGGGAGATCCTCGTACGCCGCGTACGTGTTGCAGAACTCGGTCTGCCCGCCCGTCGGCGAGAGCTGCCGCGCAGACAGCATCGTGGCCTTCGGCGGCGGGGCCTCCTCCAGCAGTCCGTCCATGTGCCAGGCGACGGTCGACTGCAGGTACTCCGCCGCATCGGGGTTCTCGCGAGGGTCGAGCGTGATCTTGAAGACGACCTCCTGCGTGCCGTCGGGACGCACGGGTCCCATGGGGATGACCTGGCCGAGGTTCTCGCTGAAGGCGACCTGCTCGTCATCGCTCAGGCCGATCCCGGGGAACAACAGGACGCCGTAGTGCTCGAGCGCGGTCATGCACTCGTCCGCGAACGCGGGGTCGAGCACCTCCTCGCGGTCCACGACGGCACGCGCGCCGATGCGGGGCTTCAGGGGAACGAAGCGGTCGGCCATCGGTCCTCTCCTCCGTCCGTCACGGCGCCCGGCCGGCGCCTGTCGGTCCGCGCCGGCAGGTGCACGAGACGTTCGAGCTTCTTGATCCCCGGCGGAAAATCAGGTTACCCTGTCTCAAGAAGCAGATTACCACACGGCTGCGGGCGCTGGGTAGCGGGATGATCGTCTGATGGCGCTGCGCGACTGAGGCTCGAGCCGGAGACATGACCGCCCCCATCGAGGCCTTCGAGGTCCGCGTCGACGACGCGGTGATCGACGATCTGCGGCGCCGCCTGCGCAGCACGCGCTGGCCGGCGGCCCTCGACGATCCCGACTGGGCCTACGGCGTCGAGCAGGTGTACCTGCGGGAGCTGGCCCGCTACTGGCTCGCGGAGTACGACTGGCGCGAGCAGGAATCGCGTCTGAACGCCTGGCCGCAGTACCGCACCGAGATCGATGGACAGAGCATTCACTTCTACCACGTGCCCTCTTCCGTCCCCGGCGCCACGCCCCTGATCCTGACTCACGGCTGGCCCGGCTCGGTGGTGGAGTTCCTCGACCTGATCGGCCCGCTCACGGACCCCGCCGCGCACAGGGGCGACCCGCGCGACGCCTTCCACGTCGTAATCCCGTCGCTGCCGGGCTACGGCTTCTCCCAGCCCAACGATGCCCGGGGGTGGGAACCGCGGCGCACCGCACGCGCCTGGGCCAAGCTGATGTCGCGACTGGGCTACGAGCGCTACGGCGCCCAGGGCGGTGACTGGGGCTGGGTCGTGACGCAGTGGCTCGCCCGCCAGGACCCCGAGCGCTGCTTCGCCATCCACCTCAACCTGCTCTTCGCGCTGCCTCCCTCGGCGGAGGCGCTGACGGCCCTCGACCAGCTCCCCGCAACCGAACGCGAGAAGTGGAAGCGCTTCCAGGCGCACACGGCCGGCGAGGGAGCGTACGCGGCCCTCCAGTCCACGAAGCCCGAGACCCTGGGTCTGGGCCTGGCGGACTCCCCCGTGGCCCAGCTCGGCTGGATCGTCGAGAAGTTCCGGACCTGGACCGACTGCGACGGCGTGATCGAGAACGCAGTCTCGCGGGAGGACCTGCTCACCAATGTGATGCTCTACTGGGTCACGAACACCGGCTCGTCGTCGGCTCGCTACTACTACGAGACCGCGCGCTCGGGGGCGCTCGACCCGCAGCCGCGCCTGGAGACGCCGGTCGGCCACGCGTGCTTCCCGGGAGAGACGCTGGCGACTCCGCGCAGCTGGTGTGAGGCCGCCTTCAACATCGTGCAGTGGACCGACATGCCGCGCGGCGGGCACTTCGCTGCCCTCGAGCAGCCGGGTCTGCTGCTCGAGGACATCCGCTCGTTCTACCGGCGCTTCCGCGCATAGGCCCGTGGGTCCAGCGCCGGAAGGTTTCTTGATCCTGTGGGGAAAATCCGGTTACCCTGGCCCGTGAATCCGGTTACCGGAATGCGGTGAGCGCAGCAGGAGATCAGGAATGTCGGCCGACATCGTCATCCGCGGGGGCACCGTCATGGACGGGAGCGGCGCACCCGGTCGCGCCGCCGACCTGGCGATCTCCGACGGTGTGATCTGCGAGATCGGGCCGCGGCTGAAGGGTCAGCGCGAGCTCGATGCGTCCGGCTGCGTCGTCGCGCCCGGGTTCATCGACGTTCACACCCACTACGACGCGCAGGTCTTCTGGGACCCTGCCCTGCGGCCGTCGTCCTCGCATGGCGTCACCACCGTCGTGGCGGGTAACTGCGGCTTCGCGATCGCGCCGACGCGCCCCGAGCACCACGAGGTGATCGCGCGCACGCTCGAGAACGTCGAGGACATGGACCGGGACGCGCTGGTCGCGGGCATCCCCTGGGACTTCGAGACCTACCCCGAGTACCTGGAGTCGGTGCGCCGGCGCGGGCCGGGGCTCAAAATAAAGGCGTACGGCGGGGACAGCGCGCAGCGGCGCTACGTGGTGGGCGACGCCGCCGACGAACCCACGGCCCCCGCGGCGGG
>JAJDAJ010000004.1 GCA_029261925.1 Deltaproteobacteria bacterium | reverse complement strand
CACCAACAACCAGGCCTGCAGCCTGGTCCTGGGCGGCCCGCAGCCCGTGTATCCCGACATCATCGAGTGGAACTGCCGCCTCGGGGCCGGCGTCTGGATCAACGAGGCCAACCAGCAGCCCGACTGGATCTTCCAGGGCGGCGCCAACGGGGCCGCGCTCGGGCGCTTCTACAGTGACCCCAGCTACGTGCCGCCCGGACAGCTGACGGGCGTCTGCACGAACAACCGCCTCGTGGGCTGCTACGACCCGGGCATCAATGCCCTGTGCACGGGACCGGGCGACCTCGATGGCGACGCCGTGCCCTGCTGCACCGGAGACGGCATGGGCACCTGCGGCAACGCGAACGAATGTCCCGGCGACACCTGTGACTTCACGCAGCCCGGCCACCGCGTCCAGTCGCGCTGCAAGGAGGACGCCAACGGCGACCTGCGCCCGGAGTGCTGCTCCCATGCGATCTACGTCGTGCGCGGCAAGCCGGTGGAGGACTGCTCGCTCATGGTGCGCCGCGAGGTCAACGGGGATCCGGGATTCGACTGCGGCGTCATCAACTACGGGGTCGAGCACCGCGACGATGCCAACTGCGACGGCGTGGCCGACAACCCCGACCTGTGCCCGTGGTTCATCGAGTGGGACGAGACGGCGGACGCGGACGGCGACTGCCCGGGTCCGAACTGTCGCGGCAACGAGTGCGAGTGCGGTGACCACACGGGCGACGGCAACAACAACGTCGCGGACATCCTCAGCGTTAACGCCGCCATCTTCGGCGGAGCGCTGAACCGGCTCTGCGATGCCGACAACAGCGTCGTGGCCGGGACGGGCAATGTCGATCCCGTCGGATGCAACGTCTCCGACATCCTGCGCATCAACCAGGACATCTTCGAGGCGGGCGCCACGACCTGCCGGCACGTGACGCCGGGCACGTGCGGCGATGGCATCGTGGATACGGCGTTCCTCGAGGAGTGCGACAACGGCCTGGCCAACAACGACAACGGCCCCTGCAGCACCATCTGCCGGCTCGTGCCGTAGGGTTCGCGATCAGGCATTGTTCCCGGAGGCCGGGGCCCGACAAGGCCCCGGCCTCCACACATCTGAGATCTCACGGAGAGCAAAGTGGACCTGACGCGTACCCTCGGATCGCTGGCCCTGGGTGTCCTGCTGATCACCTCGCATCCGATGCTCTCCGCCGCACAGGAGCCGCCCGAAACGACGCCGGCGGACGAGCCGACGGCCCCCGAGGAGGAGCCGCCGGGGGACATCGAGGCCATCCAGATCACCGGCGAGATCCTCCAGGTGACCGACGTCCAGGACGAGGCTCAGGCGATCAGCGCCTTCTCGGCCGAGGATCTGGACCGCGCCAACATCGTCAACGTCGACTCCCTGGCCTTCAGCGTGCCGGGCCTGCACGTCGGACAGATCGGTACTGCCGCGATCATCACGCTGCGGGGCATCGGCACCGAGAACGCCTCGCTGACCGGAGAGCCGGGCGTCGCCTTTCACGTGGACGGGATCAACTACGGACGGCCATCGGCCGCGCGGGTGGCCTTCTTCGACCTCGAGTCGCTGGACGTGAAGCGCGGTCCCCAGGGCCTGCTGGGGGGAAAGAACTCGACCTCGGGCTCGATCAACCTCATCACCAAGAAGCCGCACGACGAGTACGAGGTCGAGGGCGACGTTCTGTTCGGCAACTACGACCGCGTGCGGATCCGCGGCGCGCTGAACATCCCGATCTCGGAGTTCGCGGCGGCGCGACTCGCCCTGTTTCACGAGGATCGCGACGGATACCTGGACAACCTCCTGGTGAGTGACAGCCGCGATCCGTTCGATGCCGACGACTTCGGCCTGCGGGCGCATCTGAGGCTCAATCCGACCGACTCGCTGGAAGTGCTGTTCAGCTACAACTACTTCAAGCAGAAGGGAAATGGCGCGCAGGCGGACGTCGTCCCGCGCTCGCCCTACGACCCCGGGTGCAACCGCGGGGGCGCGGGGCTGACCGTTCTGCCCGCCCAGGCCGCCTGCAACCGAACGCCCTCGGACCAGCGGCTGGTCATCAATCCCGTCACCGGCTTTCCCGAGATCGTCGAGTTCGGCGCACTGCCCGACTTCGCGACCGAGGACAGCGACCCGCGCTCGATCCTCGTGGACACCGTCTCGGGACAGGACAACCGCTACTGGGGCTGGTCCTCCACGATCGACTGGGATACGCCCAGCCTGCCCCTGCTCGGTGAGACCCGCCTCAAGCTGCTCGGCGGCTTCCAGAAGACCCTGACCGAGTTCAACCAGGACTTCGATGCCACCGACCGGGGCATCTTCGACTTCGACCTCGAGGAGAACGCCCAGCAGTGGACGGGCGAGCTGCAGTGGGGCGGCATGCTCGCGGAGCGTCTGGAATGGCAGATGAGCGGGTTCTACGCGCACGAGGAGGCCTTCCGGAACGTCTCCACCCCCGGGATCCGGGGGCTCAGTGCCGGCGTCAGCACGGACCAGACGACCGAGAACAAGTCCTACGGGGCCGCACTCCACACGACCCTGCACGTGACGGACAACATCCGCTGGGCGCTGGGCGGACGCATGATCAAGGACGTCAAGGAGACGTGGCTGCTGCGGGTCGCCCGATCGGGCGAGGAGGGTCGCTTCCGGGGCTGCACGGGAGACCTCCGGTCCCTCGGGAGCCCCCGGAGGCCGGCGCGCCCCAATCCGGCGTGCGAGGGAACGTTCCGCGGCCAGATGTGGGGCTCGAGCATCGACTGGCGGCCGTTCGGCGCGGATCACCTGCTGTACGCGAGGATCGACCGCGGCTACAAGGGCGGCGGCTTCCGCGCGGGAGCGGTGGGCGAGTATCTGCCCGAGAAGATCTGGGCCTACGCCGCCGGCACCAAGTCCGAGTTCTTCGACCAGCGCCTGCGTCTCAACCTCGAGGGCTTCTTCTACGCCTACGATGCGCTCCAGCTCGTGCTCCTGGACGGGCTCGCCCTGCGCACCGAGAACACCGACGCGCGCATGTACGGCTGGGACCTCGAGACCGTGGCCTCGCCGATCCCCGGCCTGACGATCTCGGGCATCGTCTCGTACCTGCACACCGAGACCATCGACTACTTCAGCCTCGACCCCGCCCTGATCTCGCAGCTCACCGATCCGGCAGCCAACAACGAGTACCGCCAGAGGCTCTTCAAGCGGGACATCGCCGAGGACCAGATTGCCGAGGGCCTGGTCGGGGCCTCGACGTTCGCCCAGCTCGGCTGCGATCCCCCGGGCGTGAGCTGCGGCAGTCTGGGAGACAGGGACGGCCTGGACGACTACAGCGGCAACAAGCTCTCGCGGTCACCGAAGTGGAAGTACACGATATCGGCCGAGTACGAGATCCCGCTGGGGCGCTTCGGCTTCCTCACCCCGCGCATCCAGTACACCTGGCAGGACGACGTCTACTTCCGGGCCTTCAACCAGGACTTCGAGCTGCAGAAGGACCATCACCTGACCGACATCAAGCTGGTCTGGACGGACACGGAAAGCGTCTGGGAGGTCGAGGCCTTCATCCAGAACATCGAGGACGAGGCCCCCAAGACCAACATCCTCACGGGGCCGCGCGAGTTCACCTCGCCGCCCTACGCCTGGTACGGCCCGCCGCGCTTCTACGGGATCCGCGTGGGTTTCAAGTACTGAGCTGCGTGTCCCGCTCCGCCCGGCAGGGCACATCGCCGGAGCTCCCGGGCTGATTCCCGGCAGCCCGGGCCGCTCCCCGCCCGGTCCGGGCAGGCAGCCCGATCATCCGCCGCCCCGGGCGAGACACCCGGGACCGCAGGGCCGGGCGCGTGTTCATCTGGCACCCGGTGACGCTTGTGTGGGACACTGCGCCCCGGCGGAGGGCACGCAGCAGCGAGACGGCCGGCGGCGAGCCACTCCGCGGTCATTCAATTGGAGGGAGATGCTGATGACACGCATCATGATGCTGGCGCTGGGCCTGGCCCTGCTCGCCGGCCCTGCACCGGCGCAGATCGACTGCGGGCCCGGCGGCAACGACTGCACGACCACGGTCTACGGCCTGGGCGACCTGCCCGAGTTCCGCAAGGACGAGATCCCGATCAACCAGTTTCGCTGGTCGGATCCCTCGGCCTTCGGCACCAACCTCGACGGAGCGAGCTACCTGCACCAGCGGGGCTCTCTCAACGGCCTGGACACCGCCAGCTGCGGTCCGGAGCGCAACTTCTCGCCGATCCCCGGCCGCATCGTGCTCCGCGAGGAGAACGACTGCGTGCCCACGGCGACGGGCCCCAGCTGCGTGGGCGGCGCCAACGACGGCCTGCCCTGCTCGCAGCAGAAGGATCCCGACGCCTGCCCGGGCGGCGGCGTCTGCAGCCCCGTCGGCGCCTGCCTCGCCGAGATCCCCATCAGCGATGGCGGCGTGAGCGATCCCGCACTGACCAGCGAGAACTACGTGTTCAACCTGGCCGGGGGCGTCATCCCGACCTTCGGCGAGTGGCAGCTCAGCGCTGCGACCGGCAACACCTGGGGTGGCTCGGGCGTCGACGGCAGCACCTGCACGGGCGGACCCAACAAGTTCCAGCCCTGCGCGAGCGACACCGACTGCCCCGACGGCAGCTGCCTGCCCTGCATCGAGAAGAACATCCGCCGCAAGCCTTCCATGGCCGCCCGCTACCTGCTGCCCGCCACCCACGCGGAGTACGACGGCTCGGGCAACCAGACCTACCTGCGCTGGGACCACCACACCGTCGACCCCAACGACGACTCGGTCGCGGCCAACAACGACACCGGCTTCCGCCTCAGCAACGACGACGCGCGCGTCTGCTGCGCCGAGTTCAACCCCACCAACAACCAGGCCTGCAGCCTGGTCCTGGGCGGCCCGCAGCCCGTGTATCCCGA
>JAJDAJ010000003.1 GCA_029261925.1 Deltaproteobacteria bacterium | reverse complement strand
TCCCCCTGGTGTTGTGGGCGCCGCCGGCCCCCTTCTCCCCCCACCCCCCCGCCCCACCCCGAAAATATCAGCGCCTACCCGCCAGCCCCGCGAAGCAGCCGCCCGGGGAGCGCTCTGGTGTGCTCGCCGTCCTCCATCACGACCTGCCCGGACACGATCGTGTACCGGTACCCGCGCGCCCGCTGGATCAGACGCTTCCCCCCGGCGGGCAGGTCGGCGACCATCTGCGGCTTGCCGGTCGCGAGACGGTCCCAGTCGATCAGGTTCACGTCGGCCTTCATGCCCGGCGCCAGCACGCCGCGGTCGGTCAGGCCGACCAGCTCGGCGGTGTCGCGCGTCTGCGTGCGGAAGAGCCACTCGAGTGGCAAGCGCTCGCCGCGCGTGCGATCGCGGCCCCAGTGGGTCACCAGCGTGGTCGGAAAGCTGCCGTCGGAGATCAGGCTGCAGTGCGCGCCGGCGTCGCCCAGACCGGGGACGGTCAGCGGGTGCAGGAGCATCTCGCGCGTCGACTCCAGGTCGCCCTGGCGGTAGTTCATGACGGGGACGAAGAGCAGGTCCTCGCCCTCTCCCGCCGTGAGCGCGTCGTAGGCCAGCGCCGCCGCGCTCGTGCCGCGCTGGCGCGCCAGGGCGGCGAGCGAGATCGACGGATCGGGCTCGTAGTCGGGCGGATCGCCGAGCAGGTACACGTTGTCCAGCGGCATGCGCATCAGCGGGCCGTCGCCGAGCTCGGCCAGGATGCGCTCGCGCAGCTGCGGCTCGCGCATCCGCGTCAGGCGCTCGGGCAGGGGCAGGGCCGCGATGCCCTGGTAGGCCTCGCTCGCGCCGAAGGGCTGGGCACTGCCCTGGAGGCCCATCAGCAGCCCCACGGGTCGCGGCGCCACCTGTCCGCGCACCACCACGCCCCCGGCACAGGCCTTCTCGATCAACGTCATCAGGTCGCGCCAGCCCCCCGACGACTCGGGCCGGTCGAGCACCGTGATCGAGAGCGGCCGACCGCTCTCCCGCGCCATGGCGCAGAGCACCTCGAAGTCGGCCTCCATGTCGAAGAAGTCGGCCACGGCCTGGAGCACGCCTCGCCGGGCGGCCCCGAGTCCGCGCGCCACGCCGACGAGCTCGTCGCGTGACGCGGTCAGGCTGGGCGTCGGATCGCCGTCGCGCGTGCGGTGGGCAACGGTGCGCGAGGTGCTGAAGCCGAACGCACCGGCGTTCACGGCTTCGAAGGCCAGGCGCGCCATCTCCTCGATCTCGACGTCGGTCGGCCGCTCGGTGTGGTCGGCCCCCCGCTCGCCCATCACGTAGGCGCGAAGCGCGCCGTGGGGGAGCTGCGCACCCACGTCGATGGCGTGCGGCACGGCCTCGAGCGCGTCGAGGTACTCCGGGAAGCTCTCCCAGTTCCAGCGGATGCCCTCGGCCAGGGCCGTACCCGGGATGTCCTCGACGCCCTCCATCAGGCTGATCAGCCAGGCATGCCGATCGGGGCGCGCGGGTGCGAAGCCGACGCCGCAGTTGCCCATCACGACGGTGGTCACGCCATGCCAGACAGAAGGCGTGGTCAGCGGATCCCAGGTCGCCTGACCGTCGTAGTGCGTGTGCACGTCCACGAAGCCCGGCGTGACCAGCAGGCCGCGCGCGTCGATCTCGCGCCGGCCCTTCTCGCCGACCTCGCCGACCTCCGCGACCCGGCCGTCGCGCAGCGCCAGGTCGCCCTCGCGCGCGGGCGCGCCCGTGCCGTCGATCAGGGTTCCGCCGCGAACGACGAGGTCGTGCATGTCCACTCCTGACGGGGCCGTCGGTGCTGCCCCGGGCGATTGTGGGCGCGGCCGTCCCGGGCGTCCAGCCCGGCGCCGCCGGGGACGATACGCGCGGAAGCCCTTCGCTCCGGGAGCCGTCCTTGATCATACCCCTGAGCCACAGCGAGAGCCGGGTCCGTCGCCTGCCCTGGGTGACGTTCGCCCTGATGGCGCTCTGCCTGGTCAGCTTCCTCGGGCTCGACACGAGCGGCGCGGACTCCCCGGCCCCCGTGTCCCTGCGCGAGGCCGGGGACTACTGGCGCGAGCGCCCGTACCTCGATGCGCTGCCCGAGGTCGTGACCGAGGTCTCCTACGACGTGTCGCCCAACCAGCGCGGCCAGTACGTGGACCTGCTGCGGCAGAATGCCGATCCCCCGGACGACTTCGAGGTGGTGCTGGAGGAGCAGTCCGAGCTCGACACGCTGACGCAGCGCGCGGTCGAGGGCCCGCCGGGCGCGGGGGCAGGCGACGCGTTCCGGCGCTGGGGGCTGGTGCCGACCGATCCGCGTCCCTGGGCCTTCGTGACCACCATCTTCGTGCACGTGGGATGGCTGCACCTGCTCGGCAACCTGTTCATGCTCTTCCTCGCCGGCCCACCGCTCGAGGACCGCTGGGGCCGCCCGCTGTACGCCGCGTTCTTCGTCGTCGGCGGCGCAGCGGCAGCCGCGTTCTGGATGCTGCTGAGCATCGACGTCGATCTGCCGCTGATCGGTGCCTCGGGCGCGGTCGCGGCACTCTTCGGCGCGTTCATGGTGCGCTTCTGGGGCAGCACGATCCGCCTGGGCTACTTCTTCATCGGCATGGGTCGCGTGCTGCGCGGCACCTTCAACGCACCGGCGGGCCTGCTGCTCGCCGCCTGGGTGGCGGGCGAGATCTGGAAGGCCTGGCTCGGCGACCGGATGGGCAGCGTGGGCGGCACCGCGTACTGGGCGCACGTGGGCGGCTTCCTGTTCGGCGTGGTCGGCGCGGCCGGCCTGCGCGTGCTGCGCATCGAGGAGCGTTTCATCGACCCCGCGATCGAGAGCAGGACCACGCTCGGGGGCGGCGATCCGGCGATCGCGCGCGCCCTCGCGGCGCGCACGGACGGCGACATCGAGGGCGCGCTGGCCATGCTCGAGAGCCGCCTACGCGGCGCCGCGTCCGATCCCGACGCGCTGATCGCCTACTGGGACACCGCGGTCGCGGCGCAGCGGCCCGAGCAGGGCGCAGCGGCGGCGCTCGAGCTCGTGCAGCGGCGCGCGCGCGGCGGCGACGCAGCGGGCGCGGCCGATCTGCTCGCCGAGGTGCGCTCGCGCACGAGCGCCGGCCGGCTCGAGACCGCGACCGCGCTGCGCCTGGTGCCACTGCTCGCATCGAGCGACCGCGCAGAGCTCGCCACGGGCCTGCTCCGCGGCGCGGTCGATCCCGCAGCTCCCACGCCGACGCCGGCGCAGGCCCTGCGTCTGGTGGAGCAGGCGCGCGAGCTCGACCCTCCGAGCGCGCTGGCCGCGGCCCGGATCGCGCTCGATCCCGCTGCGGAGCTGCCCGACGCGCGGCGCGCGGCGCTGACCGCGCTGGTCGTCGAGCTCGAGAAGCACGGCGTGAAGGCGCCTCCCGCGATCGGCGCCCGCGCCGTGCCGCCGGCAGCGGAGACCGGCGACGAGGAGGCGCCGCTCGAGCTCGAGACCACGGGCCACATCGAGATCGAGCCCACGGCCCACGGTGCCGGCAGCGAGGCCTCGCTGCCCGGTGAGCTGCTGCCCGACGATGCTCCACACGAGCTCGAGCGCGACGCGGCCCCCACGGCGCCCACCCTGGCGCTCGATCCCTCCGCGCTTCCCGGCGAAGCGGAGCCGGCGATCGACGTGGAGGCGCTCACCGCCGAGGTGCTCGAGCTGGGCGGCATCGAGCTGGGCGACCTCGCGCAGAGCTTCTGCGCGACCAAGGTGTCGGAGATCGCTCCGCTGGGACTCGACGCCGTCGGGCTGCTGCTCGACGGCGCGGGCAGCCACCTCCACTGGGAGCGCGTGCAGGCGGTGGCGGCCGCCGCGGTCGGGGGCCAGGGGGCGCGACCGGTGGCGATCGTGGACCTGATCCTCAACTGGCAGGACGCCGTCGACGGCACCCTCGAGATCGTGCGCATCCGCAGCGACCGCGCGCCGCTGCGCGAGCTCTTCCCCGGCGCGGACAGCACTACCGACGCGCTGCGAGCGCTGCTCGAGCGCGCCCTCGACGCCAGCGGCGCCGTGCCCCTGCCCGACCCCGACGCCGCCCGCGGGCGCCCGTTCCGCAGCTACCCCGATCTGGCGACCTACGAGCGCGAGGCGCTCCGGGTCGGCTGAGTGCGCGCCGCGGCTCAGCTCGCGGCGCGACTCGTCAGGTGCCGGACCTGTCCGTCCTCGCTGCCGAGCAGCACGTCGTTGTAGTGACGCTCGCCGCGGTGGTGACGCGCGCCCTCGCGCTGGTGACCGATCAGCACGCAGCTGCGGAAGGGACCCGCGCTGCTGGTGGGTCCGGGAGCCACGTGGAGCCCGTCGCCGTAGTGCAGGGTCACGTCGCCGGCGCGTGCGGGCACCACCACACCCTCGGGCGCGTCGGGATCACCCGGCTCCGCGAACGGCAGCGAGGTCTTCCACGACCCGGGCAGGAAGCGCAGCGCACCGGCCTCGGGCGTGTTGGCCTCCAGGAAGATGCTGGCGACGAGCGTCGGGCACATGGTGGCGTGGCCGCCCATCCCGCAGTCGCGATGCCACGGCAGGTCGCCGAGCCCCTCGGTGACACCGGGCCGCTTCCAGAGCACGGTCACACCGTCGACGTCGGCTGGATCGCGATGCTTCATCTCCCAGTCGCTCAGGGACACCAGGTCGCGGATGCGCGGATCTTCGGGCAGCGCGCGCATGCCCGGCAGGATCCCCGCCTGCAGCACGCGGCACAGGACGCTGCCTCCACTCGCGTCACGCCCCCACCACGACCTCTGGTCGCCCTCGATCGCGGCGCGCTCCAGCTCCGCCGCCTCGGCGCGCAGCGCCTCGATCTCGCCGGGCGCGAGCACGTCGCGCACCAGCAGGTAGCCCGTCGTGCGCAGGAAGTGCGCCATCCGCTCCCGGTCGTCGCCGGGCGCGAAGCCCTGCAAGGGATCCAGGGGCGCGCCATCGCGGTCACGCAGGTCGATGCGCTCCGCCTCGAAGACCGGTCGGCCCTGGTACATCCAGCGCAGCGCGGGCTCCCAGGCCACGAAGCCCATGAGATCGCCGCGCACGCGCTCGACGCGATCGCCATAGATCAGTCCGGCGGTGGACTCGACGTCTTGGACGAGACCCTCCCAGCTCTCGCGATCCAGCTCGACCACGTTCGCGGCCCCGGAGTCGCCCGGGGCAGCGACGACGCGCGCGTCGCGCGCGCTGTAGGTCCAGGCGGCACCGCTCTCGCGCAGCCGCACGCCGAGAGGTGCCAGGCGCTCGGCGTAGTCCGCCGGCAGGGGCGCCGCTGCGGCGGAGATGCGCCGCGGCAGCTCATCGCGGTGGAAGGCATCGAAGTCCAGGGATCCGGAGCCGAGGCTCATGACCCACCTCCAGGGCCGCAGTCTAGCCCACCCGGTCGAGATCCATCTTGGCGTGCAGGCCGCCGTCGACCGGGATCACCGCACCGTTGAGGAAGGACGCCGCCGGGAGGACCAGGCTCAGCGTGATCTGGGCCACCTCCTCGGGATCGCCGTAGCGGCGCAGCGGCACGCGCCGCTTCGCGAAGACGTCCTTCTTCTCGTCGGGGATCCGGGAGGTCATCTTGCTGTGGATGGGCCCGGGGCAGATGGCGTTGACGGTGATGCCCTCGCGACCGAGCTCCACGGCGAGGCCGCGGGTCAGGCCGATCACGCCGTGCTTGCTCGCGGTGTACGGGCTCGTGTTGCGCGAGGCGCCCAGCCCCTCGGTCGACGCGATGTTCACGATGCGCGCGGCGTCCGACGCGCGCAGCTGCGGCAGCGCGGCGCGGATCAGGTGCACCTGCGAGGACAGGTTGACCGCCAGCGTGCGCTCCCAGAGCGGCACGTAGTCGTCGTGATCGATCGGCAGGCCCGAGGGCATGCCCGCGTTGTTGACCAGGATGTCCAGCCGTCCCCAGACGCCGGCGAGCTCGGCGACCGCCTCGCGAACCGCGTCCGCGTCGGCCACGTCGAGCGGCCGCGACCAGACCTCGCGCCCCGCTTGCCGCAGCTCGTCGGCCACCTGCTCGAGCGCGTCGGCGTCGAGGTCCACGATGCCCACGCGCGCGCCCTCGTCGGAGAGCAGGCGCGCCGTCGCGCGGCCCATCCCGTTCGCGGCGCCGGTCACTAGCGCCACACGGCCCTCGATCGAGCGGCTCAGCCGCGTCAGCCGGGCCATGCTCAGCTCGGCCAGTCGGGCCAGTCGCGGCTGACCCGCAGCTTCCACTCCGGCGGTCGCTTCTCCAGGTAGGCCATCGGACCCTCGATGGCGTCGGCGCGACCCATCAGGTGCACGTGCAGGGCGGTCTCCTTGCGGCCCACGTCCATCCAGGACAGGCGCGTGCTCTCCCACAGCAGCTTCTTGCTGACCGCGACCGAGAGCGGCGCGGTGGTCGCGGCGATCTCGCGCGCGATCTCCAGCGCGGTCGGCAGCACCTCGGCTGCCGGCACCACGCGCAGCGCCAGCCCGATCCGACCCGCCTCCTCGCCCTCGATGCGGCGACCGGTGAGCAGGAGCTCCGCGGCGCGCTCGGTGCCGACCAGACGCGGCAGGGTCCAGTGCGAGTACGCGTCCGGCATGACGCCGCGCCGCACCTGCACGATCCCGTACTTGCCCTCG
>JAJDAJ010000002.1 GCA_029261925.1 Deltaproteobacteria bacterium | reverse complement strand
CACGGTCCGCGCCTCGCGTGCGCCGGGCTCTGCGCGAGCTGCGTCACCCGATCGCGTGCGCACGCGTCCGTCGTGCCGGCGCCCACGCTCGCCGCGCCAGCTGCGCGCCCGCTCGCCCGGGCCGGCATCCGAGCGCACTCGCTCGCCCCCGGCCTGCACGCGTCGCGGCGAGACGGCCTCGAGCCGGCCGCGAGACGGCCGGAAGCGGTAGCGCTCGCCGCCGCGGCGCGCACCGGCAGCGGCGGCCCGCAGGTGGCGGGCGTGCGCGTGGCGCGAGGCCAGGCTCCGGACACGCGGGTGCCGCTCGATGTGGTGCTGCAGCCGGCCGTGGTGCGCGCGCCGGCGCAGTGCTCCGTGGCGCGCGTGCCGCCGGTGGTGGTAGCGGTCGCGATGGCCGTACCAGCGATGCCGGTACCAGTCGAGGTACAGCGCGGACGGCAGCCCGAAGAAGACCGTGCCGCCGTGATACCGGTGGTGGTAGTAGCCCAGGTGCAGCGGGCGCGGATACCAGTAGCCCCAGGGGTGCACGTGGTGGTGGTGCGACACCGGGTATCCGTACCAGTACGGGTAGGGATGCACATCGACGTACAGCACGTCCGCGATGTGGGGCTCGGTCAGCGCGTCGTAGTCGTATCCCTGCTCGTCCGCCCAGGCGCGCGCCGACTCCTCGAGGTCGACGCGGGCGCCGGGATCGGCGGCCAGCGCCCGGGTCCACTCCCCGGCGTCCTCGGCCTCGCGCTCCGCGATCTCCCGCGCTAGATCGTCGAGCATGGCCAGCACGGCGTCCGGATCTTCCTGGTAGTCCTCGCCCAGGCGCACGGTGAGCCGCGGCTGCGTGGCCAGCAGCGTCAGCAGCTCGGGGCTGCCCACCAGCTCGCGCAGCGCGCTGCGGGTGGCCGCGGGCAGCCCGGCGATCTGCGCCTCGAACTCCCGCTCGGCGGCGTCGCCGATCCCCTGCAGCTCGACCAGCAGGGCGTGATGGCGCCCGCCGAGGCGGCGGATCGGCTCCGGGTCGACTTCCGGATGGGCCGCGGCGATGCGCTCGAGCTCGGCCCGGGAAGGGCGGGCTCCGGCCAGGGCCTCGAGCAGGCCCGGCTCGCGCGCGATCTCCCAGACGGCCTCCCGCTCGTCCTCGTCGAGGCGCTCGAGGCGCTCGCGGAAGGCGGCGCTGGAGCGCGCCTGCAGCAGCTGCAGCTGGACCAGGGCTCCGGGGTGGCCGGCGGCCTCCAGCGCGGCGCGGCGCAGCGGCTCCGGCTCGCTCGCGAGGCGCTCCAGGGCGCGCTCGTCTTCCACCTCGCTGCCGCCAGACGCCCCGAGGGCCGGCGCGGCCGGCAGCAGCAGGAGCAGCAGCAGCAGCCACGAAAGCGGGAGCGACAGCGGGAGCGGGGCTCTCACGATGGGTTGGATCCGGCGCCGGGGCGGATGTTCACCCCGGGGCCCGGAAAGTATAGGCCGCCGGTGCCCCGCGGCCGCGACCTTCCCGGGGCGGCGCCCGCCGCGGGGCCGCCGGACCCAGCCCCCACGGGGACCTGGACGCGCAGCTGCCGGTGGGCCCGGGCGCGGGCCCTGGCCCGGGAGGGCGTGCGCGATGGAGCGCGCACGCCCTCCCTCGGGCTCAGAACTCGTAGCCGATCTCCGCGATCCAGTGCCTCGGGTCGCCGTAGGTCAGGCCCTGGAAGGCGCTGAACTGGATGCCGTTCACGGCGTAGACGGTGTCGGTGATGTTGCGCCCGATGAGGGCGAGTGACAGGCCCTCCTTGCCGAAGGCGTCGAGCAGGGTCGCCTGCGCGCCGTAGACCGTGAAGCTGGTCTGCTCGAGGTTCGCGTTGCTGGCGCCCGCCGAGGCGCGCACGGAGTTGAACAGCGCCCAGCCGTTGCGCCGGAAGTTCGCGGTCAGCTGCAGGGTCCCCAGGTCCATCGCGGGCAGCGTGTAGGTCGCCCAGCCCGACCAGGTGCGCTTGGGCTGCTGACAGATGCAGCGCTGGTTGGCGATGTTCTCGTTCATCATCGTCGTGGTGTTGAAGTTCGTGAACTCCGAGAAGTCGGTGTTGGTGAAGCCGTGCGCGACGCGCAGCTCCAGGCCCTCGAAGGGTACCGCGCGCGCCTCCAGCTCCCAGCCGCGGATCCGGCTCTTGCCGGCGTTATCGGTCCGCGTCGAGATGTCGCCCGGGAGCAGGCGCGCCACCTGCTGGTCCTCGTACTCGCTGTAGAACGCGGAGCCGTTGAGCTGCAGGCGATTATCGAAGAAGCGCGACTTGATGCCCATCTCCCACTGGCTGACGGTCTCCTCCTTGTAGGGCGCGAACGCCGCGAGCGTGCCGTTCGCCGGCCGGTTCTGGAAGCCGCCCGCGCGGTAGCCGCGCGACCAGCTCAGGTAGGTCATGATCTCGTCGGTCCAGTGGTAGGACGCCCGCACCAGTGGGGACCAGTTGTTGAAGCGCACCGAGTCCTTCAGGCCCAGCACGCCGGCGTTCGCGGGCCCGGTGCCGGGCGTACCGTTCGCCGTGAACTGCGAGGTGTGGATGCCGGCCGCCGGGCAGGCGTCGATGTTCTTGCCCAGGAAGAGCGCGCCGCTGGTCGGGCCCCGGCACAGGGAGTGCTCGGCCTCGCGCCGCTCGCTCGAGTAGCGCAGCCCGAAGGTCAGATCGAGCCGCTCGGTGAAGTGGTAGTTCAGCTGCCCGAACAGGCCCCAGGAGTAGTTGTCGCCCTTGACCTCGGACATGTTGTTGTTGGCATCGTTGAAGACCTCGCCGCGGTTGAGGATCTCGGACTCGTCCGCGAAGTAGTTCAGGCCCAGCGCGTAGTCGAGCCTCTCGGACAGCACGGTGCCCACCGCCTGGAGCTCCTGGTAGAAGGCGCGCGTGTCCACGTTGTTGCGAAAGTGCGCGATGCCCTGGCCGCCGAAGGTGTTGATCGAGCCGTCGAGGTCGCTCAGGCGGCTGCCGTGGTACTCGCGCAGGCCGCTGATCGACTTCAGGGTGAGGCTCGGGCTGACCTCCCACTCGATGTTGAGCGAGTGCTGCTGGACGGTCTCCTTGTCCCAGTTGCCGCCGTCGGCAGAGATGTCGCCGTTGTCGTCCTCGAAGGCCGAGTTGCCCGGCGTGGAGACCGCGAAGGCCGGCGTGCGCTGGTCGTGGTTCAGGCGGTCGTAGCTGTAGTCGATGGTGAGGTTCTCGGAGGCCAGGAAGCGCAGCGCGGCGCGCCCGCCCCAGGCGTCCTGATCGTCGAAGTCGTCGCGGCCGGGAACCAGGAGCACCGGGTGACCGATCACGCCGCTGGCGTTGTTCCCGGTGAACGCGTCGCGCTTCTTGCGCAGCACGGCGATGCGGCTCAGCAGCCGCTCGCTGAGCAGCGGCACGTCGACCGCGGCGTTCAGGCCGAAGTAGTCATCCTGACCGAAGCCGAGCTTCAGGCTGCCACCGAACTCGGGGGACGGCTTGCGGCTCACCACGCTGATCGCGCCGCCGACCGTGTTGCGACCGAACAGCGTGCCCTGGGGGCCCTTGAGGACCTCGATCCGCTCGATGTCCAGCAGCTCGAAGAGCGACGCCTCGCCGGTTCCGTGGTAGATGCCGTCGATGTACAGGCCGACGCTCTGCTCGTTGATCGGGTGGTTGTCGGTGCGCACGGAGCCGCGCCCGGCGAACGCGACCTGGCTGTTCGAGCCCGTGGCCGGGATCATCTGGAAGCCGGGCGTGAAGCCGCCGATGTCCTCGGACCTGTCCATGCCCGAGCGCTCCATGTCGCCCTGGCCGAACGCCTGGATGGACAGGCCCGTGTCCTGGAGGTCCGCCTCGCGCTTCTCGGCGGTGACGGTGATCGACTCGATCGTGGTCGGCGCGCGCTGCGCCGCCGCGCCGCCCTGCTGGGCCAGCACGAGGCCGGGCACAGCGAGCACCGCACTCATCGTGACGAGGATCTGGAGACGAACGTGCGCGCCGGCTGTCATGGCACTCCCCCTGGCTGGTCGATGATGGCCCGGGATGCGATGGTCACCCCGCGCTGGGCCGGGTATATCATGTCGGGCGCCTCCAGATCCCGGTGAGCGGACCCGGCGCCAGCGACCCCCCCGGGGCCGCTCAGCCCGTCGGGCCCCGCCCCTCGATCTTCTTCCAGGTGTCGCGCAGGGTCGCCGTCCGGTTGAAGACGGGCCGGCCGGGCGCGCCGTCGCGGTCGGCGCAGAAGTAGCCGATGCGCTCGAACTGGAAGCGGTCCCCGGGGGCCGCCTCGCCCAGGCCGGGCTCGAGCTTGCAGCCGGTGCGGACCTCGAGCGAGGCCGGGTCCAGGCCCTCGAGCCACGGGGCGTCGCTCGCCTCGGGCAGCGGGTCGCGGAAGAGCGGCCCGTGGAGCCGCACCTCGGCGTCGACCGCGTGTCGCGCCGAGACCCAGTGCAGGGTGCCCTTGACCTTGCGGCCGTCGGGGGCGTCGCCGCCGCGGGTGTCCGGGTCGTAGGTGCAGCGCACCTCGACCACGTTGCCGGCGGCGTCCTTCGTGACCCCGGTGCAGGTCACCAGGTAGGCGGCGCGCAGGCGCACCTCGCGCCCGGGCGAGAGCCGGTGGAACTTGCGCGGGGCCTCCTCGCGGAAGTCGTCGCGCTCGATCCAGAGCTCGCGAGAGAAGGGCACCTGGCGCGTGCCCGCGCCCGGGTCCTCGGGATTGTTCTGCGCGTCGAAGCTCTCCTCGAGGTCCTCGGGGTAGTTCTCGATCACCAGGCGCAGCGGGTCGAGCACGGCCATGCGCCGGGGTGAGGTGCGGTTGAGGTCCTCGCGCACGCAGTGCTCGAGCAGCGCCAGCGCGACCACGCTGTCGTCCTTGCGCGCCACCCCGGCGCGCTCGACGAGCGTGCGGATCGCCGCGGGCGTGTAGCCACGGCGGCGCATGCCCGAGAGGGTGGGCATCCGCGGGTCGTCCCAGCCGTCGACGTGGCCCGCCTCGACCAGCTCGATCAGCTTGCGCTTGCTGATGACCGTGTGCTCGAGGTCCAGGCGCGCGAACTCGATCTGCTGCGGGTGGTAGATGTCGAGCGCGTCGAGCACCCAGTCGTACAGCGGTCGGTGGTTCTCGAACTCCATCGAGCAGAGCGAGTGCGTCACCTGCTCGATCGAGTCCGAGATCGGATGCGTGAAGTCGTACATCGGGTAGATGGGCCACGCGTCCGCCGTGCGGTGGTGGTGCGCGGCCTGGATCCGGTACAGGACGGGATCCCGCAGGTTCATGTTGGGCGAGTCCATGTCGATCCGGGCGCGGAGGGTGCGCGTGCCCTCCGCGAACTCGCCGGCGCGCATCCGCGCGAACAGGTCCAGGCTCTCGTCGGCGGGTCGGTCGCGCCACGGGCTGGGCTGGCCCGGCCGCGTGGGGTGACCGCGGTACTCGCTGATCTGCGCGGCGTCGAGCTCGCAGACGTAGGCCTGGCCGCTCCGGATCAGCGTGCGGGCGTGCTCGTAGAGCTGCTCGAAGTAGTCCGAGGCGAAGTGGAGGTGCTCCCCCCAGTCGTAGCCGAGCCAGCGGATGTCCTCCTGCATGGCCTCGACGAACTCCGTGTCCTCCTTGGCGGGGTTCGTGTCGTCGAAGCGCAGGTGGCAGCGCCCCCCGTACTCGGCCGCGATCCCGAAGTTCAGGCAGATGGCCTTGGCGTGGCCGATATGGAGGTAGCCATTGGGCTCGGGCGGGAAGCGGGTGACCACGCGGCCGCCGAAGCGGCCCGTGCGCCCGTGCTCCTCGATCGTGCGGCGGATGAAGTCCCGCCCGGCGGCTTCCTCGGCGGACATGAGGGCAAATGTAGCGGGGCGAGCCAGCCGCGCCGGCCCACTCTATAATGAACGGACCCCGAACTCCCCGGAGGAGACCCCATGCTCGACCTGAAGATCAGCGGCGGAACCGTCATCGATGGCACCGGCAGCCCCGGCCAGCGCGCCGACGTGGGCATCCGGGACGGACGGATCGTGGCGATCGGCCAGGTGGACGAGCCCGCGCGCGAGACGATCGATGCGAGCGGCAAGGTCGTGGCACCCGGCTTCGTGGACGTGCACACGCACTACGACGCCCAGGTCTTCTGGGACGGCAGCCTGAGCCCGTCCTGCTACCACGGGGTCACCACGATCATGGGCGGCAACTGCGGCTTCAGCATCGCGCCGCTCTCGGCCGACGCCGCCGACTACCTGATGCGCATGCTCGCGCGCGTCGAGGGCATGCCGCTGGAGAGCCTCCAGGCCGGCGTGCCCTGGGACTGGGAGTCGTTCGGCCAGTACCTCGACAAGCTCGAGGGCAAGGTGGCCGTGAACGCCGGGTTCATGGCTGGCCACTCGGCGATCCGCCGCGTGGTGATGGGCGAGCGCGCCGTGGGCCACGAGGCCACGCCCGAGGAGCTCGAGCGCATGAAGGCGATGCTCGCGGCGTCGCTGGAAGAGGGCGCTCTCGGCTTCTCCTCGACCATCTCGCCCACGCATAACGACGCCCAGGGCAACCCGGTGCCGTCGCGCCACGCCAGCCGCGAGGAGCTGGTGGAGCTGGCGCGCGTGGTCCGCGACCACCCGGGCACCAGCCTCGAGTTCCTGCCCGGCGTGGCGCCGTTCGGCGAGCACGAGAAGAGCATCATGGCCGATCTCTCGCTGGCCGCGCAGCGCGCCCTGAACTGGAACGTGCTGGCCGCCAATCCCAGCGCGCCGGATCTGGTCGAGAACCAGCTCGAGGCCACCGACTACGCGCGCGAGCGCGGGGCCGAGGTGCTGGCGCTGACCGTGCCGCAGATGCCCTCGGTGCGGATCAACCTGCACGGCGGCTTCGTCTTCGACGCGCTGCACGGCTGGGCACCGCTCTTCCAGCTTTCGATCGAGGACCGCATCGAGCGCCTGCGCGATCCCGTGGCCCGCAAGCAGCTCGACGAGGACGCCAACTCGCCGGAGTCGGGCGTCATGCGCAACCTGGCGAAGTGGGAGCACATGAAGATCCTCGAGACCTTCGCGCCCGAGAACGAGGGCTGCGAGGGGCGCACGGTCGGCGAGATCGCGAAGGACCGCGGCGTGTCGCCCTTCGATGCCATGATGGACATCGCCGTGGCCGACGAGCTGAAGACCTCGTTCATGCCCGGTGCGCTGGGCAGCGACGGCCCCGAGGCCTGGAAGATGCGCGGCGATCTCTGGCGCGACGACCGCACCATCATCGGGGCGTCGGACGCGGGCGCACACCTCGACATGATCGACACCTTCGCCCAGACCACGCAGGTGCTGGGCAACGGCGTGCGGGAGTTCGGGGTGATCGGCCTCGAGGACGCGGTGCACCAGCTGACCCAGGTCCCCGCCGAGCTGTACGGGCTGCGCGAGCGCGGCGTGCTGCGCGAGGGCTGGATCGCCGACGTCGTGGTGTTCGACGCCGGGACCGTCGCCACCGGCGAGGTCTACACGCGCTTCGACCTGCCGGCAGGCGCCGGGCGCCTGTACGCGGATGCCCACGGGGTCGAGCACGTGGTCGTGAACGGCACGCCGATCATCCGCGAGGGCGAGCTCACCGGCGCCACTCCCGGCACGGTCCTGCGCTCGGGTCGCGACACCTACACCGTCGAGATCCCGGCGAAGCGGTAGCGCGAGGGACATGCGCGGGAAGCTCGAGCCGCTGTTCGCGGTCGCGTTCTTCCCGCTCGTGTTCTCCGGCGCGCTCGGGGGCGCGCTCGTCGCCCTGGAGCGCGGCGTGGATCCCCTGGTCGCGCTCCTGGGCGCGCAGCTCCCCGCCTTCGCCGCCGTGATCGCCGCGGAGCGGGTCTTCCCGCTGCACCCGTCCTGGAACCGCTCGCAGGGGGACCTGCGCACCGACATCGTTCACCTGGCGGTGACGGCACTCGGGGTGACGCGCCTGGTGGAGCTCCTGGCCGTCACCGGAGCCGCCCTCGTCGCGATCCGGCTCGCGGGCGCCGGGGATCTGGGCTGGTGGCCGCAGGGCTGGCCGCTGCTCGCGCAGCTGCTGCTCGCCATGGTCGCCGGTGAGCTGCTCGAGTACTGGGTGCACCGGCTGCAGCACACGACCGACTGCCTCTGGCGCTTCCACGCGGTTCACCACAGCGCCCCGCGCCTCTACTGGCTCAACGCCGCGCGCTTTCACCCGGTCGACCTGCTGCTCAACGGCGTGGCTTCCAGCGGCCTGCTCGTGCTGCTGGGCGCGGGCCCCGGCGTGATCGCGCTGCGCGCGCTCTTCTCCGCGCTGCACGGGATCTTCCAGCACTCCAACCTGGTCCTGCGCCTGGGCCCGCTCAACTGGCTCTTCAGCATGGCGGAGCTGCACCGCTGGCATCACTCGCGCAGCCTCGCGGAGGCCAATCACAACTACGGGCAGAACCTGATCGTCTGGGACGTCGTCTTCGGCACCCGCTTCCTGCCCGCGGACCGCGAGCCGCCGGAGCGAATCGGAATCGGGGCGCTGCCGGGGTTCCCCGCCGGCTACCTGGCGCAGCTTGCCGCGCCGTTCCGCTGGGCCCGCGTCCAGCGCGAGAGCCTCGCACCCGCCCCCCGGGTCGGATAGGCTGCGCCTCGCGCGCGCTGCCGGCACGCGGTGGCGGATCCGGCGGCGCGCGAGCCGCGGGTTCGCCGGAGGAGGGGTGATCATGAGCGCCGACCAGCAGCGCGAGCCAGGCGAGCTCGCGCCCGCCGAGGCGGGCGGAGAAGGGAGTGCCGGGGCTGACGCTGCGGATCGTGCAGCCGGGGGCGGCTCCCGCCTCGCCGGCGCCGTGAAGTTTCTGGCCGTGGTCGCGCTGATCGCGGCGCTGGCCGTCGGCGTCTGGATCATGCTGCGCTCGCTCGAGACCGAGAGCGAGCTGCGCGGACAGCTCGGCGAGCTCCAGACCGAGCTCGAGGCGGCTCGCGGCGAGCTCGAGGGCGAGCGCGCCCGCGCGGCCGTGCTCGACGCGAAGCTCGACGAGGTCGGTGAGCTCACCGAGTCGCTGGGTGAGACCTTCGCGCGCCTGCAGGCCGTGCTCGAGGGCGGCGCCGCGGAAGCCGGGCCCGCCCCGGAGGCCGCAGGCGGCGCTGCGCAGACCGACTCCGGCGAGGAGGTCGCGGGCGAGGCGGAGGAGATCGAGGCCGCCGAGGTCTCCGACAGCACCGGCACCGCGGCCGTCGCGGAGTCCGAGCCGCTGATCGAGCCGGAGCCACTCGTCGAGCCCGAGCCGCTGGTGGCGGACGACGCCCCGGCCCTGCCCTCCACGCGCGTGGCGCCGGGGCGCGAGGGCGGGGGCGATGCGGCCTTCGAGCCCGTCACCGACCCGGAGCCGATCCTCTCCGTGCCCGACCTCCTGATCGATGCGTTCGACGGCGCCGATGTGGCGCCCGAGCTCGACCCGGCCCCGACCGGTGAGCGCGTCGGGCCAGCGGACGAGCCGGTCGAGGAGGAGCCGTCCGGCGGGGGGGCCGCTCGCGATCCCGGCAGCGCGGTCCGCTGAGCAGCGTCGTGACGCGGCCGTACGAGAATCTCGGAGCCTTCTACCTGGGTGGTGTCGTGGACCCCGGGGGCGAGGGCTCGGCCCGCGAGCCCCTGCTCTACGACATGGCCGACCTGACCACGCACGCCCTGTGCGTGGGCATGACGGGCAGCGGCAA
>JAJDAJ010000001.1 GCA_029261925.1 Deltaproteobacteria bacterium | reverse complement strand
GGCGCCGCCCGCGCGGTGGTCTACGCGCTGCGCGAGGCCGGCGCCGACGTGGCCGTGCACGGCCGCACCGCGGCGCGCGCGGCGCGGCTGGCCGCGGAGCTCGGAGCGCGGGTGGGCGCGCCCGACGATCCCTGGGACCTGCTGGTCAACACCACACCCGTGGGCATGCACCCGGACGTCGATGCCACGCCCTGCCCTGCGACGCGACTGCGCCCGGAGGGCCTCGTCTTCGACACCGTCTACCGCCCGCTCGAGACGCGCCTCCTGCGCGAGGCGGCGGCGGCGGGCTGCCGCACGCAGGACGGGCTGGACATGCTCGTGCACCAGGCGGTGGAGCAGGTGCGGCTCTGGAGCGGCGCCGCGCCGACCCCGGAGCGGCTGCGCGCGGCCGCACTGCGCGCGCTCGGGACCTGAGCGCGGGCGCAGCTGCCGGCCGGCTGCGGCCGCTTCTCCTCGCCGCATCCGGGGCGCAGCCGGGCGCTCCAGCCCCGGGTGTCGGCTGAACGAATCGGCCCCGGGAACGTCCAAGCCCGACGACCCACCGGCCGATAAGGTGGGACCTGGGGGCCCCCGGCCACTGGAATTCCGGACCCCGGGCCCATACAGTGCGCACCAACCCGGCGCCGCGGCAGCCCTGCAGCGGCGCTTACGCCCATCACTGGAGGTAGAAGATGAAGTACCTGGCTGTTGGCGCCCTCGCGCTGACACTGATCGCCTCGGGCTGCCAGCCCCCCGGCGACGCGGTGTCCAAGGAAGACGTCGCGAAGATCACCGAACAGCTGGCGAAGCTTCAGTCGGACATGGACGACATCAAGGGCCGCATCCCGCAGCCGCGGCAGCAGCCGCCGGCCGAGGACTTCAGCAAGCTCTACGAGCTGCCGACCGGCCCCTCGCCCATCCTGGGCAACCCGGACGCGCCCGTCGCGCTGGTCGAGTTCTCGGACTTCCAGTGCCCCTTCTGCGCGCGGGTGCAGCCCACGCTCAAGGCCCTGCTCGAGAAGTACCCCGACAAGGTGAAGCTCGTCTTCAAGCACTTCCCGCTGAGCTTCCACCGCGAGGCGCGCCCCGCCGCGATCGCCACCATGGCGGCGCAGGAACAGGGCAAGTTCTGGGAGATGCACGACAAGCTCTTCGAGAACCAGCGCTCGCTGGACCCCGCGGGCTTCGAGAAGTTCGCCGCCGAGATCGGGCTCGACGTCGCGAAGTTCAAGGCCGACTACGAGGGGAAGAAGGCCGAGTACGACAAGCGCGTCCAGGACGACATGCAGCTCGGCTCTCGCTCCGACGTGCGCGGCACCCCGTCGCTGTACATCGGCGGCAAGAAGGTCAACGATCGCTCGATCGCCGGCATGTCGCGGCTGGTCGAGGAGGCGCTCGAGCGCGAGAAGAAGGGCTGAGCCGGACTCGCGGCGAGCGGGGCTCTGAGGCCCGGCACGCCGCGCCGAGTGCGGACCGGACCGATCAGGGGGCGGCCCTCAGGGGTCGCCCCCTTCCACGTCCTGGCGCAGACGACGCGCGTAGGCACGGATGCGCGCGGCGTTCGCGCCCAGGTCCCCGCGCCCCAGGCGCGAGCGCGAGCGCAGGTCCACGCGGGTGCCGGACGGGTCGGGACGCACGCGGATGACCACGTCGTCCACGAAGCCGAACACCCGCGAGGTCGCCGTGGCCTCGATCCGCCCCTGCGCCTCGAGCACACGCGTGACCTCCCAGCGGGGCATCTGGCGCGCGGTCTCCCGCGCGCGCGCGAAGGCCGCGTCCGGCGCGAGCGGCAGCCGGATCGGGCGCAGATCCGGGTACGACTCCCGCTGTACCTCCGCCAGCCAGCTCATGCGCTGCTCGGCCATCTCGGCCAGGTGATCCGGGACGGGCGCCTCGTCGCCCAGCTCCGGGCGCTCGTCGAGATCGGTCGACACGTCGTTGATGGGCGGGGCGTCGATCAGCTGCAGGCCGATCAGGGCCGCGAGCACCACCACCCCCGGCCCCACGGCCCCGATCAGCGCCGAGCGGCGCCAGGGGCGGCCCGTGGCGCTCGCCAGCGCCGCCGCCGCCGGCAGCAGGATCGCGGAGATCAGCGCCAGCAGCGCGCCCATGCCCACCAGCATGAAGCCGGTGTCCGGGCGCAGAACACCCAGCCACGCCCCCAGCGGCCCCACGATCAGCGGCACCGCGATGGCGATCGTGGGCCCGAACCAGTACGGATTGATCCGTGCGTCGCTCACGCGGCGCCATTCTAGCCGCATGAGCGCCGGACACGATCACGCACACGACCACCGCGGCGCCGGCCGGATCCCGGCCCCGGCGCCGGCCCAGCGCGCGGCGCTGGCCATCACGCGCGTGTTCAGGCTGCTGGAGATCGCCGGTGGCCTGCTCTCGGGCTCGGTCGCGCTGCTGGCCGATGCCGGCCACATGCTCACCGACGCGGGCGCACTGACCATCGCCCTGGTGGCGGCCTGGATCGCCGGCCGGCCCCGCGACCCGCAGATGAGCTTCGGCTACGGCCGCGCAGAGGTCCTCGGAGCCCTGGTCAACGGCGCGCTGCTCGGGGGTGTCAGTGTCGGCGTCGCGCTGGAGTCCGTGCGCCGGCTCCAGCAGCCGCACGAGATCGACGCGCCGATCATGATCGGGGTGGCCGCGCTCGGCCTGCTGGCCAACGTGGCGGCCGCGATCATCCTGGCGCGGGCCGCGCGCGGGGGGAACCTCAACGTGCGCGCCGCGCTGCTGCACGTGCTGGGCGACGCACTGGCGTCGATCGGCGCCATTGCCGCAGGGGTCGCCGTGCTGCTCTGGGGCTGGGCTGCCGCCGACGGCTTCGCCGGGCTGGTGATCGCCGCGCTGCTGGTGGTCAGCGCCGTGCGCCTGATCCGCGAGAGCGTCGACGTGCTCCTGGAGCGGGTGCCCTCGGGCCTGGACATCGCCCGGATCGCGGGGCAGATCTCGGCCGTGTCCGGGGTCCGCGGGGTGCACGACCTGCACATCTGGCAGGTGACGCCGGGCTTCCCCGCGATGAGCGCCCACGTGGACCTGGCCGAGGATGCCGACGCCGAGGAGGTGCGGCGCACGATCCACCGGCTGCTGCATCGCGACTACGGCGTGGCCCACACCACGATCCAGACCGAGGCCGGCCCGCGGCTACTCGAGATCCAGCCGCCGGCGGGCGGGTAGCGGGGGCGCCCGGCGGCCCGGAGGGCTGCCAGCCGCATCTTTTGGGCTATGATTCGCGCGCCCCGAGGCGGTCCCTGCCGGATCGCCACCGAACTGCCGGCGCCCGCCGCGCCGGCGCCCCGCGGGAGGGGCCCCGGGGGTGCCGGTCCAGCTTTCGAGGGGCCCGGGCGAGGAGTCTGAATGGCGAAGAGCGATCTGGTGACCGTCAGCGGGCAGGTCGAGAAGATCCTGGGTGGCGGACGCTACCTGGTGAAGCTGGACAACGACCACAAGATCACGGCCCAGCTGTCGGGGCGAATGCGCCGCTTCCACATCCGCGTGATCACCGGGGACCGCGTCCAGTGCGGCGTGTCGCCCTACGATCACACGCACGGCTTCATCACCTACCGCGAGCCTCCCGGAGGGCGCAGGCCTACCGAGCAGGGAAGCTGAGCCATGGCTGACGCGCCGCGCGTGCTGCTCCTCGCGGGCAGCCCCAGTGATCTCGACCTGGTCCTCGACGCCGAGGAGACCCTGACCGAGCTCGGCATCGCGAGCCGGATCCGCATCCTGTCGGCGCACCGCACGCCGGAGGAGACCGCGGCGTGCGTGAGCGCCGCCGAGGGCGAGGGCATCGGCGTCATCGTGGCGTTCGCGGGGATGGCCGCGCACCTGGCCGGCGTCGCCGCGGCCCACACGGTCCTGCCGGTGGTCGGCGTGCCGTGCGCCTCGGGAGCGCTCCAGGGTGTGGACGCCGCCCTTGCCTCGCTCCAGATGCCGCCAGGCACGCCCGTGGGCGCGGTGGCGATCGACGGTGCCCGCAACGGCGCACTGCTGGCCGCGCGCATCCTCGGCAGCTCGGATGCCGGGCTGCGCGAGCGCCTGCACGACCGCGTGCTGCGCGACCGCGCGCGCTACGAGCCCGAGGCGATCGCCGACGCGATCGAGAAGCACCGCCAGGCACGCCGCGACAAGCGCGGCGGATGATCCTGGAGGCCGGCTTCGCCCTGGCTCTGGTCGGGGCGTCGGTGCTGCTGCTGTCGCGCGGCGCCGACTGGACCATCGACTCCTCGATCTCCATCGCGCGACGCCTGAACTGGTCCGAGGAGGTGGTCGGCGCCACGCTGGTGGCGCTGGGTACCTCCGCACCCGAGATGGTGGTGAGCCTGGCCGCCGCCCTCGGCGGCCAGCCCGACATCTCGGTGGGCAACGTCGTGGGCTCCAACATCTTCAACCTCGGCCTGATCTTCGGCCTGGTCGCACTGGTCTGGGGCATGCCCGTGAGCCGCAGCGTCGCGCGCCGCGACATGAGCGTGCTCCTGGGTGCGTCGGTGGTGCTGCTGGCGGCGATCCACGACCTGGAGCTGTCGCGGCTCGAGGGCCTCGGCATGACCCTGGTACTCGGCTTCTACCTGGTCTACCTGGTGCGCAGCGGGGAGAGCCCGGTCAACCCCGAGCTCGACAGCCAGGAGCACCCGCCGGCCTCCGCGCGGCACTTCGTGCTCTTCGGTGTCGGCCTGGCCTCGATCATCGTCGGCGCGCAGATGCTCGTCGGCGGCGCCACGCGCCTGGCGGAGATGGCAGGCGTGCCGGAATGGGCGATCGCCACGACGGTCGTCGCCGGGGGCACCTCGCTGCCCGAGCTGGTGACCGCCGTGGCCGCGGCACGGCGCGGCTTCACGGGCGTGATGGCCGGCATGCTGATCGGCAGCGACATCTTCAACATCCTCGGCGTGCTCGGGGTGGCCGCCGCGATCGAGCCGCTGAGCGTCGCGCAGGCCGCCGGCACCGGCGTGGCGCTGATGGTCGGCTCGAACCTGATCCTTCTGGCCCTGCTGCTGGCCCGGCCCCGACTCGGGCGCGCGATCGGCGCGTACCTGATCGTCCAGGCGCTGGCGCGCTGGGCGATCGACCTGTCGAGCTGACCGGGCGCCCCGCTCAGACCGCCTCGAGGTCGATCAGCTCCTCGATGGTCTGGCGGCGCCGGATGAGCCGCGGGCTGCCGCCATCCACCAGGACCTCGGGTGCGAGCACGTGGCTGTTGTAATTGCTCGCCATGGCCGCGCCGTAGGCGCCCGCGTCGTGCAGCACGACCAGGTCGCCGACGCGCATCTCCGGCAGCTCGCGCGGGACGACCACGCCACCCTCTTCCTGGGTGAACACGTCGCCCGACTCGCACAGCGGGCCGGCGACCACCGTGGGGACGGCCGGACCCTCGACCCGGGCGCCGTCGCGCAGCACCGAGATCTCGTGGAAGCTGCCGTACATGGCGGGGCGCACGAGGTTGTGGAAGCCGGCGTCCACCAGCGCGAAGCGGTTGGCTCCCGCGCGCTTGGTCGCACGCACCTCCGCCAGCAGCACCCCGGCCTCGCCGACCAGGAAGCGGCCGGGCTCGATCTCGAGCGAGACCTCGTGGCCGACCAGCCGAGCAACGCGCTGACGTACGGCGTCCCAGAGCGCGTGCAGCGGCGCGGTGTCGAAGGCGTCCTCGCCGACGCGGTAGGGGATCGGCAGGCCGCCGCCGCCCGAGATCGCGCGCACATCGACGCCGATGCGCTGCACCTGGTCCACCATGGCCTCGCAGACCTGCTTCAGGTGCTCGAGGTCGGTGCCCGAGCCGATGTGCATGTGCAGGCCGACGAGATCGAGGCGATGCTTCTCGAGCAGCACCAGCGCCTCGTCGAGGCACTCGTGCCAGATGCCGTGCTTGCTCCACTCGCCGCCCGTGTTGGTCTTGCGGCTGTGACCGTGCCCGAAGCCCGGGTTCACGCGCAGCCAGACCGCGTGGCCCGGGTCGCGGCGGCCGAGCTGCTCGAGCATGTCGGGCGAGCCGGCATTGACCTGGATGCCGAGCTGGACCACGCGGTCGAGCGTGGCCTCGTCGAGCACGTCGGCGGTGTAGACCACACCCGCGGGCTCATCGCGGGCCTCGTAACCGGCGCGCAGGGCGCGCTCGATCTCGCCGAGCGAGACCGCGTCGACCCGCACACCCTCGGCGCGCATCAGGCGCAGCACGTGGATGTTCGAGCAGGCCTTCTGCGCGAAGCGAACCACGTCGAAGGCGTCGAGGGCCGCGATCCGCTGGCGGATCACGTCGGCGTCGTACACGTAAACGGGGGTTCCGTGCTCGCGCGCGACACGCGCGAGCAGATCCGGGTCGAGCGGCTTCATCGGCCGGGAGGCTACCACAGCCCGGCACGCCGGCTGCTCACATCTGCTCGGCCAGGTAGCGCTCCACCCCGATGGTCTCGACGATCCCGAGCTGGCCCTCGAGCCAGTCGATGCTCTCCTCCTCGCCGGTCAGCAGCTCCTCGAGCAGGTGCCGGGTGCCGCCGTCGCCGCGGTCGACGGCGAGCCGGATGGCGTCGTTGAGGCGCTGGACCGCGGCGCGCTCGGACCCGAGGTCGAGACGGTGCTGCTCGATCGGATCCTCGCCGACGCGCACGGGGTCGAGGCGCTGCATGTTCGGGGTCCCGTCGAGGTAGAGAATGCGCGCGATCACCCGGTCGGCATCGCGCATCTCCTCGATCGACTCGTGTCGCTTCTTCTCGGCGAGCTTGGCGTAGCCCCAGTTCTCGCACATCTTGTAGTGGATGTAGTACTGGTTGATCGCCGTCATCTCGCCGGTGAGAATGGCGTTGAGCGCCTCGATCACCTCGGCATTGCCCTGCACCTGCTCGCCCCTCCCTGGGTGTCCGAGGGACCAAGCTTGCACTGCCGGGGCGCGGCGTCAACGCGCGCGGAGGAAGCCCTGCACCGACGTCTCCTGCTCGACCTGCTCGAGCGCCACCTGGAGCGCTACCCCGACGATCGCGCGCGCGTCGACCAGGTCCGGCGCTTCGTGCGCGCCCGCCCGGACTGCTTCGAGCGCAGCAGCCTCGACGGGCACGTCACCGCCTCCGCCTGGATCGTCTCGCACGATCGCGCGCGCTTCCTGCTGACCCACCATCGCAAGCTCGATCGCTGGCTCCAGCTCGGCGGCCACGCCGACGGCGACCCCGACCCGGCGCGCGTGGCGCTGCGGGAGGCCCGCGAGGAGTCGGGGCTGGAGCACTTCCAGGCGCTGCCTCCGGGTCCCGAGCCCATCGACGTGGACGTGCACCGCATCCCGGCGCGGCCCGGCGAGCCCGCCCACCTGCATCTGGACCTGCGCTACCTGCTGGTCGCCGCCCCCGGCCAGCAGATCGTGCCCAGCGCCGAGTCCCACGATCTGCGCTGGTTCCCGCGCGAGCGGGCGGGCGTGCTGCTCGGCGAGCCGGGCCTGCTGCGCCTGGCCCGGCGCGCCGACGCACTGCTCGGGCCGGTCCCGGCGAGGCCGAACGCCCCGTCCCCTGGCGCGCCTGACGGCGCCTGAGCGCGGCGCCCCTGGCCCGCGTGCGCGGGCAGCACGGCCGCGCCTACCGGTCAAAGTCCGCGGCAGCGCGGACGATACGCAAGCGACGGACGCGTCCCTCCCCGGGAGAGCTGCAGGCAGATGGATCTGGGCACGATCATCGGAATTCTCGTCGGGCTCGGCCTGATCGTCGGGTCGATCATGCTCGACGGGTCGATCCTGGCGTTCTTCAACGTGCCTGGCCTGCTGATCGTCCTCGGCGGCACGATCGCGGCCACGCTGGTCAAGGCGCCGCTGCGCCAGGTACTCGGCGCCTTCGCCGTCGCCAAGAACGCCTTCCTGGAGCGCCTGACGCCCAGCGACGAGATCGTGGCCACGATCCACGAGCTGTCCCAGAAGTCGCGCAAGGACGGCATCCTGGGCATGGAGAGCGTCGAGGTCAGCGATCCCTTCCTCGCCCGCGGCGTCGTGCTCGCCATCGACGGCCTCGAGGCCGACTTCGTGGTGCGGGCCATGCGCGCCGACCTGGCCGGGATGCAGAGCCGGCACGATCAGGGCGCGGGCATCTTCAAGTTCATGGAGAGCACCTGCCCGGCGTTCGGCATGATCGGGACCCTGATCGGCCTGGTGAACATGCTCCAGGTCCTCGATGACCCGTCGTCGATCGGCCCTGCCATGGCGGTCGCGCTGCTCACGACGTTCTACGGCGCCGTCTTCGCGTTCCTCATGTTCGGACCGATCGCGTCCAAGCTCGAGACGCGCTCCAGGGAGGAGAGCCTGCGCGGCGAGCTGGCGATCGCGGGGATCCAGGCGATCATCGGCGGCGAGAACAAGAACCAGACCCAGACGCGCCTCGACGTGCTGCTGGCACCCGACCAGCGCGGCGCCCCGGACGAGGAGGCGGCGGAGTGAGCGAGCCGGGCGGACCGCCCCACAAGTGTCCGCCCGCGGGCTCGCCGGCGTGGATGGCCACGTTCGGCGACATGATGAGCCTGCTGCTCACTTTCTTCGTGCTCCTGCTCTCGTTCGCCAACATGGACGTCGTCAAGTTCCGTGACGCCTTCGGGTCCCTGCGCGAGGCCCTGGGCGTGCAGACCGAGGCTCCGGGCACGTTCCAGGCCAAGAGCTCGCAGGCGATCCAGCTCAACGAGCTCGAGGCGCGCGAGCAGATCGTCGAGGTCGTGGTCGAGAAGGACGAGCGCGCGGAGACCGGCGAGAAGGAGCCCGACGACGCCGCCGAGGACCCCGGGGACAGCGAGCAGGAGCAGCTGCAAGCCGACATCCAGAGCGCGATCGAGGCCCAGAGCCTCCAGGGGCTCGTCGAGGCGGTCCCCGGCGACAACGGCGTGACCATCCGGGTCAAGGGATCGCTGGTCTTCAAGTCGGCCTCGGACGACCTGCGCTCGACGGCATCGAGCCTGCTCGACACGATCCTCCAGATCGCCGAGGAGTACCCGTACAGCATCGCGGTCGAGGGCCACACGGACCGGGTGCCGATCCAGAACGACCGCTACCCCAGCAACTGGCACCTGTCGGCCGCGCGCGCGGTCTCCGGTGTCAACTACCTGATCGAGCGCGGCATCGATCCGACCCGCCTCAAGGCGGCCGGATACGGATCGACCCGCCCGCTGGTCCCCGAGGTCGATCCGACCTCGCGGGGCATGAACCGGCGCCTCGAGTTCGTCTTCTACCACGAGGACGAGCGCCCCGCCTTCGACCCCGCCGCGCAGGATTCCCTGGCCGAGGCGCTGCGACGCCGCGCCGAGGCGGGCCCGGAGCTCAACGAGGCCGCGCCGGTGGTCGTGCCGGCCGCACCGGCTCCCTGAGCGCGGGGCCGGGCGAGCCGGCCTGCTAGCGGCGCCACCAGCGGGAGCGGCCCCCCGCATCCGACGCCAGGTCGTCGTGGGCCAGCAGGCCGTCCACGTAGGCCTGGGCGGTGAGCCGGCGGCCCTCGGTCCAGGCGCGGAACTCGACCTTGTGGCGCTCGCGCGTCCCGACCTCGAAGGTCTGCGAGGTCCGCGTCCCCTCGTTGCGGACGCGATGCACCTCCGCGCCGTTGACGGAGTAGACCTCGAGCCCCGACCAGGCCGAGAGCACGATCTGCACGCTGACCACCTCGTCCTCACCGACGGGGAAGCAGATCCGGGTGCTCTGGGGCCGGCTCGTCTTCATCTCCGCGGTTCATCGGCAGCCGCGCGGCGCCGGTTCAGCGCCGCCGGCGGCCTCAGCCCCGCGGAGCCCGCGGCCGATGGGCGCCCGGTGGCACGCGGTCCGCTCAGGCTGGTCTTCTACTCGGGTGGACAGGAGCGCCGCAACGCGCTTCTCCACCGCGAGCTCGTCGGGCTCTGCCGGCGCCAGCGCGGGCTGCGCATGACGTACCTGCCCTTCTGCTCTGCGGACGCCCCGACGTACTTCGCGCGCTTCCGGCGCCGCTATCGGGCCCACGGCGCGACGCGCTTCGCCTGCGTCGCCGCCGACGACCCGGCCGTGTCCGGCGACCCCGGCGTCGAGCGGACGCTGCTGGACAGCGATGTCGTCTACATGGCGGGCGGCAACACCTTCTACTTCCTGCACCACCTGCGCCGCGCCGGGCTGCTGCCGCTGCTGCGCCGCTTCGCGCGCTCCGGGGGCGTGCTGGCCGGCCTGAGTGCCGGCGCGCTGCTGCTGAGCCCCAGCATCGAGCTGGCGGGCTATCCCGCGTTCGATCGCGACCCCAACGACGTGGGCCTGCGCGACCTGCGCGCGCTGAACCTGGTGCCCTTCGAGTTCTTCCCACACTACGGTGGCTCGCGCCGCGTGCGCGATGCGCTGCTGGAGTACTCGGCGCGAACGTCGCGTGCCGTCTACGCCTGTCGCGACGGCGGAGGCCTGGTCGTCGACGGGGACCGCCTGGTCGTGCACGGCCCGGTCGAGCTCTTCGATCGCGGCCAGCGGCGCCGCATCGGTCTCTGAGCGATCCGACCGTAAAGCCGGGCACTCCCGGGTCCGAAGGCGTCGTGGTAGGACCGTGACGCAGCGCACCCCCCACGCCGTGTTTCGCCAGCTCGACGGGCGCCACCCGCTCCGGCGGCTCGCCCCCCGTGCCGTGGTGGACTATGCCGCGCGCCGCCTGCGCGGCAGCCGCGTGCGCTATCTGAACTTCGAGCTCGCCCGCGAGATGGGTCTGATCGCGCGCGATCACCCGGACCGGCTGACCGGGGACCTGCGCCGCGCCGTGCTCGAGACCTTCAGCCAGAGGATCGTCAACGAGTGGGACGTGGAGCACGGACTGCGCGTGCCCGCCCGCGACCGCCGGCCCGGCCGCTACATGGCCACGCGCTACCTGCAGCTCCAGCACCCCGGGCGCCAGGGACGCACCTCGGGCGACGGTCGCAGCATCTGGAACGGCTGCCTGCGCGCGCGTGACGTCAGCTGGGACGTCTCGAGCTGCGGCACGGGGGTGACCCGCCTGTGCCCGGCGACCGCGGTGGAGGGCCGCTTCTTCCGCACCGGCAGCCGGATCGCGTCGTACGGCTGCGGCACCTCGAGCGTCGAGGAGGGCATCGGCACGGCCCTGATGAGCGAGGTCTTCTGGCACAACGGCTTCGCCACCGAGCGCGTGCTGGCGGTGATCGAGCTCGCCGACGGCCTGGCGATCAACGTGCGCGCCGGCCGGAACCTGCTGCGCCCCTCGCACTTCCTGGCGCCGCTCAAGCAGGGCGACCTCGAGACGCTGCGCGGCATCGCCGAGGCCCACGCCGCCCGCCAGATCGAGAACGGCGACTGGCCGGCGCTGCGCTCGCGCCCCGCCCGCTGGCGCTACCTGGCCGAGCGCCTCGCCACCGACCTGGGCCGCGTGACCGCGGCCTTCGAGCGCGAGTACGTGTTCTGCTGGCTGGACTGGGACGGCGACAACATCCTGATGGACGGCGGGATCATCGACTACGGCTCCGTGCGGCAGTTCGGCCTGTACCACCGCGAGTACCGCTTCGACGACGTGGAGCGCTGGTCCACCACCATCCCGGAGCAGCGCCGCAAGGCACGCGGGATCGTGCGCGCCTTCGCACAGGTGCGCGACGCACTGTGCAGCGGGCACAAGCGCCCCCTGCGTGAGTACCGCGACGACCCCCTGCTCGAGATCTTCGACCGCAGCTTCGCGCGCGAGCGCGACCGGCGCCTGCTGCACCACGTGGGCTTCGAGCCGCCCGACGTGCGCTGGCTGCAGCGCAATGCCGCCGACGCCATTGCACGGCTGGATCGCGTGCACGGCTGGTTCGAGCGCGCCCGCTCGTCGCGCGGCCCGTGTCCGGCCTCCGACGGCCTGACCTGGAACGCCATCTACTCCACGCGCGACCTGCTCCGCGAGCTGCCCCGGGAGCGGCTGGAGCGCGACGCCGCGCTCCCGGCGGCGAAGCTGCTCGAGATCGCGGCGTCGGCCTACGCCAGCGCGCGCGAGCGCCGCATCACGGCCCACCGCGCGCGTCAGGCGCGCGAGCTACAGCGGGCGTGGCTCGACCTGGTCGACCGCATCGCGGACGCCCGGGACAGCTCGCGCGTTGCGGTGCTGCGCGGCATCGCCGCCCGGGCGGCGCTGATCGATCGCCGCGATCGCATCACGGGCGACGCGATCGACTACGCGGCTCACGAGATCGTGACGCGGCCGGAGCTGGGGGCCGAGCAGGTGCACCGGCTCATCGCGGGCTTCGCCGCCAGTCAGGACCTGCAGCCCCGGCACGCCGATCCGCGGGCGATCGAGTGCGCCAGCACCGGGCCCGGGGTACGCGCGATCCTCGACGCCATGCTGCAGGTCGTCGACGAGCTGCGTCACGGCTTGTGATCCGCGCCGGCCTCGCGGCACACTGCGCGCATGAGCCAGAACGACCTCCCCGGACGCATCGAGCGCGTGCGCGCCTGGATCGACGAGGCCAGCGCCGTCAGCATCCTGACGGGCGCGGGCATCTCCACCGACTCGGGGATCCCCGACTTCCGCGGGCCCAGGGGGCTGTGGACGCGCGATCCCGACGCCGAGAAGATGGCGACACTGGACTACTACCTGTCCAGCAGCGAGGTGCGGCGGCGCTCGTGGCGGATGCGGCTGGAGCCCGGCGGCTGGGACGACGCGAAGCCCAACCGCGGCCACCGGGCCCTGGCCGACCTCGAGCGGCGCGGCAAGCTGCACACGCTGATCACCCAGAACGTGGACGGCCTGCACCAGGCAGCCGGGAACTCGGCGGCGCGCGTCGTCGAGATTCACGGCACGCTGCGGGAGTTCATGTGCATGTCCTGCGGGGATCGTGGACCGATCGCGCGCGTGCTCGATCGCGTCCGCGGCGGTGACGAGGACCCGGCCTGCCTCGACTGCGGCGGGATCCTGAAGGCTGCGGCGATCTCCTTCGGGCAGAACCTCTTCCCCGACGACCTGGCGCGTGCCGAGCGCGGGGCCCTGGAGTGCGACCTGATGCTGGCGATCGGCACCACCCTCGCCGTGCACCCGGCCGCCAGCGTCGTGCCCGCCGCGCGGGCGGCCGGGGCGCGCGTGGTGATCGTGAACGCCGACCCCACCGAGATGGACGACCTGGCCGACGAGCTCCTGCGCGGACCGATCGGGGAGATCCTGCCCCGGCTCGTGCCCTAGGCGGCCGGCGGGCGCGAAGAGACGGCGCAAGCGCGCCGGACGCGGCCCCGCGCAGGGGAGTACACTCGGGATGCTGCGCTCGACCGCTGGCGGGGTGTCGACGAGCCGTGGCCCGGGCACCGCCGCGTGTGGCGCGCATCGCAACACGAGGAGGATGGATCCATGCGGGGAGCACTCATCAGCGTCGGCCTGGCGGCGGGACTCGGCATCGGCTGCGCCGCGGGCGCACCCACGCTGCGTCTGTCCGACGAGGCCATGACCGACGACGGTCTGCACCTGGTCCGGCAGCCCGGGCGCGGCCAGCTCCTGGTGTCGCCGGACCTGCAGCGCGTGCGGCGCGAGATCCGCGAGACCGAGGGCGCCGTCCTGCACTGCCAGGTCGCCCTGAGCGAGTCCGCGCCGCCGGCCACGCCGGAGGACCGGGCGACGCTCGAGCGCAGCCTCTGCGACGCCGTCCGCCGCAGCATCGTGGAGCGGCCGCGCCCGCAGGTCGGCCCCGGCAGCGGCAGCGCCTCGCAGATCGTGACCGGGCCGGGGCCCGGCATCATGGCGGTGCAGGCGTGGCTGATCGACGCCGAGATCGCACCCGGAGGGACGCTGGCCGGCGGCAAGCGTCCCACCTTCTCGATGCGCCTGAATGACTCGCTCGATGGCAAGCCGGTCATGCGGTACTACGAGAAGGTCTCGCCGAGCACGTCGCTGGAGCAGATGGTCGACCGCTCGATGGACCAGGTCTACGACCTGTACGAGCGGATCCTGAACACCGCACCGCGCGACGTCGACGTGGCGGCACCCCCGCCCGGCCGCTAGCAGGCTGCTGAAGAACCCCGACCGGGGCGCGCTGCGATATGCTGCGCCGCGTGTCGGAGCTGAATCTCGCCGAGCTGCACGAGGCGGTCGCCGCCGAGGTGCCGGGACGCGACTGCCTCGTGCAGGGCGAGCGGCGGCTGAGCTACGCCGAGGTCACCGAGCACACGCGCCGGCTCGGGAGCTTCCTCGCGGGCCGGGGGCTCGGCTGCCACGCCGAGCGCGACGCACTGCAGCCGTGGGAGTCGGGTCAGGACCTCGTCGGCCTGTACATGTACAACTGCCCGGAGTACATCGAGGCCAACGTCGCGGCCTACAAGGCGCGCTGCGTCCCGTTCAACGTCAACTACCGCTACGTCGCCAAGGAGCTGACCTACGTGCTCCGCGACGCCCGCGCCCGGGCGCTGGTGGTGCACTCGGCGTTCGCGCCCGGACTCGCCGCCATCCGCGGCGAGCTGCCCGGGCTGGAGCTCGTGATCCAGGTGCCCGACGACTCGGGCGAGGCGCTGGGCCCCGGCGCGATCTGGTACGACGATGCGCTCGCGCAGGGCTCGGGCGAGCCGCTCGCCCTGCCCCGGACTCCCGACGACCTGTACGCGGTGTACACCGGCGGCACGACCGGGATGCCTCGGGCCGTGCTCTGGCGGCAAGCCGACATCCTGGTCGCGGCGCTCGGCGGGCGCCGTCCCGACGGCGGCGAGAACTCGCTGGAGCAGCACCTGGAGCACGCGCGCCGCTCGGCGCGCTCCGCGCTGCCCGCACCGCCGTTCATGCACGGGGCCGCGCAGTGGTCGGCGTTCAGCAACATGCACGCGGGAAACACCGTGGTGATGCAGCAGGATCCGCGGCGCCTCGACGCCGACGACCTGTGGCGCACGGTGGAGCGCGAGAGGGTCACCGCGCTGCAGATCGTGGGGGACGCGTTCGCCGCACCCCTGCTCGAGCAGCTCGGCCGCAAGAGCTACGAGCTATCGTGCTTGACGACGCTGATCTCGGGGGGCGCGATCCTCAGCGCCCGCAACAAGCAGGCGCTGATCGACGCGCTCCCGGGCGTGCGCATCGTCGACGTGGTCGGCGCCTCCGAGACGGGCCAGCAGGGCCAGGCCGTCTCGAGCGCGGGCGAGCGGGCCCAGACCGGGAGCTTCGACCTGGGCGCCGGCGCCTGCGTGCTCGACGCCGGGCTCGAGCGACGGCTCGAGCCGGGCGACGGCGAGATCGGCTGGCTGGCACAGGCCGGGCGCGTGCCCCTGGGCTACCTGGGCGACGCGGAGAAGACGCGCCGCACCTTCCCGGTCGTGGCGGGCCAGCGCTACTCGGTGCCCGGCGATCGCGCGCGCCTGCGCTCCGACGGCAGCATCGAGCTGCTGGGCCGCGAGTCGGTCACCATCAACTCGGGCGGCGAGAAGATCTTCGCCGAGGAGGTCGAGCTGGCGCTCAAGCAGCACGCCGCGGTGTACGACGCGCTGGTCTGCGACCGCCCCAGCGAGCGATGGGGCAAGGAGGTCGTGGCGGTGATCCGGCTCGGCGAGGAACGGGAAGCGAGCCCGCAGGAGCTCCTCGAGGAGTGCGGCCGCCACATCGCGCGCTTCAAGTGGCCGCGCGCCTTCGTGTTCCGCGACGAGATCCGGCGCAGCCCGAGCGGCAAGCCCGACTACGCCTGGGCGCGGGAGCAGGCCGCCTCCGCGGACGCGGTCACGCCCGGGCGCGGCTGAGCGCCGACCCGCGCCTCAGGCCACGATGCGGCGCAGCGACGCGGCCTCGTGGGCGCCGAAGCGGGGATCCTGGTGGAAGGTCAGATGACCGCCGTGCGCCCAGAGGAGCTCGGGGCCTCCCCAGTGGCGCTGCAGGCGCAGGGCGTGCTCGGGCGGCACGATGCGATCCCCCGCCGCCGCGTAGAGCGAGGCTCGCTCGACGGGAATGCGCGGCTTGACCCGCAGCGGCGAGACCGGCGCGAGCAGCCGTCGCACCCGCTCCGGCGTCACGCCCGACGCCTCGAAGTCGGCCAGCAGCTCGGGTGGCCCGTGACGCCAGAGCACGTCGGGCACGTCGACCAGCGGCAGGCCGAGCAGCGCGCCGTGCAGCTCGTCGTCGAGGCCCGCCAGCAGCCCCGCGACGCACGAGCCCAGCGAGACGCCGTACAGGCCGATGCGCCGGGCGCCGCGCTCCCGGCGCAGCCAGCCCAGCAGCCGCCGAGCGTCCCAGACCGACTGCGCGAACGCCCAGACGGTGTCCACCACGCGCCCGTCGAGGAAGCGATCGCCGCTGCGTCCGCCCACCTGGCGCGGCCCGTGCAGCGGCAGGCTCAGCGTGGCCAGGTTCAGGTTCAGGGGGTCGGCGATGCGATCCGGATCGAAGAGCCAGAAGTTCGAGCGCGGCGAACCCATTCGATAGCCGTGCAGGCAGAGCAGCCAGGGCGCGGCGGGATCACGGCAGATCAGGGCCGCGTGCGCGGTGCGGTTCGGCTCGAGCGCCAGCCAGCGCTCGCGCCCGGGCGCGCCCGCCGGCGGCGCGTACTCGCTCGCGAACGCCAGCTGCTCGTACGCCCGGCGGCCCAGCCGCGCGGGCCGGACGGCGACGTCGCGGGCGGGCGGCGGCGCGGCGTGTAGCAGCTCCGGATCGCTCCAGCCCTCGCGCCGGGCGTGCGCCAGCGCGGCGTCGAGCTCGGCGGCGATCCGCGGCAGCTCCTCGCGCGGCGGCGTGGCCGTGCGGTACTGCATGAAGCCGAGCATGGCCTCGTCCATGGCCACGCGCGAGACCACCGAGAGCGACGACGGGGGCGCCGGCAGATCGGCGCCCGCGCGGCGCTCCCGCAGCGCCAGCCAGCCGGCGGCGAGAAAGATCGCGGGCATGCACAGGCCCAGCACCAGTGCGGGCCAGCCGAGCAGCAGCGCCAGGGGCAGTGCCGCCAGACCCAGCAGCACGCAGCCGAAGGCGACGCGCTCGCGCCAGCGCCGGAGCCGCCTCATGCGCGTCCCCGCGGGAGGCGGGCAGCCCGGGTCGCGGCGGCTCCGGGCCAGGACCATCCCCACACCCGGCCTCCCGGGCTCCGCCCGTGGCTCCGGTCCCCCGGGCTGCGGCCGTGGCCGCGCCCGGCCCTGTCGTCGACGTGCATCGCGCCCCCGGGGCTGTGCCGACCGCATCATCGGTCGCGCCGGAGCCCGCTTCAAGCGCCTCCGGCCCGGGCCCCTGTTCGGAGGTGTCGCCACACCCCCCGGGGGTGACGCGCGCGGGACCACGGGGCGGGGCACCGGCAGCCTGCTAGAATCCGGCGCGCATGAACCAGGCCCGTACGCGCTGGAACTGGCCGGTCCTGCTGGGGCCGCTGCTGGCGCTGGTGGGATTCGCGTCCTACTTCACGCTCTTCTACTGGTGGCCGGTCGTCCGCGACGTGCCCTGGTTGAACTATGCCCTGCTCGTGCTGGCGCTCGCGCTGTCGGTGCGCGGCCTGCAGCACGCACTGGGGCGCGGCGCGCTGCGCGTCTCGGCCGCCGTGCTCGGGACGCTCTTCAGCTTCGGGGTCTCGGCCCTGTTCCTCTGGTACGTCACCGCCTACTCCAGGAACCTGCCCGACGCCGCGTCCGGGCTGCCGCTCGGCGCACCCGTGCCCGCCGTCACGCTCCAGGATCACCAGGGAGAGCCGGTGGACCTGCGCGCGATCGACGGCCCGCTGGTCCTGGTCTTCTACCGCGGCTTCTGGTGACCCTTCTGCATGTCCGAGCTGCGGGGTCTGCAGCTGCGTATCGACGGCTTCCGGGAGCTGGGAGCCGAGGTCATGGCCGTGGTGATCGACCCGGTCGAGGAGAACCGCAAGGTGGTCGAGCGACTGGGGCTCGACTACCCGATCCTGGCCGATCCCGACGGCCGCGCGATCCGCGCCTTCGGGCTGCTCCACGCGGGCGCCAACCCCATGGTCGAGGGCGCCGACATGGCGCGGCCCGCAACCTACGTCTTCGCGGACGGCCGCGCGCGCTGGCGCGACATCACGGAGAACTACAGGGTTCGCCCCGGCGCCGACCAGGTGCTGGAGGCGGTGCGCGAGGCCGTGGCCGACGCGTCCTGAGCGACTCCGGCGCGTGGATGGGATGGCGGCACCGCTCGACCCGCGGCTACAGGCCCTGCTCGATCGCGACGACGTGACCTACCGCGACGTCTGAACCGGGCCGGCCGTCCGCGCTAGGCCGGGGCGAGTCCGAGGCGCTCGCGCACCTGCTGCGGGCTCGCCGGCTCGCGGCCGTGCGCCCGCCCGCGCTCGACTGCGCGCGCGACCACCTCGGCATTGGTGGGCTTGCCCAGCTCCTCGTACGGGTGATCGCCCAGACCGAGCGCGAGGTGCCCGCCGCGCTCGAGAACGGCGTCCGCCAGGTCCAGCAGGCTCGCGCCGAAGCAGAGCACGCCCCACTCGAGGTCCAGGCCGCCGGGCAGGAAGTCCAGCAGCGCCTCCAGCCCACGCTCGGTCGGGGGATGGCCGTCGAGCACCCCGCCGCCCGTCAGCGTCAGCTCCAGGTACAGCGGCTCGCGCAGCACCCCCAGCGCGATCAGCGGCTCGAGCAGCCGCAGCGAGCCCACGTTCCAGGCCACCGCCATCGGCCGCGCGCCCGCCGCCTCGACGCCCCGGGCGAGCGCCCGCAGCACGGCGACGGGATTGCGGTACACGTAGTCCTCGGTCACGAAGCGCCCGGCCCGCGCGTCCCAGAAGCTGACGTTGGTCGACGCCAGGTCGAGCGGCGCCAGCTCCGCACGCGTCGCGGGCTCGCGACCCATGCGCACGACGTGGCCGATGCGCACGTCGAGGTCGTCGCTCACGCCTGCGCCCAGGGTGGGCAGCACGACCGCATCGCTGGAGGCGCGGATCGCGCGGGCGATCTCGCAGTACTGCGCCGGATCGGTGGATGGGGCACCGGTCAGGGGATCGCGCGCGTGGAAGTGCGCGATCGATGCGCCGGCGTCGCGGGCCGCGGCCGCGTCGCGGGCGATCTCCTCGGGCGACCACGGAACGTGGGGGCTGCGCTCGCGGCCCGTGTACTCGTTCTGCCGAACGTCGATGATCAGCTCGTCCATCCACCCTCCACCGGCGCCTGCGGGTAGGATAGCCGCACCCGACCCGGAGGAGTCCATGTCCGACGACGGCCACCTGCGAGACCGGCTCGCGCTCCAGGATCTCGCCGCGCACTATGCCCGCTGCGTCGATCGCCGCGACTTCGCGCCGCTGGCCGATCTCTTCGTGCCCAGCGGCCGGATCGTCGTGTACCACGGCGATCCCGCGAAGATCGATCCCACCTGGACACTCGACGGCGTCGAGAAGATCATCGCCGGGATGAACCAGCTCGATCAGTACCGGGCCACCCAGCACGTGCTCGGCCAGCAGACCGCCGAGATCGAGGGGGACAGCGCCCGCGGCGAGACCTACTGCATGGCGAATCACCTCCACGAGGAGGACGGGCGGATGCTCAACTTCGTGATGGCGATCCGCTACCAGGACAGCTTCGTCCGCACCGCGGACGGCTGGCGCTTCAGCGAGCGCGTGCTCGCCACCGACTGGACCGAGGACCGACCGGTCCAGGCGCTGGTCTGAAGGCCGCAGCGTGGAGCCGCTCCAGCTCGTGCCGCTGTGCAGCGCGCGGATCCCCGTCGCGGAGCTGATCGAGCTGCGCGACACGCCCGGCGGTAACCTGCTGATCGGCGAGATCGCCGGCTCCCGCTGGGAGGGCGAGCGGCTGAGGGCGAGCCAGCGCGGGCGCGCCGCGGCGGACTGGCTGGTGGTCAGCCCCGACGGGACCGCGTGCGTCGACGTCCGCATGACCCTGGAGACCGACGACGGGGCGCTGATCCAGGTCGAGTACACCGGGCGCACCAACCTCGACACGAACGTCGCCCACTCGACGCCGACCTTCCGCACCGGAGACCCGCGCTACATCTGGCTCAACGGCGTGCAGGCCGTGGCCAAGGGCGTCTTCGACGCCGACGCCATGGTCATGACCTACCCGGTGGTGTACGAGCTGCGCTGAGGCCGCTAGTAGCCCTCGCCCACGTCGACGACCCGGTCCAGCGGCTCGCCCTTCACGTAGCGCTGGAGGTTATCGATGAAGGTCTCCACCAGCCGGGGGATCGCGCCGGGCATGCTCCACGAGGTGTGCGGGCTCAGCCGCACCTTCGGGTGGGTGTAGAGCCAGTGGCCGGCGGGCAGCGGCTCGGGCTCGCAGACGTCGAGCGACGCCAGCGCGACGCGCCCGTCGTCGAGCGCCTCGCGCAGGGCCTCCTGGTCGACCAGCGAGCCGCGCGCGATGTTGACCAGGTGCGCACCCGGCCGGATCCGGGCCAGCGACGCGCTCCCGATCAGGTGGCGCGAGGCCGGGGTGGCGGCGGCCGCCACCACGATGTGGTCGGAGCTCGCCATCAGCGTGTCGAGATCGTCCACGACCTCGACCCCGGGCACGGGGCTCGGCCGGCCCGTGCGCCGGTGGGCGAGCACGCGCATGCGGAAGGGCAGCGCGCGCTCGGCGATCGCGAGCCCGATCCCGCCCAGCCCGACCAGGCCCAGCGTCTTGCCGTGCAGTCCCCCGAACTCGGCCATGTTCCAGCGCTCCGGGGGCTCGTGAATCCAGGCCTCCGGCAGCCGCTTCTCGAAGGCGAGCATCACCGCCAGGGTCCACTCGGCGATCGGTACCGCGCTGGCGCCGCGCGCACAGGTCAGCGGCACGTTGCCGAGCGCGTCGAACGGGAAGCGGTCCACCCCGGTGCCCACCGTGTGCACCCAGCGAACGCCGCGCTCGATGATCTCGGCCAGGTTGGGGCTCCCCCAGGCCTGGGTGACGAGAATCTCGCCCCTCACGTCGTCGGGCAGCGCCCCCGAGGCGGGGACCGGGACGATCTCGATGCCCGGGAAGCTCGCGCGCACGGGATCGAGCGCGCCGGAGTCGAAGTGCGTCAGCACGCGGGGCCATCTCGGCATGCGCGGATCGTACCGCGCACGCCGCGTCGACGGGGCACGGCCGCCGGCCACGGCAGGCCAGGTCCGGGCCGCCGTGGAGCCGCCCACGGGCAGGCTGCGGCCGCCGGCTTGCAGCAGCGCCGCGCCGTGTCCATGCTCCGCGCATGGCGCTGCTGATCCCCGACGTGTTCCGCCGCAACGCCGCGGTCGTGCCCGATGTGCTGGCGGCCGCGCAGGACGCCCGCAGCCTCACCCACGCCCAGCTCGACGCCGCCGCCGATCGCATGGCCGCCGCGCTGCGAGAGCGCGGCATCGGGCATGGCGACCGGCTGGTGACCTGGTGCGACACCTCGCTCGAGGTCTGCGTGGCGTTCGTGGCCGCCGCCCGGCTCGGCGCGGTCTTCGCGCCGCTCAACGCCCGGCTCGGTCCCGACGAGGCGACGCCGGTGATCCGGATGGCGCGGCCGGCCCTGCTGATCGCCGACGCGGAGCGCGCCGGCGACGCGGGGGACGTGGCGAAGCGCGCCGGCGTGCCCGACGTCGTGCGCATGGGCGGCAGCGGGCCGAGCGACGACCTGCTGGCGGCCAGCGCGGCACAGCCCGCGGCTGCGGTCGAGGAGCCGGCGCTGCGCGAGTCGGACCCGCACGTGATCTTCTTCACCAGCGGCAGCACCGGCCTGCCCAAGGGCGTCGTGATCTCGCATCGCGCCAGCTGGCTGCGCAGCTTCCAGGGCGTCTTCCGCGACGTGCCCGAGCGCACGGTGTGCATGTTCCCGCTGTTCCACATGGCGGGCTTCACGCTCGCCCTGGGCGCCTGGCAGACCCGCGGCGCCATCATCCTGGCCGCACCGCCCACGGCCGCGAACCTGCTCGATGCCGTGCAGCGGCATCGCGCCAGTCGCCTGTACTGCCTGCCCGCCGTCTGGAGGCGCATCCTCGACGTGGACACGAGCGCCTGGGACCTGAGCAGCCTCGTCGAGGTCGACACCGGCACCTCGGCGACGCCGATGGAGCTGATCCGCGAGCTCAAGGCGCGCTTCCCCGGGACGCGAACGCGCGTGTTCTACGGCTCGACCGAGTGCGGCAGCGGCGCGCTGCTCGGCGACGCCGACGTGCTGCGCAAGCCGGGCAGCGTGGGTCAGGCGCCGCCCGGCGTCGAGCTGCGCCTGAGCGATGCGGGCGAGATCTGCGTGCGCAGCGACATGCTCATGGACGGCTACTTCGACAGCCCGGAGGCCACCGCCGAGGCCATCCGCGAGGGCTGGTATCACAGCGGCGATCTCGCGGCGCTCGACGACGAGGGCTACGTGTCGATCGTGGGACGCGTGCGCGACGTGATCCGCAGCGGCGGCGAGACGATCGCCCCCGCCGAGGTCGAGTCCGTGGTCGCGGCCTGCCCGGGCGTGGCCGAGTGCGCGGTGGTCGGGATCCCCGACAGCGACTGGGGCGAGGTCGTCTGCGCCGTGGTCGTGCCCGGGCCGGAGGGGGCACCCGACCTCGACGCGCTCCAGGCGCACTGCGCGGGTCGCCTGGCGCGCTTCAAGCAGCCGCGCCGCCTGGAGCTGCTCGAGGCCCTGCCCCGCACGGCCGCGACCCGCCAGGTGCAGCGCTCCGCGATCGTCGAGCGCATCGTCACCGGCGGCTGAGCGCGCACCGTCGTGGCGGGCCAGGCGCGCCGACCCGGCGCCGTGCCCCGCTTGCCACCCGGGCCCGGGCGGAATATGATTCCCCCGATGCAGAATCCCGTTCCCGAAGCGAGTGCAGGCACTTCGGTCGCCCAGCGCAGCCTGGAGCGCTCCCTGGAGCGACGCCGCGAGGCCTACGCCTCCGAGGTGCGCCGGCTGATCGACGCCGCCTTCCGGCTGATGTCCGACAGCGGCCGGCTCGACCCCCGGGTCGAGCAGATCGTGCGCGCGGCCGGCCTGTCCAACCAGGCCTTCTACCGCCATTTCCGCTCCAAGTCCGAGCTCCTGCTCGCGGTGCTCGAGGACGGGATCGCGCAGCTCGAGGGCTACCTGTCCCACCGCATGGCCGCGGCCGGTACGCCAGCGCTCCAGGTCGAGGCGTGGCTCCGCGGCATGCTCGCGCAGGCGCTGCGGCCGGCCGCGGCGCGCGCGACGCGGCCCTTCGCCAGCGCCCAGGGCCGGCTGGTCGAGGAGTTCCCCGGCGAGATCGGGGCGCTCGAGATCCGGCTGACGGCGCCGCTGCGCGCGGCCCTCGAGGCCGCGCGCGATGCGGGCGAGCTGCCCGGCTGCGATCCGGAACACGACGGGCGCGCGCTGTACGACCTGGGCATGGGCTGGATGCAGCGCCACCTCCGTGACGGCGCGGCGCCGTCGGCCGGAGACGCCGAGGCACTGGTACGCTTCGCGCTGGGAGGGCTACGACGTGGAGCGTGAGATCATGCTGACGGGCATCGGCGGTCAGGGCGTGCAGCTCGCCGCGCAGGTGCTCGGACGCGGTGCGGCGTTCGAGAGCCGGGACGTGATCTACCTGGGCACCTACGGCGGCGTCATGCGCGGTGGCAACACCGACTCGACGGTGATCCTCGGCGACGGGCCCATCAGCTCGCCGCCGATCGTCTCGGCCACCTGGGGCGCGCTGGCGATGCACCACCAGTTCTGGAAGCCGGTGCACGAACGCCTGCGACCCGGCGGGCCCGTGGCGCTGAACGCGGGCGTCTTCGAGGGGCCCCTGGATCGCGACGCGCACGACGTGATCGAGATCGCGGCGCTCAAGCTCGCCGCCGAGGCGGGCAACGCCATGGGCGCCTCGCTGGTCCTGCTGGCGGCGCTCTGCGGCGCCACGGGCCTGGTGGGTCTCGAGGCCCTGATCGCGGGCATGCGCGACTCGGTGCCCAGCTACCGCCAGCAGCATCTCGAGACCAACGAAGCCGCGCTGCGCGCAGGCTGGGCCGCGGCGCCAGAGGGCTGCGCGCAGGCCTGGAAGGACGCGTGATGCAGGTCGAGAGCCGCGGGACCATCACGATCGACGTCGAGCGCTGCAAGGGCTGCGAGCTGTGCATCCCCGCCTGCCCGCCCGACGTGCTGAGCATGTCCACCGAGCTCAACGAGAAGGGCTACGCCTATCCCGAGCTGACCCCGGGCTGCACCGGCTGCGGCGCGTGCCTGCTGATCTGCCCGGACTTCGTCTTCGAGGTCTACGTGTACGACAAGCCCGTCCGCCACGAGGTGCCCGCATGACGCGACGACTCATGGAGGGCTCGGAGGCGATTGCCGAGGCCGCGATCGCGGCCGGCTGTCGCTTCTTCGCCGGCTACCCGATGACGCCGTTCACCGAGCTGCTCGAGAGCTTCGCACGCCGGCTGCCGGAGGTCGGTGGCGTGTGCATCACCGCCGAGAGCGAGCTCGAGGCGATCGGCATGGCCTGGGGCGCGGTCTCGACCGGCGCGCGCGCCGCGACCGGATCGACGGGCCAGGGTCTATCGCTGATGCAGGAGTCGCTCAGCGAGATCACGCGCGCCGAGCTGCCGCTGGTCACGGTCAACATGGCGCGCGGCCAGGGCGACTACTACCAGGCCACGCGCGGCGGCGGACACGGCGACTACTACCACATCGTGCTCGCGCCGGTGGACATCCGCGAGGCCGTCGAGCACATGCAGCTGGCGTTCCACCTGGCGGACCACTGGCGCAATCCCGTGCTGCTCTACGGCGACTACCTGCTGGCGCACACGAACGAGGCGGTCGAGATCGAGCGCATCGACTTCGGCGAGCTGCCCTCCAAGGACTGGGCGGTCGACGGCACGCTCGGCGGCACCGGGCGCTCGCGCTCTGTCGATCCGCTGGGCTTCAAGAAGGGCGGCGGCGGCGTCGATCCCGAGACGCTCTGGAACCGCCTGCAGGCCAAGCACGAGGAGATCTGCCGGACCGAGGCGCGCTGCGAGAGCGAGTCGACCGACGACGCCGAGCTGGTCGTGATCTCGTTCGGCAGCGTGGCGCGCTTCGTGCGGCACGCCGTCCGCGAGCTGCGCGCCGAGGGCCTGCGCGTGGGCTGGGTCCGGCCGATCACGCTCTGGCCCTTCCCCTCGGAGGAGGTCGCGCGGGCGTGCGGCGGCGCGCGACGCGTCGCGGTGCTCGAGCAGAACGGCGGCCAGATGATCGACGACGTGCGCCTGGCGGTGCTCGGCGCCGCACCGGTCGTGGGCATCGGCGGCATCTCGACCGATAGCTCGGGCTTCGGCATCGGCGCGATGCTCGCGCCCGACGAGATCCGCAAACGCATCCACTCGGCCCTCGAAACGACGGAGAACCGCGCATGAGCGACCGACGCATGATCCTCGACACCTCGCGGCCACCCGAGGCCAGCGCGGTCAAGACCGCGCGCGACACGCCGCCGCTGCTGCTGACCGAGACCCACGACCTCTGCCCCGGCTGCGGCGAGCCGCTGGCCATGCGCACGCTGCTCGAGTCGATCGACGAGCTCGGCGCCGCGCAGAACACCATCGGCGTGGTCGGCATCGGCTGCTACACGGCCTTCAGCCCCACCACGGACATCGACTCGGTGCAGGCGCTGCACGGCCGCGCGCCGTCGGTGGCAACGGGCATCAAGCGCATGCGCCCCGGCACGCTGGTCTTCACGCTGCAGGGCGACGGCGACATGGTCAACGAGGGCCTGCAGGAGGTGATCCACACGGCTGCCCGCGGCGAATCGGTGACCTGCGTGCTCCTGAACAACGGCGTCTTCGGCGAGACGGGCGGTCACATGACGGCGACCACCGTCCTCGGTCAGCGGACCAAGAACTCGCTCGAGGGCCGCGACGCGAGCTACCACGGCTACCCGATCCTGATCGGCGACCTGCTGGCGCAGCTGGGCGGCACGACCTACGCCGCGCGCGGCAGCGTGGACTCGCCGGCCGCGGTCTCGCGCACCAAGCGCATGGTGAAGAAGGCATTCCAGACGCAGCTGAAGGGCGGGGGCTTCTCCTTCGTCGAGATCCTGACCATGTGCCCCACCGGCTGGTTCATCCCGACCGCGCAGGGGCCCGGCTACCTCGATGAGGTGCTGGGCAGCGTGCACGTGACCGGCGAGCTCAAGAGCGGCGGCAAGCTGGTGACCACCGCGGAGCTGATGGCGAAGCGCTGAGCGGACCCGACCGTCCGGTGGGAGGACCGTGGAGATGGAGATGATGCAGGCGGGAGGACTGGAGATCGACGTCGGGCCGCGCCGCTTCCTGCGCGCCGAGGCGGTGCGGCTGCGCGTGGTGCGCAACGAGCGCATCGAGGTCCGCCCGCTGGGGCCGACCGTCGGGGCCGAGATCCACGGGGTGGACCTCTCCCGGCCGATCGACGACGCGACGTTCAAGGAGATCCACCGCGCGCACCTGGACTGGAAGGTGATCTTCTTCCGCGACCAGGCGATCAGCGCCGAGCAGCACAAGCAGCTCGCGCGCCGCTTCGGCGAGCTCGAGGAGCACCCCTTCCTGCCCTCGACCGGCGACGCCGAGATCATCTCGTTCGCCAAGGACGAGCAGACGCCGGGCTTCGAGAACGGCTGGCACAGCGACGTGAGCTGGCGGGTCGAGCCCGCCCTCGGCGCGATCCTGCGCGCCCGCCGGGTGCCCGCGTACGGGGGCGACACGCTCTTCGCCGACATGTACGCGGCCTACGAGGGACTGCCCGACGAGGTCCGGGAGCGCATCGACGGCCGCACGGCGGTGCACGACTTCACCCACAGCTTCGGGCGCGCCATGAGCCCCGAGCAGCTCGCCGAGCAGCAGGAGCGCTTCCCTGCCGTCGAGCACCCGATCGTGCGCACGCATCCGGAGACCGGGCGCCAGCTGCTCTACGTCAACGGCTTGTTCACCAGCCATGTACCGGGCATGGAGCCCGACGAGAGCCGCCAGCTGCTCGACCGGCTCTGCCGCCAGGCGAACGTGCCCGAGTATCAGTGCCGCTTCCGCTGGCAGGACGACTCGATCGCCTTCTGGGACAACCGTGCCGTGCAGCACTACGCGGCGTCGGACTACTGGCCGCAGCGCCGCGAGATGGAGCGCGTCACGATCGTGGGCGACCGGCCGCGCTGAGCGCGGCCGTGGGCCGGCTCAGCCGAAGACGTCCTCGAACGCCTCGTCGTTGAAGCCGACCACCACCGTCTTGCCGGTGCGGATGCACGGCGCGCGGAGATTGCCCGTCGGCCCGAGCATGGCGTCCACGCAGGCCTTCGGCGCCTTGCCTCCGGTCGAGAAGATGTCGACCTTCTTGCCCTTCGCGACCACCACGCGCGAGGCGGCCTTGGCCAGCTTCGCGGCGTCGCTGCGACCCAGCTTGCGCGACGCCGGGACGACCTCACGCGGCTCGATGCCACTGGCGTCCAGGAACCTGGACGCTCGGGTGCAGGACGTTCAGCCCTTGCGGTGGTAGTACCAGTCGACGCGCTTCGCCATGGATCCTCTCCCGTTCCCGTTCCCGTTCTGTGCCGTGCGCCGCCGGCAGCGATGCGGCGGCGCGTCCAGTATAGGGAGGATCTCGCGTCCGTCTCGCCCCGGGGGTAGGATCGCGAGCCGGGGGTACGCCGATGTCTACTCGTCCGCCCACCGCGGCACTCAGCCGCCGACAGCTACTGGGCGCCGCCGCGTCCGGCGCAGCGGGCCTGCTGGTCGCGGGGGCCAGCCCCTGGCGCGCGGTCCGTGCCGCCGCCCCGCCCGCGACCGACGGGCTGACCTGGCTGCCCGCGTGGCGCCTGCGCGAGCGGATCGGTCGTCGCGAGATCTCGCCGGTCGAGGTCGTCGACCACTTCCTGGCGCGAATCGGGGCGCTCGACGGGCGCCTGGGCGCCTTCGTGGAGGTGGACGCCGACGGGGCACGTGCCGCGGCGCGCGAGGCCGAGGCCGCCGTGATGCGCGGGGACGCGCTGGGTCCGCTGCACGGCGTCCCCGTCTCGGTCAAGCAGCTGGTGCGCGCACGCGGTCTCCCGCTGCCCGACGGCAGTGTCGCGCGCAGCGACTACGTGACCGCCCAGCGGCTTCGCGAGGCCGGCGCCATCATCATCGGCAACACCGCGCTCGCCGGGCCCGACACGCCGGGCGGGCCGGGCAGCCCGGGAGCGGCGAATCCCTGGGATCTCGCGCGCGTGGCCGGGGCCTCGAGCTCCGGGGCAGCAGCGAGCGTCGCCGCGGGGCTCGGCCCGGTCGCGATCGGCTCCGACGGCGGCGGCTCGACGCGCCTGCCCGCCGCCTGGTGCGGGCTGATCGGCCTGCACCCCACGGTCGGGCGCGTGCCCGCGCACCACGACCTCTGGCACTCCGCGTCGCGGACCTCCTGGTCGGGCACCTTCGGGCCGATCTGCCGCGACGCGCGCGACGCCGCGCTGGTGCTCGGCGTGATCGCCGGCCCGGACTGGCGGCACCTGTACAGCTTCAACGGGCCGCCGCCCGACTACGCCGCGGGCCTCGACGACGGCGTGCAGGGCATGCGCATGGCGTGGAGCCCGGACCTGGGCAGCGCGTCGCGCTACTTCCCGGCCGGCAGCGCTGCCGTGATCGACGCCGTCCGCGGCGCGGCGGCGCGCCTGGACGATCTGGGCGCGACGGTCGAGCAGCCGGCCTTCACGCTCGGCGACTGGTGGCCGGTCTTCACGGGGCTGGGTGCCGCCTTCGCGGCGCTGCGCGCGAGCGGCCAGCCCCCGACTCACGGCGGGGCGCTCGAGCACGCGCTCGCCGGGCGCCAGGCCATGGCACGCCGCCTGCTCGACCTGCTCGATCGTTACGACGTGCTGCTCACGCCGACCGCGCCGCGGATCGCGCCCACGCGCACCGAGTTCGCGCGCTGGATCGCCTCGCCGACCTTCCCGCAGGAGTACACCTGCCTGACCGGCCAGCTCAACCTGCTCGGGTTCCCCGCCATCAGCGTGCCCGCGGGCGCGGTGGACGGGATGCCGGTGGGGCTGCAGATCGTCGGGCGCCCCGACGACGACGCGCGGCTGCTGCGCGTGGCCCGGGCGCTGGAGCGGGGGGCCGCGCCGAGCGTGCGCCCACCGCTGTCCTGAGGCTCAGCGGGCGACGCCCGCGCGCAGGCGCCAGGCCAGCAGGGCCGTCCAGCCCGCGCAGAGCCACAGGCCGGCGGCCTCGCGCACGCGCTCGTCGCGCTCGGAGTGCATGCCGAAGCTGTCGAAGCTCTGCGGCCGCGCCTCGCGCAGCGCCGGGGTCCAGCCGATCGCCAGCACGAGCAGCAGCGCGGCCGCGACCAGGGTCGGCGCGCGGCTCCCGCGCCCCAGTGCGAACGCCGCGCTCGGCGCCGCGGCCAGCGCGTAGACCGCGATCCAGAACGCGGGGTCCGGGTCGTTGTACTGCACGGCCATGCCGAGGCCGAAGAGCGCCGCAATCAGCCCCGATGCGATGCGCACGCCTGTCGCTCCGGGACGCCTACTCGAAGATCCAGCGCGAGATGCTCTCGACGATGCAGGCGGGCTTCTGGCCGCCCTCGACCTCGATGGTCAGCGTGACCAGGGTCTGCACGCCCCCGGGGATGTCGGTCACCTCGGTCAGCTCCGCCCCGCAGCGAATTCGCGAGTCGACGGGCACCGGGGCCGGGAAGCGCACCTTGTTCGTCCCGTAGTTGATTCCCATCTTCGCGCCCGGAGCCGCCATGAGCTGGGGCAGGAACATGTTGGTGATCGAGAGCGTCAGGTAGCCGTGCGCGATGGTCTTGCCGAACGGGCCGGACTTGGCGCGCTCGGGATCGACATGGATCCACTGGTAGTCCCCGGTGGCCTCCGCGAACTGGTCGATCCGCTCCTGGGTGATCTCCATCCAGTCCGAGTAGCCCAGGTGGCTGCCCTTGGCGGCCCGGACGTCGGCTGCGCTGTGGAAGTCGGTCGGCATCTGGCTCTCCCGCTCGCGGTCTCGTGCAGGCGCGCATTATCCCGCCCGTCACCGGCGCGCGCCAGCCCGACGGCCCGGCCCGGCCGGTGTAGCCTGGGCCGATGCCAGGACCACTCGACGGGCTGCGCGTGCTCGACGTAGCGACCCTTTTCTCCGCACCGATGGTCGCCGCGATGCTCGGCGACCTCGGAGCCGACGTGATCAAGGTCGAGCCGCCCCAGGGCGACGGCCTGCGCCAGTTCGGCCCCATCGTCGACGGCCACTCGCTGGGCTGGGCCGCGGTCGGCCGCAACAAGCGCTCGGTCACGCTGAACCTCAAGACCGGGCGCGGCCAGCAGCTGCTCGAGCGCCTGCTCGAGCGCAGCGACCTGCTGGTGGAGAACCTGCCGCGGCGCACCCTGGAGCGCTGGGGTCTCGACTGGGACGGCCTGCACGCGCGCCACCCGCGCCTGATCGTCGTCAGCATCAGCGCCTTCGGGCGCAGCGGGCCCTACGCCGACCGCCCCGGCAACGGCACGCTGGCCGAGGCCTTCGCCGGGCTGACCCACATGACCGGGGACGCCGACGGTCCGCCCCTGCTGACCTCGCTGCCGATCGGCGACGTGCTCGCAGCGATCGCCGGCACGCTCGGCGCCCTGGCCGCGGCCTACGCGCGCGACGCGAACGGCGCCACCGGCCAGCTCGTGGACGTGAGCATGTACGAGCCGGTCCTCCAGTTCCTGACCAACGGCGTGACCCAGTACGCGCGCACGGGGCAGGCCGACTCCCGCAGCGGAAGCCGCATCCGCGGCGCGGTGCCACGCAACACCTACCGGACCGGCGACGACTCGTGGATCGTGATCTCGGCGGTGACCGACGGCCTCGTCGAGCGGCTCTTCGAGGCCATGGGCCGCTCCGACGGCGACTGGCGCGCGCGCTGGGGCACGGTGGCGCAGCGACGCGCCGACGAGGATGCGCTCGACGCCGAGGTCGCGCGCTGGGTCGCCTCGCTGCCGCGCGACGACGCCCTGGCGTGCCTGGTCGAGGCGGGCATCCCGGCCGCGCCCGTCAACGACGTCGCCGACCTCGCCGCCGATCCGCACGTGCGCGAGCGCGGCAGCCTCGTCAAGGTCGAGGACCCGGTGCTGGGACCGCTGCAGCTGGTCGGGCCGATCGCCCAGCTTCGCGGGACCCCGGCACGCACGCGCAGCACCGGTCCGGCCCTCGGGGCTCACAGCGACGAGGTGCTGGGCGGCGAGCTCGGCCTGACGCCGGCGGAGCTGCGAGAGCTGCGAGAACAGGGCGTGGTCTGACGCGGTACCATCGCGGCCTGCCCGAAGCGAGGAGGCCCGCCGTGCTCTCGAAGCTGGACGACTACCCGATCCACCAGACCTCGGAGCCGCTGGCGCTGCCGGCGACCACCGATCGCAACGCCTACGACCGCTACTGGTTCAACGGCTACGCCGCCGACGGCGAGTTCTACTTCGGCATCGGCGCCGCGATCTACCCGAACCTGGGCATCATGGACTGCGGCCTGAGCATCGTGCGCGGGGGCGAGCAGCACGCGTTCCACGCCTCCCGCCGCGCCCCCCGCGAGCCCACCGACGTGCGCGTGGGGCCCTTCCGCCTCGACATCCTCGAGCCCATGAAGTCGCTGCGCGTCACGCTCGACGATAACGAGACGGGCATCTCCGGCGAGCTCGAGTGGATTCCGCGCACCGGGAACTTCGCCGAGGGACACCAGCGCGCGCGCCGGCGCCGCGGGCACATGGAGGCCACGCGCTTCAACCAGTTCGGTCACTGGAAGGGCGAGATCCGCTACGCCGGCGTCACGGTCGACATCGATCCCGCGCGCGTGCCCGGCACCAAGGACCGCTCCTGGGGCGTGCGGCCCGTCGGCGATCCCGATCCCGGCGGGGCGCCGCCCACGCGCGACGAGCTCGGCGGCGTGTTCTTCCTGTGGGCCCCGCTGCACTGGAAGCATCGCTGCACGCACGCCGGGATCTTCGAGAACTCCGACGGCGTGATGTGGCACTGGGACGGCATGGTCGTGCCGGTCTACGACGACCCCGACGCGATCCCGCTGGTGGACGACCCGGGCCTCCAGCCGCTGGTCGCCGTCGACCACCAGCTGGAGTTCGTCCCGGGCACGCGGCGCGCGCGCCGCGCGGTCATCACCAAGGTCGAGCGGGACGGGACGCGCAACGAGATCGAGCTCGAGCCCCTGCTCTGCTTCCGCATGAAGGGCATCGGCTACTCCCATCCAGAGTGGGGTCACGGCCGCTGGAAGGGCGAGGAGGCGATCGGCGGCGAGTCGTGGAAGTGCGACGAGGCCGACGACATGCGCCCGGAGAACCAGCACATCCAGCAGGTCGTCCGCGCCCGCTGCGGCGACGACGAGGGCGTCGGGGTGCTCGAGCAGATCCACATCGGCCCGCACCCGCGCTACGGCTTCCACGACTTCCTCGACCCGGCGTGACCTGCGGGGCCCGGCCACGGCGGAGCCGTGGCCACCCGCCCTCCGCGCGGCTGCGCCGCGCTGCGCGCCGTGCGCACCGACGTGCGCCCGGCTTGCGTGACCTGCGGGGCCCGGCCACGGCGGAGCCGTGGCGCGCGGCCACGGTCCCCGGGTCGCGGAGCCCCGGGGCCAGCCGGGCCGGGGGACCGGGCCTGACGCGGAGGCCCCGGAGCGCGTAACCTGGGGCCCGGCATCAGGAGGGCCGCAGATGAGCCGTATCCGCATCCTGGACCCCACGGCAGCGCCGCCCGAGATCGACGCCGATCCGGGCCGGCCGGCGGGTCCGCTGACGGGCCGCACCGTGGGCATCCGCTTCGATCAGACCTGGCGCTCGTTCGTCCACGCCACCGACGAGTGGTCGAAGTCGCTCGAGGCCTCGGGCGCGCGCCTGCGCTGGTGGGACGCGCGCAGCCGCGTGGGCGAGGAGGGCGAGCGCACGCGCAAGGAGCTCGACGCCTTCGTCGAGGAGGTCGACGTCGCGATCGTCGGCCTCGGTAATTGAGGCTCCTGCACCTCCTGGACGGTCCACGACGCGGTCGTGGCGCTCCAGCGGGGTCGGACGGCGGTCGCCGTCGTGACACAGGAGTTCGAGGCCCTGGCCCACTCGATGGCCGCCAATGCGGGCCGCAGCGGGTTGCGCGTGCACGTGCTGCCCTACCCGCTCGAGTCGCGGCCCGAGGACGAGGTGCGGCGCATCGCGCGCGAGCACTGGGAGCCGCTGCTGCAGACGCTGGCGGCGGAGGTCTGAGCCGATGACGCAGATCGATCGCTCCTGCGGGCCCGAGGGCTGCCAGCTCGACTGGCTGGTCAGCTCGCGCGTCGAGGTCGAGGACGACCCCGCCGCGTTCCTGCGCCTGGCCACCGACTCGGGCTGGGGCGACGGGCTGCCGCTGATCCCGCCGACGGAGGCGCTCGTCCGCGAGCACGTGGCGGCATCGGGGCGCTTCCCGGACGACAGCCTGGGAGACCTGCCGCCGCGCAACGGCCGCTGCACCGTCGAGAAGGTCGCGATCAACGCCGTGATGGCCGGAGCCCCGCCGGAGTCGATGCCGCTGATCTGCACCGCGCTCGAGGCCATGACCGAGCCCGACTTCAACCTCTTCGCACTCAACACCACCACCTGCTGCGTGGTGCCCGGTCTGTTCGTGAACGGGCCCTCGCGCGACCGCCTGGGGATCCCCTACGGCGCGGGCTGCTTCGGTGGGCAGGCCGGACCCGCGCCGGCGATCGGCCGCGCCATCCGCCTGGTGATGCGCAACGTGGCCGGCCAGGTCGTGGGCCAGACGTCCAAGAGCGTCTTCGGCCAGCCGGGGCGCGTGACCGGAGTGGTCGTCGCCGAGTGGGAGGAGCGCTCGCCCTGGGCACCGCTGGGCGAGCGCCTGGGCGTCCCGGGCGACGCGGTCACGGTCAAGGACGTCACCGGCACCATCGACGTCGCCGACATCACGGCGACCAACGGGGTGGACCTGCTCGAGCTGATCGGCAAGTCGCTCGCGTTTCTCGGTACCAACGCCTTCATCGGGCCAGACGACGACGAGCACGAGATCCTGGTCGCGATCGCCCCGCCGTGGGCCGACCTGATCGCCGCCGCCTATCCCGACATCGAGGCCGTGCAGGAGAAGCTCTGCGAGCACGCCTCGCTGCCGGTCGACTGGTGGCCCGAGCCGCATCGAGAGGTGCACGAGGCCAGCGGCCGCGTTCGCGCCGGCGGCAGGGTGTCGCTGATCGGGCGGCCCGAGAACATGATGGTCATGGTCTGCGGGGGCCTGGGCAACCTGCACGCGCTCGCGCTGCACACCTTCGGCCCCACCCACTCGGTGACGCGGCCGTTCTGAGACCGCGCGTGCCGGGCCCGCGCGGGGCCGGCCGTGCCAGCAGGCTGCCGCCCCACCGGCGGCAACGACGGGAGGCGGGCGTGAACCTCGACCTGAATGAAGAGCAGGAGCTGCTGCGCGACACCTTCGCGGAGCTCTTCGCCGCCGAGTCGAGCCCCGAGCGCGTACGCGCGGCCGAGCCCCAGGGCTTCGATCCCGCGCTCTGGAAGACGCTGGTCGAGACCGGCGCCGTGGGCATGCGGGTGCCGGAGGCACTCGGGGGCAGCGGCGCCGGCCTGTTCGAGAGCGTGCTGATCGCCGAGCAGGTGGGCCGCCACCTGGCGTCGGCCCCGCTGCTCGAGTCGATCGCCGCCTGCGCTGCGCTGGCCGCCTGCGAGGCGCCGGCGGCGAGGCCGCTGCTGGAGCGCACGCTGGCCGGCGACGCGCTGGTCGTCCTGGCGCCGCGCGCGGCCGACGACGGGCAGGTGCTGGCGCCCGGCGGCGCGGTCGCCGACGCGGTGCTCGGCCTCGACGGGGACGACCTGGTGCTGGTGCAGGGCCCGCCCGCGCACGAGCCGGCGCACAACCTGGGCGCGGCGCCGGTCGCGCGGCGCTCCCTGCGCGAAGGCCCCGGCGTCGAGCGACGCGACGTCCTGGCCAGCGGCGCCCAGGCGCGCGCGTGCTTCGAGCGCGCCGTGGAGGAGTGGCGACTGCTCGCCGCTGCGGCGCTCTCAGCGCTGGGCCGCCGGGCGGTGGAGATCGCGGCGGAGTACGCCACCGAGCGCATCCAGTTCGATCGCCCGATCGGCGCGTTCCAGGGTGTGGCCCACCCCCTGGCCGACGCGATCACCAACCTCGAGGGCGCCCGGCTGCTGGTCTGGGACGCGGTCTGTGCTCTCGGCGAGGGCCGGCCCGAGGCCGGAGCCCTGATCCCGCTGGCGTTCGCCTGGGCCTCCGAGTCCACCGGCTGGGCCGTGCGCCGCGCGCTGCACACGCACGGGGGCTACGGACTCTCGCTCGAGTACGACATCCAGCTCTACCAGCGGCGCGGCAAGGCCTGGGCGCTGACCGCCGGCGATCCTCAGGCCTGCTGGGCGCTCGGCGGCGAGCGGCTCTGGTGCGGGGCGGGCGTCGCCCTGCCCGATCCCGGCGAGGTCACGCTGGACTTCGGCCTCGGCAGCAAGGCCGAGGCCTACGGACGCGAGGTGCGGCGCTTCTTCGAGGAGAACCTCACCGACGAGCTGCGCGCGGCGGCACAGTACGACTGGGACGGCCATCGCCCCGACTTCCACAAGAAGATGGCCGAGGCGGGCGTGGCCTTCGCCTCCTGGCCCGTCGAGTACGGGGGCCAGGGCCGCGATCCGTTCGAGGTGACCGCGTCGATGCTCGAGTTCGAGCGCGCCGGCTGGACCACCCACCCGATCAGCACGACACAGATCATCGGCGAGAGCCTGCTGCGCTTCGGCAGCGACGAGCTCAAGCGCGAGGTGATCCCGCGGATCACCGCCGGCGACGCGGTCGTCAGCATGGGATACACGGAGCCCGCGTCGGGCTCCGACGTGGCGGCCGCGCAGACCCGCGCCGAGCAGGACGGCGACGAGTGGGTGATCAACGGCCAGAAGATGTTCACCAGCGGCGGGAATGTGTCGCAGTACATCTTCCTGCTCACCCGCACCGATCCCGACGCGCCCAAGCACCGCGGACTGACCATGTTCCTGGTGCCCACCGACACGCCGGGCTTCGAGGCCCAGGCGATCCACACGCTCAGCGACGAGCGCACCAACGCCACCTACTACACGGACCTGCGCATCTCCGACGCCTACCGCGTCGGCGACCTCAACGCCGGCTGGGCCGTGCTGGCCCATGCGCTCGAGATCGAGCACGGCGCGGGCGGCGCGGCGACCTACGGGATCGACCACAGGCGCGCGGTCGAGGCGACGGTGGACTGGGCGCAGGCGACGCGCCGCGGCAAGGGCCGCGCGATCGACGATCCCGCCGTGCACGGGCGACTGGCGCGGACCTGGGCCCGTGCCCGCATCTCCTGGCTGCTCAGCCTGCGCGGGCTCTGGAACGGCGCCCAGGGGCGGCCCGACGACCAGGGCCAGGGTCCGATGGTCAAGCTCTTCGGCGCCGAGGCGTACATCGCCGACTCCGCCGACCTGATGGACCTGGCCGCACCCGACTCGATCCTGCGCAAGGACCAGCCGGGGGCGGCGGGCGACGGCGAGATCGAGTTCGCCTACCGCCTGTCGACCGCGACCGCGATCTACGGCGGCACCAGCGAGATCATGCGCAGCATCATCGCCCAGCAGGCGCTGGGCATGCCGCGCAGCCGCAGCTGAACGCCGCTCAGTCCGACCGCCTCCGCAGAGCCTCCCGCGGTGTACATCCGCCGCGCGCGGGCGTAGGCTCGCCTCGTGAGCCAGCACAGGAGGTCCACCATGGGTAAGCTCGACCGCGACGAGGCCGTGAACGCACTCAACCGGATCGTCGAGCACGAGCTCGCGGGAATGGTCCGCTACACGCAGTACTCGCTGATGATCTTCGGGCACGCGCGCATCCCCATCATCAGCTGGATGCAGGCCCAGGCCAACGAGGCCATGACGCACGCCACGCAGGCGGGCGAGGAGGTCACCAGCCTGGGCGCGCCGGTCTCGCTGGCGATCGGCGAGCTCGTGGGTACCCACCACGACAGCGTGGACGCGATCATGGAGGAGCTGGTGATGCACGAGGAGGCGGGCATCGTGCTGTACGAGCGCCTGCTCGAGGTGACCGAGAACCGCAGCGTCGCCCTCGAGGAGCTGGCCCGACAGATGGTCCAGGCCGAGTCCATCCACGTCAACGAGATCCGCAAGATGCTGCGCAAGCGCGGCGACGCCTAGGAGACCCCGCGATGCCCGATCACGTGTACAAGTCCGTCGAGCTGACGGGGACCTCCACGACCACGGTCGAGGACGCGGTCCGCAACGCCCTGGAGCGCGCGTCGAGCACGATCCGGAACATGCGCTGGTTCGAGGTGATCCAGGTGCGCGGCGGGATCGAGGACCAGAAGCTCGGGCAATGGCAGGTGACCCTGAAGCTGGGCTTCACCCTGGACGAGTGAGCGCGGCTCAGGCGCTGGCGCGCGCCGCGGCCCAGCCGCCCTCGAGGCGTCCGTCGGTCGTGCAGGTGCGGCGCCAGAACTGCCAGGTCCCGTCGAGGCGGCGGTACTCGTCGATGTAGCGGCCCCAGTGGTCGAGACCGCGGTCGGTGAGCACGAAGTAGTAGCAGCGGCCCTTCGCGCTCTGCTCGTCGAGGACGTCGATCTGGTGCGTGGCCGTGTAGTGGCGGATGTAGCGCACGGCGTCCGCGCTGCGCTTCTGCCCGTCCAGCGTGCCCTTCGCGATCGAGCCGAAGAACTCGCCGATGGCCTTGCGGCCCGCGTGCTCGCCGTCGGGCGCGATGGTCATCACGGCCTCCTCGGCGAACAGCGCGGCCATCTGCTCGATGCGACCGGAGTCGCCGTTGGCGTTGTAGCGCGCGACCAGGTCGCGGATGCTCTCCCTCGCCTCGATCTCCCAGAGCTCCATGCTGCCTCCCGTCGAGCCCCCATGGTCTCGCGCCCGGGCCGCCGGCTCAAGTGGAACCCGACGCCGGCCCCGGGGTAGGCTGCGCGCGATGTCCGGCCCGGTCGACGCCACGCCCCTGCTGCGACTCGACGGGCGCGTCGCCCTGGTGACCGGAGCGTCGAGCGGCCTCGGCGCGCGCTTCGCCCGGGTGCTGGCCGGGGCCGGCGCTCGGGTGGTGCTGGCGGCGCGCCGCAGGGACCGCATCGAGGCGCTGGCCTCCACGCTTCCGGGGGCGCTGGCCGTTCCCTGCGACGTGAGTCGCACGCAGGACGTGGCGGCTCTCGTGGCCCGGGTCGAGCAGAGCTGCGGGGGCCTCGACGTGCTGGTCAACAACGCGGGCATCAGCGACGCGGGGGAGCGCGCCGACACGCAGTCGCTCGAGACCTTCGAGCGGGTGATCGCCGTCAACCAGACCGGGCTCTTCGACCTCTGCCGCCAGGCGGCCCCCCTGCTGCTGCGCAGCGCGCACGGCAGCATCGTCAACGTGGCCTCGATCCACGGCCTGGTCGCCGCTGCGCCCAACCACATGACGGCCTACGCGACCTCGAAGTCCGCGGTGGTCGGCCTCACCCGGGAGCTCGCCGGTCAGTGGGCGGCCGAGGGGCTGCGCGTGAATGCCCTGGCGCCGGGCTACTTCCGCACCGAGATGACGGCCGGGATGCTCGACAGCGAGCGCCCGCGTGCCTGGGTGGAGCGGAACACGCCGCTGCGCCGCCCCGGCGACGAGCACGAGCTCGACGTGGCCCTGCTCTTCCTGGCCAGCGACGCGAGCAGCTACGTCACGGGCGTGACCCTGCCGGTGGACGGCGGCTGGACCTCGCGCTGATCCGGAGCCCGCGGATCCGCGCTCTGGTAGGCTCGGCGGGTAGATCGGAGGCCCCATGCCCGCCACGCTGACCCGGCTGCGCGCCGGCGACCCGCTCGAGAAGATCGTCTCCGCCCTCCAGGCCGACGGAGCCGTGATCGTCGAGGAGATGCTCGCGCCCGACACGGTGGCGCGCCTGAACGCCGAGCTCGACCCGCACCTGGAGGCAGCGGATCCCGCCATGCCCCACGTGAATCCGGTCGTGGGCGCCTTCTTCGGCACGCGCACACGCCACGTCGCCGCACTGGCGTCGAAGTCGCGTACCTTCGTCGACCACGTCCTGTGTCATCCGCTGCTCGACGGGGTCTGCGCGCAGGTGCTGGGGCCGAGCTGCGCGCGCTGGCAGCTCAACGTCGGTCACCTGCTCGACCGCGGCCCCGGTGCCGAGGCGCAGTGGCCGCATCGCGACGAGGACGTATGGATCCACGTGCCGCGCCCCCACCCCACGCTCCAGGTCGCCTCGATGACCGCGCTGGGCGACTTCAGCGCCGAGCTCGGCGCCACGCGCTTGGTGCCCGGCAGCCACCGCTGGCCGCGCGAGCGCCAGCCCGGGGACGACGAGTGGGCGGTGGCCGCGATGCCCGCGGGCGCCTCGGTGCTGTACCTGGGCTCGGTGATTCACCAGGCCGGGACCAACGCAACCCCCGACCGCCGCCGGCGCGGCCTGCACCTGAGCTTCGTGCTCGGCTGGCTGCGGACCGAGGAGAACAACTACCTGGCCACGCCGCCGGCGATCGCACGCGAGCTGCCGCTGCGCGCGCGAGAGCTGCTCGGCTATCCGGTCCACGACGCGATCGAGAGCGGGGGCGGCTACCTCGGAATGGTCGAGCTGCGCGACCCCGGCGAGCTGCTCGAGCGCGGGGAGCTCGGCTAGATGCGCGACCTGAAGGGCGGCGTGGCGGTGATCACGGGCGGGGCCAGCGGCATCGGCCGCGCCCTGGGCTTCCGGCTGGCGCGCGAGGGCATGCGCGTGGTGCTTGCCGACGTCGAGGCCGCGGCGCTCGAGCGCACCCGCGGCGAGCTGGCCGATGCCGGTGCGGAGGTGCTCGCGGTTCCCACCGACGTGACGCGCGCGGAGGACGTGCAGGCCCTGGCCGGGCGCACGCTCGAGGCCTTCGGCGACGTCCACGTGGTCTGCAACAACGCCGGCGTGGCGCCGCTGGCGCCGCTGCTCGAGACACGCCTCGAGGACTGGCGCTGGGTGATCGACGTGAACATCATGGGCGTGGTGCACGGCATCTCCGTCTTCGGACCCCTGCTGGTCGAGCGGGGGCGCGGCCACATCGTCAACACCGCGTCGACCGCCGGCCTCGCGGTCGTGCGCGAGTTCGGTGCCTACGCGGCGACCAAGCACGCGGTGGTCGCGATCAGCGAGACGCTCTACCACGAGCTCGACGGCACCGGGGTGGGCGTGACCGCCGTGTGCCCGATGCTCGTGACCACCGGCATCTTCCGCAGCGAGCGCAACCGACCCGAGGCGCTCGGCGGGCCGGGCGAGACCGTCGCGCGCCAGGAGAGCGCGCGCCGCCTGCTCGACGCCGAGGGCCTGCCGCCCGAGCGCGTCGCGGACTGCGTGCACGACGCCATCGTCAACGACGAGCTCTTCGCCCTGTCGCATCCGGAGACCCGGGAGGTCGTGCGCCGGCGCTGGGAGCCGCTGCTCGCGGGCACCAATCCGCGCGTGCTGCCGCCGTTCCTGCCGGCGGACTGAGGGCGCGCTCAGACCTCGAGCGTCACGTCGGTCACGCCGCGCGCGAACCAGCGCACGAGCGGCCCGCGCGCCGTGCGACGGCCCACGCCGAGCACCGGCAGCACGCGAATCAGCGCCCGCGCCCACCCGGCGTCGCGCAGGGCGATGCGCGGCGGGATCGACTGGAGCCACTGCAGCCGGCGCAGCTCGGGCAGGCGCTCGGCCTCGATGCGCGCGCAGGCCGCGTCGAGCGCGGCGGGGTCGGCTCCGGACTCGAGGGCCGGCACCAGGTGGTTGGCCGCGACCAGGGCGTCGCGGATCGCGATGTTGATGCCCTGCGCCCCGACCGGGGACATGGTGTGCGCCGCGTCCCCGATCAGCAGCGCCCCGGGGCGCCACCAGGGATCGACGCGATCGGCGACCACGTCCAGCAGGAACGGCCGCGAGGCGTCGTTCCGGTGCGCGCGCAGGTGGCCGCCGAGCTCGGGCGAGACGTGTGCCGCCAGCTCGTCGAGCCACTGCCCGATGCCGCGGGCGCGCAGGTCGCCGAAGCGGCCCTTGCCGATCACCCAGCCGATCTGCAGGGTGCCCTCCGGGGTCGGGCCCGCGATCGCGAAGTGACCGTTGCCGACGTACGCGCGCAGGCGCGGATCCTCGGCGTGAGCGGGCGGCAGCGGGACCCGGCACCAGACCACGTCCATCGCGGCGCGCTCCGCACGCACATGGGGCGCCAGATCGCGGCGCACCACCGAGGCGCGCCCGTCGGCGCCGATCACCACGTCCGCCAGGATCTCGCGCTCCCGCTCGCCGTCGTGCACGCGTGCCCCGACCACGCGCCCACCCTCGCGCAGCAGCTCGCGGGCGCTGGTGCCCCGCTCGAGCGCGAAGCCGTCGAACGCACCGGCCCGCGCCACCAGCATCTCGAGCAGCGCGGGCTGCGAGGTCCACACCGGGAACGCGCCGCCCATGCTCTCGCGCTCGAAGTCCACGCGCAGGAAGCGCCGGCCCCGCAGCCAGGCCTCCGCGCCCCGCAGCTCCACACCCGGCACGCCGGCCAGCGCGCCCGCCAGACCCGCCTGGGCCAGCGCGTCCAGCGCGCTGGGCATCAGCACCTCGCCGCGGAAGGCCCGCGCGAAGTCGCGCTGGCGCTCGAGCAGCGTCACGCGCAGACCGCGCCGCGCCAGCAGGTAGGCGAGCGTCGCGCCTCCGGGGCCCGCTCCCACGATCAGGGTGTGCGTCAAGCTGCGCCGAGGCTAGCAGGCTGCCCATGGGCCGCCGCGCGATCCCGAGTCCGGGTCGGCGCGCCACAGCCCCGCGGCCCGCGCTTTGCGCTGCCCGGAGATCGTGCTCTCATGTCGGCATGTACGATCTGCTGATCCGCGGCGGGACCGTGGTCGACGGCCTCGGGCTGCCCCGGCGCCGGACCGACGTGGCCGTGGCCGGCGGCCGGATCGCCGGCCTCGGCCGCTTCGATCCCTCGGACGCCCGCGAGGTGCTCGAGGCCGACGGCCGCGTGGTGGCGCCCGGGATCATCGACCTTCACACGCACTACGACCCGCAGCTCACCTTCGACCCCTACGCGACGTCCTCCTGCTACCACGGCGTGACCACGGTGGTCGCGGGCAACTGCGGTTTCTCGATCGCGCCGACCCGCACGGCGGATCGCGAGTTCATGGTGCAGATGTTCGCCCGGGTCGAGGGCATGAGCCGCCGCGCCCTCGAGGGCCTGCCCTGGGACTTCGAGACCTTCCCGGAGTACCTCGAGGCGCGCCGGGGCCGCCTCGGCGTGAACCTGGCCTGCTACGTGGGTCACTGTGCCGTGCGGCGCTGGGTGATGGGCGACGCGTCGTTCGAGCGCGAGGCCCGGGACGACGAGATCGAGCAGATGCGCCGGCTGGTCGCGGAGGCCATGGACGCGGGCGCGGCGGGCTTCTCCTCGACCCACGCGCCCACGCATCTGGACTCGCACGACCGCCCCGTGCCGAGCCGGCTCTCGTCCATCCGCGAGCTCGAGGTGCTCGCCGGAGAGGTCGGCCGCGCCAACGGCGGCAGCATCGCGTACCTGCCCGGCTCCGCGGTGGGCGGCCTGCAGCCCGACGACGGCGAGCTGCTGCTGCGCCTGGCGCGCGACACGCGACTGCCCGTGATCATCCAGGGCCTGGGCGCGCGCTCCAAGGTCGACGCGCCCACCGCCACCTGGGAGGAGTCGCGCCGCTACCTCGACCGCACGATCGACGAGGGCGCGAGCGTGTACTCGATGGTGATCGCCCAGCCCTTCAACCGCAGCTTCAGCCTCGCCGAGGGCACCCAGCTGTACCAGGGCGTGCCGGCGCTCGACCGGCTCTTCCGCGCGGCCGACGACGTGCCCGGACGCGTCGCCATGCTCCGGGACCCGGGGTTCCGTGCCTCGATCCGCGGGGCCGTGGAGAACCCCAACCGCGACCCCGCGAAGGGACCCGCCCTGCCCCCGCCGCAGTGGCCGCAGCTCTGCGTGGAGCAGGTCGTCCACGAGCGCAACGCGCACCTGCTCGACCGCAGCATGGCCGCCATCGCCGCGGAGCGCGGCGTGGATCCGGTCGACGCGATGTGCGACCTGGCACTCGACGAGGAGCTGGGCACGGGGTTCGCATGGCGCACCGACAGCGAGCAGTGGCGCGAGGGCACGCTCGCCGCGAGCCGGCATCCGTCGATGATCCTGGGCACCTCGGACGGCGGCGCGCACCTGGACCGCGACGACGGCTCGTTCTTCAGCTCGCACTTCCTGCGCTACTGGGTGCGCGAGTGGGGCGGCTGGACGCTCGAGGAGGGCATCCGCCAGCTCACCGCCTGGCCTGCCGCGCTCGCGGGCCTGACCGACCGCGGCCTGATTCAGCCCGGCTACGCGGCGGACCTGTTCGTCTTCGATCCCGAGCGCATCGGACCCGGCAGCAAGACCTTCGTTCACGACTTCCCCAACGGCGAGGGCCGCTGGTCGAGCCGACCCCAGGGCGTACACGCCACGATCGTCAACGGGCGTGTCATCGTGCGCGACGGTGAGCTGCTGCCGGACTGCGGCCTGCCCGGCCAGGTGCTGCGGCCGGCCCGGCCGCGGGTCTGATGCGCCGCCACCTCCCCACGCCGCCGCCGGACGCGTTCGCCACGCACCGCGCCGGGGTCCGCGACGGGCTGTCGCTGGCGTACGCGCACGAGGGCGTCGGTGGCTACCCGCTGCTGCTGGTCCACGGCTACCCCGAGACCCGGCGCATCTGGTGGCGGAACATCCGCTGGCTGGCGGAGGCCGGCTTCGAGGTGATCGCGCCCGACCTGCGCGGCTGCGGCGACTCGGACCTCTCGCCCGACGACGCCTACGACCTGGTCCTCTACTCGCGGGACCTGCACGCGCTGGTGCACGACGTGCTCGGCCACGCGCGCTGCGGCCTGGTGGGCGGCGACGTCGGCGGTCCGGTGATCGTGGACATGGCGCTGCGCTTCCCCGGCTTCGCCGAGCGCCTGGTCTTCTTCAACACGGTGGCGCCCGTGGTGGTGGAGCGCGCGGAGCGCTACGCGGAGCTCGGGCTGTCGCTGGCCCAGCTCGACGACACGCACCCCACCGCCGACTACCGCATCCGCCAGGGCCGCGAGCCTGAGGCGCTGCTCGCCGACCTGGACACGCCCGGACGCCGCCGCCGCTACGTCGCCGGCATGTACGGCCACCGGCTCTGGGCGGCACCGGGCGCCTTCACGCCCGACGAGATCGACTTCATGACCGAGCCCTTCGCCGACGCGGACCGGCTGGCGGCGTCGTGGGCACCCTACCAGCTCGCGCACGGCCGCCCGACGTCCGAGCCACCGCTGCTCGACCGCGAGGTCCCGGACGAGACACTGGTCCTGTACGGCCCCGAGGACCACGCGGTCGGGCCCGACTTCGCCGCGCGCTGCGAGATCGCCTTCCCGAACCGCATCGGTCCGCTGGTGATCCCCGACGCCGGCCATTTCCTGCAGTGGGAGCGCGCCGACGTGTTCAACCCGCTGGTCGCGCGCTTCTTCTCGGACCTGAAGCCCGCACGCCAGGGCTAGCCCGCCTGGATCTCCTCGAGGATCACGCCCTCGCGCAGGCCCCAGTCGCAGACGCGCAGGCGCTCGATCCCGAGCCGCTGCGCGAGCGTGGCCACGATCACCGCGCCCGTGGGCAGCAGGTCGACCCGCCGGGCCGAGACGCCCGGCAGCGCCAGACGCCCGGCCGAGGTCAGCCGCGCCAGGCGCCCGGCGAGCTCGACCAGCTCCGCCGTCTCGAGCTCGCCGTCGATCGGGATGCGGCCGTTCGGACCGACCTCGGACGCGCGCAGCAGCCGGAACAGTGCGCGGACCGTGCCGCCGATCGCCACCGCGCGCTCGGGCGCCTGCGCGCGCACCTCGGCGAGCAGCGGATCGATCTCGTTGCAGACGCGCTCCGCGATGGCGCGCCGGTCGCCGGGCTTCATCGGGTCGGCCGGGGCCAGCTCATGGTGCAGGCGCACCGCGCCCAGGGGCAGCGTGCACTCCCAGCGCACCCGCTCGGCATCGCCGATCGCCAGCTCCAGGCTGCCGCCGCCCAGGTCGATGCCGAGCGTCACGCCCTCGCGCAGATCCAGCCGCTCGCGCAGGGCGCGGAAGATCAGTCGCGCCTCCTGCTCGCCCGAGATCAGCCGCACGGGCACGCCGAGCGCGCGCTCCAGGTCGGCGACGACCTCGGCGCTGTTGGTGGCGTCGCGCAGCGCGGCGGTCGCGACCGGCAGCAGCTTCTCGGCCCCGGCCTGCTCGGCGTCGGCGCGCATCTGGTCCACGGTCTCGACCGCGCGCGCGCGCGCCGCGGCGGTGATACGCCCGCCCTCGGTGATCATCGCCCCCAGCCGCAGCATCACGCGCTCGCGGCCCACGCGGTGGATCGTGCCGCCCGGCTCCGCGTCGGCCACCAGCAGGTGGAAGGAGGAGCTTCCCAGGTCCAGCGCGGCGAGACGGCGCGTGGCGTGGCCGCCGACGCCGTGGGTGGAGGTCTCGGAGCCGGGCCGCGGCAGCCAGTAGGTGGCGCGCGCGCCGCGCTCCCCGCGCCAGTCAATGCGCCAGAACGAGCCCTTCTTGCAGGGCACGGGCCCGTCGTCGAGACCCTCGGGCGCCAGGATCCGCAGCAGCGCCGGGATCAGGTCGCCGTGGCTGCACAGCACCACGGGACCCGCCTCGCCGAGCTCGTCGAGCTCGTCGAGCAGCTCGAGCACCGCACGCGGGTCGCCGCCCTCGGCGAGCCGCGACTCGAGCTCCATGCGCAGCTGCAGCTTCCGGGAGAGCGGCAGCAGCGTCTGGTAGCAGCGCGCGTACGGCGAGCTGAGCAGCCGCGTCGGGTGCTCGCCCGCGATCGCCGTGGCGATGGAGTGCGCCTGCAGGATGCCCGCGGGTGTGAGCGGACGCAGCTCGTCGGCCTCGACCCAGGCCGAGCGGCTGTAGCTCTTGGCGTGGCGAACCAGGTACAGGTTCAACGAGATCCTCGCCTCAGCGGGCCCGGAAGCCCGCCGGGGATCGGCGCAGAGACTACCCGGCTGCCGCCCCGCCCGCGAGCTGGCAGGCGGCTAGTGCGCCCGGGCGAGCGCGAGCGCGCAGAACTGATCGTGCGACGCCCGACCCTGCCGCGTGGGCACGCGCGCCCAGTGCCCCTCGGCGTCGAGCTCCCAGGCGAGCACGTCGTCGCTGAGCAGCACGTCGAGGATCTCCTCGAGCCGCGCCTGCAGGCCCGGGTCGTCGACCGGCACGACCGCCTCGACGCGCCCGTTGAGATTGCGCGTCATCAGGTCAGCCGAGCCGATCAGGCAGGTGCGGCCCCGGGCCGCGGACCCGAAGCAGTAGATGCGCGAGTGCTCCAGGAAGCGGCCGAGAATCGAGCGCACGCGGATGTTCTCCGAGAGCCCGGGCACGCCCGGTCGCAGGCAGCAGATCCCGCGCACGATCAGGTCGATCTCGACACCCGCGCGCGACGCCGCGTACAGGGCGTCGATCATCGGTGGGTCCGACAGGCTGTTCATCTTCATCACGATGCGCCCGTCCGGCTGCCGCGACTCCTCCTCGATCCGCTCGACGAGCCGCTGGCGCAGGAACTGGGGCGCGACCAGCAGCCGGTGGTATTCCGGGGCGCGACTGAATCCGGTCAGGTAGTTCAGCAGCGAGGCCACGTCGGCACCGATCTCGGGCGAGGCGGTGAACAGCCCCAGGTCCTCGTAGAGGCGCGCGGTCTCGGGATTGTAGTTGCCCGTGCCGATGTGGCAGTAGCGCCGGATGCCCTCGCCCTCGCGGCGCACCACCATGACCACCTTGGCGTGCGTCTTGAGCCCGACGATCCCGTAGACCACGTGGCAGCCGGCGTCCTCGAGCAGGCGCGCGCGCTCGATGTTCGACTGCTCGTCGAAGCGCGCCTGGAGCTCGACGAGCACCACGACCTCCTTGCCGCGGCGCGCCGCGTCGCGGAGCGAGCGGACCAGCGCGTTGTCGACACCCGAGGTGCGGTAGAGGGTGTGCTTGATCGCCAGCACGTCCGGGTCGTCGGCCGCCTGGCGCACGAAGGCCTCGACCGAGGAGTGGAAGGCATCGTACGGGTGGTGCACGAGCAGGTCGCCGTGCCGCAGGATCTGGAAGATCGACACGTCGCCGGTGCCCGGGGCCTCATCGGGGTGGCGCAGCGGCGGCCCGGTGACCGGCACCCACGGCTCGTCCCTGAGCTCGGGCCGGGGCAGCCGGTACAGCTCCCAGAGGCGCGCCAGGTCGAGCAGGCCGTCGACGGGGTACACGTCCTCGGGACCGATCTCGAGCTCGCGACGCAGCAGCTCGCGCACCTCGGCCGACATGCGCCCATCGATCTCGAGTCGCGCCGGGGTGTTGATGCGGAGCCGCTCGGCCAGCTCCGACTCGATCGCCTCGCGCAGGTCGCGGGTCTCGCCCTCGTCGAGCTCGATGTCGGCGTCGCGCGTGACGCGGAACGGGTAGTGCGCCTCGACCACCATGCCCGGGAAGAGGTCCTCGAGGAAGGCCCCGATCACCAGCTCGATGGGGACGAGGCGGGTGCCGTCCTCCAGCGCCTGGAAGCGGGGCAGCGCCGGCGGGACCTTGATGCGCGCGAAGCCCTGGTCCCCGCTCACGGGGTCGGAGAGCACGACCGCCAGGTTCAGGGACAGGTTGGAGATCGCCGGGAAGGGGTGCGCCGGATCGACCTTCAGCGGCGTGAGGATCGGGAACATCCGCGTGTCGAAGACCTCGCGCAGATGCGCGCGGTCGCCGGCGTCGATCTCGTCCCAGGCGCACACCCGGATGCCCGCCTCCGCGAGCTTCGGCAGCAGCTCCTTGCGCACGATCGTCTGCTGCCGGTCGACCAGCTCGCTGGCCCGGGCGTGGATCCGCGAGATCTGCTCCTGCGGCGTCAGGCCGTCGGGCGAGGCCGCCTCGTAGCCGGCCCGCACCTGCGCGTGGAGCCCGCCGACCCGGACCTGAAAGAACTCGTCGAGGTTCTGGCTGAAGATCGCCGCGAACTTGACGCGTTCCAGAAGCGGGAGCGCGGGGTCCGCCGCCAGTGCCAGGACGCGGTCGTTGAAGTCCAGCCACGAGAGCTCGCGATTCGCGAAGCGCGCGGACCCGGCCGCGATCGCGCTCGGGTGCTCGGTCGACTCCTCGGACATCGCGCTCCAGGGTACCCGCGCGCCGTGCGCGGCACGGCCCGTGACGTTTGCATGACGACGTGCCCACGGTAGCGGCCCGGGCCCCGCCCCGCGGTGGAGCGCGACCTCCGCACGCTCAGCGGCAGACAGCCACACCGCCTGGCGGACAGCTGCGCTCGACCCCGACGCCGGGCCGGCGGTGCGCGCGCCCCGGAGGCACGCAGGTCGAGCGGCTACCGGCCTGTTTTCATTCCGAACCCGCGCACGAGGCCGAATGCGGCGGCGCGTCTGACCGGCGCGGCGCCGACGCGCGGGCCCCGGGAGCGGATATGATGCGCGCCGATGCCGCTGTGCTCCCTGGTTGCCCCGCTCGCCGTCAGCGCGCTCGCCCTCGAGCTGGCGGCTCCGGCGGCTCCGCTGTTGCAGGACACCGACCCTCCGCTGCCACCGGCGGCGCGGATCGTCGCGCCGGCGCTCGCACCCGCGACCGCGCCGGACGCCCGCAGCGGCCAGGTCGAGTACACGACCGATCCCGCACTCGAGCGCCGGGTGCGGCGGATGCTGCGCGAGCGCGGCGTCGACCTGGGTCACGTGATCGTGATGGACCCGGGCAGCGGCGAGCTCTTCGCCTACGTCTCCACCGACCCCGACGCCTTTCCGCCCGATGCCTCCTACCCCGCCGCCTCGCTGATGAAGGTGGTGACCGCGGGCGCCGCACTGCACGAGGCCCCGGACGCCCTGGCGCGCAAGTGCCGCTACCTGGGCAGCGCGTACGAGCTCGGCCGGGCACAGCTGAGCGCACCGCGGCGCGGCGGACGCCTGGACTCGCTGACGCGTGCGCTGGCCATGTCCAACAACCAGTGCTTCGCACGCCTGGCCGTGAACGACCTCGGTGCGGAGGCCCTGCTGGCCGAGATCCGGCGGCTGGGACTGCTCGAGTCCCCGGGTCCGCGGCATCCGGCCGGTCGAGTCGAGCCGATCCGCGGCCCGCTCGATCTGGGACAGCGCGCATCCGGCCTGGCGGGGAGCTTCATCTCGCCGCTCGCCGGGGCGCGCCTGGCCGCCGTGCTCGCCCGCGGCGAGCTGGTCGCGCCACACTGGGTCGCGGCGCACCGCGAAGCCGGGGGCCGGCTCCGCGCCCTGCCCCGGCGCGCCCCGCCGCGCGCGGTGTGGCCGCCCGACCTGGCCGGGCAGCTGCGCGAGAAGCTCGTGGCGGTGACCGAGGAGGGCACGGCGCGGCACGCCTTCCGGCGCAACGGCCGCCCGCTGCTGGGGCCGATCCAGGTGGCGGGAAAGACCGGCAGCCTGAACGGCGAGCGACCCGGAGGCCTCTACCAGTGGTTCATCGGCGTGGCGCCCGCCGCCGAGCCACAGGTCGCGATCGCGGTCCTGGTCGTCGACGCGCCGGTCTCGGCCTCGAAGGTCGCCGCGCAGACCCTGCGCGGCATCTTCTGCGACCGGGAGGGATGCGATGCCGCGCGCGCCGAGCGCCTGCACGGGCGGGCACGTGCGCGAGAGGCGCGGCTCGCCCGGGAGTGGGCACGAGGCGCACTGCAGGCGCGGCGCGTGCCGCCCCGGGCCGCGGCGCCGACGCTCGACGCTGCGCCCCGACCGCTCGGAGCGCCGCGCGTCACGCTGCCCCGCCGCCTGCTGAGGGACGCGGTCCGCGGCGAGATCGTGCTGCGCGTGGATCTGAGCCCGCGCGGCGAGGTGATCGATCTGCACGTGGATCGCTCCGACCTTCCCGACTTCGAGGCGTTCGTGGTCGGCCAGGTCCGGCGCTGGCGCTTCACGCCTCCCACGCGTAACGGGGTGCCCGTGCGCGGGAGCACGCGCCTGCCGATCCCGATCGTCGTCGAGTGAGCCAGGCCCCGGGTCGGCCGGGGCCAGAGAACGCGCCACCGCCCCGGGAGATCGGCGAGCCCCGGGGCCGCACGGCCCCGGGTGCGGATGAGCCCGGTGTCGGAGATGGACCGCGTGCACGCCTTCGCGGCCGGCGGTACGACGTCCCGCCCTGCCCCTTCGACCCACGAGAGACCGCGCTGCGCGTGCACGGACTCGTGCGCCGCACACCGAAGCCCGGCGACGGGACCGACGGATCCGGGAAGCAGCTACAGCGCGGGGCCATTCTGATCGATCTTGCAGGTCAGAAGGTCCTCGCCCACGGATACCGCTGCGGACCATCTAGGACCTGCGCGGCGCGAACTGCCGCGTTCCGGACCGGACGGAGGATCTGTGAGCAACGCAATGGGTACGGATGCAGAGGGCTGGCGTCCGCGCGCACGCCTCGGTAGCGTGCACCTCGAGATGGCGAAACGCAGGATGCGTCGGGCCGTGAGCGATCGGTCCGCAGCGGGCCGCGAGTCGCCGCGGCAGGAGCTGGATCCGCCCGAGAGCGCGGCGATCGACGAGAGCGGCGCGCCACCCGAGGGACCGTCCCAGAAGCGGCCCGAGGCCGGCGACATCGCGCAGCGCATCGACGAGCTGATCGCACTGGTCGGCGGCGATCCCGCGACCTACGAGAGCCGGCTCGTGCGCGAGCTGATGACGACGGCTCTCAAGCTGATCCCGGACGGCCGCAGCACCGGCGAGCTCAAGCTCATGACCGCGGCGGTCAAGGAGCTGCGCCACGCCTACCGCGTGTTCGGCCAGTACGACGCCCCGCGGCTGACGATCTTCGGCTCCGCGCGGACGCCCGACGATCATCCGGACTACGCCGCGGCGGTGGATCTCAGCCGCGGCATGGCCGAGGCCGGCTGGATGGTCACCACGGGCGCAGGACACGGCATCATGGAGGCCGGCCACGTCGGGCCCGGCCGCGAGGCGATCTTCGGCGCGGCGATCCGGCTGCCGTTCACCGAGGCCACCAACGAGGTGATCGCGGGCGACGCCAAGCTGATCAACTTCCGGTACTTCTTCACGCGCAAGCTGATCTTCCTGAGCCAGTGCGACGCGGTGGCGCTCTTCCCGGGCGGCTTCGGCACCATGGACGAGGCCTACGAGACGCTGACCCTGGTGCAGACGGGCAAGGCTTCGATCATCCCGATCGTGCTGCTCGAGGGCGCCGGCGGCGACTACTGGCACCACTGGCGGGCCTTCGTCGAGGACCGGCTGCTGGCCAGCGGGCTGATCAGCCCCGACGACCTGCACCTGTTCTACACCGCCCGCGACGCGGCGGACGCGGTGGAGCACGTGCAGACCTTCTACCGCGTGTACCACTCGTCGCGCTACGTCGGGGACGATCTGATCATGCGGCTCCGGAGCCCGCTGACCGACGCGGACGTGAAGCGACTCTCGGAGGAGTTCGCGGATTTGATCGCCACGGGGACCATGACCCTGCGCGGTCCGTACGAGGTCGAGAAGGACCACCTCGACCTGCCGCGGCTCGCATTCACGCACACGCGCCACGACTACGGGCGCGTGCGTCAGCTGATCGACGCGATCAACTGCTGCCCGCCGCCCGCGTGACGCCGGGGCAGCAGGCCGGCTCGCAGCGCACGACCCGGCACGCCCCGACGGCGAGCCAGGCGCCCAGGAACGGCGCGGTCAGGTAGATCCAGAGCCACTCCGGCTGCCCGGAGAGCAGGGCCGGGCCCAGCGAGCGCGCCGGGTTCATCGAGGCCCCGCTGATCGGCCCGGCGAACAGCGCCGCCAGCCCCACCGTCGCACCGATGGCGATTCCGGCGGTGATCCCCTTCTCCTGGGCGCCCGTGGACACGCTGAGGATCACGAACATCAGCGCCCCCGTGAGCAGGACCTCCAGCGCGACGGACGCGACCACGAAGCCCTCCCGCGGCAGCGTGGCGCCCAGACCGCCGTGCTCGGGGAACATCGCGCGCAGCACGGCGCTGGCGACGACCGCCCCCGCGAGCTGCGCGATCGCGTAGGGCAGGACGCGCTGCCGCTCGAGGCGTCCCGAGAGCCAGAAGCCCACGGTCACGGCCGGGTTCAGGTGCGCGCCCGAGACGTCGCCCACGGCCTGGATCATCACCATCACGACCAGCCCGAAGCTCAGCGCCACGCCGAGGTGTCCGATCACCCCGCCGGCGATCCCGTCGATGACGATCGCGCCGGTCCCGGCAAAGACCAGTGCGAAGGTGCCCAGGGCCTCGGCGAGCATGACGCGGGAGTGGCGCATCGGGCGATTCTAGCCCGCTGCCCGGAGGACCTCAGTGCGCGTGATCGTGGCCCGCGTGCGACGGGTCGGCTCGTCCCGCGTCCGGCCCCGCGCGCCCGGGCTCGCCGAAGGTGAGCTCGAGGCCCTCGATCAGCTCCGCCTTCTCGTCCGCGCTCAGGCGCGCCCCGGCGTGCAGCGGCAGGTAGTACCACAGCGGCATCTCGCCCTCCCGCAGCATCTCCGCAGCCTCGTCGCCGTGGTCGCGGGTGCCGCCGGGCTCCGACACGTTGAAGTGCTCGCGCGCCTCCTCGACGTCCCACCGCGCCAGCCACGACAGCGGCGCGATTCCCGTGTACCAGGGCCAGTCCGTCTCGTGGCTGTGGCAGTCCTTGCAGGCGCGCTGGAACAGCTCGCGCGTGCGCGCGGAGTCCCAGTCCGGCTCGGCCGTGACCGGCGGGTTCGTGCGCGCGTGCCCGTACGGAACCAGCTGGATCAGCGCGCCGAGTCCGAGCACCACGATCACCAGGGTGGCGCGGCGGCTCATGAGCCGCTTTCCGCGCGCCGGATCTGCGTGACGGTGTAGGTGCCGGACTCCAGCTTCACGCGGAAATCCACCGTCGTGCCGGGCTCGATGCCGTCCAGTGCCAGTCCCGGCGCCAGCTCGAAGGTCATGGTCATGGCCTTCATGAAGCCGGGGATGTCCTGGTGCTTGATCGTGACCTGACGTGCGGAGACGTCGACGCTCCGCACCACGCCCTGGCCCGGATGCCCGTCGGGAGCCTCGCCCCCGCACGCGGCGCTGCCGAGCAGCAGGCCCAGGGGAATCAGCCGGGCGATCTCGAGGAAGCATCTCATCATTCTTCTCCTGATGGGGGCGCCGGCGCGTCGGGGAGCGAACGTCGCTTCCAGAACGCGAACAGCGCGGGGTAGACCAGCAGCTCGAGCGCGAACGACGTGCCGAGCCCGCCGATCATCGGTGCGGCGATCCGCTTCATCACGTCGGCGCCCGCGCCGCTGCTCCAGAGCAACGGCAGCAGACCCGCCGTCATGGCGACCACCGTCATCAGCTTGGGACGGATGCGGCGCGCGGCACCCTCGACGATCGCGTCCTCGAGGTCTGCCATGTGGCGCAGCCGCCCTGCGGCGGCGTGCCGCCGGTGCGCCAGCGTCAGGTAGAGCAGCATCACCACGCCTGTCTGTGCATCGAGCCCTGCGAGCGCGATGATGCCGACCGCGACGCCGACGCTCAGGTTGTAGTCGAGCAGCCAGAGCAGCCAGAAGGCGCCGATCAGCGAGAACGGCACCGCCAGCAGCACCATGCCGGTCTCGACCACGGAGCGCGTGTTCAGGTAGAGCAGCAGGGCCACGAGCAGGACCGTCAGCGGCACCACCAGCAGCAGACGCTGCCTGGCGCGCTCGAAGTACTGGAACTGCCCGGCCCACTCCAGCCGGGCTCCGTCCGGCAGCGAGACGCGCTCGGCGACCGCGCGCTGCGCATCGCGCACGTAGTCCACGATCGGGCGGCCGTCCACGTCCACGAAGACGAAGCCCACGAGCCGGCCGGACTCGCTGCGAACGAAGGGCGGACCCATGGTCAGCTCGAGGTCCGCGACCTGCGACAGTGGCACCTGGGCACCGCGCGGCGTGGCGACGAGCACCCGGCCCAGCAGGTCGAGGTCCTCACGGTAGTCGCGCGCGTAGCGCACGTTGATCGGGTAGCGCTCCCGCCCGTCCACGACCTGCGACACGTTGCGCCCGCCCACGGCGGTCTCGACGATCTCGTGCACGTCGCGAACGCGCAGCCCGTGCCGTGCCGCATCCTCGCGACGCGTGCGCACGTCCAGGTAGAAGCCGCCGGTGAGGCGCTCGGCAACGGCGCTGCGGGTCCCGGGAACGTCGGCCAGGGCACGCTCGATCGCGGTGGCGGTGCGCTCGATGCTCGCGGCGTCCTCCCCGAAGACCTTGACCCCCAGCTCGGTACGCAGTCCGGTCGCGAGCATGTCGGTGCGCGCCTGGATCGGCATGTAGAAGGAGTTGGGCATGCCGGGGTAGCGGAGCTTGCCGTCCATCTCCTGGATCAGCCGCTCCCAGGTCATGCCCGGGCGCCAGGCCTCGCGGGGTCGCAGCAGGATGACCGTCTCGACCATCGACAGCGGCGCCGGGTCGGTCGGGGTCCTCGCCCGCCCGACCTTGCCGAAGACCCGGGCCACCTCCGGGATCTCCATCAGCTCGCGGTCCATGCGCTGCAGCACCGCACCGGCCTCGGTGATCGACATTCCGGGCGGCGCCGTCGGCATGTACAGGATCGAGCCCTCGTTCAGCGGCGGCATGAACTCGCTACCGAGCTGGAGAACGACGGGGACCGTGGTGGCCATCAGCAGGAGCGAGCCGAGCACGACCCACCCGCGGTGGCGCACGACCCCGCGCACAACCGGCGCGTACAGGCGCACCAGCCAGCGGCTCAGCGGATGCTCGTGCTCCGGGCGAATGCGGCCGCGGATCAGCAGGGCCGCCAGCGCGGGCGTCAGCGTCACCGAGAGCAGCGCCGCGAAGCCCATGGCGTAGGTCTTCGTGAATGCGAGCGGCTTGAACAGGCGGCCCTCGGTCGCCTCGAGCGCGAAGATCGGCAGGAACGACACCGTGATCACGAGCAGCGCGAAGAAGACCGAGGGCCCCACCTCCTGCATGGCGTGCAGGATCACCGCGCTGCGCGCGTCCTCGCCGCCCTGATGATCCCACTCCTCGAGTCGCTTGTGGATGTTCTCCACCAGGATGATCGAGGCGTCCACCATGGCGCCGATCGCGATCGCGATGCCGCCGAGCGACATGATGCTGGCCGTGAGCCCCTGCTGGACCATGGGCACGAAGGCCAGGACCACGCCGATCGGGATCATCAGGATCGGGATCAGGGCGCTGCGCACGTGCAGCAGGAACACGAAGATCACCAGGGAGACGATCAGCATCTCCTCGATCAGGGTGCGCCGCAGCGTGTCGATCGAGGCCTCGATCAGCTCCGAGCGGTCGTAGGTGACCACGATCTCGACGCCCTCGGGCAGCCCGGCGCGGAGCTCCGCGAGGCGCTGCTTGACCGCCTCGATCACGCCCAGGGCGTTGCTGCCCCAGCGCATCACCACGATCCCGCCGACCACCTCGCCCTCGCCGTCGAGCTCCACGAGCCCCCGGCGCATGTCGGGACCGAACTGGACCGTCGCGACGTCCTCCAGGTACACCGGTGCGCCCGCGTCGCTCACGCGCAGCGGCACGCGACGCAGGTCCTCGAGCCGACGCACGTAGCCGCGCCCGCGCACCGCGTACTCGTGGCCGGCCAGCTCCACGGTCCGGCCCCCGGTGTCCTCGTTCGACTCGCGCACGGCGCGGATCACGTCCTGGATCGAGATGCCCAGCCCGAGCAGCCGGTTCGGATCGACCTGCACCTGGTACTGGCGCACGAAGCCCCCGACCGACGCCACCTCGGCCACGCCCGGCACGCTCTCCAGCGCGTAGCGCAGGTTCCAGTCCTGCAGGCTGCGCAGCTCGGCGAGGTCGAGCCTGCCCGTCCGATCGACCAGCGCGTACTCGAAGACCCAGCCGACGCCCGTCGCGTCCGGCCCGAGCACCGGCGTCACGTCGGGGGGCAGCTGCCCCTGGACGCCGCTCAGATACTCCAGCACACGGCTGCGTGCCCAGTACAGGTCGGTGCCGTCGTCGAAGATCGCGTACACGAACGACAGTCCGAAGAACGACTGGCCGCGCACCGAGACCACGCCGGGTGCGGCGAGCAGTCGCGCCGAGATCGGATAGGTGATCTGGTCCTCGACCAGGTCCGGGCTCTGCCCCGGCCACTCGGTGAAGACGATCACCTGCACGTCGGACAGGTCCGGGATCGCGTCCAGCGGCGTCTGGCGCAGCGCCAGCACGCCCCAGCCGGACGCCGCGAGCACCGCCAGGATGGTCAGCAGGCGATTGCGCGCGCAGAGCGCGATCAGGTGCGCGATCGGCCCGCCGGGCGCGGCGTCTTCCGCGGTCCCGGGGCTCACCACTGCTCCAGCGCCGCCCGCAGGCGGCTCTCCGAGGCGATCAGGAACGTCCCCGAGGTGACGACGGGATCCCCGGCCTCGAGTCCCGAGAGGATCTCCACGTCGTCGCCCGAGCGCAGCCCCACCTCGACCTGCTGCGGGCGAAAGCGGCCGTCGCCCAGCGCCCGGAACACGAAGCTCCGCTCGCCGGTGTGCAGCACCGCCGACTGCGGCACCACCAGGCGCTCACCGCGTTCCGCGCGCAGGCGCACGCTCGCGTACATCTCGGGCCGCAGCAGCAGACCCGGGTTCGGGAGCTCCAGGCGCACGCGGAGCGTGCGCGTGGCCGGATCGAGCGTCGGGTACACGTAGGCGACGCGGGCCTCGAAGCTGCGCTCCGGGGCGTACGGCAGCGTGACCGTCGCGGCCTGCCCCTCGTGCACCAGCGGCAGCTCCTGCTCGTACACCTCGGCCTCGATCCAGACGCGACCGAGCGGAGCGATCCGGTACAGACGCTGGCCCGCCGCGAAGGCCGAGCCCGCGACCAGGTTCTTCTCGAGCACGTGGCCACTGATGCTGGAGCGGACCGGCAGGTACTCCACCGGTTCGCCGCGGCGCACGATCCGCTCGAGCTCCGGCCCCGCGACGCCCCAGAGCTGCAGGCGCCTGCGCGCGGCGCTCACCAGGTAGTCCGCACGATCCGGTGCGCTGGTCTCTCGCGCGCGCTCGCGGCTGCGCAGCGCCTGCAGGTACTCCTCCTGCGCGGCGTAGAGCTCGGGGCTGTAGAGCGTGAACAGCACGTCGCCCCGCTCCACCGGCGCGCCCACGGCGTCGACGTGCACCTCGCCGACCCAGCCGCGTACGCGCAGCGCCACGTCCTCGAGCGTGGTCTCGTCCACCACCACACGCCCCACCGCGCGCAGGGTCGTCGCCAGCTCGCGGCGCTGCGCCGGCGCGCTGAGCACGCCGACACGCTGCAGGCGGGCCAGCGGGAGCTGGAACTCCGCCGGGTGCCGCTCGCCAGCGGAGTCGCCACGCCGGGTCGCCTCCTGCTCCGCCGGCGCCGGGGAGGCGCCACCGACCCCCTCGAGGCGAAGGCCCGGCGTGCCGACCGTCAGCGAGCCCTCGGCGCGCGCGGCCTCGCCGTCGCGCGGGGCGGCCTCGATCTCGACCAGCCAGGTGCTGCCCATGTCGAGAGCGAAGTCTGCGCGGTAGCGCCCCCCGCCCAGCTCGCTGATCGCGGCGGGCCCGCCCATCGCGGGCATCGCGCCCATGGCGTGCATGTGGACGCGGACACCGAGCTCGGCGTCGGTGATCGGCGCGCCCCCGGCGTCGCGGAGCTCGAGCCAGAGCGTGTTCTCGCCCACGCGCAGGTCCGCAGGCTCGGCGCGCACCGAGATCTCGAGCTCCCCGACCTCCACCGTGACCGGCTGCGAGCGCGAGCCGCCGCAGGCGAGCAGCAGCGCGATCGGCAGGACGCGCTGAGCGAGATTCCGGACTCTCATGCGCCTCTCCTTCACCATGTCAGGCCCGGGATCCGCCCCATGGCGCGATCGAGCTCGGCGCGGCGACGCGCCACGTCGGCGAGCGCCTCCTCCTGACCGAGCTCGACCTCGAGCAGGTTGCGCTCGGCATCGATCAGGGCCAGGAAGCTGTTGCGCCCCGTCTCGAAGCCGGCGCGCGCCGCGTCCACCTGATCGCGCGCAGCCGGCAGCAGGCGGTCGCGGAAGAGCCGCGCCACGTGGCCGGCCTCGGCGAGCCGGTCGGCACCGCTGTGGACCGCCAGGCGCACCTCGTTTTCGACGGCGAGCTGCCGGCTGAGCGCCTCCTCGTGTCGCGCGCGCGCCTCGTCCAGCGCCGCCCTGCGGCGGCCGAGCTGCAGCGGCAGGTTCAGCTTCACGCCCAGCTGCGGCTGCAGATCGCTCTCCTGGTGGATACGATTCTGGGTCCCGACCAGCGTGAAGTCGGGGAAGTACTCGCGCCGCGCGAGAGCAACGCGAGCGCGCGTCGCCGCCACGCGTGCTCCTGCCGCCGCGAGCTCGGGTCGGCCCTCGACCGCCTGCTCGACCAGCTGCTCGGTGGAGGTCCCCAGCCCGGCCGGCACCACGGGGCGGGCCGGTGGCGGGGGCAGCGACGCGTCGGGCCGGCGGTGCAGCAGCGCGTTGAGCTGCTCGGTGGTCACGCGCAGCCGGGTACCCAGCAGCACCTTGCGGTGCTCGGCGTGCGTGAGCTCGACCTCGGCCTGGATGGGATCCTGCTGCGAGGCCTCGCCGGTCTCGTAGCGCGTGGTCGCGATGCGCTGGAACTCGCCGAGCAGCCGCACGTGCTCGGCGTTCACCTCCAGGGCCCGCGCGGTCAGGGTGTACTCGTCGAGCAGCAACGAGGCCATCGTCGCCAGCCGCAGCCGCACCGCGGCGTGGTCGTGCGCGGCCGCCTCCGCCTCCGCCAGCGCCGCCTCGCCGCGCAGCCGCAGCTTGCCAGGAAACGGCAGCCTCTGGCTCAGATCGAACGCCGCGGCGTCGTCGACGCGGCTGGAGCCGAACGAGCGCGGCGCGACCGCCGCCGAGAGCACCGGATCATCGAGCGCCGTCACCTGGGGATAGCGCGCCAGGGCGGCGCGCCAGGCATGGCGCGCCGCGCGCAGGCCGGGATTGCGCTCGAGCACGTGGCGCACGAGCTCGCGCCGCTGGAGCACGGCCGCACCCTCGAAGAGGCGCGCGCCCGCGTCCGGCGCGGCTGCAGCGGGACGGGAGTGCTCCCAGTCGTCGGCCAGGGTCCGGTAGCGAACCGACGCGGGGCTGGCGCAGGCCGCCGTCACGAGCAGGCCGAGCAGCAGCATCGCTGCTCGCGCCCGCGCGACCGACGACCGCGAGATCTTCGCGGACATGGACAGGGTCCTCGCACACTGCGGGATCGGAGCGGCCCGCGGCAGCGGGCCAGGGGCCTCGGGCTCAGAAGCCGGGCGCGGGGCTCAGAGGCGCAGGACGACCGAGAGTCGCAGCGGTGAGATCAGGCGTGCGAGCTCGCCGGATCCTGGCGGCGCCAGGACACGACGCTGCGGCTCCGCGACGGGCGCGCGGAGCGCCGGGACGGCCGGCGCCGCCGGCAGGGGCAGCGTGGCGCGCGAGCTGCCGGGCAACGCGGTCGGCGCGGCGTCGCAGCAGGACACGGGTGCCATGGCCGTATCGCAGGCCGCGGCAGAGTCGTGGCAAGACGTCGGCGGGCAGCAGCAATCACCGCCGCCGGACGCCGCGAGCGCGAGGGCCGGCGCCGCGGCGAAGGCCGCTGCGAGCAGCACTGAGGCGATGCGCGCGCCGGGCGTCATGCAGATCCTCTAACAGCAGCCGCAGCCGCCGTCAATCGGTAGCGGCTTCGGGAAATCATACCGGACACTTGAGTGCGCGTCGCCGGACAGGGTGCGCCGGGACCGCCAGATCGCATCAGGGCCGCTCGCCCCGGTACAGGGCAATCACGCCCAGAGGCGTGCGCACGCGATACGTCTGGGCGACCGCCCGGAATCCGGCCTCGCGCAGATACGGCTCCAGCCCGGTCCGGGCGTGGTCGCGGGTTCGCGCGAAGCCGTCGAGAAGCTGCACGCCGAGAAATGCGACGCGCATGAGCGGATCGCCGGCCCGGCCCCAGTCCGCGACGTGCAGCTCGCCTCCCGGGCGCAGCCAGCGCAGGGCCCGGCCGAGCGCCAGGCGCTTGCCGTCCGGCAGCAGGTGGTGCAGGACCAGGCTCGACACGATGCGGTCGAGCGACCCCGGCTCGATCCGCGCATCCTCGACACGCGCGTGGCGGAGCTCGATGTCGAGTCGCGCCGCCCGGATCTTCTCGCGCGCGATCTCCAGCGCGGCGGCATCGGCGTCCAGACCGATGACCCGGGCGTCCGGTGCGGCCCGCTGCAGCAGCAGCGTCAGCGTGCCGGTGCCGCAGCCCAGATCGAGCACGCGATGTCCCGGTGCCAGGTCCGCCTGCGCGACCAGTCGCGGGCGCCAGCGTTCCTCGCGCAGCGTCGCGCGGGCGACGCCGTCGTAGAGCCGCGTGAGCGCCGCGAGACGCAGCGGCGGGACGTGATCGGCGGCGGCCTCCGGACGCGCGCGGTCTCGCGCGGGCTCCATCAGAGCTCCACCCGGCGCAGGCGCAGGGCGTTGCCGATCACCGAGACCGAGCTCAGGCTCATCGCGGCCGCCGCCAGCATGGGGCTGAGCAGCAGCCCGAGCAGCGGATAGAGCACGCCGGCGGCCACGGGCACGCCCACGGCGTTGTAGAAGAAGGCGAAGAACAGGTTCTGGCGGATGTTGCGCAGCGTCGCGCGGCTCAGGGCACGCGCCCGGGCGATGCCGCGCAGGTCCCCGCGCACCAGGGTCACACCGGCGCTCTCCATGGCCACGTCGGTGCCCGTGCCCATGGCGATGCCGACGTGGGCCCGCGCCAGCGCCGGGGCGTCGTTGATGCCGTCGCCCGCCATCGCCACCACGCGGCCCTGGTCCTGGAGCTCGCCGACGACCTCGGCCTTGCGCTCGGGGAGCACGTCGGCCACGACCTCGTCGATGCCGAGCTCGCGCGCCACCGCCTCGGCGGTGGTCCGGCTGTCTCCGGTCAGCATGACCAGGCGCAGGCCCTCCGCACGCAGCTGGCGCACGGCCTCACGCGTCGAGTCCTTGATGCGGTCCGCGACGGCGAGCGCGCCGGCGAGCTTGCCGTCGACGGCCAGCAGCACCGCGGTCCGCCCCCCGGCTCGCATCGCCTCCAGACGCGCGTCCAGCGCGGAGGTCTCGACGCCGCGGGCCCGCAGCAGCGCCGCGTTGCCCAGCACGACCTCGCGACCCTCGACGCGGCCCGCGATACCGCGCCCGGTGTCGGCCTCGAAGGCGTCCGGCTCGGCCAGGGACAGCCCGCGCTCCCGCGCGCCCCGCACGATGGCGTCGGCCAGCGGGTGCTCGCTCGCGCGCTCCAGGCTCGCCGCGAGGCGCAGCACGTCGGCCTCGTCGGCACCGTCCGCCGCGACGACCTCCACGAGCGTCGGCCGGCCCTCGGTCAGCGTCCCGGTCTTGTCGATCACGAGCGTGTCCACCTCGCGCAGCAGCTCGATCGCCTCCGCATTCCGGAACAGCACGCCGGCCGACGCGCCCCGGCCCGTCGCGACCATGATGGACATCGGCGTGGCGAGTCCCAGCGCGCAGGGACAGGCGATGATGAGCACCGCGACGGCGGCCAGCAGGGCGTGCGCCAGGCGCGGCTCGGGCCCGGCCACGGCCCAGACGCCGAACGTCACGACGGCCGCGACCACCACGGCGGGCACGAACCACGCGGCGACGCTGTCGGCCAGACTCTGGATGGGCGCGCGGCTGCGCTGCGCCTCGGAGACCATCTGCACGATCTGCGCCAGCAGGGTCTGTTCGCCGACGCGCTCGGCACGGATGACCAGCGCGCCGCTGCCGTTCACGGTCGCACCGGTCACCGCGTCGCCCTCGGCCTTCGCCACGGGAAGCGGCTCGCCGCTGATCATCGACTCGTCGACGGAGCTCTGGCCCTCGAGGACCACGCCATCGACCGGGACCTTCTCGCCCGGTCGCACGCGCAGGCGATCCCCGACCGCGACCTCGTCGAGCGGCACGTCGCGCTCGCCGCCGTCCTCCTCGAGCACGCGCGCGGTGCGCGGCGCCAGGCCCAGCAGCGCCCGGATCGCCGCGCCGGTGCGGCTGCGCGCCCGCAGCTCGAGCACCTGGCCCAGGAGCACGAGCGTGACGATCACCGCGGCGGCCTCGAAGTAGACGGCCACCCCGCCGTGGGCGCCGCGGAACGCCGCGGGAAAGACCTGTGGCACCAGCAGCGCGACCACGCTGTAGGCCCAGGCCGCGCCGGTGCCGATCGCGATCAGCGTGAACATGTTCAGCCGGCGCGAGACCAGCGACGCCCAGCCGCGCACGAAGAAGGGTGCGCCGCCCCAGAGCACCACGGGCGTCGCCAGCAGCGCCTGGATCCACACCTGCAGGTGCGCGGGCACGCGGGCCCCGATCGGGTCGCCCGGGATCATCTCGCCCATGGCGAGCGCGAAGACCGGGAGCGTGAGCAGCAGGCTGACCCGGAAGCGCCTCGTCATGTCGACGAGCTCGGCGGACTCGCCCTCCCGGGCCGCAGGCTCGACCGGCTCCAGGGCCATGCCACACTCGGGGCAGCTTCCGGGCCCGTCGCGGAGGACCTCCGGATGCATGGGGCAGGTCCACTGCCCCGGGCCGGGGCTCGCACTCGCGGCGCCCAACTCAGCGCCCTCCGATGTGCGCGAAGCGCGAGAAGACCTCGATCAGCTCGGCGAGCTTCCGGTCGCGCTCGGCGGGGCGACCGCTGCGAATGGCCTCGCTGACGCAGGTCTCGACATGGCCCTCGAGGAGCAGCTTGCCCACGCGGTCGAGCGCGCCGCGCACGGCGGCGATCTGCATCAGCACGTCCACGCAGTAGCGGTCCTCGTCCACCATGCGCTCGAGCGCGCTCACCTGGCCGCCGATCTTGCGCAGCCGCCGGCGCACCGGGTCACGGGTCTCGTTCTTCATGGTAGTACCCTATACCCCCATGGGGTATATCGCAAGGGCCGGGCTCTCCGGACGGTCGCCGCCCGGAGCGGCGCTAGCGCCCCAGCTCGCTGCCGCTGAACCCGGCCTCGCCGGTCACCTCGCGCACGACCAGCGGCTCGAGCCAGGCGGGCAGCTCGAGCGGGTGGCCCACGGCGGGCAGCTCCACCTCGGCGAGTGCCAGCTCCCGGTCGAGGAACTCGTCGACCTCCCAGACCAGCTCGCCCTCGGGCACGCGGTGACGTCGCTTGTGGAGCCGGCAGCCGCGCGTCAGCGGCCAGAGGCCCGAGAAGACCTCCTGGCTGGTCGCCTCCTCGAGCTCGAAGCGCCGCTCTCCACGACCGAGCTTCAGGCAGCGCAGGTAGCGCGCCTCGCCCGCCTCGCGGATCACCCGCACCCGCTCGCGCAGCCGGTCTCCGGGCAGCCAGCCCTGCTCGATCTCGAGCGACTCGCTCACACGGCCGGCGAGTGGCGGCAGTGCGCGCAGCAGGAACTTGCGCTCGATCTCCTCGTCGGACTGCGCCCCGGGCGCGAGCGCCGCGTCCAGGTCGCGCAGCGCCGTCGAGAGCTCCTCCCGACCGCCGAGCCAGCCCGACTCGAGCTCGGCGAGCAGCTCCCCGCGCTGCGCCGCCAGCGCCGCGGCCAGCTCCAGCAGGCCGGGCCACTCGGTGAACCAGCCCTCACGCCGCGCCCGGTCCGGGAAGCCGGCACGCAGCAGCTCGCGCACCCGGTCCGCACGCTCGGTGGCCGTCGCGGCGATGGCAGCGTCGAGCAGCTCGGCGAGGTTCGCGCAGTCGTTGAGATCGCCGAGCAGGTCCTGCAGCTGCCGGCAGCAGCGCACGACCTCGCGTGCCGGCTCCGCGTACGGCCGCGCCGGCTCGACGGTGTAGCGCAGCCGCTTCGCGGCCAGGCGCGTCGCGTGCAGCCGCGCGGCGGGGCTCGACGCGTCCAGCCCGCCCAGCAGCTCCCCGAGTGCGGCGCCCTGCTCGCGCGCGGAGCTCGCCAGGGCCGCCCCGAAGCGATCGTCGACGGCCTCCTCGCGCAGGTCCCGCTCGACCGTCCAGATCGCGAGGCGCGCCGTCAGGTCCCCGGCCAGGCTCCGGAAGCGCCCGCGCACACGCGCATCCACGTGTGCGAGCGCGGCGCTTTGCCGCGAGCGCAGGCGCTCACCGAGCCAGTCCGCACCGGGCCGGTGCTCGGCCGCGAGTCCTTCGAGCTGCGCGCCGACCCAGGCCAGCGCGACCTCGGCGTCGCGACCGGCGCCGGTGCGGTCCTGGAGGTCGCCGAGGCGCCGTCGGTCCTTGCGTCGCACGACTCCGCGCAGCGGCTCGCGCCAGACGCGCAGGTGGCTGCGCAGGCGTCGCAGCGCCACGCGGAAGTCGTGCAGCGCCTCGGCATCGTCCGCATCGCCCAGGCGCCGCTCGGCCGAGCTCGCGGCCTCGATCAGCGCCAGCGCGATCCGGCGCACGGCCTCCCCGGCCGGGCGCAGCAGCACATCCACGGGCAAATCCATCACTCGAAGTATACGCGGCAAGTCGCTGGAGCAGGGTCGCTCCGGACCCGCCTCAGCCCCGGAGGAGTTCCGGTGCGCGCGTCTCGATCATGCGGCGCAGCCCGTCGCGCCAGCGGACGCGGGGCTCGAATCCCAGCGCGCGCAGCCGGCTGTCGTCGGCCATGACGCTCTCGAGCGTGCTGTCCGTGTAGCTCAGCTTCGGCTCCAGGCCGGTGAGCTCGCCCATGTAGGCGCACCACTCCTCGATGCTCGCGTGCTCGCTCGAGCACCAGTTGAACACGCTCGCGGGCACGGACGCGGCTCCGAGCAGGTAGGGCAGCGAGGCCAGGATGTCGTCCTCGTGGGTGAGCGTGTACTGGCTCGGCCGGTTCGTGTGCACCGGAATCGGAACTCCCCCCTTCATCATCAGCAGGTGATACCAGGGCCAGCCACCGTTGGAGCCGTAGGGCGTGTTGAGCCGCGCGATCACCGTGGGCAGCCCGAGCTGCCGCGCGCCGGTGCGCACGACGGCCTCGGCCGCGATCTTGGCGATGCTGTAGGTCGGCATCATCACGCGGTGATTGTCGCCCAGCGGCGCGTCCTCGCCGAAAACGGTGTGATCGTCGGCCTGGTACACGCCCGTGGTCGAGCAGTGCAGGAACGCCCGCGCGCCGCGGCAGTGCTGCATCAGCAGGCCAGCCGCCTCGGCGTTGGTCCGCAGGTCGGCGTCGAAGTCGGGCTCGGGGCTGCGCGCCACCGCGAGGTTGAGCACGTAGTCGAAGTCGTCGGGCAGGATCGAGAAGTCGGCCGCTCCCAGATCGATGGCCACGCAGCGCACGCCGTCGGCCTCGAGGGCCTCGCGGGCGCTCGCATCGCCGAAGCGGGCGATGCCCCAGACCTCGTTGTCGCGGGCGAGCGCCCGCGTGAGCGGCAGCGCGACCTGGCCGGTGGGTCCGGTCACGAGGATCTTGCGGTCGCGGACGGGATCGGGCATCGGGGCCTCCTGGCGCGCATTCTAGCCCCGATCCGACGACGGGCCGGCAGCGGCCATCCGGAGGGGACGCCGCAGCGCCGACGGCGGCCGCTCCCGGGCGCTGTTGACCCGGGGCCGGCCGTCCCCGAGACTGGGCCGCCCAGCAGGAGATCGGGATGGGTCGTTTCGAGGGCAAGGTCGCGCTGCTCACGGGTGCCGCGTCGGGCATCGGCCGGGCGGTGGCGCAGCGTCTCGCCGACGAGGGCGCGAGCGTGCTCGGGATCGACGTGAACGTGCAGGGCCTCGCCGAGACCGAGGCCCTGATCAAGGACGCCGGCGGCAGCTTCCAGGGCGCCATCCACGACGTCTCCCAGCGTGACGCCTGCTTCGCAGCCGTGCAGACCTGCATCGACGCCCACGGGCGGCTCGACGTGCTGGGCAACATCGCCGGGATCCTGCGCTTCGCCCAGGCACCCGAGATGAGCCAGGCGGACTGGGACCTGACGCTGGCCGTGAACCTCTCGGGTCCGTTCTTCCTGTGTCAGGCAGCCATCCCGCGGCTGCTCGAGAGCTCCGGGAACATCGTGAACATCGGCTCGAACGCGGCGCTCATGGGCCAGGCGTACACGGTCGCGTACTGCGCCAGCAAGGCCGGGCTCGTCAACCTGACGCGCGCGCTGGCGATGGAGTTCATGAAGTCCGGAATCCGGATCAACTGTATCTGTCCGGCGGGAACACAGACCGGACTGACCGCTTCCGTGCAGCTGCCGGAGCAGGTGGACCCCCAGCTGATGGGACGTTACATGGGGATGCGCGGGATGACGACTCCAGAGGAGATCGCCGAGGTCTTCGCGTTCGTGGCTTCGGACGCGGCGCGGGCCATGCACGGCAACATCATCGGCGCCGATCAGGGCGTCACGGCCGGCTGATGCAGCCGATCGGCACGGATCCGGGGCTGCCCGAGCTCTACAGCGCCTTCGAGGCCTGGCTGCGCGAGCGCGCCGACGCGCACGCGCGCTTCAAGAGCATGCCGCGCGACTTCGGCGAGCGCTCCGAGCTGCTGCGCGAGCTCCAGCACGAGATGTTCGACGCCGGCTGGGTCCTCTACGGCTGGCCCGAGGAGCACGGCGGAAACGGCGGCACCGTGCTGCACCGGGCGGTCATCGTCGACGCCCTGCAGCGTAACGGCTACGGGCCGCGCCACCTCTTCGAGCACCTCGACATCCTGCCGCCGGCGCTGGTGCGCTTCGGAAAGCCCGAGCTGGTCCAGAAGGTCTTCCTGCCGACGCTCCGCGGCGACGTGCTCTGGTGCCAGGGCTTCTCCGAACCGACCGCCGGATCCGACCTCGCGGCCCTGCGCACGAAGGCGCAGCGGGTCGATGGCGGCTGGCGCGTCGACGGTCACAAGATCTGGACGAGCTGGGCCAAGTGGGCCACGCACTGCTTCTTCCTGGCGCGTACCGGCACGCCAGAGGAGCGTCACCGCGGCCTGTCGGCGTTCGTGGTCGACATGACCACGCCCGGCATCGACGCGCGGCCGATCCGCCAGGCGAACGGCACCGACGAGCTGGCGGAGGTCTACTTCGATGGGGTCATGCTCCCCGACGCGCAGATGGTCGGCGAGCCGGGCCAGGGCTGGGCCGTCGCCATGCACATCCTCGCGGGCGAGCGCGGCAGCTACACCTGGCTACGCCAGTGCGAGCTGCTGCCGCGCCTGGAGGAGCTCTCGCGCGCGCCGGCGGCAGCAGAGAGCGCCGAGATCCTCGGCGAGCTGCTCACGCGCCTGCTGGCGCTGCGCAGTCGCTCGCGCGCCGTGATCGAGATCCTGGCCGGGGGCGAGGAGCCCGGGCCGGAATCGTCGGTGAGCAAGGTCATGGTGATCGACACCGAGCAGCGCTTCTACGAGATCGCGCGCGACGTGCTCTCGCCGGGCATCGATCTGGGCACCTGCGAGGACCACGAGGCCTGGCAGGAGTCGTACCTGTACTCCCGCGCCTCGAGCATCTACGGCGGCTCTCGCCAGATCCAGCTCAACGTGATCGCGCGGCTGATGGTCGGCAAGGGCGGCTCGGCCCGCGACCAGAGCAACGAGGACCGCGAGCTGGTGCGCGGCAACGTGCTCGACGCGCTCGAGAAGAGCGAGAGCACGCGCGACGCCCTGGCCGGCCTCGACTGGTTCGAGTTCGCGGCGGCGCCCGACGACGCCTTCGGGCGCCACGCCTTCGGGAGCTGGTTCGAGGCGCAGGGCCGCAGCCTGGTGACCAGCCCCGCCCTCGCGGCGGTTCGCGGCGCGGCCGTGGCCGACGCGGTGGGCCTGCCCGCCCAGGAGCTGGCCGTGGTCGTGGCCGGGGATCCGTCCGGGCTCGCGCTCGCGCTGGGCCTGGACGATACCGCGACCCACGTCACCTGGCAGGGCCCGGACGGCGCGCGCATCGCGCCGGCGGAGGGCCTGGTGCGCGTGACGTCGAGCGCATTGGACGCGGGCCTGCTGCAGGGCGTGCGGCTCGACGGGGTGCTCGGCGACCCGGTGTCGCCGGACGCGACCGCCGACGCGCGCGCGCTCTCGCTGGCGCGCATCGCCGCCGCGCACGAGATCCTGGGAGCCTCGCGCGACCTGCTCGACCGCGCCGTCGCGCACACGAACCAGCGCGAGCAGTTCGGTCAGCCGATTTCGGGCTTCCAGGCGATCCAGCACATGCTCTCCGAGAGCCAGATCGACGTGTCGGCGCTCGGCGAGATGTGCGAGGCCGCCCTCGAGCAGTGGAGCGCGGGCGACGCGCACGACCTGGCCGCGGCCGTGAAGGCGCTGGCCGGGCGCGCGGGCCGCGCGGTCGCGCAGCGCGCGCGGCAGTGCTTCGGCGCGATCGCCGTCACCGAGGAGCACGAGCAGCACCTGTACTCGCGGCGCATCCACACGCTCGACGCCATCCTGGGCACGCGCCGCGAGCTCGAGGCGCAGCTCGGTCGCGAGCTGGTCGCCAGCGGCCGCGCTCCTCGCTGCATCGAGGCCTGGCGCCCCGACCAGCCCCTCTAGGCGACCGGCTCCGCATGCGGGGCGGGCTGCTGGGTCGGCGTCACTCGAGGCCCACGATCTCGCCGTCGCGCACGTCGATCCGCTCCGAGAGCGGCCGACGGGGCAGGCCCGGCATGCGCACGATCTCCCCGGTGAGCACGACGAGAAAACCGGCGCCGGCGTCGATCTCGATCGCGCGCACCGTCAGCTCGAAATCGTCCGGCCGGCCGTGCCGCCGGGGATCGTCCGAGAGCGATGCAGGGGTCTTCGCGATGCAGACCGGCAGATCCGCGTGTCCCATCCGCTCCACCTCGGCGAGGTCCTGCTCGGCGCGTTTCGTGTAGGCGACCGCACCCGCCCCATACATCTTCCGCGCCACCGTGAGGATCTTCTCGCGCACGGACGCGGTCAGCGCGTACAGGGGCCGGTAGGGCTGGTCGTCCCGCGCGTGCGCCATGAGCGCCCGGGCGAGCTCGACCCCGCCGCGGCCGCCGCGCGCGTGGTGGTCCGAGACCGCAAACGGCACGCCGAGTCCGTCGCAGCAATCGCGGACCACGGCGATCTCGTCGTCGCGATCCTGCGCGAACCGGTTCAGCGCCACGACGGGCACCTCACCGAAGTGGCGGATGTTCTCGATGTGCTTCTCGAGGTTGGCCAGCCCCGCCCGGACGGCCAGCGGGTCGGGTGTCGCCAGGTCGCCGGCCGCGGCACCCCCGTGCATCTTCAGCGCCCGCACGGTCGCCACCAGCACGACGGCGGCGACATCGAGCCCCGCGCTGCGGCACTTGATGTCGAAGAACTTCTCCGCTCCCAGGTCGAATCCGAACCCCGCCTCCGTGATCGCCCAGTCGGAGAGCTTCAGCGCTGTGCGCGTTGCGATGACGCTGCTGCATCCGTGGGCGATGTTGGCGAACGGCCCACCGTGGATCAGCGCCGGCGTTCCCTCGAGGGTCTGGACCAGATTGGGCCAGAGCGCGTCGCTCAGGAGCGCCAGCATGGCGCCCGGCGCGCGGAGCTGGGCCGCCCGTACGGGCTCACCGTCGTAGCTCAGACCCACCAGGATACGCTCGAGACGCGCGCGCAGATCGTCGAGGTCCCCGGCCAGGCACAGGATGGCCATGACCTCGGACGCGGCGGTGATGTCGAAGCCCGTCTCGCGGGGCACGCCCTGACCGCGTCCACCGAGCCCCGTGACCACCTCTCGCAGGGCGCGGTCGTTCATGTCGATCACACGTCGCCACAGGATCCGACGGGGGTCGATCCGCAGCGCGTTATCGAAGTGGATGTGGTTGTCCAGCAGCGCCGCGAGCAGATTGTGCGCCGCCGCGATCGCGTGGAAGTCGCCCGTGAAGTGCAGGTTGATCCGATCGGACGGGATCACCTGGCTGTGGCCACCCCCGGTCGCGCCGCCCTTCCGCCCGAGTGCGGGACCGAGCGACGGCTCGCGAAGTGCGAGGCAGGTCGACTCCCCGATCCGGGCGAGCGCCTGGGCTAGCTGAGGGGCCTCGATAGATTGCTGACACCTGTGGGTGCCCTGAGAATGGGGTTGTTCAACGACCTCGAACTCAGAGGAGAACCCACAGGTGCAGCACCTTCATGCTAACGCGAAGCTGACGCCGGCGATGCGCC